>CANQJL010000004.1 GCA_947624245.1 uncultured Acetatifactor sp. | reverse complement strand
CTGCACGGTTTACTTATCGTCTGCTGCCGCAACTCACGGCGTTGCTGATTGGACTGCACGGTTTACTTATCGTCTGCCGCCGCAACTCACGGCGTTGCTGATTGAACTGCATGGTTTACTTATCGTCTGCTGCCGCAACTCACGGCGTTGCTGATTGAACTGCACGGTTTACTTATCGTCTGCTGCCGCAACGCCGGGAAGCACCTTGCCCTCCAGGAACTCGAGAGATGCGCCGCCGCCGGTGGAAATGTGGCTCATCTTGTCGCCGAAGCCGAGCTGGTTCACTGCCGCTGCGGAATCACCGCCGCCGATAATCGTGGTGGCGTCGGTCTCTGCCAGAGCCTTTGCCACTGCAATAGTGCCGGCTGCCAGAGTAGGATTCTCGAACACGCCCATGGGCCCGTTCCAAACTACGGTCTTAGCGGACTTCACGGCATCTGCGAAGAGCTCCTGTGTCTTGGGACCGATGTCCAGGCCCTCCATATCCGCAGGAATCTTGTCTACGTCCACATAGGAGATTTCCACAGGTCCGTCGATGGGATCGGGGAAGCTCTTTGCGATGGTGGTATCGATAGGAAGAAGCAGCTTCTTGCCAAGCTTCTGCGCCTTATCCATCATCTCCTTGCAGTAGTCGATCTTCTCGTCGTCTACCAGAGAATTACCCACTTCCATGCCCTGAGCCTTCAGGAAGGTATATGCCATACCGCCGCCGATGATCAGAGTGTCACACTTCTCGAGCAGGTTGGAGATAACGTTCAGCTTGTCCGCAACCTTTGCGCCGCCCAGAATAGCCACGAAGGGTCTCACGGGATTCTCCACTGCATTTCCCAGGAAGTTGATCTCCTTCTGCATCAGGTAGCCCACTGCGTTCTCGCCGCCCTTTGCGGTGATGAACTTGGTAACGCCCTCAACGGAAGCGTGCGCTCTGTGGGAGGAACCGAATGCATCGCATACATACAGATCCGCAAGGTCTGCCAGCTCTTTGCTGAACTGCTCGCCGTTCTTGGTCTCCTCAGCGCCGCGGAAACGGGTGTTCTGAAGCAGGACAACATCGCCCTCCTTCATATTTTCCACAGCCTTGGAAGCCGCCTCGCCGGTCACGTTGTAATCGCTTACGAACACTACTTCCTTACCCAGCTTCTCGGACAGTCTCTTCGCCACGGGAGCCAGAGACTCTCCCTCGTTGGGGCCGTTCTTTACCTTGCCCAGATGGGAGCAGAGAATCACCTTGCCGCCGTCGTTCAGCAGCTTTTTAATGGTGGGAAGCGCTGCCACGATACGGGTCTCGTCAGTGATCTCGCCGTTCTTTAAGGGAACGTTGAAGTCGCATCTCACCAGCACTCTCTTTCCCTTTGCGTTAATGTCGTCAACAGATTTCTTGTTCAAACCCATTTCATTCCTCTTTCCGCTGCGCTCCGGCAGCTTTTTATTCATTCCTTTTTATTGATTCAAAATTCAAAAAAGGTCCGGTCCTAGGACCGGACCTTCTATAGGCCTTGGTTTCTTACGGCTTAGCCAAGCTCGCTGAAGTACTTAATGGTACGAACCATCTGAGAGGTGTAGCTGTTCTCGTTGTCATACCAGGAAACTACCTGTACCTGAGTATTGCCGTCCTCCATGGGAGCTACCATGGTCTGGGTCGCATCAAAGATGGAGCCGTAGGTGCTTCCGATGATATCGGAGGATACGATCTCGTCGGTGTTGTATCCGAAGGACTCGGTGGAAGCTGCCTTCATGGCTGCATTGATCTCATCCTTGGTAACTGCGCCCTTCACTACTGCTACCAGAATCGTGGTTGAACCGGTAGGGGTAGGAACACGCTGTGCGGAACCGATCAGCTTGCCGTTCAGCTCAGGGATAACCAGACCGATTGCCTTCGCTGCACCGGTGGAGTTGGGAACGATGTTCTGAGCGCCTGCACGGCTTCTTCTCTTGTCGCCCTTTCTCTGAGGTCCGTCCAGAATCATCTGGTCGCCGGTGTAAGCATGTACGGTGGTCATGATACCGCTCATGATAGGTCTCAGATCATTCAGAGCCTTAGCCATGGGAGCCAGGCAGTTGGTGGTGCAGGAAGCTGCGGAGATAACGGTATCCTCGGGCTTCAGGGTGTTGTGGTTCACATTGTAAACGATGGTAGGAAGATCATTGCCTGCAGGAGCGGAGATAACGACCTTGCGTGCGCCTGCGGTGATATGTGCGCTTGCCTTGTCCTTGGAGGTATAGAAACCGGTACACTCCAGAACAACGTCTACCTTCAGCTCGCCCCAAGGAAGCTTGGAAGCGTCTGCCTCTTTGTAGATGGTGATCTTCTTGCCGTTTACGGTAATGGAATCCTCGCCGGCCTCGACCTTATCGGCATATTTGTATCTGCCCTGCGCGGTGTCATACTTCAGCAGATGTGCCAGCATGTCAGGGCTTGTCAGGTCGTTGATTGCAACTACCTCATATCCCTCTGCGTCAAACATCTGTCTGAAAGCCAGACGGCCGATACGGCCAAAACCGTTGATTGCTACTCTTACTGCCATTTTAGTTCCCTCCTAAAATTTATTTTTTTATATTTTGGCATTCGTGACACGCATGTCAGATTGTCAAAATTTTATCAGCAATGATATTTTACATAATTTCCCTGTATAATTCAAGATGTAAATAAAAAAAATTGCCGTTTGTCCAAAAAATTTACAGATTCTTTATAAATGTGATATGATGATTATACTATCACAATTTATCTACAGAAAGGAGTCAATCATGCCTATCACAGCAGACTGCCATTTACACTCCTCCCATTCGGGAGATTCCGACACGCCCATGGAGCAGATGATTCTGCGGGGCATAGAAAAGGGTCTTCAGACCATGTGCTTTACGGAGCACCATGACATAGATTTTCCCGCACGGCCCGAGGAACCGGCGGATCTCTTTTTGCTGAACACAGATTCCTATCTCTATGATCTGGCACGGCTAAAGGAAAAATATGCAGGAAGGATACGCCTGTTGTTCGGCGTGGAGCTCGGGCTGCAGGCGCAGATCCTGCGCCCTGCCTCCGTGTATGCCAAGTCCTACGAGTTCGATTTTATCATCGGATCCTCCCACATCTGTCACGGCAAAGACCCCTATTATCCGGATTTTTATGAGGGCCGCACGGAGGAAGCCGCCTATCGGGAATACTTTGAATCCGTTCTCGAGAATGTAAAAAAATTTACCTGCTTCGACGTATACGGTCATCTGGATTACGTGGTGCGCTACGGCCCCAACGCGGATCGGGAATACTCCTACGAAAAGTATCGGGATCTCATCGATGAGATTCTGAAAACGCTGATTGAGAAGGAGAAAGGGCTGGAGGTAAATACCGGCGGGCTGACCGAAGGAATGCGGGACCTGCACCCCTGCACGGATATCCTGAAGCGTTATCGGGAGCTGGGGGGCGAGATTATCACGGTAGGCTCCGACGCCCATGTGCCGGAAAATGTGGCCGGGCACTTTGACCGTGTCTCAAGAGTACTACAGGAATGCGGTTTTCGTTATTATACCGTCTTTGAAAAGCGAAACGCGGAATTTATCCGCCTTTGATCTGATATTCCGCCATAAAAAAACTGCGGGCCTTCGCACACCTGCGAAGCGCCCGCAGCAAACTTTCGTCAGTTGTTGAAAAAGGACACCGATTCCTTCAGAACGCCGGCCATATCATCGATCTTCTCGCAGTTGTCGCTGACTTCGCCCACCTCCGCTATGATCTCGCGGATATTGTCGTTGACCTCTTTGCTGCCCTCGGCATTTTCAACGCTGACCGTCTTCAGCGCCTGCACCTTATCGATGACTCTCTCCTTGTAGGAGGCAAGGTTCTCGGTCCTCTCCGCAATGGAACGGATATCCGCCACGGACCCGTCAATCGCGCTGCTGAGCTCCTCGTATTTCTGCTGTGTCTTTGCAACGCTCTCCTGCTCCATTCGGATCAGTTCCGACACCTTATTTGCCAGTTCTACCGACTGCTGCGACTTCTCCGTGATCTCTCCCGCCAGATTTTTGATCATCTCGGCTCCGTCCGCACTCTGCTCCGAGAGACGTCTGATTTCCTCCGCAACTACCGCAAAGCCTCTTCCGCCCTCGCCGGCCCTTGCCGCCTCAATGGAGGCGTTCAGGCTCAGGAGATTGGTCTGTTCCGACATGGCCAGAATGAGCTCCACCGCCGTGTGGATCTGCTGGATCACATCGTTGGTCTGTCCGATCTGATTGGAAATATCGTTGACGGCTTTCACCGACTTCTGACTGTTCTCCAAAATGACATTCATGTTCCTCTTTGCTTCATTGTTGGTAAGCTGCATATTCTCCGAGCTGCCGGTGAGATTCTCCACATTGTCCGATATCTCGTTGACGCAGTCCCCGATCTCCATCATTCGGGCGCTGATATCCTGCACGTCCTCGGACATCTCCTCGGTAGACGCCGCCTGCGCCTCAATCACGGAAGTGATCTGTCTCGCCCTCTCGGCACTGCTTAGGCTGAGCTTGGCAGTGTCGGAGACATTTTCCGCCAGCTTCTGAGAGATATCCTTCACCTTGCCGATGGTCTCCGACAGATTTTCCTGCATGGAACCTGTGGCAGTCAGCAGGGAATCCATCTCCCGCACCGCGCTGCGGCCTTCCTTCTGCTTCTTTAGATCTCCTCGGGACAGCGCGTCCACATTCTTCCCGATCACATTGATGGACCGCGCGAGACCTCTGCTGAAAATAAATACCGTCGCGGCAAAGATCACGATCAAAAGGACGGCAAGGGTCACAAAGGTAACGACAATGCTGTGCGTAGTGCCGGTCACATGCTCCCGCAGCTGTCCTGCGAACGCCATACCGATGATCTCTCCGTCTCTCCGGATGGGCATGTAGTAGGCGTAATACACCTGGTCGTCGATCAATACATAGTCGTCGTAATACCCGTTCTGGATCTCTTCTTTGTCGGCAACGATATCCTTTTCAAATTCAATCTCCCGAATCCTGTATTCGTTCTTATTCCGAATGGAAGTAGCGCTGGGAACACCGTCCAGCATAATTGCCATCTCGATATTCCGATCCTTCAGGCTGTCAAGGTAGCCCATGTACTGCTCCGCACTGACAGCGGTGATCTGGCGTTCCTCGCAGTAGCTCGCCAGATTGTTCGCCACAATATAGAGCGTATCCTTTGCGGCATCTTCCATATTGCGGTTGGTAATATACAGTGATATGCCACTGATGATTCCGATCGATAATACCAACGGGATCAGGGAAAGTATTATCAATATTCCAAACAGGCTGAACTTTGCGTTGTTCTTTTTCATCGAACCCTCCCGGCCGCAGCCTCACTGATTACTTCTGGAAATTTTGAAAGAACAGCAGCCGCAGTGCTTGCGGCCGCTGTCTCTATTTACACAGATCTGTTCAGGACTTCAATGCCTTCTTTTTGCGCGCCATAACGACACTCTGGATCACCAGGAACAGGCACAGCATACCGGCGATGGTAATTCCCGTCCACCACGCCTCGCCCAGACCTGCGGAGGACACAATATTCTGAATGGTGCTGAGGGAAAGCACACCGAAGAGCGTGCCGATAATGTTGCCCACACCGCCCGTCAGCATGGTGCCGCCGATAATGGAAGAAGCAATGGCGTTCATCTCCATACCGGAAGCATGGGAGGGCGAGCCCGAACCGATGTGCAGGAAATAGATAAATCCGCCGATTCCTGCCAGCAGGCCGCATATCAGGTGAGAATAGAACTTCGTCCGCCTCACGTTGATTCCCAGCATCAGCGCACTCTGGCTGTTGCCGCCCACCGCATAGAAGCGGCGGCCCAGCTTCGTCCAGCGAAGCACGCAGAAGAAAATCGCAACGGTGAGCAGAGCGACCACCACGCCGATCTCAATATAAGCGTCCACATAAGTACCGTTCTTGCTCATAGAGCCCAGACCGGGAATAGTGATTCGCGTATTCTTCAGCGCCACGAACTGTTCGTTCGTCACGTTGAAGGGCTCCGTGTGCACGATGGTGGTCATGCCGCGGGCAAAGAACATTCCCGCCAGCGTAACGATAAAGGGCTGAATATCCAGATACGCCACCAGCGCGCCCTGAATGATGCCGAACGCAAGGCCGATGCCGAGGGCGATCAGCAGCGCCCCGAAGACGTTGCCGCCCTGAAAGTCCAGATACACCGCACAGCTCATGCTGACAAGGGCAACCACGCCGCCAACGGAGATGTCGATACCGCCGGTGATCATCACGATGCTCATGCCGCAGGCAGTAATGATCAGAGCCGCCTGGGAATTCAGAATATTCAGGAACGCCTGAGGCTTTAAGAACGCGCCTCCCTGAAAGATCATTGCACCGATATACATTACAAAAAAGATGACGATCGTAATGGTAAGCAGCAGGTTCGTGTCGGTCATATTCCGAAATATGCCGCCGCTTTTTTTACCTGAGGACATTGCCTTTTCGGAAGACATATCAGCCGACCTCCTTTCTGCTCGGATTCTGAATCATTTTTTTCTTCAGACCGTTCAAGTACTCTCTCACTCTCGGTGCGCTGGCTACTACCAGAACAATCACCACCACCGCCTTGTACGCCGGCAGCGCGTCGGACCGCACGTTGAACTTGTAGAGCGTAGTCGTAAGGAACTGGATCACATATGCACCCAAAATAGATGCCGCAATATTGAATTTACCGCCGCTCAAAGCGTTTCCGCCCAGCGCCACCGCAAGGATCGCATCCATCTCGATATCCTTTGCGATTACGGAATAGTTGATCGTGGAGAACCGGCTCACCTTGATCAGTCCGGCCACTGCCACGCAGATTCCCAGAATCACGAACGCCAAGAACTTGATCAGAATAGGATTCAGACCGTTCAGTCTGGAAGAGCTCTCATTGATACCCACCGACTGCGTGTACAGGCCGAGGGTAGTGAACTTCAGCACCAGCGCGATCAGGATCATGCAGCCTATCGCGATGAAGAACGGCGTGGGTATAGGAATCCCCGGAATCACTCCGCCAAAGTAGGAAAAAGATCCCGGCGGAACGATGGGAAGCTGATTATGGTTAACCCATGCCGCAATGGAACGCCCCGCCGTGTAAAGAATCAGCGTGGCCACCATAGGCTGAATCTTAAAATACGCCACCAGTGCACCGTTGAAGGCGCCGCAGAGCATTGCTGCCAGACAGCCTACCAGAAAGGCCACGATAATGGGAGCCTGTATGGCTTCCGGCTTGGGATTGGTGCCGCACAGCACACGCAGCATCACGCTTCCGCTGATGGCGATGCCTGCACCCACACTGATATCCTGTCCGCCGGCAGCCGCCGTCACCAGCGTCATACCGATGGCAAGAATGGCCAGCTCGGACCCGTTATCCAGAATGGTGATCAGGTTGCCTGTCAAGACGGGGTTGCCCGCACTGTTCGTTTTCATGACGACCGCGAAAAAGCTCGGATCCACGATCAGGTTGAACAGGACCAGCAGCAGCAGAGCTGCAATCGGAATAAAGATCTGCCGGCCCAGAATTTTTTTCATTACTTCCATAGGACTTGCTTTCTTTTTCTCAATTTTCTGCATTGTCTCTGTTCCCTCCGGCAATTGTATTCATAATCATATTCTGTGTCAACTGCTCTCCGGACAGCTCTCCCACCACCTTGCGGTCTCTCATGACTACAAGCCGGGAGCAGGTGCGGAGCATCTCGTCCGTCTCGGAGGAGATGAAGGTGATGCTCATTCCCTCGCCGGCGAGCTTCAGCACCAGCTTCTGGATATCCACCTTAGTACCCACGTCGATACCTCTGGTGGGCTCATCCAGAATCAGATAGTCGGGATGCGTCAGAAGCCATCTGGCCAGGATCACCTTCTGCTGATTTCCGCCGGACAGGGACTTGATCGGCGTGTCCGCGGAAGCAGTCTTCACGTCAAGCAGCTTGATGTATTCGTCCGCGTACTTATACGCCTGCGCCTTGGAGATGGGGCGGAAGAAGCCCTTCAAGGTCTGCAGTGCCAGAATGATATTGTCCCGCACGGACAGATCCCCCACGATGCCGTCCAGCTTTCTGTCCTCTGGGAGATAGGCGATTCCGTGCTTCATGGCCTGAATGGGCTTGCTGATCTTAACGTCCTTGCCATGCATCTTCACCTTTCCGCCGACTACCCTGTCCGCGCCGAAGATGGCGCGCACACACTCACTCCTGCCCGATCCCAGCAGGCCCGTGAAGCCGTTGACCTCACCCTTGTTGATATAAAAGTCAAAGGGCTTGATTCCTGCGTCGCTCACCAGGCCCTCTGCCTCTAGGACTGCCGTGCCGGCGTCCTCTCCGCTGTAGACGGCGCCCTCCGACTTGATATCGGACATGTCGTCCAGCTCCTTGCCCAGCATCTTTGCCACCAGCTGCACTCTGGGAAGGTCCTTGATGTCGTATGCTCCCACCAGCTTGCCGTCCCGAAGGACCGTGATCCTGTCGCAGACCTCGTATACCTGATCCAGGAAATGGGTCACGAAGATAATTCCCACGCCCTTCTCCTTCAGGTTCCGCATCAGCCCGAACAGCTTTTCTACCTCCTGCTCATCAAGAGAGGACGTAGGCTCGTCAAGAATCAGGACCTTGCAGTCCATATCCACGGCTCTGGCGATGGCCACCATCTGCTGCACGGCGATGGAGCAGCTTGCAAGCTGCTGGGTGGCGGAAGCCGGAATGTCAAGAGACCGAAGCAGTTTATCTGCATCGGCATTGATCTTTTTCCAGTTCTGTCCCATGCCGGCCGTGCGGCCTATGTACATGTTCTCGGCCACGGAGAGATTGGGACAGAGCGTGATCTCCTGATACACGGTACTGATACCGACTCTCTGCGCGTCCTGCGGGGAACGTATGGAGACTGCCTTATCATATCCTTTCAGAAAGATATCGCCCTCGTCCTTTTCATACACCCCTGTCAACACCTTGATCAGCGTGGACTTGCCGGCGCCGTTCTCCCCCATCAGCGCATGGATCTCGCCCTCGCGCAGGGTGAACTCCACTCCCTGCAGAGCCTTTACTCCCGGAAAGCCCTTGTGGATATTTTTCATTTCCAATACAATATTCTCTTTCACCAGCCCATTCACCTCGTCACTTTTTTTAAAAAAAGTGCGGTGCAAGCGTACGATTTTGATTTACGCTGCGCCGCACTTTGTCAGCACTAAACTATATGCCGTATGCTATGACTGCTTAGATACCGTATGTGTTTACATCGTCGTCGGTAATGGTCTTAGCGTCAAAGCCCTTCTCATCCATAACGATGGTCTTCTCGGTGATGGTCTCGCCCTTCTCCAGCTTCTGGATAACATCGTTCAGATAGGAAGCCTGCAGAGGGTTGCACTGGCCGTCGTAGTTCCAGTTGCCGGCCTTCAGCTCCTCAAGAGCCCACTTGTTGGTATCAAAGCCCATGATGATAACGTCGCCGTTCACACCGTGAGTGATTCCGTTAGCGTCCAGAGCTGCAACTGCACCCTTTGCCATATCGTCGTTCTCTGCATAGATAACATTGAAGCTCTTGCCTGCATCGATCTGAGACTGCACGATCTGCTGAGCCTTCTCAGCGTTCCAGTCAGCGGTCTGGGAAACGAGAACGTTCCAGCCCTCGGCTGCTGCCATATCAAGCAGTGCGCCGCTGCGGCCTACCTGTGCTGCGGAACCCATCTGACCCTGAATGTGAATGATGTTGTACTCGCTCAGGCCCTGATCCTTCAGCCAGTTCGCTGCGGTCTCGCCCTCTTTCGCCATATCGGAAACGATAGAAGCTACATAGAGGCTGGGGTCTGCATCGATGGTGCGGTCATACAGAATGACCTTGATGCCCTGGTTGTTCGCATCCTGCAGAACGGTATCCCAACCGGAAACGTCTGCTGCGGAAAGAAGCAGGTAATCAACGCCGTCCTGAATCATCTGCTGAGCCGCATTGATCTGCTCGTCGTTTGTCTTGCCGTAAGCGAACGTAGCGTCATAGCCGTTCTCTGCGGTGAACATAGCCTGCAGATCCTTGTCATTTGCGGTACGGTAACCGGACTCGTTGGGGTCGTTGTTGATGATGCCGACCTTAATCGTGCCGGAGCTGCTGCCGCCATCAGCGCCCTGAACATCGCCGCCTGCAGGTGTAGAGCCGTCGCCGCCGCATGCGGTCAGACCGAGAAGCATGGTTGCAGCCATCAGTACTGCTAAAACTCTCTTTTTCATGGTTATCAATCCTCCCATAAAATATTGTAGTCGGTAAACCATTTACCCGACATCTGTATTTTATCGTGACCGGCCATAAAAATCCATTCAGACAAATGACATAAATGTTGATTTTTTTATTAAAAAAGTTTTTTGGTTGGTTTTTTTAATATTTTGTTGTGTTTTTTATGGTGTATATGTTTCTGTTTGTCACAGGAATATGCGGACGCAAAAAAACAGCCAAAGCATTCACCTTGGCTGCTCCTCCTGCGAACCGCTCAGTCCGCTCCTGAACTGAGTCGGCGTCATTCCCTGAGTCTTTTTGAACAGATAGGAAAAGTAATGGGGATCCTTGTATCCCACCTCCGCACTGATCACACTGCTCTTCTTTCCCGTGCAGCGCAGCAGCTCCTTCGCCTTGTTCATTCTGACATCGGTCAGATACCGGATCAGGGTCTGACCGGTCTGCTGGCTGAACACCATGCTTAAATGGTTCGGAGAGAAATTCACGGAAGAGGCCAGCGAATTTAACGACAGCTCCTCATCCGCATAGTTTTCCTCAACATACTGCATCACCTGCCGCACGATATCCCGATACCGATTCCCCGCGGCTTTCTCCCTAAGCTCTATCGTTCTGCTCACGATCCCCGTCACATAGCCTGCAGCGTCCTCGGCCCGCTTAAAGGCGTCCGGAGTCATATCCGGCGGCCGGATCTCGCTGCGGGAGATCTGCAGCTCCTCCAGAAAATCCGCCGCACAAAAATATGTGTCCAGAACCATATATTGTCTGAAGATATGGGACTTCATTGCATTGTCGTTCCACAGCCCGCCAAGATACTCCTCGAGAAAACGAGGCAGCTCCTCTCTTCTTCCGATCTTCAGAAATTCCTTCAGCCTGTTTCGATCGATCTGTTTGGGATTGATCGTCCCGATATCGAACCCGCCCTTCCGCGCAAGCTCCTCCTGCTCCGCTTCGCCGTCCAGAATACGGTTCTCTCCCTCCAGATAGTGTCTCGCAAACGCCAGACCCGCTCTTTCAAAAGAGGCCGGCAGCTCCCCGAGACGGTTCACAGGCATTCCGGCCCCCCCAAACCATTGGTTCTGACCGGATACGGCAGATATCTCTCTCAGCCGGGCGGCAAGCTCATTCAACAGATACGACAGTTCTTCTTTGGAGTCAGCCTTTAAGAGGATCGCTTTCCCCTCCAGCTCCCTGTCAAAGACCAGCATTTTCTCAAGAAGATCCCCCAGCTGTTTCCTCCACTGTTCTCCGGCCTGTCCGGCGATTCCGCCGTTCCCGTCGTCAGCCCGTTCCGGTTCCCGGGACCTGACTAACACCACATTATACCAGACGGCCGACAGCTCCAGTCCCAGCCCCTGCGCGGCCTCCAGCAGCCGGGCCGGAGTCTCCCGACCCGTGACAAGACGGCGGAACAGTTCCCTTTTTCCCTGCTGAAAATTTTCCGTTCTTTCCTTCCGATATCTCTCGCTGTTTTCACGTTCTCGGTTCTTTTCCCGAATCCGCTCCGCCAGCGCATCGATCACCCGGAACAATTCCCCTTCCTCCGCAGGCTTCAAAAGATATGCGGCGACCCCCAGCTCCACGCATTCCCGCGCGGACTCGAAATCCCGCTCCTTCGTCAGAACGATCACCTCGGCAAGCGGCATTTTTCGTCTAATCAGTCTGCTCAGAACGAGTCCGTCCATAAACGGCATTCTGATATCCGTGATCACAATATCCGGCTCAAGCTTTCCGATCAGCGCAAAGGCCCGTTCCCCGTCGCCGGCCTCGCCGCAGATCTCGCAGCCGTGCGCCTGCCAGTCAAATCGATTCCTGAACGCTTCCAACGCGCCTGCGTCCTCTTCCACTAAAAATATCCGTATCATAGATGCTCCCGTACCGTTTTTTCCTTCTCCCGCGTATCTGATTTCGTTGTCACGCTCCTATTGTATCAGACCTGCCGGCTTTTGAAAATTGAAATATGCGGCAGGGCAGATTCCTCACAGGATCGTCCCGCCGCCCAGCACATACTCGTCGAGGTAGAACACCACAGCCTGTCCCGGCGCAGCGGCCCGAACCGGCTTTTCAAAGCGGCAGCGCACCCTGCCGTCCTGCAGCTTCTCGATGGTACAGTTCTCACCGCCGTGATTGTAGCGGATCTTTGCCCGTACCCGCATCGCTTCCTGCAGGTCCTCCACCGCCATGAAATTCACTCTGTCGCAGAGCACCTCTGTGCCTAGCAGATCTTCGCCGCAGCCTATGACCACCTCGTTCGTCTCCGGCCGGATCTCAGTCACAAAGACCCGCTCTCCCATGGACAGATTCAGGCCCCTGCGCTGCCCCACCGTATAGTGGGTGATCCCCTTATGGCGGCCCAGCACCTTCCCCTGCCTGTCCACGAAATTGCCGGGGACGGGGACGCGCCCCTGCGCCTGTCTGTCGATAAATCCTGCATAATCGTTGTCGGGGACGAAACAGATCTCCTGACTGTCCGGTTTTTGGGCCACCGGCAGTCCCCGCTCCAGAGCGATTCGGCGGATTTCCTCCTTCGTGTACTCCCCCACGGGCATCAGCGTGCGGGCGAGCTGCTCCTGGGTCAGGCCGTACAGGGCGTAGGTCTGATCCTTTTCGGCGGTGACGGAATTTCGTATCGCCAGGCGGCCGTTGGACAGACGCGCGATCCTGGCGTAGTGTCCCGTGGCGATATAGTCCGCTCCGATCTGCAGGCTCCGCTCAAGCAGCGCCTCCCATTTCACATAGCGGTTGCAGGCGATACAGGGATTGGGCGTGTGCCCCTGCAGATACTCCTCCGTAAAATAATCTATTACGCAATCCTGGAATTCCTTCCTGAAATTCATCACATAGTGGGGAATATTCAGCATATCCGCCACCCGCGCTGCGTCTTCCACAGCCGAAAGGCCGCAGCAGCCTCCGTTCGACTGCACGGTCTCCCAAGGCTCCTCCGGCCATATCTGCATGGTGACGCCGACAACGTCATACCCCTGTTCCTTTAAAAGACAGGCCGCCACGGAGGAATCCACTCCCCCCGACATGCCTACCACCACTTTCTTTTTCAATACTCCTCCTCTTCTTCTCCTTCGCTGATGTCATTTTTGGGCTTTTCCAGTCCCTCGATGACAATACCGTGCTTCTCCGCGTAATCCCAGAGAGCGGCATGGATCGCCTCCTCCGCCAGAAGAGAACAGTGGACCTTTACGGGCGGAAGTCCGTCCAGCGCTTCCATTACCGCCTTGTTGGTCACCTGCAGAGCCTCCTGTATGGTCTTGCCCTTCACCAGCTCGGTGGCCATGGAGCTGGTGGCCACAGCGGCGCCGCAGCCGAATGTCTTGAATTTTGCGTCTCGGACAATGCCCTCGTCGTCAATGTCCAGGAATATCCTCATGATATCGCCGCACTTTGCGTTTCCCACCGTACCCACGCCGCTGGCGTTCTCGATCTCTCCTACGTTTCTGGGATTCTGGAAGTGATCCATCACTTTTTCGCTATACATATCTGCCTCCTAAGCCTGCTGCTTTCTTACAAAATCTTCATACAACGGCGACATATCCCGCAGCTTTTGAACGATCTTTTTGAGTTCCTCCGCCACGGTGTCCATCTCCTCCTTTGTGTTCTGCTCCGACAGCGTCATGCGCAGGGAACCGTGGGCCGTCTCATGCTTTAAGCCGATGGCCAGAAGGACATGGGAGGGATCCAGAGAACCCGAGGTGCAGGCGGAGCCGCTGGAGGCGCAGATGCCCTTCATATCCAGCATGATCAGCATGGACTCTCCCTCGATGAATTCAAACGAGAAATTGACGTTGCCCGGAAGCCGCTTGGTCCTGTGGCCGTTCAGGCGGCTGTACGGAATCTCCTTCTCGATGCGTCCGATCAGATAGTCCCGAAGCTCCGTCTCCTTTTGGATCTTCTCTTCCATGATGCGCGCCGCTCTGTCCGCCGCCGCGCCGAAGCCCACGATGCCCGGCACGTTCTCCGTGCCCGCTCTGCGGCTGCGCTCCTGAGCTCCGCCGTGAATAAAGGACTTGATCTTCACGCCGGTGCGAATGTAGAGCATTCCGATCCCCTTGGGACCGTTCAGCTTGTGAGCGCTGGCGCTGAGCATATCGATGTGCATCTCGTCCACATTGATAGGAATCTGGCCGAAGGCCTGCACCGCGTCGGTGTGGAATAAGATCCCATGCTCCTTTGCGATGGCGCCGATCTGCTCTATGGGCTCGATGACCCCGATCTCATTGTTGGCGAACATAACGCTGATCAGGATCGTATCCGGCCGAATGGCCTGCCGCAGCGCCTCCGGATCCACCAGCCCGTCCGCATCTACGTCGAGATAGGTCAGCTCAAAGCCCTTCTTCTCGAGATACTGGCAGGTGTGAAGCACGGCGTGGTGCTCTATCTTCGTGGTAATGATATGTTTTCCCTTGTCGGCATAGGCTTCGGCGCAGGCCTTGATCGCCCAGTTGTCCGCCTCCGATCCTCCGGCGGTAAAATAGATCTCCTCCTGCCTGGCCCCGATCAGTCCGGCCACGCTCCTTCTCGCCTCATTCACGGCCTTCTTCGCCTCAGAGCCCAGAGAGTATATCGTGCTGGGGTTGCCGTAGTTCTCCGTGAAATACGGGAGCATGGCTTCCACCACCTCAGGCGCGGCGGCGGTAGTTGCCGCATTGTCCAGATATATCATGACGCTTACCTCTTTTCTTTATATTACCTTAATTTATATCATTTTACTAGGAATTCATCAATAATATAACACCAACCTCCTGTTCTGTCAACTGTCGGGGACGAATATAAATAGACAAAAAGCTGCGGCACGTCTGCACGTTCCGAAAGGATATCCATGAGCGCCAGAAAAAGCCACCCGCTGATATTCGGCACGATCATTTTGACTGCGACCGGATTCTTGAGCCGAGTGATCGGCTTTTTTTACAGAATTTATCTGTCGAGACTGTTCGGGGAGGAAGGCATGGGAATCTACCAGCTCCTAAACCCCGTTCTCTCCCTGTCCTTCGCCCTCACAGGAGCCGGCTATCAGACCGCCGTATCCAAGCTGGTGGCGGAACAGACCGCCATCGAAAAGCGTCCCTCCTTTCGGCCGCTGGCCGCAGGCCTCAGCATTTCTCTCCCGCTGTCCCTGCTGTGCAATCTGCTGGTCTACCGGCTGGCCGATCCCATTGCCCTGCATCTTCTGCAGGAGCCCCGCACGGCCGCGATGCTGCGCATTCTCTCCTTCTCCATTCCGCTGGGCGCCGTACACGCGTGCGCCAACGGATACTTCTACGGCATAAAAAAAGCGGGCGTTCCCGCCGCCTCGCAGCTCCTGGAGCAGACCGTGAGAGTGGCCTGCGTCTACCTCATATCCGCCCGGGACCTTGCCGCCGGACAGACTCCCTCCATTTCCGTGGCGGTCCTGGGCCTGACCGTGGGAGAATTCTTTTCCATGCTCCTGTCTCTCGGCGCCGCATGGCACTGCTTTATGGGAAAGCGCCGCTTCCGGCAGGAAACGGTTCTCTCCGGCGTCGGCCGCCTTCGCCGCAATGCCGGCAGCCTCTACGCCAAGCTGCTGGGAATGGCGCTGCCCCTGACCGCGAACCGCATCGTCCTCAACCTGCTGCAGAGTGTGGAATCCGTTTCCATTCCCGCCAAGCTGCGGGCATACGGCTTTGACAACGTGACCGCCTTAAGCGTGTACGGCGTTCTCACCGGCATGGCCATGCCCTTTATCTTCTTTCCCAACGCGCTGACCAGCTCCGTTGCCATTCTGCTCCTGCCCGTGATCTCGGAGAGCTATGCCCTCGGCAACATGGAAGCCGTAAAAAGATCCACCGTAAAGACCGTGAAATACTGCGGCCTGATGGGCTTTGTCTGTATGCTGGTATTTGTGTTCTTCGGCCGCTTCGCAGGCAGCCGGCTCTTTGACAGTCCGCTGGCCGGATATTTTATCACCACTCTCGGGTTCATCTGCCCTTTCCTGTACCTTGACACCACCCTCTCCAGCATTCTTCAGGGACTTGGAAAGGCGGGACACATCTTCGTCATGAACACGGTCTGCCTTCTGGTCCGTCTGGGCTTCGTATTTTGGGCCGTACCGGTCTTCGGCATCAAGGGCTACCTCTGGGGCCTGCTGGCAAGCCAGCTGATACTGATGGGGCTGTACCTACTCTGCCTGCGTCAGTTCATGAAAAAGGCATAGAAGGCATAGAAAAAGAGGGGAATTCCCCTCTTTACTCAAAGACCTTTTTCAGTTCCTCCATAAAGGTATTCACGTCCTTGAACTCCCTGTACACGGAGGCAAAACGCACATACGCCACGGGATCCAGAGCCTTCAGCTTATTCATCAAAAGCTCGCCGATGACCTGACTGGCGATCTCCTTCTCCTCCATGTTGGTGATCTCGTTCTCCACCTCGTCCACCAGCTCCGTGATCTGCTGTGCGCTGACGGGGCGCTTATGGCAGGCCCGCAAAACGCCCGCTTCTATCTTGGAGCGGTCATACGTCTCTCTGTTGTTATCCTTCTTGATAATAATCAGAGGAATCGTCTCGATCTTCTCATAGGTGGTGAAGCGCTTGCCGCACTCGTCACAGACACGGCGGCGTCGAATGGAATTGTTGTCCTCCGCCGGTCTGGAATCGATCACCCTTGTATTTTCATGACTGCAAAAAGGACATTTCATAGCCTTATCCCCTTTCTCCAGAAGTATCTATCCGTTCTTTCTCATTTTAAACTGAATCAACAGTGTATGTCAACCAGAATGATGTCCGGACCTATCTGGCAGATATCCTTGAAGGGGATCACGATATTGGGCTCGCAGTTCAGAAAACCCAGCACACGGCTGCAGCCCGGCACCATGATCTTACAGATGCAGCCGCTGCAGGGATCAAATTCCAGATCGCACACCTTTCCCAGTTTTTTACAGTCTCTTGTATTGATCACATCTTTGCATTTTAATTCGGAAAACAACATTTTCGGCACCTGAAGTCGTCATCACTATTAATATATGTTCGGCGCCTGCATCGGAGACTGAAATAGGCGGAATATTTTTGTATTCAAGGTACATACTACCACTGTGAGAAAAAGAAAAGCAGGCGCCCATGCGGCCCGCGGAAAAGAGGAAATATGACACAGGGAAAGGTTGAAATCTGCGGGGTCAACACCTCAAAGCTGCCTCTGTTGAAGGCGGAGGAAAAGGAAGCCCTCTTCCGAAAGATCGGGGAAGGCGATACAAAAGCGCGAGAAGCCTATATCGAAGGGAATCTCCGGCTCGTCTTAAGTGTGATCAAACGTTTTTCTTCCAGCAACGAAAATGTGGACGACCTGTTCCAGATCGGCTGCATCGGCCTCATCAAGGCCATCGACAATTTCGATTCCTCTCTCAATGTGAAATTCAGCACCTATGCCGTGCCGATGATCATCGGCGAGATCCGCAGATTCCTGCGGGACAACAACAGCATACGGGTGTCGCGTTCCCTGAAGGATACCGCCTACAAGGCCATCTACGCAAGGGAGAGCCTGACGCGGAAAAATCTGAAGGAACCCACCATAGAGGAAATTGCGGGGGAGATCGGCATCGCCAAGGAGGACATCGCCTACGCGCTGGACGCCATTCAAAATCCCATGAGCCTCTATGAGCCCATTTTCACCGACGGCGGGGATACCCTGTACGTGATGGATCAGATCAGCGATAAGAAGAACAAGGAGGAGACCTGGGTGGAGCATCTGTCCCTGAGCGAGGCCATGAAGCGGTTGAACCCCAGAGAACATGAGATCATTTCTCTGCGCTTCTTCGAAGGCAAGACACAGATGGAGGTAGCGGACTCCATCGGTATTTCGCAGGCTCAGGTGTCCAGGCTGGAGAAGAACGCGCTGCGGACCATGCGCAGTTACCTGACGGCGTAAGAACGCGCCCCTGCCCGTTCAAGTGTCTTGACCTGCCCGCATACGTCTGCTCATACAGAGCTTGAAGACCATACAGATCCTGAAGATCAAATATCCTATCATACTCCCGAGAATGTTCGTCAGGATATCATCGATCTGAAAGAACCCCCTGCCCGTCACCAGCTGAAGGCATTCCACGGCCACGCTGGTCACTGCGCCGAACCACATGCTCTTCCAAAAGCCCCTCGCCCATTCAAAGACCCAGCTCAGCAGAAAGCCGTAGGGAATGAACAGCAAAATATTCTCCACCACATAAGCATTGTTCCTGGTGTTGATCCCCCACGTGGAGAACAGCTTCAGATCGGCCGTCCCTGCAGTGCTCCCGCTCTCTCTGGAGAAGAAGGTAATGACCAGCAGAATACCGAGATACAGCGCATAGACGGCGACGGGAATCACAGAGGAAGCCCTCTTTTTCTGCGCGCCGCCATGCGTCATGAAACATAAAAGAAGTAAGGCGATGGGAATCCCCAACGCCAGACCATAGGGAAGGTGCTCCAGTACGGAGATCATATCTTCATATATATATTTGAACATCTTTGCGCTCCGGTAACGTTTCCTCTCGGACAGGCCAAAATCCCCCACGCCTATCGGCGGGCAGCCGGACCCCTGCCGGCGTTGTCCCACCTGTCCTTCTCCTCAAACAATCTGTCGTTCAGCCATGCCACGGCATCCTTCACGCCGTCCTCATCAAAGGAGAACAGACTGCTTTCCTTTTCCTCCGCGGGCGTGTTGACAAAGCCAAACGGCTCCGGCCAGACTGTAGCCTTCAGCTTTTTTCCGTCCTCCATGTCCACTTTCTCCAGACGGTAACGCATCCCCAGATGGCTGCCGGTGAACTCTGCTTTTTTCAGGTATTCCATGGATAGGATATCCTCACGCCGAATCATTTTTTGTATGCTCCCGTTGTTTTCTCAGGAAAGCTTTTGCCGTCCTGCGATAAGTATACCCTATCCGCACCCTTTTTGCCAAGCCTAAATATGGCTGCTCATCTCCTTTTTCAGCTGGCGCATGATCTTCTTTTCCAGTCTCGATATGTACGATTGGGAGATTCCCAACAGGGAAGCCACCTCCTTCTGGGTCATCTCCTGTCCGTCCTTGGTACCCAGACCGAACCGCAGCTTGATGATGGTCTTCTCCCGCTCGGACAGCTTTCCCACCGCCCCCATGAGCAGTTTTCTCTCCACCTCGTTCTCAATATCCCGATAGATCACGTCCTCGTCCGTCCCCAGGATATCCGACAGAAGCAGCTCGTTGCCGTCCCAGTCCACGTTCAGCGGCTCGTCGATGGACACTTCCAGCTTCGTCTTATTGTTCCTCCGAAGGTACATCAAAATCTCGTTCTCGATGCACCTGGACGCATAGGTCGCCAATTTAATATTTTTTTCAGGGTTAAAGGTATTGATGGATTTAATCAGTCCGATGGTCCCGATGGAGATCAAGTCCTCCACGCCCACGCCGGTATTGTCAAATTTTTTTGCAATGTAGACCACGAGCCGCAGATTGTGTTCTATCAGAATCGCTTTTGCCTCGGCGTCTATCTCCGTGCCGAGATCGCTTATGACCTGACTTTCCCTCTCCACCTCCAGGGGCGGCGGAAGCACCTCCGCTCCCCCTATGTAATGAATATCCCCTTTCTTATGCAGGAACCGGTTCTCCCTGCGTATCATTTTAAAATGCATTTTACCCGGAATTGCCACTTTCAGTATCATATATCCTCTCATTCTGCCGCATGTGCGGCGTCCCGCCCTTTTTCTTTGCAAAAAAGCGCCGGATTGATTATCATTTTTACGGAATCCGCCTCCGCCGTCCCTGCACCGTCTATTCCCTGCGGGCTGACCGCAATATAGACCTTCCGGAAATTCCTGACAATACCGTCATACTCCAGACGAAGCTCCGGCAGCCGATACCCTTCCAGAATCCCATGCTCTTTTCCGATGCTGTGATAAGGAATGGCTCTGCAGCCCTCCGGCGGTCTCTCCTTCCATAGCTTCTCCATAATTTCCTTTTCCACTATGCACACCGGCTCTCCGCTGATAGGTTCCGTCAGCGAATTGCCCGAGTCCACCAGAGCCGTTACCTTCAACCGCACACTGCCGGCCGTAAGGGTCGCGCGGCACAGACTGCACTTTCGTCTTCCCTCCGGCCGCAGCCGTCTCAAGAACAGAAAGCAGACGCCCCCCGCGCCCATGATTCCGAATATTCCGGTAAGCGCGCTGCGCAGGGAAGGTATGCTGCGGATCAGGAACAGCAGCGCCCCGCCCATGCAGAAGGAGTACAGCAGCAGTCTCTCCGCCAGCTTCAGAAACATTCTGAGGCTCTTAACGGGAAAGGCCGCAAGGATCATTCCCACTGTGCCCGCCGCTCCGGCGGCAATCGCTTTCCAGATCCATGTCCCGGGCAGCACAAACGGCAGCAGTCCGCTCACGCCTCCTACGGCAGCTCCGGCCAACAGTCTCCCCTGCGTGGCAGTGCGGAGAGTGCTGCGGTCCACCAGCAGCAGCAGGTAGAGGTTCATAACGAAATTGACCAGAAACAGACTGTCTACATACAGTTCATAATGCATCGGCATCATCCTTTTCATAATGATTATAAAGGGTCCGGCCGATAAAATTTGTCAAATATGGGGAAAAAATAAAGGAATCTTTCGACACGAAAACAGCGGTCTGCTTCGCAGCATAAAAAACGCCGGACACGATCATGTCCGGCGCAAGACATTTAAGATATTGTCTGAACAGAATATTACTTTTTCTGCAGAAAATCAGGAATCTTCAGCGTCTTCTCCTCCACGGAGCTTCTGATATCCACGGGCTTCTGAATCCCCTGCATGGGTCTTACCGGCTGCTGCCCCGAAGGATTCTGTCCTGCCTGAGGCTGTACGCCCATTCCCTTCAGAGAACCGGGGGTAATGTACGACGCGGACTGCCGATATGCCGTGCCGGAGCCCAGCCTTGTCTGTGCGGTATTGTTGGGCGCCTCCTCCAAACCGGTGGCGATGACCGTGATGGAACAGGTGTCGGACTTGGAAGCGTCATACATCGCTCCGAAGATGATATTGACCTCCTCGCCGGCCAGATCCTGCACATAGCTCACCGCGTCATTGGCATCTGCCAGCGTAATATCTCCGGAGACGTTGATGATCACATGGCTCGCGCCGGTGATGGTGGTCTCCAGCAGAGGGCTCTCCACGGCCATCTTCACTGCCTCCATGGCCTTGTCGTCGCCCTTGCCCTCGCCGATGCCGATATGGGCGATGCCCTTCTCCGTCATGACGGTCTGTACATCCGCAAAGTCCAGATTAATGATAGCAGGCACATTGATCAGGTCCGTGATTCCCTGAACCGCCTGCTGAAGTACTTCATCTGCTTTCTTAAGCGCCTCGGGCATGGTAGTACGCCTGTCCACGATCTCGAGGAGCTTGTCGTTAGGAATCACGATCAGCGTGTCCACATGCTCCTTGATGCGCTCGATTCCGCTGAGCGCATTCACCATGCGCGTCTTTGCCTCAAAGCGGAAAGGCTTGGTCACAACGCCTACCGTAAGGATTCCCATTTCCTTTGCCAGTCTGGCGACCACGGGAGCTGCTCCGGTTCCCGTACCGCCTCCCATGCCGCAGGTGACGAACACCATGTCCGCGCCCTGCAGGGCGTTGGTGATCTCCTCTGCGCTCTCCTCGGCAGCCTTCTCACCCACCTCGGGCTTGGCTCCCGCGCCGAGTCCCTTCGTCAGCTTCTCGCCGATCTGTAAAAGCTTTGGGGCCTTGCAGAGCTGCAGGGCCTGCTTGTCCGTATTCACTCCGATAAAATCCACTCCGTCAATCTGTTCGTCGATCATTCTATTTACAGCATTGTTTCCTGCGCCGCCGACACCGACTACGATGATCTTGGCTGCAGATTCTGCGTCGTTCGTCTTAATCTCAAGCAAAGGTTTGTCCTCCTTACAAAAAATCCATATAGTCTATCATACAATTATTTTCAAAATTAATCAACAAGTTTTTGAATTTTAGTTATCTATAGTAAATCTCTTACGCGTCCGGTTGGAAAGTATACCTTCCGCCGCTGTCGCTGTAGGTCTCCATCTGAAGCGTCCCGCTCTTTCCCGCAAGGCTGGGAAGCATTTCCGGCAGCAGCATGAGCTTGTCCTCCAAGGTGATATTGTCGTTTCCGAGGGCCACCTTCACGTTGTCAAAATATACCGTAATGTCCCCCGACGGCTGAAAATAGATCTTTTCGGCCTCCAGACCGTATTTTTCCAGAAGCTTTGTCACGCTCAAGACATTATTGAACACCTCCGGATCCTCCACGGGAAGCGCTTCCCCCACTACCACATGGTCAAAGGAAAGTCCCAGGATCTGAGGGATTCCCTGGGTCTTCACGCCGGAGCTCTCCACCACATAGCCGTCCTTGTCAAAGTACAGGCAGGTACCCATGTAATCCACATATCCGGCAAGCACCTTCTCATAGACCGTGATCCGCACCGTGTCCGGCGAGATAATGGAGACGTCTATCACGTCTACAAAGGGCACGCCCTCGATGCCCCTGTTCTTGTATTTTGCGGAGAGATACAGGGAATTGTTCCCCAGGGCTCCCTCCATGACGATGGCCTTGATCTCGTCCTCCGTGTAGTGGATATTCCCCTCCACATATACCGTATTGACGGTGTACGTCCTGACAATGTAATAGCCCGCGCCGCACACCGCCGCCAGAAGCAGAACCGTAATTATGATACCTATTTTTACTTTTCCGTACCTACGCACTTGTCACTCGCGCTCCCAATTCTCTGAAATCTCTGCAGATATTCTCATACCCGCGGAAAATATACCGGCAACCCGTCACCTTCGTCTCGCCTCTGGCCATCAGGCCGGCCGTCACCAGCGCGGCGCCGCCCCGCAGCTCTCTGGCCTCCACCTCTGCGCCCTTAAGCGCCTCCACGCCGCTCACCAGCATGGTATCCGCGCCCTGCTCCTTCAGATCGGCGCCCATTCGGCGCAGATCCTCCGCGATCCGGAAGCGGTTCTCGAAGATCGTCTCGCGGATCATGCTCTCCCCGTCTCCCACGGCTGCCACGGCCAGAGCCACCGACTGCAGATCCGTCGGAAAACCGGGATAGGGCTGTGTCCTTATACAGGGCACGGCCAAGGGTCTTGCCGCCGCCTGCACATAGAGTCCCTCCCGGGAGGTGCACAGCCTTCCGCCCATCTGTTCCGCCGTCTCCAGAACGGCCGTCATCTCCTCCCAGGGAGCGTTCTCCAACAGAATATTTCCGCCGGTGCCGATACAGCTAAACAGGTAAGTGCCGGCTACGATCCGGTCCGCCGGCACCTCGAAATCCGCGCCGTACAGCGCACTGCCGCCCCGAATCGTCAGGCAGTCGGTCCCCACGCCCTCGATACTCGCACCGCAGCATTGCAGATACCGGCAGAGCGCCGTTATTTCCGGCTCCAGAGCGGCGCCCTCAAGCACCGTGTCCCCCTCCGCCTTCACTGCTGTCAGCAGAACATTCTCCGTGGCTCCCACGCTGGGGAACGGCAGCACAATATGCGCGCCGCGGAGTTTTTTTGCCGCAGCCTGCAGTCTGCCTTCTTTCTCGCAAAATTCCACGCCCATCTGACGCAGCGCCGACAGATGCATGTCAATGGGACGTTCACCGATCACGCAGCCGCCGGGATACTCCATGACCACCTGGCCGCATCTGCCGATCAAAGCGCCCAAAAGGCACAGCGAGGACCGCATACCGGTCACTGCCTCCGAGCCGATCTCCCCCTTTGTCACGGCCGAGGAATCGACATACACCCCGTTTTCCTGCCAGTTCACACTGCAGCCCAGACTTCTCAGGAGACTGATCATGGAATACACGTCCCTGATCCTGGGACAGTTTCTGATGAACGAGCTTTCCCGCACAAGAAGCGTGGCCGCTAAAATAGGCAGCGACGCATTTTTGGAGCCCTGGATACGAACCTTACCCTGCAGGGCCACCCCACCCTGAATAAGAATAGAATCCATACAACACCATCCGGTATCAATCTGAAAAACCTATTCTATCCTATGCGGGGAGCCTGCTCACAGTTCCTTCAGCTGTATCCGCTTGGCCACACTTAAGACCAGACCGACCTCAATGAGCAGAAACATCACCGAGGAACCTCCGTAACTGATGAACGGAAGCGAGATTCCCGTGTTGGGAATGGTATTCGTAACAACGGCTATATTCAAAACTGCCTGAATGGCGATGTGCCCCATCACGCCCACCACCAGCATGGCGCCGAACAGATCCGGCGCGTTGTTGGCAATGACCATCATGCGCCAGAGGAGCATAATGAACATCAAAATGATGGCAATGGCGCCGAACAGTCCCAGCTCCTCACAGATAATGGAAAAGATCATGTCGTTCTGCGCCTCCGGCAGAAAGCTCAGCTTCTGCATACTCTGGCCCAGCCCCTTGCCCCAGATACCGCCGCTGCCGATCGCGTACAGGCCCTGCAGCGTCTGGAACGTGGTGTGCGTGGGATCGCTCTCGGGATCGAGCCATGCCTTGATCCGGCTGCCGCGGAACGCAAACAGGTCGCTGCCCGACATGACCATGTAGACCACCACAGCCGCAAGCGCCAGAACCGCGGCGGCCATGAGCACGAATTTCTTATAGTCCGGACTTGCCACGAACACCATCAGCACGGATATACCCATGATAATAATGGCGGAGCTTAGGTTGCTGGTGATCAGATACACCTCCAGCGCCACAGGCAGGGGCAGCGCCAGCATGAAGAGAAATCCCTTCATGGTCCGCACATTCTTCCCCATCTTGCAGACCATGGACGCCAAAAACAGGATCATGCACAGCTTTGCCACCTCCGCCGGCTGCAGGTTCAGGCCGACCACGGGAATATTGATCCAACGTCTGGCACCGTGGGACTCCACGCCGAGAGGCGTGAGCACCAGAGGAATGATCGCCATGGAGACCACATATCCCAAGGTGGCGAACCTTTCCCAGAAATGATAGGGGATATTCGCCACCACGATCATCAGCACGATGCCGATGATGCTCGCCGTGAGCTGCTTCTTCAGATAGTACGCCTCGTCGTTGAAATCCTGGATCGCCTCGTAAAAGCTGGCGGAATAGATCATCACCAGACCGAAGCCCAGCAGGAACAGCACGATGAACAAAAGGCTGTAGTCAAAAAAGTATTCGGATTGTTCTTTTCTTTTTCTTAAGCTCATCTTTCACCGAGACTCCTTACATAAGCCTTAAAAATGTCGCCCCGCTCCTCGTAATTCTTGAACATGCCCCAGCTTGCGCAGGCGGGGGAGAGAAGCACCGCGTCTCCTTCTTCCGCCAGCTGCGTGCAAAGCTTCAGACATTCCTCATAGGTATCCGCAAAACGGATCCTGTCAAATCCGTGAGCCCTTGCGCACTCTGCGATCTTTTCGCGGGTCTGGCCGATCAGCACCAGACATTTCACCTTGTCCCCAAAGCTCTCGATCCACTGGTCGTAATCGCTTCCCTTGTCATATCCGCCGCCGATTAGAACGGTAGGTCTGCTCATTGCGCGGATTCCCTGGATCGCTGCGTCCGGATTCGTCCCCTTGGAATCGTCGTAATAGTCCACGCCGCCCTTGGCGGCCACGAACTCGATCCTGTGTTCCACGGCCTTGAATTCTCTGATTACGGCCAGAATGGTATCCATGGGAACTCCCATGCTCTCCGCCATGGCGATGGCCGCCATGACGTTCTCCACATTGCAGACGCCCACCAGATTCATATCGCTATGTATGTTCAGAAGCTCCCTTTGACATCCGCCAAAGCTTCTGACGATCGTATCTCCCTTTAAGAAATAGCCTTCCTCAAGCTCCTCTAAGGAGGAAAAGTACACTGCCCTTGCGGGACAGCGCTTTCCGAAATCGCGGGTGTATTCGTTGTCATAGTTGAGGACGCAGATATCCTCCTTTGTCTGATTTAACGCGATGTTCTCCTTGGCTGCCACATAGGCCTCCATGGTGTGGTGGCGGTTCAGATGGTCCGGCGTGATATTTAAGACAGCGGACACGGCAGGGTGGAAATCGCGGATCGTCTCCAGCTGAAAGGAGCTGATCTCTCCCACGGTAACGGTATCCGCATGGGTCTTCAGACATTCCGAGGTGTAGGGATTGCCGATATTGCCTACCACAAACACTTTTTCTTCGCCGAGATGGGCCTTCATGATCTGTCCCAGCAGCGTGGTAGTGGTGGTCTTTCCGTTGGTACCCGTCACGGCCGCCACGCGGCCCTTCTCCTCCCGATACCCCAGCTCGATCTCGCCGATGATCGAAGCGCCCTTATCGCGCAGGGCATTCACCAGCGGAATATCCGTGGGAACGCCGGGGCTGAGCACTACCGTCTCGGTGGTCTCCAGTATCTCCTGTGGCAGCTTTCCCGCAATACAGCGGGCCCGGCTCTCCTCGGGCAGCTTCCCGCGGATCATGTCCGCCGTCAGCGCTTCATCGCTGTCATACAGCGTCACGTCGGCTCCCATATGCTCCAGCAGCGCCACCGATCCCACGCCGCTTATTCCCGAGCCGATCACAAGACACTTTTCTCCAGTTGTCATATCCTCAAAACCTCCGCCTTTCCATTCCGCGTTCCCGAATCCGCCGTCGGAATGCCTCATTGCGTACCGTAGGCCGCCAGCGCCGCCAGACACATCAGCGCGGTGGCGACGGCAAACAGAGCCGTGATCTTCGTCTCCGACCAGCCGCACAATTCAAAATGATGATGCAGCGGCGCCATTCGAAAGAGCCGCCTGCCGCCGCTCAGTCTGTAATATCCCACCTGCAGGATCACCGAGGCGACCTCCGCCAGATATATCACACCGACGATCGCTATAAAGAGCGGCGTCTGCGTCATGTAACCGCAGGCCGCCACAAAGCCCCCCAGCGCCAGAGAGCCCGTGTCGCCCATAAATACGGACGCCGGATGAACGTTGAACAGCAAGAAGCCCATCAGCGCTCCTACCACCGCGCAGGTCACCGGTTCAATGCCGCAGCCGGTGCCGATGGCGATGACGGTATAAAATACCGCGATAATCACAGTGACGCTTCCCGCCAATCCGTCCAGGCCGTCCGTGAAGTTCGTTCCGTTGGCCGTTCCCAGCACAATAAAGAACAGTATAGGCACATTCCAAATGCCCAGATCCAGATATCTGCCCTCCAGAAAGGGCACCCGCATGGCGAGACTCACATCGGTGTATTTCAACAGATAGCAGGCAAAGATTCCCGTGACCAGCAGCTGCGCCGTGAATTTCTGCAGAGGGCTCAATCCCATGGAACGCCTGCACACCACTTTGATGTAGTCGTCCAGAAAGCCTATGACTCCAAAGCCCACCGTCAGGAACAGGACGGGCGTGACCTTGGGATAACGGTCCAGATACGGCAGGCAGGTCACCACTACACTGAACAGGATCAGCAGACCTCCCATCGTGGGCGTACCGGTCTTTTTCAGATGAGTGGCCGGTCCGTCGTTCCTGACTGTCTGGCCTGCCTTCAGCCGTCTCAGCAGCGGAATCAGCAGCGGACCCGACAGAGCGCTCAGGCAAAAGGAGACAATAACGGCCGTCACACTAATTTTGCTCATCGACTTGATTATACTCCATTATTCCTAAATACGGAAGAATATTTTCAAAAAGCTGCCGGACGATGGGCGCCGCCACCTGCCCTCCGTAATAGACCCCCTGGGGATTGTGCACGATGGCCAACGCCATGACCTGCGGATCGTCCGCAGGCGCAAAGCCGATGAAAGAGGCTATGTACTTTCCGCTTCCGCGGGGCAGCGTCTGACTGGTGGCCGTCTTTCCGCCGATCCGAAATCCCTCGATGCCGCCGTTCTTGCCCGAGCCCTCGGACACCACCAGCTCCAGGATCTCCCGCATGGTGGCGCTGGTCTCCTCCGATACAATTCCCGTGGTGACGGGATATTCAAAGGTCTCCAGCGTATTGCCGTCCGCATCCAGCGTCTTCACGCCGAAATGCGGGGTGACACGCCTCCCGCCGTTGACAATGGAAGCCGCCGTGGTCAAGAGCTGTACGGGGGTGATCTGGAACGACTGTCCGAAAGCTACCGTGGCCAGCTCCACATTCCCCATATCCTCTTTTCGATGCATGATCGTGCCCGCTTCGCCGGGCAGATCGATGCCGGTCTTTTGCTTGAGTCCGAACTTTTCAAAATATCTGTAATAATTGTCAACGCCTAACCTGAGCCCCACCGTGATGAACACGGGGTTGCACGAATTCATGGTGGCATGGACAAAGTCTTCTGCGCCGTGACCTCCCACCTTATGGCAGCGTATCCTGCGGTCGTCCACCATGATGTAGCCGGGACAGCTGAAGCTGCTCGCAGGGGTCACTACACCCTCCTCCAGACCCGCCGCGGCGGTAATGATCTTAAAAGTGGAGCCGGGTTCATAGGTATCGTTAATGCAGCCGTTCCTCCAGATGGAGTTGAGCATATCCTGCGTCTCTTTCTCCGTCAGATTCTGTGCGGTCCCCGCAGGCAGCGCGTATGGGTCATTCAGATTGAACTCCGGCACATCCACCATCGCCAGCATTTCGCCGGTCTTAGGATTCATCACCAGAATAGATACGCCGTCTGCCTGCTTGGTCTCCATCGCCTGACAGGCCAACTGGGTGGCATAGGCCTGCACATTCACGTCGAGGCTGAGGACCAGATCATTCCCGTTCACGGGTTCTATCCGTCTCTCTCCGGCGGATTCCACCTCGATGCCCGCGGCATCCGTAACGGTGAGGATCGTGCCGGCTTTCCCCTTCAGGTACTCTTCGTAAACGACTTCCAGCCCGATGATGCCCTGATTGTCACTTCCCGTAAATCCGAGCACCTTGCTGGCCAGCTCATCGTAAGGATAGCGGCGCTTGTAATCTTCGTCGACCTTGACGCCTGCCATGTCGTATTCCCGTATCCTATCGCCGATCTCCTTATCCACGTTGCTCTTAATGCGCTCCATGGACGAGCGCTTCTCTACTCTTGCCCTCACATAATCTTCGGACAATCCCAGTTCCTCGCACAATACCCTTATGACCCGCTGCGGGTCTTCGATCTGATTATGTATAACGGATATGGTACATACCGTCCGACTGTCCGCAAGCACTTCGCCGTTTCGATCGAGTATCCGCCCCCGGGCGGCTTTGATACTTCTCTCCCGCTCATGCAGCTCATCAGCCATCTGAGAATAGTGCTCGGACTGCCAGACACAGAGGTACACCAGTCTGCCGAACAGAAAGACAAATATTCCGCCAAAGATCAGAAAGATGCTGAATATCTTCTTCCTGTGGAAGAACTTATTGTTGTCCGTCAACATACAAAACCTCATAAAAAGGGTATTGATATACTCTATTCCCACTTTTATGAGGTTATGATTAATCCGTTTCGGGACTGCTCTACTGTATGCCGGGATTGATCGGAATATCGGGATCCACCACCGTTTCCGGACCGTCTACCGACATTCCGGTCGCCGGATCGTACTTTTCTCCCGTATCAGGGTCTACATAATAGCCCGTCGCCGGATCTACGGGAAAGCTTTTCCACGGAGGCTCCTGTTCCGTATCGGTATCGTCCGCATTGTCTGCATCATCTGCATTGTCCGCGCCGCCCGCATCGTCCGGCTCCTCCGTCTGCCCGTCTCCCTCCATCCGGTCAAGGTCCTCCTCCTCGGGAGTCTGTGTATACTGTGTGGTGATCTCGATCTGCCTCTGTTCCAGCTCCTGCCTCTCCTCGTCGCTCAGCTCCTCAGTCATGAAAATATTGAGATAAGGCAGCACTTCGGTCAGAACGTTCCGGACGATCGCCGTGGCGTATGTGGGCGTACCCTGATGCGCCGCATTGGGCCTGTCCACCACCACATAGATCGCGATCTGCGGATCGTCCGCAGGCGCATACCCCATGAAGGACACCACGTTCTCCGTGTAGGACCGCAGATGCGTCACGGGGTCGATGGTCTCCGCAGTACCGGTCTTGCCGCCTATGCGATAGCCGGCGGGCCTTGCGCTCACGCCCGTTCCGTATTCCACTACGGCATTGCAGTACTTGCGAATCAAAGCGGAGGTAGACTCCGACACCGTCTGTTTCAGCACTCTGGGCTCTATATTTTGTACCGTGGCGCCGCTGGCGTTGGTGATCTTGTCCACCACGTGCGGCTCATAGTAATAGCCGCCGTTGATCAGCGAGCTGAATCCGGTGATCATCTCGATCATGGTCACATTGAAGTTCTGCCCGAAGCTGTTGGTGGCAAGGTCCGTGGGCCCCATATCCTCCACTTTGTAGATCAGGCTGTCGGTCCTGGCCTCGCCCGCCAGGTCCACATTGGTCCGCAGCCCGAAATTGAACCGCTGCTGATAATCCGCAAATATCTCTTTTCCCATCATCTGGGATATCTTCATCATACTCACGTTGCAGGATTTTGCCACCGCCTGCTCCAGAGTCAGGGTGCCGTCATACTTATTGTGGCATCTGATCTTATACCCGCCGATATCCATGTAGCCGCCGCAGTCGAACGAGCTGTTGTCGTTAATGATTCCCTCCTCCAAAGCGGCCGCCACCGTGAAGGGCTTTGCCGTGGAGCCCGGCTCATAGGTTCCGGTAATGCAGTAATTCTTCCAGAGATTGTTGAGATTCAGATAGATCTCTTCCTCGGTCATGGAAGCCAGCACTTCCTCGTCTATGATCGTTCCGGTATTGCGTATCTCCTGATACCCGTTGGCATTGGTGATCTCCTCCACCATCTTGGAGCCGATCAGACACTGGGGATTTCTCACATCGTTCAGGTCATAATTGGGATAGCTTGCCATTGCAAGGATCTCTCCCGTGTTGACGTCCATGATGATGCAGCCCACGTTGTCCGCCCCGTTGCCCGGGTGATCCCCGTTGGCGTACTGGTCGTTATACTGTTTCAGATATTTCTCCACGATCATCTGGATATTGAGGTCGATGGTGGTATGTATGCTGCAGCCGTCCACGGCGGATTTCACGGTTCTCTCCAGCGCCAGATCGTCGTTGAGATATCCGTATTCCCTTCCGTTGATGCCGCTCAAGATGTCATTATAATATTCTTCCAGCCCGTAGCTGCCCTGATCGTCCGCGCTTGTGAAGCCCAGCACATCTGAAGCCACGGTGCCGTAGGGATAGATCCTCTTATATTCCTCCTCGAACCAGACGCCCCGAATATTCGTATCCTCCGCCTGCGCGCTCTGGAAACCGCTGATTTCGTCATAGGTGAGCTGTTTCAAGGGCACATACCACGATGAGGACGAATGGCTGTTGATATACTCCCTGATCTGCGCCATATCCAGATCGAAGTTAGCCCCCAGCGCCTGCAGAGTGGGCTCCAGATACTTTCCGTCATCTGCGAGCATCACCTTGGCGTCTATGACCAGATTGTACACCTTCTCGCTGGAAGCCAGTTTGGTCCCCTGCGCGTCCACAATGTCTCCGCGCCTGTAAGGAATGGTGATGGAATTGTACTGCTGCTGGGCGAGTACCTGCTTTTGGTACTGCGTGCCGTTTTCCCTTGTGATCCAGAACATTCTGACGCTTAATCCGGCAAAAGCCAGTAGTACCAATACGAACAGTACTACCAGCTTCTTCTGCATCTTAATGGAAAACCTATTCTTTTTCCGGTCTCTGCTTTTGGGATTACTTCTTCCGTTTCTCACAGCACACCTCACTTCTTGGGACTGTCATCTGCCACCTGGCGCATGTAGTCATTTGTTCCGCTTGTATACGTTACGATCTGGCCGTCCTCGGCGTACACCATTCCAAGCTCTCCGATGGCGATCCGCTTGACTTCTTCCAGATTCACGCTGTTAAGGATCCTGTTGTACGCCTCATCATTGGCAATGCGCAGGCTGTTCAGCTCGCTCTCCTTGGCGGCGACGATCTTCGTCCTGTTGGTCAGCTCCGCCTGCATCTGGATATAGTTCACCAGCACCAGCGCCGCCAGGCACAGTGCGGTCGCCAAAAACAGCACATAGCCGGCATTCATATGGCGGGCTCTGTCGCGGTTCTTGCGCACTTCATGTCTGGGCTGCGGTACGGGAGTCTCCGGATATCTGCGCGGCTCGACCTTACGGACAGTATTTCCATAGACATATGCATTTCTTCTGTAATTTTGTCTGCTGCTCGGTCTGTAACCGTTTCTGTTGCTGCTCATACTGCTTCCTGCCTTCAAATACTTGATTTTCCTTAATCTTTTTTAATCTTCTTCTCTAATCTTCCTGTCCTCTTTCAAACACTCTCAGCTTAGCGCTCTTGGAGCGGCTGTTCTGCTCAATTTCCTCTGTGCTCGGAAGAATGGGCTTTTTGGTGATTACTCTCCCTCTGCTCTTTTTCCCGCACACACACACCGGAAACCCGGGAGGGCATGTACAGGGATCTTCATTTCTCTTGAAGCACGTCTTCACGATCCTGTCCTCAAGAGAATGGAAAGTGATCACGCAAATCCTTCCTTCGGGAGCAAGAAGTCCGATCAGCTCGTCCAGTGACTGCCTGAGGACCTCCAATTCCTTGTTGCACTCGATGCGTATCGCCTGAAAGGTCTGCTTCGACGGGTGTCCGTTCCGGCGCATCTTGGCGGGAATGGCGCCCTTGATGATCTCATTGAGCTCAAACGTGGTCTCCACAGGCTTGTCCTGTCTGGCTCTGACGATATGCCCCGCAATATTTGCCGCGAACCGCTCCTCGCCGTAGTCCCGTATGATGCGGTACAGCTCCCCTTCGGAGTAGCCGTTGACGATATCTCTCGCCGTCAGGGCCTGTCTGCGGTCCATTCTCATATCCAGCGGCGCATCGAACCGATAGGAAAAGCCCCTCTCTCCGGTGTCGAGCTGATAGGAAGAGACGCCGAGATCCAGCACGATGCCGTCCACCGCCGTCACGCCCTTCTCGGCCAGCGCTGCCTTCATGTTGCAGTAGTTGTTCCGCAAAAGCGTCACCCTGTCCCCGAAGGGAGCCAGCCTTTCTCCTGCGGCGGCAATGGCCGCATCGTCCTGATCTATTCCGTAGAAATGTCCCCCATCGAGCCGACTGCACACCGCAAAGGCGTGTCCGCCGCCCCCGAGGGTTCCGTCTGCATAGATGCCGTCCGGCTTTACATGAAGCTGCTCGACCGTCTCCTCCAGAAGAACGGAATAATGTTTGAAGTCCATGCCGGAGCATCCTTTCCGCCGCATGAGCGGCGCTGTCCGCTAAATCGTTAATCCTAAGTTCATCATTCCCTGTGAAATGCTGTTGATGTCCACCTGACCGCTGTTGTCGTTCCACCTCTCCAGGCTCCAGATCTCGATGCGTCCGCCCATACCGGCCAGAACGACGTCCTTTTCCAGTCCCGCGAAGTCCCTCAGGTCCTGCGGCATCAGGATCCTTCCCTGTTTGTCCACCGTCACGTACATAGCACCCGACAGGAAAAATCTTGCGAATTGTCTTGCTTCTTCATTGATCAACGGCAGCGACGCCAGCTTTTCCTCAAAGACCTTCCAATCCTCGTTCGCATACACAAATAAGCAGCCGTCCATTCCCTTTGACACAACAAATTCGTCTCCCAGAATCTCTCGGTATTTTGAAGGAATGCTCAACCTGCCTTTCGGATCGATCGTGTGATTGTACCTGCCCATGAACATAGCCGTCACCACCAATCAAAAATGGGTCTGCCACAAGATCCGGCATCCAAACAGCGGCTTTTTGGACTTTTATACCACTTTATGGGTTTTCATGCCATCTCTATCCCACTTTTAAGAAGATTTTAACACATATTTAAAAAATTACAAGCATTATTTTTTACCTCGAAGACGCCAAAAGGCGCTCCACACGGGCATTTGGAGCGCCTTTTAAGTCTGTGACCACTAGATATAGTATAAGGGCAGTTTTCGGCACGGCACATCTATGGTCTGCTAAAAAACTGCCCTTTTTTAAATTTTTTTCATAAAATTAAATTTTTTTGCGATTTCCGCCGTCTTCTACGCCTCGGCGGGGTGTTCTTTTTGTCTCACCCGCACGATGATATCCGTCGCCACGGCGAACAGGACCATCAGCGCGGACAAGAGCTGCGAGACCTTGATCGCCGTTCCCGGCACAAAGAGCGTGTCCGTCCTTATGCCCTCAATGACGAATCTACCCAGACCGTAGCCGGCAAAATACAAAAGACACAGCTCGCCGTCAAACTTCTTGTGCCTGCGCCAGAACAGGATCAGCGCCATGACGAGCAGATTCCACACGCTCTCATACAGGAAGGTGGGGTGAACGTTGATGTAATTTGCGCCTTCCGGAATGTGTTCCATGATATTCAACGAGATATCCTGCGCCCGCACGGCTTCCACGGGAAGCTGCATGGAAAACAGGCCGTTATAATATTCGCCGAACACCTCGCGGTTCGTAAAATTGCCCCATCGCCCGATGGCCTGCCCCAGAATCAGTCCCGCCATCGCGGTATCCCCCAGAAGCAGCGGGTTCTGCTTCTTGATCCTGCAATAGACGAACAACGTGGCAAACGCCCCGATGACGCCGCCGTAGATAGCCAGACCGCCGTTCCTTATGTTGAAGATTCCGAGCAGATTGTCCCTGTAATAATCCCACGCAAAGATCACATAATAGATTCTGGCACAGATAACGGATATCGGCACCACATAGAGAACGAAATCCCAATACAAATCCGGATCCTGAGCCGTCTTCTTTGCAATGTGCAGCGCCATCAGAAATCCCGCAATGATACCGATGGCGATGATCACTCCGTACAGGCGGATCTCGAACCCGAAAATGCTGAACGATTTCGGTACGTTCCGCAGATAGATTCCCAGATTCGGGAATGCAATGTCTCCTGGATTCATTTCCTTCTTACCTTTCCGTCACACAGGACTTTTTCACCTCGCTAGACGTTGAACCGAAACAGGATCACGTCCCCGTCCTTTACCACATAGTCCTTGCCTTCCATGCCCACAAGGCCCTTCTCGCGGGCCGCCGCCAGTGAGCCCTGCTCCAGCAGATCCTTATAGTTGACCACCTCGGCTTTGATAAAGCCCCTCTCAAAGTCAGAGTGTATCTTGCCCGCCGCCTGAGGCGCTTTGGTGCCGATCTTGATGGTCCAGGCTCTGGTCTCATCTTCACCGGCGGTCAGAAAGCTCATCAGCCCCAGAAGCTTATAGCTGGCCCTGACCAGCTTCTCGAGGCCCGACTCGGCAAGCCCCATATCCTCAAGGAACATGGCCTTCTCGTCGTCCTCCAGCTCGGAGATCTCCTGCTCGATCTGGGCGCAGATCACGAACGCCTCGCTGTGTTCGCTTGCGGCAAGCTTTTTCACCTCCGCCACCATGGCGTTGGAGGCGCCGTCGTCCGCCAGATCGTCCTCCCCCACATTGGCAGCATAGATCACCGGCTTATATGTCAGCAGATTACATTCCTTTAAGATCGCCAGCTCGTCCTCGTCCTCCGTCTCCACCGTCTTGGCCGGCTTGCCGCTCTCCAGATGCGCTTTCACCCGCTCCAAGAGCGCCAGTTCCTTCGCGGCGGTCTTGTCCATTCTGGCCGTCTTCGCCACCTTGGCGATCCTTCTCTCCAAAACCTCCAGATCCGCAAAGATCAGCTCAAGGTTGATGGTCTCGATATCTCTAAGGGGATTGACGCTTCCGTCCACATGGACCACATTCGTGTCTTCAAAACAGCGCACCACATGCACAATGGCATCCACCTCGCGGATATTGCTCAGAAACTGGTTGCCCAGACCTTCCCCCTTGGAGGCGCCCTTCACCAGTCCCGCGATGTCCACGAACTCGATTACCGCGGGCGTCACCTTTTTGGAGTGATACATATCTCCCAAAAGCTTCAGTCTCTCATCCGGCACGGCTACCACGCCGATGTTGGGGTCTATGGTACAGAACGGGTAATTGGCGGACTCCGCCCCCGCCTTGGTCAGGGAATTAAATAATGTGCTCTTGCCCACATTGGGCAGGCCGATTATGCCTAGTTTCATTTTCTGTCTCTTCCTCCGTGATCTTCCTATGCGAAAGCTCCTTTTGCCAAGGAGCCGCAATGCCAAATGCCCGGCCGTTTCCCGGCACGAACAAGGTCAGTATAACATATCAAAATTCAAAAGTAAATTGGGGGATTGTCTCCTGCCATTCAAGCCAATCTTCAGTAGGAACGCTTTGCAGCGGCCCGCAGGCGCCGTTCTACAGAATAATATGTCTTATTATGATACGCCGCATTTTATATAGCAGGACCATCAGGATCGTGATCACCAGCAGTGCATATTGAAAAAACCGTTCCATTTTTCCGGATCTGATTTCTGCCGCGATATTATATTTTCGCACCCAGATACAGAACAGCTCAATATTTTGCAAAGACACATTCAGGCTCAGACAGCCGCATATCTTTTTACCGGAACGGTCGTAGATTGCCATGGAACCCTCCGTATTTGCGGTGACCTTTTGGATTTCATAGGATTGCCAGCATTTTTTGCCGATCTTGATTGTTTGACCGTCAATCGATATCCTTTTCCCCACGCGAAAAGGACAGATATCCATAGATGCGATCAAGTTATCTGTGATATCTGCGGCCGCTCCATTTGTGTCGCCGTTAAGAATAGACAGCATCCTTTGTATTTTGGAATATCTGATTGTCTCTGCCTTTGAAATATCAAACAGATTGAATTTGCTCATACGGCTCCTTTGCCTAGGGCATGTTAAAGTTGCTGAAATTTAGTTATAATCGCTATCTCAACAAAAAATATAGCAGATTCTTTCAGGTTGCGCAAGCAGCTGCGGGAACGCCGAAAAACATTTTCATTTGGGCGGGGTATACTGACCACGTCCAAAGTGATGACTAACAGCTCTGCCGTCGGTTCAGCCCCACTTATGTGGGGTATACGTGTTCCAGCAAAATACAGCATCGTGGCAAAGGTCGGTTCATCCCCACTCATGTGGGGTATACGTCCTGCTTCAATGTGACATAATAGCCGACTTGCGGTTCAACCCCACTCACGTGGGGTATACAGAGATGTCCAAGCGCAGGAACGACTGATTGTCCGGTTCAGCCCCACTCGCGTGGGGTATACCAACGGGGCTGAAATGCAAGAATAAATTCGACACGGTTCATCCCCACTCGCGTGGGGTATACAGAGTTTTCGCAAATGTTTATGATTGTGGACAGCGGTTCATCCCCACTCGCGTGGGGTATACTCCGCTCGACCGTCACCTTCTTCCCGGTGTAGTCCGGTTCATCCCCACTCGCGTGGGGTATACATACGGCAGGGCTTTGGTCTGCACCCTCTTCCGCGGTTCATCCCCACTCGCGTGGGGTATACGCTTTCCAGTTCTTTCCTACGCTCGCGTTCTTCGGTTCATCCCCACTCGCGTGGGGTATACGTTCCGAGGTAGACACTAGAGACTCCTATTTCTCCGGTTCATCCCCACTCGCGTGGGGTATACCTTCCGCGCTGACAAATCCGTAGATCGCTATGTCCGGTTCATCCCCACTCGCGTGGGGTATACTTGTAAGAAACAAGATTGACAAGTACAAGACGAAGGTTCATCCCCACTCGCGTGGGGTATACGCCATAGTAGCCGTGTTTTTAAGTACTACAACATCGGTTCATCCCCACTCGCGTGGGGTATACGAAGAAATTGTAATGCTCAATGGGGTGGGTTTTGTCGGTTCATCCCCACTCGCGTGGGGTATACTAATCAACATAATCAACCTTGCAGGTTTTGGACGGTTCATCCCCACTCGCGTGGGGTATACAATATGTGTCCTATGGGCTTCCCGTCTCTCTCCGGTTCATCCCCACTCGCGTGGGGTATACATCTGTCGCATACCTCTAATTGTGCCAGTCTTACGGTTCATCCCCACTCGCGTGGGGTATACTACGGAGTATAGTATAATCAAGATTTCCCATTAGCGGTTCATCCCCACTCGCGTGGGGTATACGTTTTAATGTCATGTGCTATATCTGATATAATACGGTTCATCCCCACTCGCGTGGGGTATACGGCTTCTTTCCACAAGTCCAATACCACTACTCACGGTTCATCCCCACTCGCGTGGGGTATACCAGATAATTTTGGTGTGCGGACGACAGAGCAGACGGTTCATCCCCACTCGCGTGGGGTATACGTTGGAAGGCATGGTCAATCTCTGCCGCGCTTGCGGTTCATCCCCACTCGCGTGGGGTATACTTTGTCCACTCCTCATCGGTGTACTCTACATCATCGGTTCATCCCCACTCGCGTGGGGTATACACTAAAAAAATTGCTTATTTTACAGGATTTTTATGAGTTCAATACCATCTATGTCTACAACTCTCCTTTTGGGACTACCAAACATTTCCAGTGAGTATCCTTGCTCCGAATCGGTGCTGAATATCATGATGGCATTAGTTTCCCTACCTGCATTTTGGATTTTATCCCATAATTTATCCCGTATCAAAGCATTAACATTGCCTACAAAGACTCCATGTTTTGGTTCAATCATCCACCGTGTCAATTCTCCACACAAGCTGTCCGGTGCCGATTCAATAATAAATGCTACGATATTCATCACTCCTTTCCATAATTCACCCCACCCTTTATGGAATTTCCCGTCTCTGTCCAAATTTCACCAACAGAGTTCGAAAAATCGCTTTCCGACTCCTGTATAGAAAATATTTGCTCGATATCCTTTGCAATTCTTTTTAAAATACCGGCGGAAGAAAAGTATTTACGACAATAAATCCGTACATTCCTAGACAATTCATTCTCATTTCCACGCGCAGCCTCAAATGCCGCAGGAATTGTTGTCTCCGTCTTATACAAATCTGCAATATCATACACGAATGATAACATTTTTCCAGTATGAATAAACCCCATTGCCGTAGAATACCCCAATGAAATAATTGCAGCTTGACATAGACTGTACAAAATAGCATTCGCTTCCGATAAAGCGCGATTGATCGGATCTGCTCGATCCCAATCGTCTTGTTTATAGTCTCGAGCGTGCCATTTTACTCCATATTGCTTAGAAGCCACCTGATATGTCTGACGCACACGAATTCCTTCCATTCCCCGAATCTGCTCCAATGTCAGTCCTTGAGTCGGCATATTAGGGAACCTTATTTCATACATTTTTCTGACAACTTTGATGTGTTTTTCCGGATCCATGCACAGTTGCGCCTGCAGCAGAACATTTCGAGCACTTCTGGTTTCGCCCATACCGCTCGCATAGAATCGTGTTGCATTTTCACCGCACCATATGATCAGGCAACCATTTTCCGTTATTGTTTTTACCGCTGCATGAGTAATCGTTGTTCCGGGGCCTAACATAAGACAAGTCAGAGAAGCTACCGGAACAGGTATTTTCCCATCTTCAACCTCAAAGATGACTGCAGCGGCTTCCTGTTCAATTCTTGCATGTTCCATGTACACATAACTGATGCTATCCCGCAATTTAGGGAGTTCCCGCAAATCCTTTTTCAAATCATGACCACTCCTGTTATAAGAGCAAAAGCATTCCAAAACCATATGCCTTATCCGGACCGATTCCTTCACAATATGTTTGCCGAAATTTCTCTGGCTCTTCTACAATAAGCTGTCCCTGGTAATGGTATCCGCATAGTTGCATACTGCTGTTTCCGTGGCTTCCAAAGCTATTTACTGCATTTATTTCCTGTATCGTTGTAATTTGAAAGCCCCCTTGCCTTGCCTTCTTCTGCATCCATTCCAATCTCTCATTCTCTGAATGAAGAGTAATGCGCCTGCTGTTCTTTTTCCCTTCTCGCTGGACTTTTTTTGATGGTATCGCACAAACATCAAAACTGAACCGCTGATTTTTTGTAATATTTTGCAGCATGGAATCAATCTGCTGGACGCCCACCAATTTCATATCTTTGCGTGCCATGTCCTTAGGAGGAACTTTCGACAAGACATATACGACCGGACATTTTTTTGATAAATCCATTCGATACAGAACACCGGACTGCTGGCGCGTGGTATCAAATCTTGCCATAAGATTTCGATGAAAATCCTGAACATTGCACAATGCCTGCCTTGCAGAAGGGTGATCTCTATTAATTTCAAACTTACTCAGATACATATTTCCCCTCCTTGCGTACAGGCTTCACTCTCCTGGATGTAAAGCATCGCCCTTTTGCGCTTATAATCTCATCAGTCCTGTCATATCCACTTCCATCCGTACTTTCTGCCTCATAAAAAAGCATTTCAGGAATTTCTCCGCGATCTTGACTAGATTTTGATAAAGGTTCTGACGTCATCGCTTCTTCTAATGAATGATATTCTTCTGCCAACCGCCGAAATACCGGTACGCTTGGAATACAGCATCTTCTCCCTAAATATACCGGCCAACAGGGATTTTGAAAGGAACATACTATTTCTTGTGCCAATTCCGTCCCTGTTTGAATAGCAACTAAAAAGGAAGCGTCCTGCAAATATGTTCTATGTGTCACGATGGTATCACATCTGGGTTTTCCTGCTGCATTTAATATCTTGTTCTCCGCGGTGACCGTATGATAATCAACATACATCTTTCCCGGTCTGTCGCAGCGCACCGCCATCCGAATATGCTTGGATATTTCTTCTAAGCGTTTTTCTCCCCGTTGTATGCCCATTACACATCCTATCATACCTACAAGCGCTGATTTTGTAGGGAAATTCGCACTGTCCCGATAGTCAAACCGCGAGTGTTCCCCCCAACTCTGCAGCACACCTTCTAACTGTAAAAGGATAATACACGTATCCGTCATGGGTCTACCCCCTATAATAATTCAATCACGTTCTTTACCACCTCATCATAGTTATGACACACCTGCATCTCATCTGGCACAGGAATATCCTTATATCTGGATGAACAAAAGAAATAGGAAGCTTTTGACGGAAGCGCAAAATCTTTTTTCATTATCCCCTGTTCACCCAAAAGCGCTAAAATACTTTTATATATAAGATCACCTTTTTCGTCGGGATAGATCGCCTTGGCAAAAGCATTGGTATAGCTGACAGGTATTTTTTTGTCCTTGCATTCAACAAGTACTGCAGAAGGAAGAATATGTCCGGCAAATGCATGTTGTTTACCACTTGGATCTGAAAATGCCATCGCCACAATCATTCCTGCAACCGCTTTGGATTTTAACTCCTGCACATTTTCCAGACCTTTTAAATTTTCTTCCAAAATGTCCGTATCAATGGATGCATAAATATAATAACAGGAAGAATTATACTCCGTATTGTCAATCATCGCAGCTCCGGCATCATCCTGACTTTTACCGGAAACAAGATCATCCATCGCTGTAAAATAATCAGACTCCATTATTACCCGATTTGTTGATATTGCATGTGCCACCTGCACGGCACCCTCTACATCACGGAATGCATCTGTGGTAACCATTCTTCCAAACAGAGCAATATCCAATGAAACAGGCCGAATTCCTGCATTTGTGATCTTTTCCTGAATCGTCTTGGACTTAATATTCTCAATCTTTTTTTCAGTTTCGCACATGTCTATTTCGTTCTTTACCACCTTGGCAATTTCCTCAATATCCTGATTCGAATACATAGCGATCTGAGCCGTCTTTGTCGGGTCCTTATAAGGCTTTGCAGAGTTATTTCCAATGGCGGACAACTGCGGGAGAATTTTTTGCGCAACCTCCTCCGATACCCCCATTTCCAAAAGTTTCTCTTTTACAAGCAGCGGCATCTTCCTCGTCCTTATTCCAAGATTTTCCTTTCCCACAGCTTCCTCAAAGGCCGTGCTCCTTCGCCAGCTTCGTTTCAGACACTGACTGGATATCCGGCCTCTGTTCGTCCCTCCAAAGTAACATGTTTTAGGCGTCCCCAGATCATCTCTATTCAGATTAGTGGGGGGATAATTTTTTAACATATGAATTTCAATCAGCATTTTTTTCTTCCTCCTTGTTTGCTCTATAATATTCTTCCGCCCAGCGGCATTGCACCTTTTTACTTTCTGCATTCCATATCCAGAAGTCATCTCCAAGAATCACCATATTGATTACTTTTCCTTCATTTTTTAACATTTTTGCAATTCGCCATACATTCAGGCATAATATTCCATCTGCGTCCCATCTCAGATCCAACAGCTTTATCATCCTTCTTTCCATACTGCTGTTCTCTTCGTTTTCCTCACCACCCTCTGTTGAAAATTTTTCTCGTCTTTTAGATGGAAAATACTGCCCCATCGCGACGGCAAACGGAATTGCGTTTTCCTGTTCAATTTCTCTGTCCCACATACAGCGCATACAGGCAATCGGAAACATTCTATCCTTTGGGATAGATTTGTCGATGTCGCCCAACGCTTTATAAAATGCCATCAGCGCTGCCGCATCTGCATCTTTCAAAAGCCTTCCGCCATTCTTTTTGAGAATGGATCTTTCTGAATCCGAGAGCCCATCGACCCTTTTGATAAAAGCCGCGATGCTTTCTCTTCTTTTTTTTTCACTTTGAGTCACTAGTCTTTCGCTCCTTTCTCTTTGTATAATGTTGCAATCAGCGCTCTGCGCACTTTTTGAACTCTTATTATTTCTGCCCCGGTAGACATAAACGCCCTAACAGCATATTCAAATGTGCCCAAACAATTTTTTCTAAGCACACTGACATGTTTTTCCTTGCACTGCGAAGCCTCTTTTTCCGGAATGCTTGACATTTCATCAAATATATCCTGCAACAGATAATCTCTGCACGAATTTAGGAAACCCGTCTGTATGGAGCGAACCGCATTTCTTGTTTTAACATTTCCTCTTGTGCCCGCATAACATTCGTTCAGACATCTCCCAATGTCTTTGTTCATTTTTTCTATTTCCTGAATCAACTCCAGAATCCGGTCACTCTTAATTCTGCTTTGCGCAATGCTGCATGGCATCCGAAGCCTGCTCTTCTGCATATCAAGGTAGCTTGCCTGATTCGTCGCGACACTATATACCTTTAATACAATATCTTCCAGCAGATTTTCCTCCACAATTCTTCTAACAAAAGTCAATGCAGTATCTTTTCCGGCAATAATTGACGTAATATTTCTCCACGGTTCTTTCTCCATGTTAGGCTTTAAAGAGACTCTTCCTTTGTCTTGAAAAAGATAAGAGACATGAGGATCTCTCCAGGCATCATACCCGATATAATTTTTCCCCTGACACAGATACATGCAATGAATATTCCCGTCATCGTCCGGCTGCAGAAGAACCCTTCTGCAAGGATACATCATTCCATACAACACGGAAATTTCCGTCTCCTTTTTCTTTGGTATTATTTCTGACCTGCATCGCCAGACCGGCGGAGGATCGCTGTACGACATATTGCCCGCTTCATCCCTCGATATCATGGAATAAACCAAGCTGCCAAAAAGATTTTTATCCTCTAATACAAAATAAATCGGCGGCATGCCATTGACCGTAGAAGGATACTCCTGGACTCCTGCAGTGCAGAACAAATTAATTGCACATAAGCCACGGGCAGCCTCTGCACAAGTCATCACCTGATCATCTTCCAGACAATGCTCAAAATGAACATGATTATTCCCGCTGGGCAGTGCAATATTTAGTGAAGCAACAGAAATTAATTTTTTGTCATACATGTCATTGAATTTTGCCTGCAGAAAAGGCGTCTCTGTATCAAACAGATCAAAGGAAACCCCTTCCTGTCTGCACGTTTCCACATATTTTTGAATGATTTGCATATCGAACTTTCCTGTTTGATAAATTCTTTGCAAATCACTCCATTCTTCCGGTCGATATGCATCCATCAAAAAAGTACACAACAACCGAAAGACCCCATATTCATATGTAACTGCCGAGTCGGCTATCTCCCTGAGCCGATCTGCCTGTTCCAACACGTCCAGAATTCCAAGTTCCCGCCTGTTGCCCTGCAGATCAATGACCGGAATCCACGGTTCTGTCAGTACGTCAAAATGAATCAACTAATTCACCTCCCATATTCGAAAGCCTACTTCATCTCCCAACTCGCAAAACACGCCGTCCCGAATTTCCGCACGTCCATTTTCTTCCGAAAGAATCAAAATATGTTTCAATGGACCGTTTCCCGACAACATTGTCCGCTGAAAGTCTGGAAAATATTTTTTTATTTTGCGTTCCGCAACGGAAACAGAATTTAAATAGACCTCTTTGGCAAGCTCTTTGGATACGCACTGTGTGTCCAATACCTGACGGTACAGTTCCGGAGAGAGAATCGCCATTTGCACAGTAGGTTCCGCCAGTCTTGTTTTGGCGGAAAGAAAAGAATCTGTCTCTGTATCGTCAAACAATTCTTCTACTCGGCTTCCTGTTTTGTAAACTTTAAACTTATTGTCCGGAAAGATTAATTCTTGGACTTTTGCCTGAGAATGCTTCAGCCCCTGTTCCATCTGATATTCCATCCAGTGCTCTAAATCCGCCTGAAAACCCGAGTCTTCACTATATACGCTCTCCACCGCCTCCCGTATTGATTCCGGACAGCGAATACACGAATGATTTGCCAGATACTGCTGTGTCATTTCCAGTAATATTTTCGGATAAATAATTTCACTCACCCCGTAGCCATTCCCATTTTCCGGTACAAGAATGGTCAATTCCGGGACCTTCCACACGCGGGATCTTGGGGTATTTTCATGCCGGAACACACGCCCCATACGTTGCAGCAATAAGTCTATCGGGGCAATTTCCGTTATCATGCTGTCAAAATCCACATCTGCCGACTGTTCTACAACCTGTGTGGCAATCAAGATTGCCTTCTGAGGCCGTCTTGTCTTATCCTTTCCAAAACAATTCACTACTTCTTTTTCAATTTGCTGCCTTCTTCTCACAGAAAAAGCAGCATGAAACAGAAAAATCTCAATCTCTTCGGGCTTGTCCTTTTTTATTGTCTCATATAATTGCTGCGCATTTCCCACCGTATTGACGAGAATACAAATGCAGCCTCCTTCCCTCACCATATGAATAGCACGCCTGCTGATTGCTTCCCACTGATTCAATTCTCGTATGATGCTGATCTTCACTTCTTTTTTGCACGATACATCAGGAATCGGAGCCACCGAATATGTTTCATCTTCGAACACAGAAGTAATTGCCGGATAATCCTGTTCCACTCTGTCCATGATACCGTAAACCTTTAATATGGATTGTTTTGTTACACTGGGAAGCGTGGCGGAAAGCATCACCACCGGCACTCTCAATTCCCTGCACCACGACAACAGCTTAATAAGAATATCCTGCATATACGCATCATAAGCGTGTACTTCATCTAAAACCAGCACCTTACTCCCTATTCCCAAAAGACGAACCGCACCATATTTCACGTATAATGCCGCCATCAGGACCTGATCAATCGTCCCCACGGAATATCCCTCCAACAGGCCTCTGCGAAGAGGCTGCGTCCATTTCATCGCATATTCCCTATCTTCCAGTGCAAATTCTTTTTCTTCCCTTGTACTCTCGTCCATCAACCACGCCAACGAGTGAAGCAATCTTACCTCCTTTTCTGGGAACAAACTCTTCATAAGACAACGTATTCTATCGTACATTTGATTTGCGGTAGCTGATGTCGGCAATGCAACATAAAAGCCCTCTTTCCCGTAATATCTGCCCATTTGAAAAGCCGCATAGGCTCCTGCCTCTGTTTTTCCTTCACCCATTGGTGCCTCTACGAGAAAAAGAAGCGGTTTCTTGTCATCCGACATAAGTTTTTCAGTAACAATCTGGAGCGGGCGCATTTTCTCCTTCGGAATATTTTTCCAAATACCTGAAAAACACGTTTCCTCCGGAAGCACCGTCAAAGACAGCCTCGACTCCCTTACCAGATCATCTGCCTTTTTTGCAGCCTTTGCATAATATTCTTTACCTGTGATATCCTGTGTTTCAAGTTCGTCTTCTGAAAACGCCCCACTTGATGCCAACCAGTCCGACAAGATAATTGTACCGAGAATTTGCATGCACACTGCCGAAACATGTTCCATTGTCTTGCTATTCACGACAACACTTGGCGGTCGAAAAAGTTCAAACATCATTTCTTCCAATATATCCTGTTGCTGCTGCCAGATTATTTTTATTTCGTCGTCCTGAATCTCATGCCCATGTCCGCTCTTCCCCTGATGATGAAGGGCAGCAATACCGGAAAAATAGCGAACGGTACAGTCACTTGTGTCCGCCGACTCAAATCTTTCTTTATCGTTCCATATTCGTTTCAAAACCACTTCAGAATATTTCTCATGCCGGAACTTTTTGATTTCATCGCAGTAATCCTCCACCAGCTGTTGGCTCCCAAGCAGTTTACAGACCCCTTTTTCGTCATGTTTTACCTGAAAATAGGGGGAATTTTTCCCCATATCATGGAGCGAAGCCAAATATTCGACCAAGGCACATGTCCTGTCCGCATGTTCGGCAGAGCGGTCTCCGTATACCCACAGAGTTATGTCCAGCAAAACGGGATGTAGCGTTCCTTTTGTCAACAGAGCATGTGCAATCGCTGATGTATTTAGCGAATGCGCCACGATCGATTGGAACGGTGTGGTTTTTGCCCATATTTTTTTAAGGATGTTTATATTTGTATTTTGCACGCTCTGTTTTCTCCTCCCAATCGTCCCCACAAATGTGGGGGAGTTGACACAACCAAGGTATTGCTAGACATGTTATATGGTTCATCCCCCCTGTAGTTTTCTGCTTTTCATACCACTGTTTATTTATTTTTCACTAACCCCTCCATTTTTAGTTTTTTGTCTAGACATTTTATACTTTGATTGTATCAACTGGGTTAATTGTATCACACGATTATTTTACTGTCAATTCTTTATTAATAAAATTCAAGTCAAAAATTCAAGTGCATCATTGCACATATAGAAATAGCACATATTGAGTACAATATAGCGGACTCAATGTGCAAAAGGTGCAAAATATCGCCTATTTCATATTGAAGCTGCATAATTAAGTATGTTTTGCAATGTATGATTTTTGCATATTAAAGATATTTTATTTTACTATCTTTACGCCTAATAAATCATATAATGGCTTTAACTGGTCACTTACAGAATATACTATTTTATCAATATCCAGCCTGGAAATCATATCATTACTTTTTACGCCCTTAAAATATACTTTATTTGTTTGTTTATTTTCATACCCCTTTGTAAAGATATAACGCTCCCAGCCCTAATGCCCCCTCAGATCAAATTCCGAATAAGGTGCCGCGGCGGTAAATTCCAAAATATAGTAACCTTCCTCTGCTTCCTTCATGTCAAAGGATACACCGATGCACCCCATCGCCCAGGTTTCCATTTCATTTTCCTGTGCGGAATACGCCTCGCCAGAATATTGACTGAAAAATTCCTCCTCCGTCAAGTCGGTCCTTACAAGTATTCCCACATACATATCGGTATGATTTCCCGTTCCACTGGAATTGCCGCAGCCGCTTATGACCTCCGCTATCTCCGTGCTGTCCGGAAGTTCTAAGCCTGATATGACCTCCTCTTTATAGCGGGAAAGTGCAATATTATCTAAAATCGGACATATCACATATATCAACACAACCCCGGCGAAAAGGACACCGCACAGAAGAACCGCGGCAATACATATTTTCTTTACTGTTTTCTTCATTTAACAGCCTCCTTTCCGGATTTTATTCCTCTACGTCTTCCTGCTCCGAAAATCGGTGCCGCGGCGATACGCTCGGAACTATTCCTCTGCAAATAAAGAATGCACATAATTATTCTTGAACATATCCCGCATGGCATAATATCTTTCATGCTCTCTCCAGCCATGGTCAATGGAGCCCTCCCCGTAATACTCGATCTGAGCGTCCGGATAGGTCTCCTGCAGCCGTTCAAACTCACTGTAGGGAATCTTCGTATGCTCCAGAAAGAGCCTTTCCAGCTTTGGAAGCTCAAATAAATAGGAGGCGTCGCTTACCGGATTATAACTGATGTTCAGGTCCACCAGATTGGGCGTGTACTGCAAAAAACTGATATCTTCCACACCGTCGCAGAAGAACTCCAGATATTCCAGTTTGGGCACATATTGCAGCATGGACAGGTCGTCGATCCTGTGAATCTTTCCGCCCTCCCAGCTCTTGACATTGTCCACCAGAATCAGTATTTTCAGCTCCGGCATATATTTCAAAAATGACAAATCTGTCACATAATTGTGCCCCAGATCCAGCGCCACGAGATCCGTGCAGTATTTCAGGTATTTGGCCTCATCGTCATTTAAGAAAAAGGTCTGGGAACAGGTTTTCATGGTGGAAAAAGCCACCGCATCCGTGCGGACCGTCCAGTGGGACATCTGAATCTCCCACACTATCTTGATCTCGGGAAACGCATCCTGCAGCGCGGCCATCTCATCATTGGAAAATCCGCACTGACACATATCTACCTTCTCCAGATTCCGAAGCAGCCCAAAAAGCATATACAGATCCAGGTCCAGGGCAGCAAGATCATGGCCGGAAAAATCCAGTTCACAGATATCCGACGTAACCCTGACGCCATCCACATCCAGCTCCCACACTAGCTTCCCGTCCCGATAACGCTCTGTCAGATCCTTTATCTGAGGCAGGTTCAGCCGATACTCCCTCACATCAGCCAGCCCCGTACCGCCCTGCTGCTCTACATGATCCAAGACCTCCCCGTATGTCACCTCCGCATTGGTCTTAAGATTCAAGGTCTGTACATTGGCCTCGTCGGGAATATCGGACCGGTCTATCTGATATTTGACGACTTCTTCCGTCTCATTCCCCGCAGATACTTCCTCTGCGGACGTTCCCACAGATTCCCCGGCGGGCTCCTGTTCCCGCTCCTTAGATACGTCTTTTTCCGCGGATACCTCCACGTCGCCGGCGCGTTCCGTTCCGCAGCCGGCCATGCCGGCCATCACCAGCATGAGCATCGCAATTCCTATGTAATATCGATAGTGTCTCATCCTGCGTTTGTTCCCTCCTCAAATTTTTCAGCAATAATAAAATATTATATGTTGTCAGCCCTCTTTTTTCAACAGATTTTGACGGCCTGCCATATGCATCTTGAATTCGGGCAGCTTTCTGGGTATAATGAACTATGGTTTACAAATTGCGTGTAAGAACGAGCATGTCTCGATGCCTCGTTGATAAATACAGGGGAGGAATCATTCCATGAAAAAGATACGCCCGCTATGCTTTGCGCTTGCCGTGCTGCTGTCCGTGTCGTCGTGCTTCACCTCGTATGCGGCGGACTTGGCGAAGGAGCCTTCGGAGACTGTTCGGGTCGGATTCTTTGCTTTTTCCGGCTATCACACAGTAGATGAAGACGGCCGCCGAGGCGGCTACGGCTACGAATTTCTGCAGCGTCTGGCCATTCACGCCGGCTGGTCTTACGAGTATGTGGGCTACGAGGCTTCCTATGCCGAGGCGCTTGATATGCTCCGCAACGGCGAAGTGGACATTGTCACCTCCGTCTCCAAGACTCCCGAGCGGGAGGCGGAATTTCTTTTCTCCGACCAGGACATCGGCGTCAACTCCACGATATTTACCGTAAAAGCCGGGAACCAGGCTATCGTGGAGGGAGATTACGCCACCTATGACGGCATTACCGTGGGTATGCTGAAGGACAACTCGAAAAATGCCAATTTCGAGCGTTTTGCGCAGGAACACTCCTTCACCTTTCAACCGGTATATTTTGCCGATCAGGACGAGCTTACCACAGCTCTGCAGGAGGGCCGGATAGATGCCGCCGTCACCGGAAGCCTGCGTCTTCTGGAGAACGAGTGGCTGTTGGAATCCTTCGATACCAGCCCTTTCTACATCTGTACCCGAAAGGACGATACAGCACTGATGGATCGGATCAACGCCGCCATCAATGAAATGGATCTGCACGACCCCAACTGGAGAAATTCCCTCCATGAGACATATTATTCCACAGATCAGAGCGGCTCCATTATTCTGAACGCCGACGAGCGCGCCTTTCTGGAGGAGCGCCGCGAATCGGGCGTCCCCCTGCGGCTCCTGATCAATCCCGACCGGATTCCCTACTGCTATTTTCGAGACGGTCAGGCTCAGGGAATCCTTCCCTCGCTCTTTGACATTCTGGCAAAGCGTCTGGGACTGAACTATGAATATGTTCCCGTGAAGGACAGGAATGAATACTACGCCCTCCGAGCGGAGGGTGCGGCAGATGTCGTGTTGGATTTCGCCGGAGACTACTATCTGGCAGAGGAGGAGGGCTATAAGATCACCGTTCCCTATTTTCAGACAAATTTTGCCCGTCTGACCCTGGACGGCTTTACCGGAACGCCGACACGGCTGGCCGAAATGGAGCGCGCGGACGGTATTCACAGTCTGATCGACAAACGTTACCCGGAAGATGCCATAATCCTGTACCCCTCCACGCCGGACTGCGTCCAGGCGGTGCTCGACGGCGAGGCCGATGCCTCCATTCTCTACTCCTACACTGCTGAAAGCTATGTCCGGCAAGACGTCCGTAACCGGCTGTCGGCCGTTGTCTTCGGAGAGACCTCTCTGTCCTACGCAGTCGGCAAAAACGTTCCGGGCGGCCGTTTTCTGCTCTCTATTCTGGACAAGGGAGCCGACAGCTTTACCGACGCGGAGCTGGACGCCGTCATTTCCCGGGAAGTAGATGCCGGAGGACAGCAGAACGTCAGTCTGATGGCTTTTCTATACAAGAATCCGATCTACAGTGTACTCATAGTCTTCTTTTTCCTCCTGTTCCTCTTTACCATGGCCATGCTGGCAGTCCGGACGCGCAACCAGCGGCGGTTGACGGAGAAGGTGGCTCTGGCCACCGGCGAATTGGAGAAAAAGACGCAGGAGCTGACCCATGCCCTCGAGGCTGCGGATTCTGCCAACCGGGCGAAGACTACCTTCCTGAACAATATGTCGCACGATATCCGCACGCCCATGAACGCCATCATCGGTTACACCGCCCTGACCGCCGCCCATCTGGACAACAGGGAGCGGGCGCAGGACTATCTGTCCAAGATAGCGCAGGCATCGGATCACCTGCTTTCCCTCATCAACGATGTGCTGGACATGAGCCGCATCGAATCCGGCAAGATCACCATCAACGAACGGCCGGAAAATCTTGCGGATATCCTGCAGAATCTGCGGAACATCATACAATCGGATATCCACGCCAAGAACCAGGAGCTGTACATCGATACCGTAGATGTGACGGACGAGAATATCTATTGCGACAAGCTGCGGCTGAATCAGGTCCTGCTGAACCTGACCTCCAATGCCATTAAATTTACCCATGCCGGCGGCACCATAGCCATTCGCGTGACACAGAAATCCTCCCCGTCCAAGAACCGCGGTCTCTATGAATTTCGGGTCAGCGATAACGGAATCGGCATGAGCCCCGAATTTGCCAAGACGGTCTTCGACCCCTTCACGAGGGAACAGACCTCCACTGTCAGCGGGATTCAGGGAACCGGTCTCGGTATGGCGATTACGAAGAACATTGTGGACATGATGGGCGGCACCATCAGCGTGGAAAGCGAACAGGGCAGCGGCACTACCTTTACCGTGGATCTTGAACTGCGCTTTTCCGCCGCACATCAGGAGATGAATCCCATAGCAGAACTGTCGGGATTCCGGGGACTTGTGGTAGACGATGACATCATCTGCTGTCAGAGCGTATCCAAAATGCTCCGTCAGATCGGAATGCGGGCGGAGTGGGCCCTGTCCGGCAGAGAAGCTATCGCGCGCGCCACGGAAGCGGTGGACCTTACCGACCCCTTCGAGGTCTACATCGTAGACTGGTCCATGCCCGAACTGAGCGGGATAGAGACCGTTCGGGAGATCCGCAAGATCGTGGGAGACGACTCCCCCATTATCCTTATGTCCGCCTACGATTGGTCGGATATCGAACCGGAAGCGCGCAAGGCAGGCGTCACCGGTTTCATCAGCAAGCCTCTCTTCGCCTCCGACCTTCATCATACTCTGGAGCACAGTCTGGGACGCGCCGACGAGACGGAGGAAATCAAAAAGAACACGATTCCCCATAAAAATAATTTTACGGGCAAGCGTATTCTTCTGGCCGAGGACAATGAACTCAATCGGGAAATTGCCGCCGAAATTCTGAAAGAAGCCGGTTTTCTGGTAGAATGTGCCGAGAACGGTCAGCAGACCTTCGACATGCTCAGCGGGTCTATGCCGGGGTACTACGATCTGATCCTGATGGACATTCAGATGCCCATTATGGACGGCTATGAGGCCACCCGCCTGATTCGCGGAATAAAGGATCCCGCTCTGGCAGACATACCCATTATCGCCATGACCGCCAACGCCTTTGAGGAGGATCGGGAACATGCTCTGGCCGCGGGTATGAACGGGCATCTGGCGAAGCCCATCGAGCTGGATAAGATGATGGCGCTTCTGCAGGAGCTGTTTCAGGAAAATTCCTGACGTCCTATCCTCTGATGTCTAAAAACTGCGCCTGTGCATGGATCGTCAGCTCGACGGAATCCGCAGGGACAAAGATACAGTCCCCTTTGCAGAACGGAATCATTCCGCCGTCATAAGTAATCGTTCCGCAGCCGTTCACGCACAGCAGCACTCTGAACGACACCTTGTCGGCCCGATAGCGGACCTGCTGACGCCGCTCCGTGTTGACCAGCATTCGATAGACTTCAAAGTACTTACAGCGGGATAACAGTTCGGAGGCAGCGCCCTGTCGATATTTCAGCACCCGCAAGGGCTGTCTGGGCTCCTGGCTGCCGCTTAGGTCGGCAGCTTCCAGCGCCTTTTCGATATGCAGCGGCCGCTTTGCCCCGTCCTTTCCCACACGGTCATAATCATACAGACGGTAGGTCAGATTGGAGCTTTCCTGAATCTCAGCAACCAGGACTCCCGCACCGATGGCATGGATCGTCCCCGCCCTGACATAAAACAGATCGTCCTTGTGAACAGGAATCCTCCGAAGCATTCTCTCCACCGTGCCCTCCTCGATCGCCCGGCGCAGCTCTTCCCCTGTACAGCTTTGATTCAGGCCGTAGATCAGGCTCGCGTCTTTTGCCGCGTCCAGAACATACCACATCTCGCTCTTGCCAAGCTGTCCGTTCTCATGTTCTTTTGCATACTCATCTGTGGGATGCACCTGTATCGACAGATCGCTTTTTGCGTCAATGAATTTGATCAGAATGGGGAGCGTATCCTCACCTGCGTGCCGCTCACCCAGATATTCCGGATATTGCCTGATGACCTGTGCCAGCTCCTCGCCGTCAAACTCTCCTCCGACAACATAACTGGGCCCGTCGGAATGGGTGCTGCACTCCCATGTCTCCGCCAGCGGGACCATGTCGATCTTTTTGTCAAATTCGTCGTTGAGCCTTCTGCCGCCCCAAAGGTAGTCTTTCCCGCTGGGTCTGAGCAGAAGCGGTCTGTTCGGCCTGTCAGATGCAAGCATTTCTAATACTCCAATTCATACTTCTGTTTATCCTGAACGTCAATGTCCTTTCCGAGCTGGACCTCCACGAGCTTCAGTTCCTTCTCCGCCATGATCGTATGGCGGCAGCCTGCAGACATCGTGATCACGTCGCCTGCACTGACCTTTTGTACCATACCGTCCACCACAGTCCTGCCTTCGCCGGAGATCACTACCCAGACCTCGTCCCTGTTCCGGTGGCTGTGGTAATTCATGCTGTGACCGGCGTTCAACGTCACCTTGATCGTCATGGATTCCTTTTCCACATCAATGACCTTAAAGCTGCCCCAGCTCTTCTCGGCAAACATGACCTGCTGCTCGAACCTGTCCACAAAGGGCTTGATATAGCTGCTCTGCTCCTTATCAGATACCAGGATTCCCTCCGGCGACGCCGAAATCACGACGTCATGCAGCCCCATTGCCAGAATGGGGACGTCCATTTCATTGATCACATGGACGCCGGTGCAGGTATCATTCAGCGTCCCCTTTCCCACGACCGCCTCTTCCATCGCTTCGGTCAGGGTATTCCAGGTGCCGAGGTCCTTCCACTGTCCCGCGAACCGCTGCACCTGAATCTTGTCCTCTTTCTCGACTACGGCATAATCGAAGGATATCTTCGTCAGAGAAGCATACTTGGAAAAAAGGTCGTAGTAATCGGTAAAGTCAATGAGCCGATGTGCGGCCTCCAGCACATATTTCAGCTTATAGGCGAACACCCCGCCGTTCCACAGAGCCCCCTGTGCGATGTACTGCCCGGCCGTTTCTGCGGAAGGCTTCTCCCGAAACGTCCTGACGAACGTGGTATGCTCTGCATTTTCGGGGATAATGTAACCGTATTTTTCACTGGGATAAGTGGGCTCGATTCCCATCAGGACAAGATTGGCCTCCCCCTTCTTTGCCTGCATGGCCAATCCCTTCAGCGCCTCAAAATAGTCGTCCTCCACATACGGGTCCACAGGACAGACCACTACCGTCTCATCGGGAGCAATGTGCTGCACGTCTGCAAGATACGCCGTCGCAAGGGCGATGGCCGGAAAGGTATCCCTGCGGCAGGGCTCCACCGATATGCCGACCTCGTCGCCCAACTGATTGTGAATGGCGGAAACCTGCGTCTTGCCGGTAGCGATCGTCACGGTCGCGTCCGGATCCGCCTTCTTTATCTGCCGGTAGACACGCTGCAGCATGGATTCATAGCTGCCGTCTTCCCGTTTAAAGATCTTAATGAACTGCTTGGAGCGGATATCATTGGACAAAGGCCAAAGACGCTTGCCGGACCCGCCCGACAGTAAAATAATGTTCAAACCTGTACCTCCATGTGCCGCATTTGCGCCTTACAAAGCGCCCGTTCTTCCGCCCTTTTTTCTCGCTTCCTTTAACTCCCCGTATATCTGACAATAATTGTCATACCGAAGTCTGCTGATGATGCCGCCCTCCACAGCGTCCCTCACGCCGCAGACCGGCTCTGCGATATGGGCGCAGCCGGCGAATTTACAGTATTTTTCATACGGTGCAAATTCCGGATAGCACTGCGAAAGCTGCTCCTTCTCCAAGTCGAACAGCCCCAGGGAACTGAACCCCGGCGTATCCAGAATATACGTATCCTCGCCTACTGCAATCAGCTCCGTATGTCGGGTGGTATGCCTTCCCCGCTGTATCTTCTCGCTGATCGCCCCCGTCGCCATGTGCGTGCCTGACTGCAGACAGTTGACGATCGTGGATTTTCCCACGCCGCTGGGGCCCGCCACCGTGGTGGTCCTGCCCGCCAGCAGATCTTTCAGCTCGTCGATGCCCTGCCGCCTTCCGGCGCTGACAGTCAGCGTTTTATAGCCGCAGTTCTCGTAGATTTCCCTGAAACATGCGCCCTCTCCCGCCGCATCGATATCCTGCTTGTTGAAACAGATGATACAGGGTATGCTCCGGCGCTGCATCATGATCAGAAAGCGGTCCAACAGATTAAAGTTCGGCTTCGGGCTTACGATGGAAAAGATCACCAGCGCCTGATCCACATTTGCCACGGCGGGACGGATCAGCTCGCTGCGCCTCGGCAGAAGCTTAGTGATATTTCCCAGACCCTGCTCCTCGTCCAGCACATCCATCTCGACATCGTCTCCCACAAGAGGCTTTCTGTTGTCCCTGCGGAAAATGCCCTTTGCCTTGCATTCGTATATACGGGCGAAAGCCCCTCCGGATCCCTGTCCGTTTCCGGCGGAATGGACATAATAGAATCCCGCTATTCCTTTGATTATCTTTCCACGCATGTTCTCTACTCGCCGGCACTATTCCTTTTCAAATTCGATTCTTCTGGTGAAAGATTTCGTCTCCGTGGTGGGCGCGCCCGTCACAGTGCTTCCGCCCGACACTTCAGTCGTCTCTCCCGGCTTTGTCACCGTATAAGTCATGGTGAGCGTTCCGCCGGCGGATTTGATCCCGCTGAAGTTCACCGAGGAAGGAAATACATTCGTCGTCCACTCCCGCAGCTGCTGACCGTCATCCGTCACGATCTTAATGGTCACATCGGTGCCCGCCTTGTAGTCGGGAGCCTCCTCTGCAGAAGGAGCCGCAATGCTGCCGGAGTAACGGTACGTAACGACGGCCGCCGCGGGATTCGGTCCCTGACTCACCTTGATCTCCACAACGGTGCCGGGATCCACGTAGGAGCCGAAGGAATAGCTCTGGTAAAAGATGGTCCCTTCCGCATATTCGGAATTGTATTCTCTTGCCGTCACCTGCACCTGCAGTCCCAGCTCTATGAGCTCTATGGTGCCGTCCTCCTCCGTCTTATTGATCAGATTCGGAACAGGAACCTTGGTCTCCTGTTTGCCCAGGCTGACGGTAAGGGTGATATTTGTGCCGCTGGGCACCTTGCTGGAAGCCGCGGGCGTCTGGGATACCACATACCCGGCCTCCACCGTGTCAGAATACCCCTCCATCTTTGTCACCGCAAAACCGAGATCCTTCAGAATCCGCTCCGCCTCCTCGTAGGTACGATCCGTCACCTGGGGAACCTCCACCCCGTGAGCGCCCGCGCTGGCAACCAGCACCACAGTCGTGCCTACCTCTACGTCCTCTCCCGTCTCATAGTCGGCGCGCATGACAATTCCCACTTCCGTGTCGTCGGACTCCTCATATCGGGGCTCCGATTTCAGGCCCACAGCCGCCAACGCATTTCTGGCGTCCTCCATGGTCTTGCCGATGACGCTCGGCATCGCTACATACTCGGGAGCCGCAGTGTCCTCCGGCACAATAGGACCGGAAGGATCTCCGTCCGTTCCCCCTCTCCCGAATACTGTCACCGCCAGGATAATCACGATCACACAGATCACAATACCTCCCGCCACCGCTAACAGCGTAGTCACACGCTCCATCTTGGGGTTGTAATCGTAATCCTCTTCCTCGTCGGAATAGCCCTGATCGTCCTCGTACATTGCCTCCGTGTCGGAGAGCAGCCGCATGGGCTCCGGCTCCTCATACTCCGGATATACCGACCTGCACTTGATCTGTTCCATATCGCTGTCGGAGATCAGTCTCGTGCCGCCGTCCACGTCGGGCCCGTTCTGTACCACGAAATCTTCGTCGGGATTGATCAGCGACTGCTTCAGGTCGGCGATCAGCTCCTGTATATTCTGATATCTGCGGTCGGGAGATTTCTGACAGCACTTTAACACGATGCTCTCCACACTGCTCGGTATCTCCGGCACGAACTCCGCGGGGGAGGGCATCTCCTCCTGAATGTGCTTGATGGCAATGGCTACCGTCGTCTCTCCGTTGAAGGGGACACGGCCCGTGAGCATCTCAAACATGGTGATACCCAGCGAATAGATGTCGCTCTTTTCATCGCTGTAGCCTCCCCTTGCCTGCTCCGGTGAAGTATAGTGGACGGATCCCATCACGTTGGAGGTAATAGTATTGCTGGTGGCAGCCTTGGCAATGCCGAAGTCCGTCACCTTGACCTTTCCGTCCTTGGAAATAATGATATTCTGGGGTTTGATATCTCTGTGAATGATATGATTGTTGTGAGCGGCCTCAATTCCCATGCTCACCTGTATGGCAATGCTGACTGCCTCCTTATAGGACAGTCTCGCTTTCTTTTCGATGTATTTCTTGAGGGTAATGCCTTCCACCAGCTCCATGACAATATAGTGAACGTCATTCTCCTCGCCCACATCGTACACATTGACGATATTGGGGTGCATCAGACCTGCCGCCGCCTGGGCCTCGATGCGGAATTTGGATACAAAATTGGCGTTCTCTCCGAATTCCTGCTTCAGAACCTTCACAGCCACAAAGCGGTTCAGCTTGTGATCCTTTGCCTTATATACATCTGACATGCCGCCGGTGCCGATCTTCTCCAATATCTCGTACCGATCGCTTATCATCATTCCAATCTTAATCATACATATTCTCCAATCTGAATCTAGGATAAGGGATCGATCAATATCACGCTGATATTGTCCCGACCGCCGCGCTCATTTGCGGCCGCCACCAGCTCCTCGGCCTTTTCCACCATATCTCTGGCCCCGTCAAGTACCATTCGGATCTCCTCGTCCTCCAGCATATTGGTAAGGCCGTCCGTACACATGAGGATCAGATCGCCCTCCTTAAGCTGTACCGAGAAGAAATCCACCTTAATCTCGTCATCTGCGCCCACCGCCCGGGTGATAATGTTCTTGTCAGGGTGATTTCTGGCTTCCTCTCTGCCCAGACCGCCCCGGCGCACCATCTCCTCCACCCAGGAATGATCCTTGGTGATCTGGCGTATCTCCTTATGATTCGCCACATACAGTCTGCTGTCGCCCACGTTCGCCACGCAAAGCCGGTCGCCGTCTAAGGTGGCCGCCACCACCGTGGTACCCATGCCCTCCAGATCCGCCGATTCGCTCGCCCGGCGCCTGATCAGCTCATTTGCCGTCCGAATGGCCTCCTCCAGAATACGGGTACTCTCCGTCTCAGAGGACGCACCGATCTTTTCCACCATGGTCTCCACCGTGACCTTTGAGGCATAATCCCCCGCATTGTGGCCTCCCATGCCGTCCGCCACAATAAAGAGGTTCGGCAGATTTCCCACCGGCTGTTCCGAGGTATACACAAAATCCTGATTCAGTTTTCGCCTGATACCGATATTGGTAATGGAAAACGTCTTTACCACGCGCTGCTTCCTCCAATGTCCTGCAGGGCGTCAGGGGCCTTGGACGACTCCAGGATCCTTCGTCTGAGTTGTCCGCAGGCGCCGTCAATGTCCCTGCCCATTTCTCTTCTAATAGTACCATTTATTTTATTTTTTTCAAGTTTATTTTGAAAAGCCCGTATTCTGGCGCCTTCCGACTGCACGTAATCCCGCTCTTTGATGGGATTCACGGGGATAAGGTTGACGTGACAGCCCAGCGGGCCTGCCAGAGCGGACAATTCCTCCGCGTCGCGGTTCGTGTCGTTGACGCCTCCCACGAGACTGTACTCAAAAGTGATCCGCCTGCCGGTCTGCTCAAAATAATATCTGCACGCCTCCATCAGCTCCCGAATGGAGTATTGCTTTGCGATGGGCATCAGCTCCCTGCGCTTTTCGTCCGTTGTGGCGTGGAGCGACAGCGCCAGCGTAATCTGCAGATGTTGCTCCGCCAGCTCCCTCATCTTCGGCACCAGACCGCAGGTGGACACGGTCACGTTCCGCTGACTGATGTTGAGACCGTTTCCGTCTGTGAGCATTCTAAGAAAGATCAACAGATTATCATAATTATCCAGCGGTTCCCCTGTCCCCATGACGACCACGTTGGACACCCGCTCGCCCGTGGACAGTTGTATGGCATAGACCTGATCCAGCATCTCCGAGGGCGTAAGATTGCGCTCCAGACCGTCCAGCGTGGAGGCGCAGAAGCGGCAGCCCATACGGCACCCCACCTGCGAGGAAATGCAGACGCTGTTGCCGTGGCGGTACTTCATCCACACGCTCTCCACCAGATTGCCGTCACACAGCCGGAAAAGATACTTTCTCGTGCCGTCCAGCTTAGACTCCTGCATTCTGATCTGCTCTAGGCAGGTGTAGGAGTAAGCCGCCTTGCATTTCTCCCGAAGCTCTCTGGAGAGATCGGTCATCTCATCGAAGCTCCGGGCAAGCCGCACATGCATCCACCGATAGATCTGCTTTGCCCGAAAGGGCTTTTCCCCCATGTCTGTCATCTCTTTCTGAAGCTGTTCAAGCGACAGAGATTTGATATCCGTCTTCTGTGCGTCCCGCATCTGTCTTACTCCTTCGGAAATCTAAGGACCTGTCAGGGCTTGCGGCGGAATCTGGCGATGAAAAAGCCGTCCCCCTCCATATATCCCGGCAGCATCTGGATACATGCCTGTCGGGAGCCCTCGTCCGTTGCAAGAAAGCACTCTTTTCCCCGCTCCCTGCGCAGTCTCTCGACCCGCTCTCTGTCACGCATCACGGCCTCGGGCAGCACCTGAGAAAGAGGCTGCGGCTCAAAGGGCAGTTCCTCTGTGATAAAACGGACCATTTCCTCGTTCTCGTGAATATTTATGGTACAGGTACTGTACAGCAGAATCCCACCGTGCTTCACATACCGGCTGCAGACTCTGAGGATCTTACGCTGCAGCGAGGCAAGGCTTTCCGTTCCCTCGGGAGTGACCCGGTATTTGATATCCCGCTTCTTGCCTATGACGCCCAGTCCGGAACAGGGCGCGTCCACCAGCACCACATCTGCGCTTTCCTTCAGAGTATTGTCGAACGCCGTGGCATCATACACCTGTATCTGCAGGTTCTTTGCGCCCATTCGCGCTACGGCCTCCCGAATGCGCTCCGTTCTCTCCAAAGAAATATCCCGCGCCAGCACCCTTCCCGCCTTTTCGGCTGCCAGCAGGCTCTTCCCGCCGGGCGCCGCGCAGACGTCTATCACAAAATCTCCCGGCCGGATACCGGCCGCCTCCACCGCCAGCGCGGAGCTTACGTCCTGAACGCTGAACTGCCCTTCCGAAAACCCCGGCAGCGCCGCCGGCGTCTCACCGGCCTTCACGGTATAGATATACGGCAGGTACCTGCTCTGCTTCGGGGAAGCGCCGGCCTCCTGCAGTCTTCTGCAGACAGTCTCCTGCCCGTCTCGGGACAGATCCGTCCGCAGGCGCAGGGAGACGGAATGAATCCGCAGCAGTTCCTCCAATATAGTCTCCGTAATCTCTTCGCCGTATTCCTCCGACCACAGATCTACGATCCACCGCGGCATGGAATACTTCACGGAAAAATATTCTCCCGTGTTCTTTTCTCTGTCCGGCAGGGGAAGCGCCCCCTTCTCTGCGGCCAGCTTACGCAGCACGCCGTTCACAAAGCCCTTCAGGCTGCCGAAGCCCCGCTTCTCCGCCAGCTTGACGGCCTCGCTCAGGACGGCTCTGTCCGGTATCGAATCCATATACAGAAGCTGGTACAGGCTCATGCGCAGCAGACATCTGATAAGCGGTTTCATCTTGCGGACAGGCACGGAAGAAAAGCGGTTCAGATAATAATCCAGCTCCGTCTGTCGCTCCAGAGTCCCCTCCGTCACACGCTTCAGAAAGGCCTTGTCCCTGGCCGGAAGATAATCGTATTTGCCCAGCACCGCTCCGATCAGGCGGTCGGAGTACTCCTGTCCCCGCTCCAGCGCAAGCAGTGTGTCCAGCGCGATCTCTCTGACATTCTCCGCCATGCCCTAATCTCTCCTTCTGTTGCCTCCGAACAAAAGCACCAGACGCAGCAGCTGAAGCGCCGAGGACGCCGCTGCCGCCACATAGGTCAGGGCCGCCGCCGTCAGGACCTTCTTACAGCCCCCGCGCTCCTGTGCCGTCAAGAGACCGTACTGGTCCACCTTTTCCACAGCCCTGCCGGAAGCGTTAAATTCCACGGGCAGCGTCACAAGCTGAAACAAGAGCGCCGCCACAAAGGCCCAGATGCCGATCTGGATCAGTACCTGATTCCAGCCCAACAGCACGCCGAGAATGATCATAGGCATTCCCAGCCTGCTGCCGATATTCACCACGGGCACCAGCGCCGTCCGAAGACTCAAGGGCGCATACTCCTTTTGATGCTGTATGGCGTGACCGCACTCATGCGCCGCCACGCTGACCGCCGTCACGGAAGCTCCTGTGTAATTGCTGTAGGAGAGACGGACCGTCCTGCTTCTGGGATCGTAGTGATCGCCCCGCTCGTCTCTCAAGCACTCCACCTGTACATCGTAGAGCCCCTCGTTGTTCAGTATCCTGCGAGCCGCCTCACCGCCGGTCAGCCCCGCATAATTCCTGACCTTGCTGTATTTCTTCATGGTGCTGTTCACCAAGGCGCTGGCGGCAAGGCACAGCACCATTCCGATCAGTACCAACAGATATGTGGCATCATAATAATAGTAAGGCATAAATCATCGCTCCTTCCTCTTACTGTCCCAGGATCTCTCCCCGCTCCATTCTGACCCCCGGCAGAAAATCACGGGCCGTCATTCTCTTTTTCCCTTCAAGCTGCAGCTCCAGAATGCGCAGCGCGCCCTTTCCGGCGGCCACCGTCACATGATCCCTGCCGATCTCCAGAATCTCTCCCGGCCTTCTCTCGGCAGCATTCCCCACAGCTTTGCTTCTGCCCGCGGAATCCTTTCCCCCGGAATTCTCTTCGGGTCCGGCGCTCCCTTCCTCTGCCGCCTCCGCCAGCCATATCTTCAGCTGTCTGCCCCGATAGGAGGTGTACGCACCGGGCCACGGCGTCATGCCGCGGATCTGTCTGTCGATGGTCTGCGCATCTTTTGTGAAATCTATCCGCCCCATGCTCTTTTGAATGAGCGGAGCGTGGCAGCTTAGGTCCTCCTGCTGCTTTACGGGAGTCAGCCTTCCCTGTTCCAGCAAGGGCAGCGCTTCCACAATGGCCTCGCCTCCCAGGACCTTCAGCTTGTCGTGCAGCGTCTCATAGTTGTCCTTCTTCTCTATGGGAATTTCTTTTTGGTACAAAATATCCCCTGTGTCGATTCCCTCGTCCATCTGCATGATGGTCACGCCCGTGTATTCCTCGCCGTCTAAGATCACGTGCTGGATAGGGGACGCTCCCCTGTATTTCGGCAGAAGCGAAGCGTGAATATTCAGGCTGCCGTACCGCGGCATATCCAAAATCTCCCGCGACAGGATCTGCCCGAAAGCCGCCACCACAAAGAGATCCGCCTCATACCTTCTCAGCTCCGCCACAGCCTCAGGAGTCTTGATCTTCAAAGGCTGAAAAACAGGAATCCCGTGTTTCAGAGCGCAGACCTTTACGGCCGGCGGTACCGGTTCCCCGCTTCTGCCCTTGGGTCTGTCGGGCTGTGTCACTGCCAGTATGATGTCATGCCCTGCGCCGATCAGAGCCTCCAAAGCTCCCGCCGCAAAGTCCGGAGTACCCATAAATACAATCTTCATGCTATTCCTCGCCTTCCTCGCTCCCCGCATCCAGCAGAGGTCCCTCTACCTTCTCCACGTAGAGTACTCCGTCCAGATGATCCAGTTCATGGCAGATCGCTCTGGCAAGCAGCTCGGTCCCCTCCAGCTCATAGGGCTTCATATCCGCGTCCAGCGCCACTGCCTTGACATATTCGGGGCGGGTCACCTGTCCCTTTTTTCCGGGAACGCTCAGGCAGCCCTCGGAGCCCGTCTGCTCGCCGCTTGTCTCAACAATCCTGGGGTTGATGAGAATGTGGGGATCCTCCCCTGTCGTGTCGATCACCACGATGCGCTTCAACACGCCTACCTGCGGAGCCGCCAGACCCACGCCGTTCGCCTCATACATTGTCTCCAGCATATCCCCGATCAATTCCTTGATCCTGGGCGTCATCTCCGTCACTTCCCTGCTCTTTTTCGTAAGCACTTCCTCGCCGATCTCGCGTATGTTCCTGATAGCCATTTTTCCTCTCTCCCGCTGCGTCCTGCAGCTTTTTCAATTGTCATCGGGCAAAGATGCTGTCACACGGTGTTCACCGGATCAAAGTCGAACTGTACCGTCTCCTGCGGCTTCCACTGTCGAAGCATCTCTTCCGCCCTGTCCTTTACCTGTATCAGTTTATCATATTCTGCGCATTTTACATAGAATACAAATCTGAAAATATCATTAATTTTTCCGATGGAGGCGGGCGCCGGCCCGATCACCCGCAGCGCCTTTTCCTGCTCCGCCCCGGCCTCTTCCGCAAAAGAGACGTTTCTTACGGTCTCGGCAAGCCGGTCGGCAAGCTGTATGCCCCGCGTCTCGTCCCGTGCAAATATCTGCACTGCAAGCATATGGGAAACGGGCGGATATTCCATCATCTCGCGGTACAGTATCTCTTCCTCGTAAAAGCCCTCGTAGTCCTGCGCGGCCGCGTGGACCACCGCATAGTGATCCGGCCGGTAGGTCTGGATCACGGCCTCGCCCGGCAGTTCTCCCCGTCCGGCACGCCCCACCGCCTGAGTCAGCAGCTGAAACGTCCGCTCTCCTGCCCGGTAATCCCCCGCGCTCAGGGACAGATCTGCGGCCAGCACGCCCACCAGCGTCACCTTTGGGAAATCGTGTCCCTTGACGATCATCTGTGTGCCGATGAGCACGTCCGCCTCCTCATTGGCGAAAGCAGACAGTATCTGCTGATAGCTGTCCTTTGTCTTTGTGGTGTCCCCGTCCATGCGCAGGGTCCGCACCCCGGGGAACATTTCATGAAGCTTTTCCTCGATCTGCTGCGTTCCCGCCCGAAAACCGCTGATGTACTTTGAGCCGCATTCCGGACAGACCGCGGGCTTCGGTTCCCCGTAGCCGCAATAATGGCACAGGAGCATACCGTTTCTGTGCTCCGAGAGCGACACGTCGCAGTGGGGACATTTCATCACATGGCCGCACGCCCGGCAGGAAATGAATCCCGCATACCCCCTTCTGTTCAAAAAAAGGATACTCTGCTCGCCCTTATTCAGCCGATCCGCCAACAGCTCCTGAAGCTTCCTGCTGAAAATAGAGCGGTTCCCCTCCTTTAACTCCTTCCTCAGATCCACCGTGTAGACCGTCGGAAGACAGCCTCCGGAAAGGCGCTGCGTCAGCCGAAAAAGGCGGTATTCCCCGCGCTGTGCCCGATAATATGCCTCCAGGGACGGCGTGGCCGAACCGAGCACCACGCCGGCTCCATGCAGCTTTGCCACCTCCAGCGCCGTCTCTCTCGCGTGATATTTGGGGGAGGCTTCGCTTTTATAGCTTCCCTCATGCTCCTCGTCTATGACGATGATGCCGATGTTGGGAAAAGGGGTGAACAGCGCCGATCTGGGCCCTATGATCACATCGATCTCCCCGCGTTTCGCCCTCTCGCACTGGTCGTATTTTTCCCCCGGGGAGAGCGTCGAATTCATGACGCTTACCCTGTCGCCGAAGCGCCGGTAAAAGCGCAGCAGCGTCTGGTAGGTCAGCGCGATCTCCGGTATCAGTACAATGGCCTGCCTTCCCTGCCGAACCACCTCCTCGATCAGCTCCAGATAGATTCGGGTCTTGCCGCTTCCTGTGATCCCGTGGAGCAGATAGACACCGGGCCTGTCATTTCCCATGTCGGACAGTATGCTCTCCACGATTCTGCTCTGCGCTTCGCTCAGGCTTTTTTCCCGTTCTTCCCCGTACTCCAGCTTCACGGGATTTCGGAAGCTCTCTCGGGTCACGACCCTGACAGCCCCCGCCCGCTCCAGACTCCTTACGGTCTGCGCGGAGACGCCGAGCTTTGCCGTGACCCATTCATAGGGAATGGCCTCCTGATCCGCAAGCTCCTGCAGGAGACGTTCCTTTGCCACCTGCTTCTTTCGCCTGCTCTCCCCCAGTAGAGAGAGAATCTCCTCCCTGCTCATGATGCGCTGCAGAGTGCGGTGCTCCAGCCGCTTCACGGACTGCTTCGCGGGCAGCACCGTCTTCAGCGCCTGTATCATGGTGGAACCGTAATTTTTTCTGATCCACGCCGCCAGCGCGATCATCTTATCCTCCACGCCGACGCCGTTGGCCGCAATATCCAAAATGTCCTTCGTCCTGTCCGGATCGAACTTGCACACTTCGCCGAGATCTACCACATAGCCCTTGACCGGCTTGTTGCCTCCGCCGAAAGGGACCGTGACGCACATGCCCGTCTCCAGCGCCCCGCGCAGAGACTCCGGCACCCTGTACTGAAAAGCCTTATCCAGTTTTTCATGGGAAATATCCACGATAACGTCCGCGTACAGCTCCCTCATATGTGTTGTGTTCCCTCCTCCAGAAGCTCTCGGATCAGCACCCGCTCGTCCATGGGGTACTTTACTCCCCTGATCTCCTGATAATCCTCATGTCCCTTTCCGGCAAGCACAATGATGTCTCCCTCCTCTGCGTGGGAGATGGCGTAGCCGATGGCTTCCTTGCGGTCGCAGATTGCAAGGTATCTGCCCTCGGTCTTCTTCATGCCGGACTTGATGTCCTCTATGATCGCCATAGGCTCCTCAAAGCGCGGATTGTCCGAGGTAATGACCGTCAGATCCGCAAGCCTGCCGCTGACCTCTCCCATCTCGAACCGTCTCTGCACGGAACGGTTGCCCCCGCATCCAAAGACGCAGATCAGCCTGTGGGGTTCATATGCGCGCAGGGTGGTCAGCAAATTGCTCAGCGCCATGGCGTTGTGGGCGTAATCGATCAACAGCGTAAATTTGTCGGAGATCTTTACGGGCTCTATGCGCCCTTTTACCCTGGCGGTAAGCAGGGCCTCCTTCATCTCGCTCTCCCCGACGTCAAAATGCCTGCAGACCGCAATGGCGGCCAGCGCATTGTAGACGCTGAATTTTCCGGGCGTCCCCACCTCTGCCTCCATCTGCGTGGGCCCGCTCACGCGAAACGTCACGCCGAGATTGCCGGACCTGCGCACCAGCTTCGGATCCTGCGCGCGTATCATGCAGTCCTCGCCGAACCCGAATGTCTCAAGCCGACAGGTGTGCCCCTCCGTCACCCTGCGCCAGTGGCTGTCGTCGCCGTTTACGATGCCCGTGCGGCACTGCCTGAACAAAAGCGCCTTACAGGCGAGATACTCCTCAAAGCAGGCGTGTTCCTTCGGGCCGATATGGTCCGGCTCCAAATTTGTAAAAACGCCGTAATCAAACACGAACCCCTGTGTCCTATGAAGCATCAGCGCCTGAGAGGACACCTCCATCACGACGGCGTCCAGCCCCTCCTGCACCATTCGATGAAGATATTCCTGCAAAAGCCAGGACTCCGGTGTGGTATTTCCGGCTTTGATATGGGTCATTCCGATGATGACCTCAACTGTACCGATTAGCCCCACGTGATACCCGCCGCGCTCCAAAATGGAGCGCACCAGATAGGCCGTGGTGGTCTTTCCCTTGGTCCCCGTGATGCCGATGGCCTTCAGCTTTTCGGCCGGATATTCGAACCATGCCGCCGAGATGAACGCCATGGCATAGCGGGTATCCGCCACCCTGATGACCGTCACGCCGCCTGTCACATCCGGCACTTCTCTGGAGACGATCAGTACCTCCGCGCCTCTTTCCACCGCATCTTTGGCAAAGTCATGACCGTCATGATCGGCGCCTTGGATACAGATAAAGAGGCAGCCCGTTACGGCCTTTTCGGAATCGTAGATCACTTGCGTAACTTCCCTGTCTAAGGTCCCCTGCAGACAGGTGTATTCCAGCCGCGCCAGTAAATCCGCTAATTTCATATTTCTACCGTCCTAAAATTCAGAACATGATCACTATTATTTTACTCTATTTTTTCCTTTTCTACCACCCCAAAATAGAAACCCTGGTCATACGAAAAACAGAAGCCTCCGATTTACACCGGAGGCTCCTGTTACTTATGAGGGGGGAGATAGTGAGTTCATCAACTATCTGACTTTTAGTTTAAGAGCAAAATGTGTCCAAATTGTGTTCAAATTCTAATAATAATATAAATTCCGGCCAATGTGTTGGACTTGGTTTTGGGAGATAAATTTTAAAAGAGGGCTCTATCCGTTATAAAAATCATGCGGCAAAGTACAGTCGCGTGCAGTACTGATATACGCTATATGTTAAAATAGCAGGTGTTTTCAACAGAAAATTTGGTATATACTGGACATCACAAACATCGATTGGATATTCTTTCATTGAAAAATGCGCCCAAAAAAGATATAATACTATTAGCTTGGCATACGAAAGGAGAATTTCTATGAACAGAATCATACGACGCGTCTTTGCCATATTGCCCGCTGTGCTTGTGCAGGTCCTGTGGCTGCTTGTCCTCTTTCACTGGCTGGCGCCATGGGCGGGATTGATCCATGCCGTCCTGTCGGTCCTGGCTCTGCTGTTCGTCCTGTACATCATCACAAAGCAAGACGAAAGCACCTATAAGATCCTCTGGCTGCTGGTGATCCTTACGTTTCCTCTGCCCGGCGCATTATTGTACCTGCTCTTCGGAAACAAGCGCACTACCAGACCGCTTCAGAAGAAGCTGAACCACGCTCCGCCGCTTTTGACAGACAGATCCGATGCCGCACCGCTTCATGAGGCGCTGTCCGCCGAAAACGAGCGGCTCGCCCAGACCTTTCGCTGGCTGGAAGAAAAGACAGGCTTTGCGCTCCACGCAAATCGCACCGCCGAGTACTATTCCCTCGGCGATCAGATGTTTCCGGATATCCTTGCCGAGCTGAAAAAAGCAGAACGGTTCATTTTTGTGGAATATTTCATCATCGAAAACGGCCTGATGTGGGATTCGATCACGGAGATCCTTGCGGAAAAATCCGCACAGGGCGTGGACGTGCGCGTCATGTACGACGACCTCGGCAGTATCTCCACCTATGCGAAGGCCGATGCGGAAAAGCTGAAAAAGAAAGGAATACATTGCGCGGCATTCAATCCTCTGGTGCTCATCAAGGGAACGCTGAATTACCGCGACCACCGCAAAATGCTGATCATCGACGGAAAGGTCGCCTTCAGCGGCGGCGTCAATCTGGCCGACGAATATATCAATCATATTGAAAAATACGGTCATTGGAAGGATATCGGTTTTCGAATGGCAGGGGATGCGGTGGAGAATTACACGCGAATGTTCGCGCAGTTCTGGGACGCCTTTGCGGGAGAACGCATTCCGGACGAATACCTGACGGCGGATACCTATGCAGATACGGACGCTGCGGACGGTCTGGTCCTCAGCTACTACGATTCGCCGCTTCGCGACGACGCCGTCTCCAACGAGCTGTATATCGACCTGCTGTCACAGGCGCGGAAAACGGCATGGTTCTATACGCCCTACCTAATGCCGGGAAATGCGCTGCTGGACGCCTTTATCCGCGCCGCGCGCAGAGGGGTCGACGTGCGGATCATCATGCCCGGCATTCCGGACAAAAAGCTGGTATACCGCATGTCCCGCAGCTTCTATCCCGTGCTTTTGCAGGCGGGAGTGAAAATTTACGAATATACGCCGGGCTTCGTGCACGCCAAGGCCTGCCTCATCGACGGCATCGTCGGAACGGTGGGAACGGTAAATCTGGATTATCGCAGCCTGTTCCTGCATTTTGAGAACAACTCGCTGTTCTACCGCGCGTCGCTGTTGGACGATCTGAGGGCGGACTTTATTGCCACACAGGAGAAATGTACGGAGCGCACGCCCGATTCGATCAAGAACAGTTTCCTGAAATGGTTTATTGACGGAATATTACGAATCATCGTTCCCTTGTGCTGACATATTTCGGGTGTGCATTTTGGATTTTTTGAGAAAAGATTCGGGAATGCACACCCTTGTAAAGCGAAGAATCATTCCTCGCTAAATATGCTTTTTTATTCTATTGTATATATCCAACCCTTTCTTCTGCCCAAACTTTTGTATGATTGTTCTGTATATAGTCTGTAAAGCATTCTTTTCATCACAATGCCTTATTACTAACCCCGGCACATATGCGATAACCTCTTTACCCGCATTGGCTTTGCTCAAAATCTGATGTATTTCATTATGAAGCACTTTTTTATTATTGCCATCTGCGTTTTTATCCTGTACTGTTATGTATTTGCTAATAACAGGTTTAATATCTCCATATACATCAAGGTAGTCATCTGGATACATATCACGTAAAGTATTATGTACATCATTCATAAACTTTTCATTTCCGTATAGCGAGGTTACAGCTTTGGCAACTTCATTCATTACTTCAGGTTTATACTCTATTTCTGATCTACTTAACGCCTGTTGTATCTGTTTATTTAACTCTGTTTTTTTCGCTTTGTCTACCTTAACTGTAGGTGCTTTCTTTTCTGTATTCTGTTTCACATCTTTTTCCTGTGTGACTTTTTTTACCTCGATAGTATTTCTTCTTGAAACAGATATACTATTTTCACACTCTTTTTCATATTCTTCTCGTAGAAACTCACCAATTTTATCATAACCTTTATCCGATGATACAATCACATACTTGACTTTCTTATTAACATTTATCCCTACCAAATACCCCAAATATGCAATTAGATGTTTATCTAAGGACTGGTCTCCCGCAGGAACTTTTCTTATATCCAACATCGCTTTTCCATGATTTATAATAAAATCAAATGTTGTATTTTTTGAATTATCCGTGTAAAACATATGAATATGATCCGTACTTGAGAGATTTTCACATCCCTTTAGACCGTTTTTTCCGGCATTTTCATAATCTATCAAATAATGTGTTTCCATAATAATCACCTTTTTCTAAATATAGTATTCAAAATAATATTATCATACACACCTATTCTTCCCAACAAGAATATCATTTCAAAAATTTACATAAAAATATCTATCACATAAAGCTAACAATTTTCAAATTAAACCTAATTGCTTTACTGATTATAATACCATATCAGCAAGCGATTGTACAAGCTATTAAAATCCTTAGTTAAAAGTTTAGTTTTCTATGTTATAATTCATACCGCTTAACTTAACAGAAAGCTTCTTCTTTGAACATGCATTTCGGGTGTGCATTTGGGATTTTTTTGTCTCAGCAGCGAACCGGAAGTTGTCGCACCAACAAATAATTTAATAATGAGTCCATAGAATATATGCCACAAAGCAATTCAAAACAAAAAGCAATACTGATAGGCACCGAAGCGTACTTTTACTTTTTAGATTTTTGTTGACTGAAAACAAATCCCCGCAATTGCCAAACGAACATACCAAAGCATACGAACTATCTGTCAGCAGAAAGACCATACCCAGTTCCCACATAAAAAGTTTTAAGTATCCAATGTCCAGCAAAAAATAAACCGCGCAAAACAGGTATGCCAAGATCGTTGTTCCTATAACACCTGCAAGATTCGTATATATCCATTCTTTTGGAATATCTTTGTCCAATTCCAATATCTGTTCTTCGCCGTCAAAAAATACTTTTGTGCCGCCATGAAACGTAAACCACTGGATTTTATTTAGTGTCAACCCCATCCTTTTGCCAACAAAAACATGAAGTAATTCATGTGAAATGTGCTGCAATAGACAGCTGACGATAAGAAATAGGATTGTTATAATAGCTTTAGTCATCACCTGTATTCCCTCAATTATAGAAGGGCTCCCTTTCGTTCCTAAAGAGTTTTGCAACATCTCGACAAGCGGAAAGTTATCTGTCTATGAGTCCTTCATCCTTCAAATCAAACAGAGCCGCCTAAATATTCCTCGCGTGTCAATTTCAACTGAAGGATTCCGTCCACCATGCTTGCGCGCCGAAAACCGTCTGCTTTGTGGATGTAATAGGCTGCCTCACGAGGCGGCTCAAAATTTTTGAAAAAATCCCGAAATGCATACCCCTTGTAAGGCGGAGCTGTCTCAGCAGCAAACCGGAATTGTCACAGGCGAAACATACTTTTGATCAGCTGCTTTCCTGTGCTTGTTTTGACGATTTGATTCAGAAAACTGTCTATGTTCTTCCTATCATATCCATTTTCGGAAGCATTGGCGATATAATCTGCTTCTATAAGAATTTGATAATCTATTCCGTCAATGCCCGATAATGTGTGATGATGGCCTACGAGATGCTTTATCCGCTCCATCTGATATGCGCTCATACCAGCATCGCTTAAGAACGCTTCTACCATCGGCATGCCTTCCTCTTCCTGATACTTTCCATTGGTGTTGCCGTACTTTTCACGACAAAGAGGGCAGGCTATATCATGGGTAATTGCAGCGACCTCAAGGATATACTGCGTTTCACCGTCCAACTGCTCCAATTCTGCAATCGTTTTGGCGTAAGTCCAAACGCGAATGAAGTGGTCTATATCGTGAATATTGCCTTCTGAGAAGACGATCATTTTGTTTATAATCTGCGAAATAGTCATATCCTTCACCTCCACAAATAGTAATTTATAGATTTTTCAACTCTTTTATGAATTCAGGAAAAACTGTCTGATCGGCCATAAATTCAAATTTGAGAATATGGCTTCCTGCATCACCCTGTATATCACCGGATACTTTTATATGTCCTGATCTGCCGCAATCGAACTCAATCTTATTACCATATCCTATTTCAACAAATGTTATTTCTTTTCTCTTGAACAAAATCATATCTTCAAGAGCTTTGATAAATTTCTGTAACTCCTTATAATCATATTCACAGCCATCTGCAATGCCGGAGAACACGCCTGATTTCACTTTAATATCAAATGAACAATTATACGGATTCCCATTTCTTTCGTCATCAACAGAGTGGCGGAAATTCATGATCTCTATATAATTACCGCAGTATTCAAGTCTTGCTTCCATAGAGCATATCACCTCTAAACACCGACTTTTCTCTTAGCGTTTTTGCAAATATACAAACTGTAATTCCCGAGATGCTGCTTCTTGTTTAAATATCTTATATCCTAATTTTTCATATAACCTTATATTGCTAATACTTTTTGTACTGGTAAACAACTCATATCTTTTCGTTTTGTTTTACCATAGCAAAATCGGTTACACTTTTAACTCATCTGGCGCTTATTTTATAGATTTCTTCCCTGATACTGTATCGTTACCTTGTATTTATCCAAAATGCTTTTTCTCCAATTCCGCAAAAACTATCTCTGCATCGACTGCCTCTGCTCCGTTTGCAATTTCCTGTTCGGATTCGTAGATAGCCTGGTCAATGCGGTTAATCCTTGCGAATTTATCATACAATTCACTACTCATTACAACCAAGTCGCTATATCCGTTTTTGGTAATAAAAATAGGCTCCTGCTCTTTATGTGCAATATTGGAAATTTCGGTTGTATTACGTAAATCCTTAATCGGCATAATAATAGGCATAATGCTTCGCTCCTTTCTTTGACACAATTATAGCATAATTATGTGTCAGAAACAATAGAAACATGTGATATACTCAAATGGAAATTTTCGGCTACAATTTTGCATGCAAAGTGAGGAAAAAGTTTCTTCACCCCGCGAACTGACTGCGATACAGCGTCGCGTAGAAGCCGCCTGCCGCCAGCAGCGTTTCATGATCTCCCTGCTCAATGATATTGCCGTCCTTCATGACAAGAATGATATCCGCCTCCCGAATGGTGGACAGTCTGTGTGCCACGATAAAGCTGGTCCTGCCCTCCATCATTCGGGCAAAGGCGTTCTGGATCTTGAGCTCCGTTCTGGTATCGATGGAGGAGGTCGCCTCGTCAAGGATCAGCATAGGCGGAAGACAGAGCATCACTCTGGCGATACACAGAAGCTGCTTCTGCCCTTGGGAGAGATTTCCCCCGTCCTCGGCAATCACCGTGTCGTACCCCTGGGGGAGACGCTGGATAAAGCTGTGCGCATGGGCGGCTCTGGCCGCCTGCTCCACCTCCTGGGGGGTGGCGTCCGGCTTTCCCATACGGATATTGTCGCGGATCGTACCTGTCCTGAGCCACGTCTCCTGCAGCACCATGCCGTAACTCGTCCGCAGACTTCCTCTTGTGATATTTCGGATATCCGTGCCGTCCACTCTAATCTGTCCGCTGTCCACATCATAAAAACGCATCAGCAGATTGATTACTGTTGTCTTTCCGCAGCCGGTCGGTCCCACGATCGCCACTCTCCGGCCCGGCTTCACCTCCAGATGAAAGTCCTGAATGAGCTTTTTCTCGGGCACATAGCTGAAATATACGTTTTCCAGACTGACATTGCCCTCGGCATCCGTCAGGACCCTTGCGTCTGCGCTGTCGGGAACCTGCGGCGTCTCGTCGATCAGCTCGAAGATTCGCGCCGCACAGGCAAGCGCGTTCTGCAGCTCCGTCACCACGCCCGAGATCTCGTTAAAGGGTTTGGTATACTGGTTGGCGTAGCTCAAAAAGCAGGACAGCCTGCCTACGCTGATACCGCCCCGTATAGCCAAAAGTGCGCCGAAAATACCCACGCCCGCATACACAAGGCTGTTGACGAACCGAGTGGAGGGGTTGGTGATGGAAGAAAAGAAAATGGCCTTCAGAGAGCATTTCTCCAGCCTGTCGTTGATCTCCGCGAACTGACTCTTGACCGCCGCCTCCCGTGAGAAAGTCTTCACTACCTTCTGATTGTCGATCATCTCCTCTATCAGAGATGTCTGTTCCCCTCTGGTCTCCGACTGTAATTTAAACATGGAATACGTTCTGGTGGCAATGAACCGCGCCACGAGAAACGAGACCGGCGTAATGCACACTACCACCAGCGCAATGGGTACATTGGTCGCCAGCATGAAGACAAGCGTGCCGCCAATCGTCAGCACTCCCGTGAAAAGCTGGGTGAAGCCCATGAGCAGTCCGTCCGCAAAAGTATCCACATCTGCGATGACGCGGCTGACAATGTCACCGTAAGCATGCGCGTCCAGATACTTTAACGGAAGCTCCTCCAGTCTGTGAAAGGCGGCCTCGCGGATATCTCTGACCACGTGATAGGTAATGTGGTTATTACAGATATTCATCACCCACTGCGCGGCTGCCGTGGCCAGAACGGCAATGCCTATTTTCCGCATGATGGCAAACACGGCGCCGAAGTCCACCTGCCCCTTACCCAGCAGCAGATCCACGGCGTCCCCCGTAAGGATCGGTACATAGAGCGTAAGCACCACGGTGACTGCAGCCAACAGCAGAGAGACTCCGACCATCAGCCGATATTTTTTGATATAGGAAAGCACCTGCCGCAGCGCGGCCGCCTGCCCTTTTCTCTTGTTATTACTCTCTTGCTTCCTATCTTCCGCCATTCTGTCCGCCTCCTTCCCGCACCTTTTCCTCCGACGCTTCGGACCGGTCTGCCGCAGGCGCTGCTTTTTGAGGTGTCTGTGTGCCGTCCGCCTGCCGCTCGTCGGGATATTGGGAATAATAGATCTCCCTGTACACCTCGCAGGCTGCCAGAAGCTCGTCGTGAGTGCCGATTCCCACAAGCTCCCCGTCGTCCAGCACCAGTATTTTGTCCGCGTGGCGAATGGAAGATGCCCGCTGGGACACGATGAAGGTAGTCGTCTCCCCTTGAAGCCTGCTTAAAGCTGCGCGCAGCTTTGCGTCCGTGGCGTAGTCAAGCGCCGAGGCGCTGTCGTCTAAGATCAATATCTCGGGATGACGGACCAGCGCTCTTGCAATCGTCATTCTCTGTCTCTGACCGCCCGACAGATTTTTTCCGCTCTGGGCTATCTCTGCATCCAGGCCGCCCTTTCCTTCCACGATCTCTCCCGCCTGCGCCATATCTATGGCCTGCCACATCTCCTCGTCCGTGGCCGCCGGATTGCCCCACAGAAGATTGCTGCGTATCGTACCCTTGAACAGCACGGCTTTCTGGGGCACCACGCCTATCCTGCCTCTCAGCTTCTCCTCCGGTATCCGGCGGATATCCTGTCCCTCCAGACGCACCGCGCCCTCCGTGGCCGGGTAAAATCCGGGAATCAGATTCACCAGAGAGGTCTTGCCGGAACCGGTGCCGCCGATAATGCCCACGGTCTCCCCGCGCTTTACCGTGAAGCTGATATCCCGCAGCGTCTCCGCCCCCGCGCCCTCATAGGTCAGGCCGACCTTGTCGAATTCCAGAAACGGCGCGTCCGCCGCCTGTTTAGACAAATCCGACATATCCGATATGACGGTCTCTTTGTTCGTGATCTCAAAGACGTTTGCCACCCTGTCCGCGCAGGCCAGCGCCTTGGTGATGGTAATAATCAGATTTGCCAGCTTTACCAGCTCGATCAGAATCTGCGACATATAATTCAGGATCGCCACTACCTCGCCCTGTGTCAGATTGCCGATATTGACCTGAACGGCTCCCGTATAGATCAATGCGATCACGGCGCCGTTCACGATCACATAAGTGACGGGATTCATCATGGCGCTGATCTTTCCCACGAAGATCTGACTGTCAGCCAGGGCCCTGTTGTGCTCGCGGAAGGAGGCTTCCTCCTCGCTCTCCCTGTGAAAAGCCCTGATGACGCGGACGCCAGTGAGGTTCTCTCTGGTGATGCCCGTCACCCTGTCCAGACCCGCCTGCACCTTTTTGTACAGCGGCATGGTCCACACCATAATGCCGAAGACAACAACTGCCAGCAGCGGAATCGCCACTACAAAGATCAAAGCACTCTTTACGTCGATGGTAAAAGCCATAATCATGGCGCCGAACACGATCACAGGCGACCGCAAGAACAGCCGCAGCACCATGTTCACGCCGGACTGCACCTGATTGATATCGCTGGTCATGCGGGTGATCATCGTGGAGGTCCCCGCCTTGTCGATATTGGTGAAATTTAGGCTCTGAATATGGTCGAACAGCGCCTGCCGCAGCTTGGCGGAAAATCCCACCGCCGCCTTTGCCGCAAAGAACTGTGCCGTGATGGACGCGGTCAGTCCCACGGCAGCCAATATCACAAGGCAAAGGCCCATCTTCCCGATACGCCCCATATCCGAATCTGCAATGCCCCTGTCGATGATGTCCGCCATCACAAGCGGCACCAGAAGCTCAAAGAACGCCTCCAGCAGTTTGAACAGCGGCGCAAGCACCGTCTCCTTTTTATAGGCGGACAAATATTTTAACAGTCGCTTCATTTACGCTCCATACCTTTCAAATATTTCCGTATTCCCTTCACGCATATCGGCATACGGCGATCCTGTAGCCCTCCGGCACGCTCCATTCCGACCAGCGTATATCCGATCCGTCCTGTGCGCCGGCCTCCGGCAGCAAATTCCTCCCCAGCCCTTCGGCCAGCCCCGCTCCCGTCAGCTTTCCGTAGGCTTCCTTTCTGGTCCACAACCGATAGAACAGCAGGCTGCGTTCCCTCTCATCGGCGCATTCCTCCAGTGCAAGGTGCTCTTCCTCCGAAAAGAAGCGCCCCGCCAGGCGGCTGTATTGCGCAGGCTGGCATATCTGGATATCCGCTCCCACCTCTCTGTCGGACAGGGCGCAGAATACATACCCGCCGGAATGAGACAAATTAAAAAAGAAAGAACGGTCCCTCAGATAAGGTTTTCCGTTTTTCCCATATTCCATAACCGTTTCACGGGGCCGGTCGATCAGGGAAAGCGCCTGCGAGACGGTGTACACACTAAAATCCGCGTCCCTTTCCTTTTTCTCGGCAGTACCGGCCGCCTCCCGCAGGGCAAGCTGCAGCAAAAGTCCCCCTCCCACGCTGGCAGCTCTGGCCTTTGGCTGTCTGATGCGCTCCGCCTTTTTCTGCCGAGAGGAATCTATCTTGCGCAATGCTTCCGCAAGCAGCCGCTCTCCGCGGACGTCACTCCAAAACTCCTCCAGCGCAAGCAAATAATACCGATCGTTCATCACATACCCCGTATTCCTCTGACAAAATGAACAGCCGCCACACCGCATTCTCCGATCCGAAATACGTCGTGGCGGCCTCCCGTCAACTCTTTACTCTTCTTCCTCTGCGAGGCTCAAACACAATTCCTCAAGCTGCGCCGGATCCACCGGTCCCGGAGCTTCCGACATCAGACAGGAAGCGTCCTTCACCTTGGGGAATGCGATCACCTCGCGGATACTCTCCGCCTTTACCAGAAGCATCACGAAACGATCCAGTCCAATAGCAAGTCCTGCATGAGGCGGCACGCCGTATTTGAAGGCGTCCAGCAGAAATCCGAACTGCGCATAGGCCTTTTCCTTTGTAAATCCAAGCGCCTCGAACATGCGCTCCTGCACGTCGCTCTGGAAGATTCTCACGCTTCCGCCGCCCAGCTCTACGCCGTTCAGTACGATATCGTAAGCCTTTGCCCGCACTTTTCCGGGATCCGTCTCCAGCATCTCAAGATCCTCGTCCATAGGCATGGTGAAAGGGTGATGCATTGCCACATATCTCTCCTCCTCGTCGCTCCACTCGAACTGAGGAAAATGCGTTATCCAGAGGAAATCGAACCTGTTATTGTCTATCATATCAAGCTGTCTGGCAAGCTCCACTCTAAGAGCGCCCAGCACGGACCAGACGATCTTCTGCCTGTCTGCCGCAAAGAGAAGCAGGTCGCCCGCTTCCCCCTCCATGGCCGCGACGAGATTTTTCAGCTCTTCCTCGGTCATGAACTTTGCGAAAGACGACTTGTAGCTGCCGTCAGGCATCACGGACAGATAAGCCAGCCCCTTCGCCCCATAGCCCTTTGCGAACTCCACAAGGGCGTCTATCTTCTTTCTGGGCATCTCCGCCTGACCCTTCACGTTAATGCCCCGCACGCTTCCGCCTGCATCAAGGGCGCCGGTAAACACGCCGAAGCCGCAGCCCTTCACCGCCTCCGACACATCCTTGAGCTCCATGCCGAATCTCGTGTCCGGCTTGTCGGAGCCGAAACGGTTCATGGCCTCCTCCCAGGTCATGCGCTTCATGGGAAGCGCCACCTCAAGACCGATGGCCTCCCTGCACACCTCCGCCACCATTCTCTCGGTAGCGTCAATGACATCGTCCACGTCCACAAAGGACATCTCCAGATCCACCTGCGTGAATTCCGGCTGTCTGTCCGCGCGCAGATCCTCGTCCCGGAAGCATTTTGCGATCTGGAAATACCGGTCATAGCCGGAACACATCAAAAGCTGCTTGAAAATCTGCGGCGACTGGGGCAGCGCATAGAAGCAGCCCGGATGCACACGGCTGGGAACCAGATAATCTCTGGCGCCCTCCGGCGTGGATTTATTCAAAATAGGAGTTTCGATTTCTAAAAAACCCTCCCTGCTCAGGAAATTGCGTATGGTGGTGGCAATCTTGCTGCGCAGAATCAGATTTTTCTGCAGATCGGGTCTGCGCAGATCCAAGTAACGGTACTTTAAGCGCAGCTCCTCCTTCGTCTTGGAATTCTCCTCAATGGGAAAGGGCGGCGTCTCCGCCTCAGACAGAATTCGCAGCTCCTTTGCCCGAACCTCGATCTCGCCGGTGGCAAGACTCTCGTTTACCGCGCCTGCCCGCTTTTCCACCTTTCCGACCACAGCCACTACGAATTCGCTGCGCAGTTTCTCCGCCTTGGCAAAATTGTCCGCACCGCAGTCGCTCTCCTCAAAGATTACCTGCAGAATGCCCGCACGATCTCTCAAATCCACAAAGATGATGCCGCCCTTGTTTCGCTGCTTCTGTACCCAGCCCATGACGGTGACTGTCTCGCCTGCGTTCGCCGCGGAAAGCTCTCCGCACCTGTGTGTCCTCTTTAATCCCTTCATTGACTCTGCCATAACCGCCTCTTTCTGCCGCTCATGTGACACGGCTCCTTTCTTCTGCAGGACTGCTGCCCGCCTGCGCCGAAGATCAGTTCTTCAGCGCCTCCCTGTAAAATTCCTCGAACTCCTGATAGCCCTCCGCCGTCAACTGTTCCTTCTGGAATTTCTTGTTCTTATTCATTCTGGCCACAAGCACCTGGCTGCCGTTTTCGCGCTCCTTCTGGGCCTTTGCGATCACCTGACAGAGCTTTTCTCCGCCTACGCCCTTCTCAATGAGATACGCCACCTTCTTCGGCCTGTCGGGAATCTTGAAGCCGCTCTCCACAAGCAACATGACGATCCTCTCGAAGCCGATGGAGAAACCGCAGGCGGGTACATCGTTTCCGGTGAACTTTCCCACCATCTTGTCATACCTTCCGCCGCCTCCGCAGCTTCCCCCGAATTCGGGAATCGCTATCTCGAAGATCGTGCCGGTGTAATAGGACATGCCCCGCACCAGTGTGGCATCGAATACCATCTTAAAATCCGCCGCCTTAGTGGCCTGCACGCTGTCGATGATCTCCTTAAGCCCCTCCGTCACGGAAGCGTCCAGCACGCCCTGCAGCTTCTCTGCAAGGTAAGCCACGCCGTTCTCCTCCTGCTCCAGACCTCTGTACAGCTCCAGATATCTGTCCACGGCCGCTTTCTCAAATCCGTTTTCCAAAAGCTCGGCCTCCACGCCCTCCAGACCGATCTTGTCCATCTTGTCCAGAGAGATGAACACGCTGTCGTAGGCTTCCTCCGGAAAACCGCTGTACGCCGCCATGGCCTTTAAGATCTGCCGGTCATTGATGCGGATTTCAAAGCCCTGAAAGCCCAGCCGCCCAAGGGTGGTGGTGGTAGCCAGGATCAGCTCGATCTCCGCCAGATTGGAAGGCTCCCCGAGAATATCAATATCGCACTGCATGAACTGGCGGTATCTTCCCCGCTGGGGCCTGTCCGCCCGCCAGACATTTCCCATCTGCAGCGCCTTGAAGGGGGACGGCAGATTCGCCGCATTGTTAGAATAGTAGCGCACCAGCGGCACGGTCAGATCGTAGCGCAGACCGCCGTCCACCACTTCCTCCTCCGAAACGGCGTCCGCCACGTTCAGCTTCTCGCCCCGCTTCAATATCTTAAAGATCAGCTTTTCGTTGTCTCCTCCCTGCTTGTTGGTGAGATTCGCAATGTTCTCCACGCAGGGCGTCTCAATGGACGTAAAACCGAATCTGCCGTATGTCTCCTTGATGATCCGGATACAGTAGTCCCTGATCTGCATCTCCTCCGGAAGGATATCCTTCATGCCCGTCACGGGCTTTTTGCTCAGCGCCATATTACCCTCACATTCTTTTTCCTGAAATAAATCGGAACACAACATATAAAATAACATATGCGGAAATTTTTTTCAATAAAAAAGCGCGGCGGAAGCCTTACATTCTCTGTCAGCAATTATAACACATTAAAATCGGGGCAGGAAGCCCTGAACGACAAATAGGTTTCCTGCCCCGAATCCTCTTTATTCCTCTGTTATCTTAATCTCATAATTGTAATACTCAATGTGGCTGACGATTGCCTCTTTATGCACGTCATCCAAGACCGCGCAGCCCTCGAACTTCAGCATTTGGGTGTCAAACGCGGCATACCAGTGGTCGGGTATGCCGGTATCTTTCCGGAAAGTGCCCGGCCTGTCATAGTCACTGATATCCACCGCCAGCGTCCCGTCCGGCAAAAGCATCAGGTCTCTGAAGCCCAGATAATAATAGTAGGAAGCAGACCAGTCTTCATCCGTCTCGGTGTCATAATTCGTCAATGTGGAACTGACATTCACCTTATATACCACATAGACTTCATTCTTCATGTCGTAAGTGGAGCTGTCCTTGGCAGTAATCAGATAATATCCAATATAATCATAGGAATCTATTACCGTTGCCTTATTCCAGCTCGATCTCGATGTACTTCCTATCAGGGAATCCTCCGCCTGCTTTTTCATTTTCTCCAGCACGTCCTCCGTGATCTGCTCGGAAGAGGAGAGATAAGACGGCAGTCCTTCTACCGTATAAGTCTTCTCCATTGGAGAGGGCAGCATACCGAATTGCTCCACAAGGGCATCCACATCTGTCCCCGCATTCACCGTCAATGTGACGCTGTCACCGTTTTTCAGGCTGTCGGCCACAGATGGTCTAAAGCTGATCCAGGACATTACTTCCGGCATATTGTCCTTCTCCAAGGATATTGTCCCGCTGCCGTCCATTCCCGAATAGGACACTGTGACATGCTCAAACGGGTCGAACACCGTCGCCTCCTTCAAGCCCTCCACCGTCTCTTTGATATCGGAACACTTGAGCTTGCAGTTAAAGTATTTCTTCGCCGCCTCGTCGTCACACTCCCATGTCCAGACTACCTTATCCCCGTTCTTCAGTCCCGAATCCTTGTCAAAGGAACCGTCCACGCAGGTCATCAGCAGCATTTCTACCAGGTCATCCGAACTCATCTCCCCATACAGCCCGGCGGTCAATTCATTCATTTCTTTGGTATTGACCTTGATCCTGTCCTTCAGATCCTTCCGCAAGGCTTCCATGTCATAGCTGATCTTCGCGGTCCCCACAGTGTCATAACCGCTTATCTCAATCTCTACGTATTTGTTCAGATTCACGGTCTTCTGACCGCAACCGGACAACACGCTCCCGAAGATCACCATCATCAACAATGTGACAAGCCGAATCATTGCCTTGTTTTTCATCTTCTGCCCCTCCTGAAATTTTGTGATTTAAGTTAAAAGAACACACTGATTATACCCCCCCGCAGACGCCCGTCAAGAAATATTTTGCAAAACAAAAAGCGCAGCCCGTCACATGCGTCCGCATACGACCAAACTGCACTTTTTTTGCTTATATCTGTCTGAAAATATTCTATATGGGCATACGCTCTACACGCCCCTCGCCGCCAGCGCCTCTATCGCCTGCCTGTCCGGCATGGAACGGATCGCGCCTTTCTTCGTCGTCACCAGCGACGCGGCGGCATTGGCGAACGTCAGCATCTTACGAAGCTTTTCTTCCGTCAGATCCTCCAAACTGTTGTCGCAGACATAATTCAGGACGCAGCCGCAGAAGGTATCTCCCGCGCCGGTGGTGTCCACCACCTCCTTTTGGGCAAAGCCCTTTGCCTCCACCCGAAGATCTCTGTAATACGCCCTGCTTCCGTCCTTTCCCATGGTCAGACAGATCAAGGGAATGTCAAACCTCCCGCGAAGCCATGCGATTCCTGCGTCATAGTCTTCCTCGCCGCTCAAAAACTGTATCTCGTTGTCGGAAATCTTCAGAATGTCACAGTAAGAGAGCGCCGTCAGCATCTGCTCTTTCGCAGACGAAAGCGAATCCCAAAGAGGCTCCCTTAAATTAGGGTCCAGGGAGATCAACGCGCCTGCTTTCTTTGCGTATTCCAGCGCTTTCAGCGTGGCACTCCGGATTCCCTCATGAGTCATGGAAAGCGTTCCGAAATGAAAGATCCGAGTGTCGCTCACCATCTCCTCCGCAATCTCCTCCGCCGTCAGCATCATGTCTGCGCCGGGCTTTCGGTAAAAGGAGAATTCTCTGTCGCCGTCCGGCAGAGTGTGCACAAAGGCAAGCGTGGTCGGTATCTCGGGATCATTCAACAGATATCGGCTGTCGATTCCGGCCTCCTCGATGGTGCTTCTAAGCTGTGCGCCGAACCTGTCGGAGCCCACTTTCCCGATGAACGCCGTCTTCTTCCCCAGCTTCTGCAGCATGGCAAGCACGTTGCAGGGCGCGCCGCCCGGATTTGCCTCAAAGAGCGGATTGCCCTGACCGCTAGTCCCGTTCAGGGTAAAATCAATCAGCAATTCTCCCATTGCCGTCACATCATATTTTTTCATCTCATGCCCTCCTGCGGCCATTGCTTCTCTGCGTTTTCACATTTCCGGCGGTTCTTACATTTTCGCTCCACCTATTTGTCCTGCGCCACCGCCACGGCAATGGACAGATCCGTCCTGTGATAGGGAATGAGCGTGGACTGAAAGGCGTGGTAGAGATCCGATTTTCCCGGCCATACCGTGCCGATCAGATGATTCTCACCGTCCAACTGGTGGAACCAGGAGCCTTTTTCGTGGTCCAGCACCTTCCCGTCAAGATACTCCATAAATGCGGCGTAATCCTGAGCATATCTGTCTTTTCCCGTAGTTCTGTACAGTACCGCGGAAGTGTTGATGGCCTCCGCCAGCGTCCAGTGCATTCTGTCGTGGACCACCGGCTTTCCCTGCCAGTCCGTAGTGTAGACGATCCCCGGCGCGCCGTCCGCATTCCAGGCGTCATCCACCGCACGACAGTACAGCTTTTCGGCGGCATCGAGATAGGGCTTTACCTTCTCCCTGTCATTGGGATATGCAGAGAGCGCCCACTGTGTGATGAGCCGGGCCCATTCGATTCCGTGTCCCGGAGTCGCGCCGTAGGGCTTAAAGGGGTCCGCCGGTCTGAGCCTGTTGCACTCCAGATCCGCCGCCCAGTCTTTCGTGAAATGCTCCGGTATCCTCCACGCATTCTCCGAGGCCCAGCCGATGACCCGGTCGATGATCCTGCCCGCTCTTTTCCGGTACTTCTCCTCTTTTGTCACATCTGCGGCCGCAAGAAAAGCCTCCACCGTATGCATGTTGGCGTTCAGTCCCCGATAATCGTCCAGCACGGTAAACTCCGTGTTCCAAGTATCGCAGGCAAGCCCTTCCTCCTCCTGCCAGAACCGTCTGTCATACACTGCGAGGGCTTCTTTTAATAGCTTTGGGGCTTCGGGTATCTCCGCAAGGGAAGCGGAGCAGGCCGCCAAAATCACAAACGCATGAGCATAACACTGCTTTCCGGAAAGAATCTGACCGTCCGCCGTAATGCCCGAATACCAGCCTCCGTTCTCCCTGTCCCAAAGTTCTCCCAGAAGACCCTTCAGCGCCGCGCCTGCCAGATCGCCGCTGCCCTCCTGTCCTAGCAATTTGCCGATGCTGTACACATGCGCCATTCTGCAGGTGATCCAGGTCTCGCGGGGTCTGTCCGTCCACGGCGTACCGTCGTCGCCCAGATAGTAAGAGGAACCCGCATCGGACGGAAACTTGCGGCCAAACCTTAACAGGTCGTTTCTGATTTCTTCCAGGAACGCCTTATTTTCACCGGTATCGATCTGATATTTCTCCTTCATGCCACTCGGCCTCCTTACTGCTCTTTCACAAAATCTCCTTTTAGGGAGCACGCCGTCACCGGATATCGTACACGCTGCGGAGTCTCAGATGATCCGCCTTGCCGCTTAGGATTTCCACGGTCTTGCTGTCGCCGTTTAGGTCAAAATAGTTGTCGGAAAGGATCAGGTCCTCATTGTCGTTCAGAATCTCCACGCTTTTTGCGTACTTTTGAGCAGTGACAGTGATGCGGTTCCCCTCCACGGAAGCGCTGAGCTTGGGATCCTCATAACGGAAATATTTCGGGTAGGAGAAGATCACCGTTCCCTCCGATACCACCGTCTCCCCTTTACATGCCTGATAGCTCACATACTGATCGTAGATGCCGATGTCGGGAAGCTCCACCTTTTCCAGCCACAGACTGCTCAGGGCCGGCACGGTGACAGGTATCTCCTCGGCGCGCAGCACCTTCGCCGATGCGTCCCTGATCTGCCATTTTACCGTGAGCTTTTCCTCCTGCATGGTCTCGTTGGCCACATTCAGGCGAATGGACTTCGGGAACGCAAAGGGAAGGCGCACCAGCTCCTGTCCGCTGCCCATCATGCCCTCCTCCTCGCAGGAGATCATGATCGGCGCAAAGAAACGCCTTGCGTAGTAATGCAGCGCCTTCAGCCTCTGGCAGTAATCCACGCTGGCCCAGGAAGCCACCGGCCAGCAGTCGTTGAACTGCCAGTACACGGCTCCCATGCAGCGGCATTCGCTGCGATTGCGCCTGAAATGCTCCACCCCGTACCGAATGGCATCGGCCTGCAGAAGCTGGGAAGCATAGACCACCGTCTCAAAGGAGGACGGATATTTGTAGGTCTGCTGCATATAATTCATGATCTTACCGTTGGCCGAGCCGTTCCGCTGATGCTTCTCCATAATGTACGAGAAGATGTTCATGTCCCGCTCATCGTCCGTGAAGGTCTCCACCGTCTTACGGGACGGGAAGGACTGAAATCCGAACTCGGACAGATACCGGAAATGGAATTTGCGATACTCCGAGAAGGGCTTGTTTCCGTGCCATACCTCCCAGTAATGCACATCGCCCCTGTTCTCGTCCCCCGGCATGTCGAAGGATCCCCCCGAAGAGGGGCTGGACGGCCAATAGAACACCTGAGGCGCATACTGCTTCATGATGCGGGGCAGAATGTACTCGTACATGATGATGTAGTCCCGCACCTCGCTGTCCTTGCTGACCCAGTTGCGCTGGTTCACGAACTGCTCCATCTCGTTGTTGCCGCACATGAGGCCCAGCGACGCATGGTGCCTGATGCGCTTCAGATTATCGACAAATTCCGCCTTGATGTTTTCCTCGAACTCGGGCGTCAGATCGTACACCGCGCAGGCGAACATAAAGTCCTGCCAGACCAAAAGTCCCATCTCATCGCACAGGTCGTAGAACCAGTCGTCGGGGTAGTACCCGCCGCCCCAGACACGAATGGAATTAAAATTGGCAAAAACGGCCTTCTCCAGAAGGGTCCTGGTGGTCTCACGGTTCACCCGACCCAGCAGATGATCCTCCGGTATATAGTCGGCGCCCATGGAAAAGATGTCCACACCGTTGACGCAGGCGGCGAACCGCTCGCCCCACTGATCGGGTGTGCGGTCCATGGTGACGGTGCGCAGGCCGATCCGTCGGCTCCAAATATCCAGCGTTTTTCCGTCCGCCCGCTCCAGCGTCACAGTGACGGTATACAGATTCTGCTGGCCGTAGCCGTTGGGCCACCAAAGCTTGGGCGTCTGAATTACGATTTCCTCCCCGCAGGAGTCATAGATGCTCTCTTCCCCGTCGGGTGACGTAATTTTCACTTTGGTCTGCAGGCCCTCCGGAAGCTTTCCCGGCGGCAGCAGTTTTCCTGCTTCAGAGCCCTCCGCAGCCGTTTCGATCTCCGGCGTGATTTTCAGACGTACCTGTCCATCCTCGTGGAACTGCAGCACCTCCACGCTGTCGATCCTTGCGGTGTCAATGCCGAGCAGCAGCACCGGCCGCCAGATGCCCGCATCCGGCAGATGTGCGCCCCAGTCCCAGCCGAACATGTAATGCGCCTTGCGCAGATGCACGAAGCCGTTCATGGCGTCCTCCGTCCCCAGAGTGGGCGCCTTCTGAAAGGCCTCCGCTATGTACGCGGTGGGAGAATAAAAGTATACGCGCAGCTCATTTCCCTCTTTTTTCAGAAGTTCCTTTACGGAGTACTCCCAGGTGCGGTGCATGTTCTCCGCATGTCCTAACAGCCTGTCGTTCAAAAAGACATCTGCCACGGTGTCCAGACCCTCAAAACGGAGAATGACCCGATCGGAGGAAAGCATATCCTCCTCACAGTCAAAGACCGTGCTGTACTCATAGCAATGATCCATCAGCGCAAGGGCCGCATCCTCGTTGTCCTTCCAAAAGGGATCCTCCATTTTGCCCGCCGCCAGCAGGTCGCCGTAGACGGAACCGGGAACCTTCGCGGGTATCCGCTCCTCTGTTCCAGCCTGCCGCAGCGTCCAATTCTCCTGTAATGTAACCGTCCTCATACCGCATTTCCTCTCTTTTTTGCAAATTTTCCGCTGTTTTATTTTTTTCCCATTTTAGCTTTTTCTCATTTTATCCTTTTTTCATTTTACCTATTGTAGCACACCTTTTCCGCAGATGCTATGATAATTTAGAACTGCGGCGGTCGATTTTCTTTTGCCCTTTTTGCCGCGGTATGGTATACTTTTATTAAATCTGCAATAGAAGGAGACAGCAATCATGACAGTGAACGAATCGGCGGAAAATTATCTGGAAACAATCTTGATCTTGAGCAAGCATAAACCCGTAGTCCGCTCCGTGGACATTGCCGAGGAGCTGGGGTATAAAAAGTCCAGCGTCAGCGTTGCAATGAAGAATCTGCGCGAAAAGAACCATATCACCGTGACCAAAGAGGGATTTATCTATCTGACCGATAGCGGCCGGGAAATCGCCGAGATGATCTATGAACGCCACGAGCTCCTGAGCAGCTGGCTCATCAGGCTCGGCGTAGACAAGACCGTCGCCACGGAAGACGCCTGCCGGATCGAACATGTCATCAGCAAGGAAAGCTTCGAGGCGATCAAGAAATTTATAAAATAAGCCCCCGCTGCCGTTTTGAGGATTGCGACGGACGGCAGCGAAGGCTTTGGACCGAAGAATTATTTTTTATGACTGCAGCAATCGCAGCCGCCTTTCGAGGCAGCGGGACAGCCGATGCAGCCGCGGCCCTTTTTCTTGGCTCGCACGATATAGCACACCGCCGCCGATACGACGACCAGCAGGATCGCCGCCACAATGATATCTGCCATGCAAATGCCTCCTTTTCCGAACTATATCTTTATGTTTTATGTCTTTATGCTTTATATCTTTACGTTCTATGTCTTATATCTTAATGTCTTATATCTTAATGTCTTATGTCTTTACATTTCATATCCTATATCGCTGCGTTTACGCCTTCGCTCCAAGCGCATACTCTGCCTTCACATTTCTTCCGGCACGGGCGCACAGGTAAGCGATCACTGCCGCTATGACAACGACTGCCGTAAGACCGCCTGCAAATCCCGCTCCCAAAGTCCCTGTGGTAATCAGCGTTCCCACCTGATATACCGTAAATCCGATCACATAGCCTGTTGCAAGCTGGAAGCAGATAGCGCCCGCAAGCCATTTTCCAGATCTCATTTCCGAATTCATGGCGCCAAGGGCCGCAAAGCAGGGCGGCGTAAACAGATTGAACATCAGATAGGCAAGCGCCGCGACCTTCGTAAGCCCGATAACGGCAGCCACCTCGCTTCCGCCGGACACCAACGCAAGCTCCTCCGTATCGATAAAGCTCGTGAGGCAGAATACCGTGGCAAGAGTACCCACCACATTCTCCTTTGCGATAAATCCCGTGATCGCCGCTGCCGCCAGCTGCCAGCTTACATACCCCACCACCGGCACGAGCAATACCGCGAAGGGCGAAGCGATCATCGCCAGAATGGAATCCGAACCGTCCTCCGCAGCCACGGCAAAATGCGGCGTAAAGGTGGCCATGATCTGAACTACCGTGTTGCAGACGAGAATGATGGTTCCCGCCTTGATGATGTACGCTTTTCCACGCTCCAGCATGGACTTCACGGCGGCCCAGAGGGAAGGCACCTTGTACTCCGGCAGCTCCATGATGAAAAAGCTCTTTCTGTACTTCATGCCTGTGATCTGCTTAATCAGAAGCGCGCCCAGAAGGATCAGACCGATTCCCACAAAATACATGACAGGTCCCACCCATTTGGAATCCGGAAAAAATGCGCCCGCAAAAAGGCCGATCACAGGAAGCTTTGCGCCACAGGGCATAAACGTGCAGAGCATTGCCGTTGACCTGCGCTCTCTTTCGTTCTTGATGGTACGGCACGCCATGATCGCGGGCACGCCGCAGCCGGTCCCGATGACCATAGGGATCACAGATTTTCCCGAAAGGCCCACTCTCTTAAAGATCGGATCCAGCACGACCGTGGCTCTGGCCATATAGCCGCAATCCTCCAAAAGGGCAATCAGGAAATACATCACCATGACAAGAGGCAGGAAGCCCACCACAGCTCCCACACCACCTATGATACCATCAACCAGGATCGCCTGCAAGATTGGCGAGGCATTTTCCACCCGGCCGGCCACCCATTCCTGAAAGGTCTCGATCCAGCCTGCCAGCAGGTCGGAGAGCCACGTTCCCAGTGTGGACTGAGAGATGAAGAATACCAGCCACATGACCGCCGCAAAGACAAGGATACCCAGAACAGGGTGAGTGATGATCTTATCGATGGCATCGTCCTTTGACTTCTCTTTCGTCAGTGTCTTTCTCACTTCCACCTTCGACACGATCTCATTTACAAATGCAAACCGTTTTCTGTCGGCGGCCTCCACTGCCTGCTTGCTCGTCAGGTCAATATCGCCCTGAGAGTAGGGCGCCTTCTGGCTCTGCCCAAAGAGAGAAACTGCTGCATTCACCACATCCTTCAGCCCGTCAGACGCGGTGGCCGTGGTCTTGATCACCGGACAGCCCAGCTTCTCCGACAACGCCTTCTCATCGATCTTCGTATCCTTTTTCTCATTGATGTCGTTTTTGTTCAGCGCCACTACCACGGGAATGCCCAGCTCCAGAAGCTGTGTCGTGAAGAACAGGCTCCTGCTTAGGTTCGTGGCATCTACGATGTTGATGATCACATCGGGGTGCTCGTTCTTTACATAGGAACTGGTGATGCTTTCCTCCGATGTGAACGGCGACATGGAATAGGCGCCGGGCAGATCCACAGCGATCACCTCGCTGTCCCCGTCGTAAAAATTCTTTTTTACTGCATGTTCCTTTCTGTCAACCGTCACTCCCGCCCAGTTTCCGACCTTTTCACTTCGTCCTGTCAGGGCGTTGTACATGGTCGTCTTGCCTGAATTGGGATTTCCTGTCATTGCAATTCTCATTTTGATACCTCCCTGTGCGCTTCAGCGCACATTTTCTCTCCTTTCTTTCCTTTTGGTTACTCTTTGCTTATTTTTATTAGCTTAGACTAACTCGCATTTAAAAAATAAAGTGACCCTGTCACTTATTTTTTTGATTCTACACTTCTATCGCGTCCGACAAAAAGCGGTCTATATTATACCTTCCGTCCTTGATGGACACCACAAGACCGCCCTTCTTCTTGGATACCACAGTGATCGGCTCTCCGCTGTAACAGCCCAGCGAAAACAGAAAAGAGTCCAATTCCTCATCATTCGTTTCGACTTTGTTGATAATGTATTCCGTTCCTTCCACAGCATCTGCCAATTTCATATATTCATCTCCGTTCGTCTTGCCGCACTTTTATTATATTATATTAACTTTGGTTCGCCTTATGCAACTATGTTTAGAATACACTATCTTTTATGCCTTGTCAATACCTTTTTTGCATTACATGTGTTTTTGTGTCTTGGGGTTTATGTTTTTGCAGTGTTTTAGCGCTGGCACAAGCGCGTTTTCCATGATATAATGGTTCTGCTAACGCAGAACTTCTGCCGATTGCATCGGCAGCAGCCGTTTTCACGGCTTATTCTATCGCCAAGCCACCGCTTGAAAAGTAAATACCGCTTACGCGGTGCTTCCTTTTCTGCGCTTGTGGTATAATGGTTCTGCTGACGCAGAACTTCTGCCGATTGCATCGGCAGCAGCCGTTTACACGGCCTATTCTATCGGCAAGCCACCGCTTGAAAAGTAAATACCGCTTACGCGGTGCTTCCTTTTCTGCGCTTGTGGTATAATGACCTTATTATGCAGAGGGAAAAGAATTCCATGGACATTTTTTTTGAGGAACTGACAGACGGGTTCACCTCCCCGTCTTTTCTGGAGAACGTAAGGAGAAAATATCACTATCGGGAAGAGCATCTGGCGGAGCTGTCCGAAGTGGCGTCGAAGCTGCTGCCTTCCATACGGCGGGATGCCAGATGGGAACACAGAATTTTTAGGGAACCGTCTGCGCAGGATACTGCGAAAGATCAGGCTCCCGCTTACAGCGAGGTGCTGATGACTCTGGGAGAGGGACCGGATCTGCTTCAGGAAGAATATCTGGCGCAGAACCTCCTTTCCGAATGTTATATGGCGGAGTGCTTGACCGCCGAGCTGCTGCTTGAGGGCTATGCGGCCTACAATCAATATATAGCTGCCCACACGGAGTTCCGTGTGGCAAGATATCACTTCCCGGGAAGCGAGGAAAATTTTCCGCTGGAACGCCTCCCCGAGATATTGGCAAGGTCTGAAATGCCCGTGCGGTGCAATGAGGCATTGTGTATGATCCCGAAAAAGAGCGTTGCCTTTGTGGCGGAACTGACCCGGGACAAGTCCGTACTCTGTCAGGGTGTCTGCGCCGGTTGCGCGCGGATGACCTGCCCCAACCGAACGGAAACGGACTCACAGATCAGACAGCCCTTTTTCCATATGACCGATATTCCTTTGCACTACGGCTACAGCAGGATATTCGGGAAAAAACTTGATTCCTTTCAATCCTGATTTACCTACACATGTTATATTGGCGGGCACATAATAGGTTCTACCAAATAAAAACGGCAGGCGGCGTCATCTGGTTGACATCTGCCTGCTCTTCATTCAACTGTCGTTTTCCGGCTTTATCCATCATAGGACCCCTCCTGTCAAACTTTAGAAATAACGTTTCTCCCTATTGTACTTCTGACCTTATCGCATGTCAACTTGCCGAGCAGGAAAGGACACGCTATATACCGAGTATTGCAAACTCAAGACTGTCGTTTTTGTCTCGACAGGCACACATTATTTTTGTACAATATGATGTGTCGTTGTCGAAAGCGAGGTGACAGCTATGACTAACAAAGAAAAAATTAAAGAACTGTTAGAATCGTCATCGGACGGAATAATTACCACAGAACAGGTTACAGCAGCAGGGCTGCACCGCAGCATTTTACAGAAGCTTATAGAGAATGGGGAACTTTACCGTTTCGGGCGCGGCCTGTATGTGCACAGCAACACATGGGAAGATGATTTCTACCTGTTGCAGCGCAAATATGGACGCGGAATATACTCGCACGATACCGCGTTGTATCTGCTGGGTTATTCTGACCGCGCCCCGGCACAGTACACCATGACATTCCCCAAAGGTTACAACTCGCCATCGCTGAAACAGGAAAGCATCAACATCAAGCGAGTTGTACCGGAGAACTATTCTTTGGGCGTGATTGAACTGCAATCCCCCTGTGGCAACCCCATCCATGTCTATGACCTTGAAAGAACGCTGTGTGACATCCTGCGCGGCAGCGGCAGCGACATTCAGATTGTGGGCACGGCAATGAAGAAATACGCGACTTCCAAAGAAAAGGACATACACAAACTGATGCAGTACGCGGATCAGCTTCGTGTGAAGCCTAAAGTGCTGCGTTATATGGAGGTGCTGTTATGATTACAAAGAATCCAATGTAGCTTAAAGCCTTTATCAAAAAGAAAGCTGCGGAAAAAAATATCTCTGCCCAGCTCGTTATGCAGAACTATATGCTGGAAAGGCTGCTGGAACGAATTTCACTGTCAAGGTACAAACACAATTTCATTCTCAAAGGCGGTTTCCTTATCTCCGCAATCGTCGGTCTGGACACAAGGTCTACAATGGATTTAGATACCACCATCAAGGGTTTTACGCTGACTCATGAATCTATCCGTGAAATCTTCGGAGAAATCTGCACCGTAGAAATTGCCGACGATGTGCAGTTTGAGCTGGCGGACATTTCAGACATTCGCGCGGGGGACGATTATCCCGGCATCCGTGTTGCGCTAAAAGCGAACTACCAGCCGATCAGCGTACCCTTGACCGTGGATGTGACTACCGGAGATGTTATCACACCGAGGGAAATTGAATATACCTTTTCTCTCCTGTTCGATGACCGCACTATCAGCATCCTTGCCTATAACCTTGAAACGGTGTTGGCGGAAAAGATTGAAACAATACTATCCCGCAGCATTGCCAATACCCGTCCGAGAGATTTTTATGACATACATATTCTGTACGCCCTGCGCGGCGCGGAGTGCAATACAAAGACGCTGCTGCAAGCTCTGGAACGGACGACGGACAAGCGCGGCAGCCGCAAAGTGCTGGAACTCTACCCTGACATTATCGCAGAAATCCGTGCAAGCGAACAGCTCCGGAGCTTCTGGAAAAAGTATCAGCAAGATTTTGACTATGCAAAAGAAATCTCCTTCGACGATACCTGTGATACTGTTCAGCACATCATGGACAATATCACGGAGTAAATAGTGAGATTCTGGCCCGCTTTCTTCTATCCTCATGCTGCCATTTTGGATCCTGAATTTGGCTGCAATTCCTGACAGAATGCTTTTGTTTTGTGTTCGCTCATTCAGTAATAATTCTATCCGCATATGACTTATCTGTTGCATACGCCGAGTAAGGATTAACTGTGTTGCCTGATACTCTCATCTTTCCTCTCATTCTGCCGCCTTCAGCGGCTCTTGCATAAAGAATTTAATTTTTAATGTTCAATTTTTGCCGCTTCATCACATTATGATTCAATACTTCCGCCTGCTGTCGGCACTGTCATAATGCTTGATTCATACGCCACAAAAGCTTGTGTCTTCCGGCTCTGTCCAAGCTCTGATTTCATTCTGTCCTTTTGAGATAATTCATTTTCAATTTGCGCCAGCTTACGCTCCAGTTCTTTTTTCTTTTCTTCATCTCCATTGGCACTGCAAATCTGCTGCTGTAGTTGCCTTTTTTCCTCTTTCAACTTCTCGATCTCTTTGTCAACAGCATCTGTGTTTGTGGTACATTTTTCCGGCTGATCCTCTCTTGCTGCAGGTACTGCCCTGTCAAAAGCGGCACGGTCCTTTTTATGAGGATCATCATAAACAATTTTACGATCACCATTTTCATCCTGTGCCACTCTATATAAGCCGCTTACTCTTCTTTCTGCCTTTTCACTGCTTATATACTCATCCTGCAAAATTTTATTTGGCGACATGTCATTTTCACTCTTATGTGTTTTATTTATTTCCGGATACTGTCTGATAGAATCAGGTCGAATTTCATGAATTTCCATAGCCATCACATGAACCTCCAAAATATCGATTTTTTATTTATAAATTCATCGTCTGCCCTTCCTAAAAATCATATCCCCCTTGCACCGGAGTCCCATTTTTGACACCGAATGACTATGACTCACAACATAATTGCCACCCGAAACTCCTTATCGTCACAGTCAAGCGCCATATCGCCCTGATACTTGTCCACCACAGCTTTCACATTCAACAGCCCGATTCCGTGACCGTCCGTATATTTCTTTTGAACGGTACTATCCTCAATCCTTACCTTTTCCAGAACGGGATTTTTGACGGACAGAATCAGATTTCCGTCTTCCAGCGCCATCTTCAAAAAGATAACGGCTCCCTTAGCTCCGCCCGCAAGCACTCTCTCGCACTCCGCTATGGCATTGTCCAGCAGGTTGCCCAGCACAATCACAATATCCTCCTCCCGCATCTTCAGTTCCTGCAGATTGCCCACCTTCAGGCTCATAGAGATATTTTTCTCTTTTGCCCTTCTGTATTTCTGGTTTACTACTGCATTGACGACCGCATGGCCTGTATTAATTGCAGACAGATTCTCGGAAATACTCTCTGTCAGCTTTTCCGTAAACAGGAGCGCCGTCTGATGATCCCCGCTTTTTAGCAGCGTTTGTATAGTTGACAACTGGTTTTTATAATCGTGCATTTTCCTCTGCTGCTGTTCCTGCAATTTCTTCCCGTCCTCATAGACCGAGAGCTGGTTCCTCTGATTCTGATTGACAAGAGCACTGATCCGGAGCGCTTTTTCTTTTTCCAGAAGATTCTGCATCAATTGCAGGACAACTAAATCGATGACCGCTAATCCCATTGACAAAAACAGGTAAAAAGACTGTATCTGTTCATTTACCGTATAACAATATATCATGGCAAGGATAGCGCATACTGTAATCATCGGAATCACGCTGAGCGTAGCCCATTCTTTATTGGTCAGCGGATAATCTTCTTCCCGCTGCCTCCTGAACCTTCGTACCACCAGAAGCGCTATGATCCATAACACTCTCGACAATAGAATCACCAAATACGCCCCCGCCTGGTTTTCTCCCCACGACTGCGTCAAAAACAGGCGCCAGTCCATTACGGAAATGCTCAGGTATTCGATCCCGATCAGCATACCATAGTTCAGCACAGAGAAGAAAACGCTTTGTACAAATGTAGCCTTATAAAAAATCAGGCACAGCAGCACACACGCCATCATGATAAGCAGCACTTTCCATCCTCCGATCCAATCACTGGAAAACGCCCCTATCGCTATACAGACAATCAGAAAAGGAAATCGGTACTTTTGAAGCCTGCTGTTTTTCTGCTGTAAAAAAGTATTAAAAAAATAAATGCTTCCATAGGTTTCTATCGTCAGCAAAAGAAATGACACCAGAGTCTCGGCGGACATCTCACTCCACCCCCTTGAACAGCATGTACTGCTTTTTTACTTCCGCATATCTGGTCTTCGGAACCGATATTTCCTTCCCGGTGGTCAATGTCATCACATAGCTGCTGATTTTCCTGATATAGCGCATGTTGACCAGAAAGCTCATATGAATCCTCACAAAACCGTATCCCCGCAGCTCATTTTCTATCTCGTCCAGCTTTTTGTAGATCTGGAAGCTTCCGTTTTTGGTATAAAATATGTTCTTGTGCCTTGCCGTCTCAATGTAGAGAATATCACTGAGCTTCAGCCGGATATTTCCCTCCACAAAAGAGAACTCCCTCACCTGTGTGTCCTGTTCCAGCTTTCTGACCAGCATGTCCATGCACTCGGTAAGGGAGACCTCCAGATCGTCCTTTACCAGAAAACGGCTCGCCTCCACCTTGTACCCCTCCAGCGCATAGCCTATATAGGCCGTCACAAGCACGATACTGATTTTGGGGTACAGGCTCTTAATCTGTGCCGCCGCGTCCAGTCCGTCTGTGCCTGCCATGTTGATGTCCAAGAATAAAATGCTGCTGTCCTGTAATTGATCTATATTTTGCAGCAGCGCTTCTCCGCTGTCATATTCTGTAATGTCAAAGGCCAGGCCCTTCTTCTTTTCATAATCCCGAAGCAGCCGGATCAGATTTTCCCTGTCCGTCCTGCTGTCGTCACATACAATGATCGTCATATTTACACTCCTTGCGCGCTTCAGCGTACATTCATTCAAAGCTTGTACCGCCGTGTTATCCTGTTTGCATAAATACTCAATAGTATTATCGGCTGTTTTTCGCTTTTCGCACCATGTCCGCCGCATCAAATGACTATTTTCGGCACCGAATGACCATAGATTTTTTCTGGGCTGCATATTGGATTGCAGAACAGGGATTCCGTTCTTAGAAATCTGCCCGATAACTACCGTCTGAATTGCAAAAAAGCAGAAAAAAACAACGTCCAAAATATATGTCCGTTGTTTTCTATGTCTCCATATTTTTAGAATCGCCCTATAAATAACTTATCCGTCATCAGCTCCTATGCTGTTCCATATAATGTCATCAATATCCAATAATCCCAACATACATATTAATTGAACAATTCAATCATCTGTACATAAGCACGATCTTTTCATATCGTTTCTTCAAGACAATGCCGACTTGCGGGCTTCAATGTATAGGTCAATATCCTCAATAATATAGTTCGTACCTGTCGTATGCAGGGCCTCATAGCAGGAGTAAACATATTCCCAGACCCAGTAACGACTGAACAGTTCTGCAAGCTGCTTGCCTGTCAGATGCTTTGCCAGCTTGTATTGCTCGGCACAGTAAATCATAAATTTACCCTGAGCGCTCATAATCAAGCCTCCTCCGGCAGTTCAAAGCTGCCCGTTTTCATTTCTTCATCAAATAGATTAAATAGGGTAAGGGGGCTGAAATGCCATAGCTTTGTCTCTTCCTGCTCTAAAAGAGCGTAGACCTTTGAGTTATAAAACTCATTCGCAGCGGTCATTTCGTCATATGCACAGTTTTCAGTAATCAGGTGAACAATCTGCTCTACAAGCACGCCCATAACAGCGCCAAACTTTTCTGCTTCCATTACAATTCCTCCTGCGGGACTGTCCCTATAAATTTCAGATACGAAAGTGCTTTTTCAGATGACAGCACTAACTGATTGTATAGTTTTTTGATTTTCAATGCTTCCAAAGCTTGCTCCTTTGTAAGTACACCGGCAGAATAATGATATAGAATCATACCGCACCCTCCAATACTTTATCTGCAATCGCCTTTTCCTCTTGTAAAGATTTCACCATTGCCTCAATGTGCCGCCGCTTTTCAACAAGAGATTGAATATTTTCAATTTCCTTTTTTCCGACATATTTAGATATCACCTTTTTACCGTCTCTGTATTTCAAATAATAATATGTTTTCTCGCCAACCGTCTTTGTCGATATTGTACCTCGCGGTAAAACGGAAAGTTCCGCTTGATACTTTCCAAGCATATATTCAATTCTTTGCTTTTCCTGTTTGACAGTATGCAGAATCAAGTTCAACGCCATCACCTCTTCGCTTAATATTATACACAACACAAAATAAAATATCAATGCGTTGTTGTACATATTATGAAGATTCAAATGCCCCCTTCCAAACCAAAATGAACACCCCAACAACCGGCTCTGTTGGGGTGTTCATTTCCTACTCAACCATTTTACATATATTTCGAGTCATCACTCACAAAATAATACACGCTTTCTCTCGATCATTTCCCCGATTCTTTCGATATATTGGGCGACTTCCTTCACGTTCTCGCACCGCTCGATCAAGACGCTTTCCCCGCCGTCCTGCGCCGCCCTGTAACTGACTTTCTTGGAGATACTGCCTGCACCTAATGCCACTATGGTCTGCACTTCCTCGTTAATGAGAATGTTATAGATTCCCAGCTTTCCTTCCCGCGCGTAGCCCACATTCTCAAAATTTCCGGACATATTCTTCTGCCGATAGAGGTAGTAGGGCACCAGTCCCAGTTTTCTTGCGCCCTGGGCCGCGATTTCCATGGTCTCATCGGTATTGCGCAGCATGGAGATGCCGTTCTCCTGTATCCACTGATTGAGTCTGGAGGCCCGCTTAATGGCCAGAGAGTGAACGGTCAGGCTGTCCGGCCCCATCTGCGTCACGCGGTCAACGGTATGCCTTACGTCCTCCTGCGTCTCCCCGGGAAGACCCAGGATCAGATCCATATTGATATTGTCAAAGCCGACCTTCCGCGCCAGCGCATAGGCCTGCTCCACCTGCTCCACACTGGCACGTCTGCCGATGATATCCAGCGTCTCCTGCTTCATAGTCTGTGGATTGACAGAAATACGGCTTACGCCGTGCTCATACAGTACCTTCAGCTTTTCCTCCGTGATGCTGTCCGCCCGGCCGGCTTCCACGGTAAACTCCTGCACTGTGGAAAAATCGAACAACTCCTTCAGTCTGGAAAGCAGTCTGTGAAGCTGCGCGGGCTCCAGTGTGGTGGGCGTTCCTCCGCCGATGTAGACGCTGTCCAGAATCTTTCCCCGCATGATCTGCGCCGTCTGCTCCATCTCCAGAATCAGACAGTCCAGATATCGCTCCACCGAGTCCCGATATCCCGCAATGGAAAACGACGTGAAAGAACAGTACATACACGTGGTGGGACAAAAAGGAATCCCAATATACAGACTGTACCCGTCCCGATAGTGTATGCCGGCGAGAAGCCTTCTCTCACGCTTCGCTATATCCAGTGCGAGCTCGGCCTTCTCCTCGCTCACATAATGATTCTGTCTGTAATAATCCAGAATGAACCGATCGCTCCTGCCCAGCTCCAGCATACCGTAGGCGATCTTGGTAGGTCTGATGCCCGTGAGATTTCCCCAGGGCAGGACTTTTCCCGTGGCACGGTGAAGCAGCGTTACAAGGTATCTTTTAAAACCGTCCTTGAAGCCTCTGTTCCTGATCTCCTTCAGAACCGCGTCCCGCTCGCCGTCCTCATCTGCTTCCGGAAAGGCCAGGGCCTCCTGTTCTTTCACGAAATCATAAAGGGAAGGTTCGCCGTCCAAGACGAACTCCGCCCTATCGTCCTTAATTTCTATCCTCAGCCGCGCCTGTTCCGAAAGCCGGCGGCGTGTGTCCTCCCGTGTGGCGGGCGTCAGGACCTGTACCTGCTCCTCCGGATAGAAAGCCTTCACAAGAGCCTGCACGTCGTATTCGAAGTTTTCTCTGTTCAGATACACAATAAACATATGCTTTCCCCTGCAGGCTCCGGCTTCTTCCTCAGTCCGCTATGGCGCAGAACGGATTGTACCGCTTCTCATGCCCGATGGTGGTACTGTCGCCGTGGCCGGGGTACACCTTGGTGTCGTCCGGCAGAACGAACAGCTTGTCCTGAACGGAATGTACCAGAGTGCTCATGCTTCCTGTGGGGAAGTCCGTCCTGCCCACGGATTCCTGAAAGAGCGTATCGCCCGCAATCAGTATGCCTGCCTCCTCCATGTAATAACAGCAGCCGCCCTCCGTATGTCCCGGCGTGGCGATGACCCTGATCTTGATTCCGGCAAGCTCCAGCTCCTGTCCGTCCTTCACATATATATCCGCATAGGTGCTGCAGGCGCGGCCCGCCTGCTCCGACACGTTCATGCGCGGATTTTTCAGAAGCTCACGCTCCGCCTCGCAGGCGTACACCGACACCGGGTCTCGGCCGTCTGCCTCCGCCGCTGCATTGGCTGCGTTCCGCAGGGCGTCCAGCCCCCAGATATGGTCAAAATGTCCGTGGGTGAGCAATATGCCCGCTACAATGAACCCGTTCTTTTGCAGCGCGCCGTAAATGTTGGCCCCCTGATCCGCCGGATCTATCACCACCGTCTGCGGCTCTCCCTCTCTGTACAGAAAATAGCAGTTGGTCTGATTAGAGCCGATCACCATGCGCCCGATCTTGATATCCGCCATTGTCCGATTTCCTTTCCCCATGCTTTTTCCGCCGTGCCTGCAGTCTCCTGCACTGCCGACTTTTCCGTTCAAAATGTCCCCGCGCTCTTTAGCCCGTAGTCCTCTCGATATCCCGCACGCTCTCGATTCCTCTGATCTTTTCGATCACCCGATTCAACTCCTCACGGCTCTCGATCTCAAAGGTAGTCTGCAGCGTGGCCAGTCCCTGTTTGCTGGTCTTGGTATTCATGGAGAGGATATTGATATTCTTTTCCGTTATCGCCTTGGAAATATCCGCCAGCAGACCGTTTCGGTTGTCCGCATATATGACGATCTCCGCCACGTACTTTTCATTGGAATTTTCAGGAGCCTGCCATTCCGCATCGATCAGGCGCGCCCTCTCGATCTCCGGCAGATTCATGATATTGATGCAGTCCGTCCTGTGAATGGAGACTCCCCGCCCTCTGGTGACAAAGCCCACGATCTCGTCACCCGGCACGGGAGAACAGCATTTGGAAAAACGCACCGACAGATCCGCTATGCCCTTTACCACAATACCGCTCTTGTTTCCTCTGGGAGACATCTTCGCCAGATTGGCATTTCCCGCCTCTGCAATGTTCTTAAGGACCTCCTCGTTGGTCAGCTCTTTCTTATGATCCCTGTCGTAGAGCTCCTGCATCTTGTTGACGATCTGGCCTTCCTTCAGGGCGCCGTGCCCGATTGCCGCCAGAACGGGATCCCAATCCTTGAAGCCGTACTTTCGCATGATGGCTTCCATGTACTCGGGCTTCAAAAGCTCCGAAAGATTGATTCCCCTCGCCTTGCAATAGGTGTTCAGAAGCTCCTTGCCCTTGGCGATATTGTCTTCCTTCAGCTCGTTCTTGAACCACTGGCTGATCTTGTTCTTTGCCTGCGTGCTCTTGACGACATTCAGCCAGTCGCGGCTAGGACCCTTGGAATTCTGCGAGGTTATGATCTCGATCCTGTCGCCGTTCTTGATCTCGTAATCTATCGTCACCAGTCTGCCGTTCACCCGGGCGCCTACCATCTTGTTGCCCACGGCAGAGTGAATATTGTATGCAAAGTCGATGGGCGTGGAGCCTGCGGGCAGATTCCGCACCTCGCCCGTGGGGGTAAAGCAGTACACGTTGTCCGCGAACAGATCCAGATCGCTCTTTAACAGGTTCATGAATTCCTTGTTGTCGGACATGTCCTGCTGCCACTCCAGGATCTGGCGCAGCCATACCAGCTTCTCCTCCTCCTGGCCCTCCACATGCTTGCCGTCGGAGGCCTCCTTGTATTTCCAGTGGGCGGCGATACCGTACTCGGCGGCCTTGTGCATCTCAAAGGTTCTGATCTGTATCTCGAAGGGCTGCCCCGTGCTGCCGATCAGCGTGGTGTGCAGCGACTGGTACATATTGGCCTTGGGCATGGCGATATAATCCTTGAATCGTCCCGGTATGGGCTTATACATCTCATGGATCACGCCCAGCGCCGCATAGCAGTCCTTCACCGTGTCCACGATGATCCGCACTGCGAACAGATCGTATATCTGATCCAGCGTCTTATTCTGATTCAGCATTTTTTTGTAAATGCTGAAAAAGTGCTTGACCCGTCCGTCGATCTTCGCCTTGATGCCCGCGTTCTCAATATGCTCCCGCACCTCGTCCACAATGCTCTGGATATATTTTTCACGGACGCTTTTGCGGACCGCAATGCGCTCCACCAGATCATAGTACACTTCCGGCTCCAGATATTTTAAGGACAGATCGTCCAGCTCCGTCTTGATCTTGCTGATGCCCAGCCTGTGCGCGATGGGACAATAGATCTCCAGCGTCTCCCTGGCGATGCGCTGCTGGCTCTCCTGCTTCTGATATTTGAGCGTGCGCATGTTGTGCAGACGGTCCGCCAGCTTTATCATGATCACGCGGATATCCTTTGCCATGGCAAGGAACATTTTTCTCAGATTCTCCGCCTGCATCTCCAGCTTGTCGTCCGGCTGGCTTCCCCCGCCTGACAGCGGAATCTTTTCCAGCTTTGTCACGCCGTCCACCAACAGGGCCACATCTTCGCCGAACTCTCTGATCAGGTCCTCCTCCGTCATAACGGTATCTTCCACCACGTCATGAAGAATACCGGCCACGATCGTCTCCTTGTCAAGCTCTAAGTCCGCCAGAATGATAGCCACATTCAACGGATGGATAATGTACGGCTCTCCGGATTTGCGAAGCTGGTCCTTGTGCGCCTCGCTCGCCACCTTATACGCCTTCTCTATCATGGAGATATCGTCGCTGGGATGATATTTTTGCACACGGGAAATAAGCTCCTGATAGAGCTCTTCCGGATTGACAAATTCATTCGATTTGCTGATCTTTCCATCGTCAAAAATGACTTCGTGCTTCTCTTCTGCCATACGACGCTTCCTACTCCTTCAGTCTCGTCCGAACATGCACGATCTTCTGCGTCTGCCGTGTCCGGCTGAAGATACCGTTACTTTCCCGGATAACAGATGGCGGATTCCAGACGGTAATCGCCCAGCTTCTCGCGGCCCTTCAGACCGGCCAGTTCTATCAGCACCACAACACCGACCACAACGCCGCCAAGGCTCTCGATCAGCTTGATCATCGCCTCCGTCGTTCCGCCCGTTGCGATCAGGTCGTCGACGATCAGCACCCTCTGCCCCGGCTTGATGCTGTCCTTGTGCATTTCGATGGTCGCCTTGCCGTACTCCAGATCATAGGAGACGGACACCGTCTCTCGGGGAAGCTTCCCCGCCTTGCGGATCAATACAAAGGGCTTTTTATTATTATAGGCAATCGGGGTTCCGAATATAAAGCCTCTGGACTCCGGACCCGCCACCACATCGTACTCCAGATCTTTGATCTTATCCTGCATGGTATCGATTGCAAGCTGCAGGCCGTCCGCATCCTGCAGCACGCTGGTCACGTCGCGGAAAATGATGCCCTCCTCAGGAAAATCGGGTATGCTCAGTACATATTCTTCCAGTTTTTTCATTCTTCTTTCCTCTTTCTGTTGGCAAAATATTTGATGATCTCACTTCTCGTGATAATGCCGATAAAAACGTTCCTGTCATCGATGACCGGCACAAAATTCTGTGTCTGCGCCTGCTCCAACAGCGTCTCCATGGCCGTGTCGATGCTGACCGGCTTCACCCTGCCGCCCTGCATAATGCTTCGAACGGTGGTGCTTTCCAGCTGTTTGGCGGATACGTCTTCAAGCTTCTGGTTATAATACAGAACATTCCACAAAAAATCGCCCTCGCTGATAACGCCCACATACCGATCCTCCACATCGATGACGGGGATCGTGTTATATCCGCATCTGTACAGCTTTTCAAGCCCCTGCCTCAGAGTCATGCTGTCTCTCACATAGGAGACCTCCGCCTTCGGCAGTATAAATGACGCTATGTTCACTGATCTGCTCCTTCCTCATACACTGTTCGCTGCACGCCCAAAGCGCGGCGTGCCGCCTCTGTCGTGGAATCCTACGAATCCTACGCCAACTTCCTGCCGCAGCATTTCTTGTACTTTTTGCCGCTTCCGCAGGGACAGGGATCGTTGGGGTAGACCTTCGCCTCCTTTACGATGGTGGTAGAAGACTTCTGCTCCCTGTAGAGCGCCTTGCGCGTCTCCTCGTCAAAGATATCGTTCCACTCCTCCAGCTCATAGAGCCAATCGGCCTGGGCCGCCACCATGTTCTTATACAGCAGCTCCTTGTCGAAGCCCAAGTTTACCTGCGTGTCCTCCTCCATCTCCTCGATGGGATTGGGCTCCTTCAGACTGTCGTTGATGCCGTCCAGAAATCCCGTCATCGTGAGAACGGTGACGCCGTACTTTTCCGCCAATTCCCTGACGGTCCCCTTTACCGTCGTGTCGGGGTCCTTGAGCAGCTCTGCATAAATCTCTTTTTCCTGCTGAAAATATGCCGTCCACATTTTCTGCAGCTTGTCCTGCGGCGTATTTTCGTTATATGCCTGCTTTTTCCACTCTTCCAATAATGCCATGATAACACCATCTTCGCCTTTCTTACCGTCTTTGCGCGCAGAACGCGCCCGCGCGCCGCAACATCATACTTGTAAGTATATAACAAATCAATTTTTAAAACAACAATATGGCTGCAACAAATTTATAATTTTACAAATTTTTTTCAAATAAATGAATAATATTTTTTGTCCGTGGCAAACTGAATATTGTCAAGGAACCCCCTCCTTTGATGAGACCAAAGAGAAAGATAATACTTAATCCTCCCCTTATAAAAGGTCTCCGTGCCGCATACGATCGGCTCCGGAGACCTTTTTCTTGTAAAAAGAGACCGCAAGTGCTATTATGAAGACAACTTTCCATACTTGGATATTTTATACTTAGATATTTCATACTTGAATTTTTCCATACTCGGACACTTGAAAAATACAGAAGGAGAGAACAAATGAACTCCGAACCCCGCAAGAAAAAAACAACTTCCAAACAGATCGCAGCCATCGCCGGCGTGGCCGTACTGGCGCTGCTCTATCTGGTGACACTGATCGTTGCCGCAACGGACAATTCCCAATCCGGCAGATGGTTCATGATCTGCATTTTTGCCACGGTAGCAGTCCCTCTGCTCCTGTGGATCTACATCTGGATATACGGAAAGCTTACCGGCCGCCACACCATCGCAGACGCGCAGCAGACGCAGGAAGATGAGGCTTCCGAGGGTGAGATGGCTTCCGAGACGGAGACGACTTCCGAGACGGAGACGGCCTCCGAGGCTGAAGCGGCTTCCGAGGCTGAGACGGCTCCCACGGCCGAGACAGCTTCCGAAACTGCCGGTGAAGATTGATCCGCCCCGGCTACTTCACACCGAGCTCGGCCAGTTCTGCCAGCGCCTGTTCCCTCGAACGAAATACGATGCCGTAAAAACCCAGCGCTTTTGCCGCCTCGATATTTTCCGGCGTGTCATCTAAGAAGACGCATTCCTCGGCTTTCAGGCCGAAGCGCTCCAAAAGCAGAAGGTAGATCTGCGGCTCCGGCTTCACCACCTTGTCCTGAAAAGACAGGATTCCGCCGTCTGTGTAGGGAATAAAGGCCAGGGAATCGGCACACTCGTCATAAGCCTTGTCGGAAAAATTGGACAGATAATACACTCCGTATCCCTTCTCTTTCAGCTCCCGCACCCAAGGAATCGCGTAATCTCGCGGGGTCACGATGCCGTGGATATCGTCGTAGGCCCTGTGCAGCTCTTCCTCTATCTGCGGATCTTGCTTTATGAACTCCCGCAGCAGCTCCTCGCTTTCCATCTCGCCGCGGTCATATTCCTTCCAGAGAGGGCTCTCCACGGAAGCCTTTGCAATCCGCCCGATCATCTGCTCGTCAAAGCCCTTGTCCCGCAGAAAGTCTTTCCAGCGAAAGTCCGTCAGTACATTTCCGATGTCAAATACGATATTCCTTATCATTTTTCCTCTTTTCCGACAATGCCGTTTCTCCATCGTCCCCTGTTTTTTCCGTCAGGATTTCCAACAGCCGCCCCGCCGCTATGGACGGCTGGCGTTTCTCGTTCTTTACCACGCAGAAGCTCCGCTTGGGTATCATTTTATTGAACCGCAGTTCAAAGAGCGTCCCCGCCTCCAGATATTCCGCCGCAAAGTCCCGCACGACGCAGCCCACGCCCAGATTGCGCAGCGCGAACTGCACGATCATATCGCTGGTGGCCAGCTCAAACTCCGGCTGCAGCGTCACGCCGTTGGCCGCCAGATAACTGTCCATGTAGCTTCTGGTGCTGGTGTTCCCCTCCAAAAAGATCATGGGGATCCCTTCCAGCTCCTGAAAGTCCAGCATTCTGTTCTTGTAGGCGATAAAACGTCTTCCCGCCACAAACACGTCCTCTATCTCTCGCACCCTTCGGGGGCTGATTCCCTCGATTTCCTCAAAGGGCGTGCTCACCAATCCCAGATCGATCCTGCCGTCCCGCAGCAGCGCCAGAGTCTCCGGAGTGGGGCCGTTGCTGACCGTCACCTTGATATCCGGATATTTTTCATGAAAGCGCTCCAGAAAAGGCAGCAGAAAGAACCGCAGCGTCATATCGCTGGCGCCGATGTGCACCTCTCCCGCCTGCATATCCTGCATCTGCCTGACCTTCTCCACTCCCTGCCGTATCCGCTCGTAGCCCTCCGCCACATAGGAATACAAAAGTTCCCCTTCCGCCGTAAGGCGTATGCCTCTTGACGCCCGCACGAAAAGCCGCACTCCCAGAACATGCTCCAGCTGCTTCAGGGACTGGCTCACCGCGGGCTGCGAGATGGAAAGTTCAGCGGCAGCGCCTGTGACGCTGCCGCATTTCGCTGTGTAGTAAAATACTTTAAAATATTCCAGATTGCCGATCATGCTCTTATTCTAACACCTCTGCTTTGCGGAAGCATCTCATTTCTTCAGGCTGCTTTCCCTGTAAATGATATCGTCTCTTCCGGGCCCGTTGCTCACCATCGTGATGGGATAGCCGATCCTGCTCTCGATAAATTCAATATATTTTCTGCAGTTCTCCGGCAGCTCCTCATACTTCCTGATGCCGCGGATCTCGCATTTCCAGCCGGGCAGCTTTTCAAAGACGGGCTTTGCTTTCGCAAGCTTCGACGTCACGGGAAAGTCAGTGGTCACCTGCCCGTCGATCTCATAGCCCACGCAGACGGGAATCTCGTCCAGATATCCCAGCACGTCCAGCACGGTGAACGCCACGTCCGTAGTCCCCTGCAGTCTGCAACCGTACTTGGACGCCACGCAGTCAAACCAGCCGACGCGCCTCGGCCTTCCCGTCGTTGCGCCGTACTCTCCGCCGTCTCCTCCTCTGCGCCGCAGCTCCTCAGCCTCGTCTCCGAACAGCTCGGACACAAAAGCGCCCGCGCCCACTGCGGAGGAATACGCCTTGCAGACGGTGACGATCTGCTTGATCTCATAGGGCGGAAGTCCCGCGCCGATAGCGCCGTAGGCGGCAAGAGTGGAGGAGGACGTCACCATAGGATAAATACCGTGATCCGTATCCTTCAGGGTTCCCAGCTGTCCCTCCAAAAGCACCGTCTTTCCCTCTTTGAGCGCTTTGTCCAAAAAGGCGGCCACGTCGCATACATAAGGCGCCACCATGTCGCGATATCCGTGCAGCGTCTCCACAAGCTCGTCCGGATCGATCAGCGGTTTGTGATACAAATGCTCCAGCAGCACGTTTTTCAGCTGACAGACGCGCTCCACCTTCTCGCGCAGCACTTCCTCATCGAAAAGCTCGCTCACCTGAAAACCGATCTTTGCATATTTATCGGAATAAAAAGGCGCAATACCGGATTTCGTCGAACCGAAGGACTTACCGCCCAGCCTTTCCTCCTCGTACTGGTCGAACAGAATGTGATAGGGCATCACGATCTGCGCCCTGTCCGACACCAATATCTTAGGCATGGGGACATTCCGCTCCACGATGGACTGTATTTCCTTGAAGAGCTTGGGAATGTCCAGCGCCACTCCGTTTCCGATCACACTGGTGGTATGGCTGTAGAAGACGCCGGACGGCAGTGTGTGCAGCGCAAATTTACCGTAGCTGTTCACGATAGTATGCCCTGCATTGGCGCCCCCCTGAAAGCGCACTATGATGTCTGCCTCCTGAGCCATCATGTCCGTGATCTTCCCTTTTCCCTCGTCGCCCCAGTTGGCGCCCACGATTGCCTTTACCATTTGATTTCCTCCGTTCACGCCTCACGGCGGTTAAATTTCAATGCACTCTAAGTATAATATAAAATGTTTCATAAGTAAAATCAATATATATTATACATCAAATAAGATTTTGTTATGTATCTGCTCTATTCTTCCAGCCTGGCAAGGACGGCCGCTTCCTCCGGCCCACACTCCTCATAGGCCCTGCAGATCCGGTCGATCTCCTCCCGATCCGTTAAAAGGTCCGCCGCGATCTTCTCCGGAGATTCTCCCATCTGCAGCTTGCCGCAGACAAGGTGGACCAGAAGACGGCGCTCACCGCGCTCCATGCCGCGTTCCATGCCACGCTCCATACCGTCCTCCACGCCCTCCTCGTACCTTACTTCCAGAGCGTCGTCCATGTTGAACTGTGTGTACAGCATATTCTGCACCTCCGTCCCGTGCTCCCGTACAAAGTCCGCAAAGATCCCTTCCCTGACGCTGTCCTGCACCGCAAGGGTCACCGCTGTATCGCGGTCTATGTCGCCGCTCTGCAGGTAGGTCCGGATCCGCTCTATGAACCAGGAATACTCGTACAAGGGCAGACACTCCTGCAGCAGCCTGTGTCCTGTCGGGAGATTGATATTGATCAACTGATATGTAATGACCTTTGTCAAGAAGTAACTTGAAAAAATCACCACAAGTTTATTGATTTTTACCGAAGATCCCTTGAAAGGGCTTCAAACGTATCAGTTCCCGGCATTGGCCACTCTGATATACGTGGATTCGGATGGTTCCTTACC
>CANQJL010000003.1 GCA_947624245.1 uncultured Acetatifactor sp. | reverse complement strand
TATTAAAGTTACCCTTTTCCCAAAAAACATATCAAAATCTTTTTCAAAAAGTCCTTGACATATCACCAGAATGCTTTCTTTAATCCTTTGATATTTTTCACCATCTATGTATGTGCTATATATATCCGGAATAATCTTTGGCATGGCCATACTATGCATACATCTCTTTATGACACAGCCTCCCACAGCGATACACACATATGGCAACATAGCGAATACAGTCTGTTTAGATTGCCGAACTAAACATTTATGCAACATTTCCCACATTTCTTTTTCTTCCGGATATTTTTCATATTCTTTCTTTTGACGTTGCATATGCTTTACATTGTTCTCTAAGCAAAAACCTATTGGCATAAATGCCGAGCTTATCAAACCTATCCCTGTAACCCATTCTGCCCAATTTTTTACATCTATCATTTGAACATACATGCAGGGCAATCCAACCCCTAACAACATGAGTACGGTAACCATTAATCCGTCCTGTGCGACACCTCCTATCGGTTTATTTCCTTTCACCTGATAAGTTTTCCAGTGAAGCTGCTGAATATTAGTAAGTGCTACAGGTATCACAACATATAAAATAACTTCTAATCCTCCGATAAGTGCCAAACTCATCCAAGTATGCTGGCACAATATCAATATGACTACAGCCAAATTAAAAATCAGGCTTTCTACAAAAAGCAAATTTGCCGTCACACCCACGAACGTATCTTTCTTTTCTCCGCGTAATAGCAACATATTCATAAAATATCCGTGCGCTAACAATAAAGAGGCTCCGATACAGGCACACAATGAACAAGAAAATAAAAACCACTTGATTGGGTTCCAGACAATTTGTAGATATCCACCTCTATTGCTCCAAATTAAATAAATGGCTATTATATACACAACGCAACTTATAAATATGGACATCCATTTTATGAATTTGTATTTGCGCAAGTTGCTCATTCCCATAATGCCCAAAAATCCCAGCAGACCAATCAGCAAAATAACGCACCACAGAGGAAAGTGTATATTTCCAGTAACAATTCTGTATCGACTATTTTTTGCCAAATCATATATCCAATGTGCCAATACCAAGAGGACAGAAATTATCCCTATTATTATTTGAAGATAAACTTTCTTTTTGCTGTCTAAAAACTCAGATTCACTTATTTTTTTATTGTTTCTTTTATCCTCTTGTATCATTAATTCATTAAAATACAATTTAATTTCTTTTTTAAACAACAAAACTACAGAGAAATTAAATAAAATGTTCTTAACGTCTTTTATATCTTTAACGATAGGTAATAAATTAGAAATGATGGGATAAATCGCCATTAGCCCGATAGAAAAGAAACGCCATTCTATCACCCCATTATGTAAGTACTCATTGAGGGCCACCATGACAATGAAAGGAATACATATCAGTATTTGGCCTTGGATGCTCGTGATGCCCGTGAGTACATAAATTACACCCATATGAACAGGAATTGTCCATAAATCCTGCAAAAACATCTGGCCAAAAGTAAAGTTATGTAATCTCCACAAAAAGCAAGTGCAAAGTCCCGCTGCAATAGCAAGCACAATATCACCCTGAGCCGGAATACAGATAAACACTGCAACACAATAAGCGGATTCTATTCCCATAGCCATGGCAGACCACAATTTTTTATCTATCTTATACTGTGCCGACCACACATAAACGCCTAACAGAATATATGCAAAAATCGCACAAATACATAATAATAATTCCATTGGAAGATATTTATGATAATCGTCCGTTACATGCATAAAAAGAAACAGAGAACCCGAAAAAGAAAACAGCATAAATAAAACATAATCCCAGTGACTGTTCTCCTGTTGTTTATGCTTCATAATCTTCCAAATATGACCAAATAAATACATGGATATACCAAACATACCAATGAAAAACAAAGAATGGTACCAACCAGCTATATTAAAATGGTGCTGTATCGGAATAGACCAATTCAACACGGTGTCATTACGCAACAGCCATGATGCCTGTATTACAGCAGCTATAATACAACTTGCAATTGACAAAACAAGGATAGGGCCATTTTTTCTGTTATTTAAGGAACTTTTATTGATTTGTAAAAATGCGATTCCTGAACCTACTAAAATTGGCAGACATACTCCATCACCTATCGTAGCCGCACGATAATAGAATAGCCCCGGAAGATTATTCGGATTTCCTATTACTGTCCACAATAGGAGCATCATTGCGAAACCCAAAAGAAATACAAAAACTGCTCCAGCTATTCCCTTTAATATTGCTGATGTGTATCTCACAATCACTCCTTTCCCTGTTTCAAAAAGTAGACTTTTTGAAACACATCAGATATAATGCTGATAGAAAAAAATATGTACCATTTTTATTGAGAAAGAGGCAATTTGCGTCTGTTTCATTTTGTCTACAATTTGAAACTATTTTTTTCAATATCTTCTTTTTCTTTACATCTGCGATAAAAAGTACTGTAGTTCATCCGACACAGCTCAGCCGCTTTTCGCACAGATAGCTTCCGTTCTTTCCACAATGCATAATAGGTCTCAAAGCCGTCCGGCGTATCCTGTTTCCTGCAGCCGAACTGCACGCCTTTTTGCTTTGCCGCGGCGATTCCCTCCGCCTGTCTCTGCCTGATAAATGTCCGCTCTGTTTCCGCCACATACGCAAGAATCTGGAGCACCAGATCTGCAATGAACACGCCCGTCAGATCCTCCGGCCCGCCTCCCGTATTGAGAAGCGGCATATCAAGCACCTGAATTTCCGCACCGATTTCCTTGGTAATGATTCTCCACTGCTCCAATATCTCCCCGTAATTTCTTCCCAGCCGGTCGATGCTCTTGATGATGAAGATGTCTCCCTTATGCAGCTTCCGCAATAGCCTGTGATACTGCGGCCTTGCAAAATCCTTTCCCGACATTTGATCCAGATAGATATTATGCTTTTTGATCTTTTGCTCCTGCATTGCCAGCAGCTGCCTGTCCGGATTTTGGTCTTTCGAGGAAACTCTGATATATCCGTACCGTTCCATATTGGTCTGCCTCCTTATACATAGCATTTCTTTATTATAAGCAGCAGACAAAATAACACCCCCGCAAACTCTTCGCCTCAAAATATTATGTACTTAAAATAAGTCCACCCAGAACATAATATCATACAATGTACTTAAAATATACTTAAATAAAGTTTTCGGGAGGAAAAGATTGGAAATCAAGATTTTCAATCCATAAAAAGGAATGAATAAAGATAAGCATTTAGGATTACGAATCGATTCCGAGACACACCGGAAATTAAAGGACCTTGCCGAATATGACGGCAGATCCATCAACGGCGAGGTGTTATACCTGATTCGTCAGGCAATCATGCAGCATGAAAAAGAGCAGGATTGTCTGCGTCATACTAAATAAAAAACTATTTCAAAAAACCATTTAACGGAGAAAAATTATGCCGGATACAGAACTGGATCAATACATGAAGAGTCTTATGAAAACCGCCGCCTCCGCAAAGGAGACCTATCCCGAAGGAAGTCCCGCTTATTTTAGGCATATTTTAAACGCGCTTCCCGGCAATCCTTACCGACAGGCACTCTTTGAGAAGATGCTTGCACAGGCTATGAAAGAAGAGGATTATGCCGGACTGCAGCGTATTTTCTATCAGATTGCCAAGGTCTCGCTCCTGCCGACTTCCGGCGGCTACGATCACTGCGACCGTCTGTGGCCGCTGCTCGATCTCTTAGCCTGCGCGGATACGGACAATATTTATCGAATCCTGCCGGAGGGACTGCCGCTCAGCACGAACGGCTACCCCATGTATGTACACGGCACGAATGTCCTGCTGTGTCTTTTGTACAATACTGCGGATAAGGCCGTATATGCGCAGGATCAGGTGACGGCAAAGGCGGAAAAGTTCGCCTCCTCCAAAAAGCCTGTATGGGAGCGGGCGGTGATTTCCTGCCTGCTGGCCGTTACGGATCACGATGTCTCCCGCTTCTTGGAAAATCTGCAGAACCTCTGCACCGGCTATAACAGGGCCGATATCGCACCGTACAGGAAGATGCAGTGTCAGAACGCCTATGGACTGCTTGCGTTAGCAAGGCGTTTCTGGACGGCGGAGGAATTTGCCGCCGTGACCCTGCCGGAATACAAAAATTTCTCCAAAGGCTATGCGGAGTGGCTGTTCGCACAAAAGGAATTATCGGATGCGCTGTGCGTCACCTATGAAGCGCCGCTCGCGGAAATCAACGCTATCTTAAAAAAGCCCGCGGCCGTCACACGCATTTATCAAAGGTATCTGGGTTCGGACAACCCCTATCTTTCCAATGCCGAGAAGAAGGCCTGGTATCTGGATTCCGACAGAATGATGGAAGAGCTGCTGGGCGCAGCGCCGGGCACCTTTCAGGAGCAGAGGGAGAACGCCCCTGCAAAAAGCGGCCTGTCCAAGGAAGAGCTGAAAAAGCTGCAGCAGTATATCGGCCACAGCACGGATAAGCTGCCCGCAGAGCAGATCATCGCTCACATTGAAGAAGTAAACGCCAAAACGCCGTTCACAAGAGAGAACTGGGAAAAGCTTCTCATTCCCGCGTGCGGCAATCAAAATGCGGAAGTGCTGGTATATGTGCTTGACCGCGCAGGAGATATTGCGGATATCGGACAGTATATGAAACATGCGGTCATGGGACAGGAAAAACGGAAAGATTATCTTGCCAGACGAATCGAAATCTTAAGGACGCTCATGCCCCATATTCCGGAAACCGAAAGGGAAACGGTACTGTCGGAGACCTTGCTGGACGCGGCCTGGTACGGAGAGACAGAAGTAGTCCGCTTTCTGATTGAAAACGGTGCGGACGTTCATTATCGGGGCCAACAGGGCAAGAATGCCTTGGAATATGCCAAAGAGTTTTCGGAAAAATTCGGAGACGATTCCCTGTATCAATACCTGTGTTCTCCGGACAGGAGACAGGCGCCCCGGGGGAACAAAGAGCAGGAAAAGACAGATCAGCAGACGGGAACGGTCTTCGGACGGCTGAAAGGCTTGTTTTTTCACCCGAAAGAGAAATGACGGTCACTTTGACCAAGATGCACATTATTTTTATTTAAAATGATTCTTTAGACTATTTTATTTCCCAATATCCAAAGCGTTTGCCGCCGATACGGACAATTCTTCCCGTATCCGAAAGTATCTTCATAGCACGCTTAATAGACGGCACGGATACTTTTGTTTTCTCTGCCAGAACAGTCTGTGTCATAGAAGGATTTTCTTTTAGCAAAGCAACAATCTTATTTTCCAAAGTATCACCCAAAGTATCATGCTGACTTTCTGATACTTTGGGCTGATCTATGAGGGCTCTTTGTAACGCCTTGAAACGGATTCTCAGGTCGTTTCCGCGCAATTCATATACCGGTAAATCCGCTCCGAAAATACCATTTTTACCCCGTAAAAGTATGACGTTTCTAACCTTATAACCCTAGTATTGCTAACGTAGGTTTACCATTTTCACGTATCTTTTCTTTCCCATGCATGATTTTGAATATAACTCACCTGCTTAGCATTAACTCTCTTAACATCCTGGATGCGATATTCCCATTCTGGATCAACTGGATCCTTTACTTCCATAGGCCTATAGGCTTCCATTGGTTCCCAGTACTTTCTGGCAATTATGGTATGTGTGGTGAATTTATTCTTGTTCTTATTATAAAGGTTACAAAGCACATCGTCGGCTTTTCATCGGAAAGTTTTACCTTGCGGTCAATGTAGTGGACATACCCTTGCTATCATAATACCTTTTACTCGTTCGCCTTCTTACGTGCGGTTTTTTCCACACTTTTTATCGTCTGCAGATAGGCTTCTTCAACAGGCGAAAGTGTCTGTACCTGATATTTTTGATATTCTTTCCTCGCTTTTTCAAGAGCCTGCACATGGCTCACTGTTCCCGCATTTTCCAAAACCATGTCCCCGGTAGAACTCAATATATTGTCCAGCTGTTTCACATAATCGCTCATGTACATGGGATTATGGCGAAGCGCCTGCACCTCTGCAAAATCGAAATATCCTGAAACGATGCCATTCAGTATCTTCAACTCGTCCTCAGTCAAATAATTCTTGGCAATTCCAATATCCTTTGCTGTAGGAAAATCTCCCGAAAAAGTTGTCAGTCCCATAAATGGTCTGTTTGCATCAGCACGTTCAAATATTATCTCGGCAGCCGTATGACCATGCGCCGCATAGTGCAGCTTATTTTGCACCATCTTAAAAAAAGCAACAGACTCCGCACTTGTTGGATTATAGTCTACACTTGTAGCATACAAATCAAGTACCTGTCGGTACATTACTTTTTCAGATGAGCGAATATCCCTGATACGGTCTAGCAGTTCACGCCAATAATTTCCGCCGCCGAGATTCTTCAATCTATCATCGTCTATCGTAAATCCTTTGACCATATATTCTTTTAGCCGTTCGGTTGCCCATCGGCGAAAATGAGTCGCAATCATAGATTTCACACGATATCCGAGAGAAATAATCATGTCCAAATTGTAATATGGAATTTCTCTTGAAACCTGTCGGCTGCCCTCAGTACGAACCTGTCGGAATTTCCGACAGGTTGAGCTCTCGTCCAGTTCGCCCTCCTCATATATGTGCTGTATGTGTTCTACAATGTTAGTGCGAGAGGATTGGAAGAGCTCCGCCATTTGCTGCTGTGTAAGCCAGACTGTCTCATCTACAAATCGAACATCTATTTTTGTGTCACCGCTCTCAGATTGATATATGATAATCTCACCCTGATTGGCATCAATCGGATTCATCTTTTTGTCGGTCATAATTTACACCTCTCTGGGCGACAAGCGGACACGACCCTTCAGCAGGTCATCCGTTGCTCCTTCTTTGATTTGAATTATCTTATCCCGTTCGACTGCAATGCTTCAATCTCTTCATTCAATACAGTCATCGTGTTTGCGATTGCTTTCTGCTCATGGCCTTGCGGTCAGACTTATCTCGTCCATTGTTAATCCCTCTTCAATATGCTGCTCAACATCTAGTTCGGACAAGCAGCACCGTCTCCCATGGCTCGATTGCTCCAGATTGATGTCAGAATTACCGCAAATTGGCTCGTTCGTTCGCGGGAATTTATCAACGATCCTTTTACCCTCAAAAATGCCCTTTTGTAGCGCACTCGTATGCAAAAACAAATCAATATCCCTAATCCTACTTAAACTATATAGTTTGCGATATTCTGGTTGAGGATCTTTGAGGAATTTGTCAACGCACTACCGCGAAGCTGTTGTTTCGTGCTGCCGCTGCGATAGTGATACTCACCATCATAACTAACAGGAAACGCACATAGTGAAACCGTAATCTTAATATATTCTACTCCGTTTTCGGTGAGAAGATTTATTTCAGATATTCGTCGCGCCAAGATTCTTTATACTCAATGTCCTGACTTTCTGTCATAAACAATAGCCCCCTGTTATTTTCTTACATTCCGAAGCCAAAAATTACAGTATTTTTGTTCCAATCACATTATAATGAATGCCGATTTTACAGTCAATCTATACACGAAAATCTTCCGGATTACAGCACGAAATCCTGTGCATGACTATGTTCCTTCCTTCTGCACTTTCCAGAACCTATCCATCTCTGCTTTTACAGCATCTATGTCCGTCTGATAAATGCTTCTCATTTCATTACTAGTTCTCCTCCTCATAGGGCAGGATCGGCCAATCTCCGCCTTCCGTCACTCTGTAATATTGATCCGTCTCCGTATCCACCTTCAGCACGGGAATCCTGCCGCTTTTAAGAACCGTACCATCTATGTAATAGTGGCTTGCCCCGTCATAATAAATGTCATGATAGCTGAGATCTCCCGAGATCTCGGCAGTGCCTACATGCCCCGCTACCACTTTCATTTCGAGACCTTCGATTTGCCCTGTCTCCGCAGGATATTTACCGGTAAATATCTCATCTCCCGTTACCCACTCCCACAGGTCGCCGGCCTCCTCATCAATGCCCGCGTGGACGAAAATGGTATTGCCCTCCGTGTAATAAAGGGGCAAATTTTCCATCCAGCGAATGTACTTGTCGTCCTCTCCGTCGTCGTCCCCGCCGTTGTCATTCTGCCAGATCGTCTTAATCAGGTGATCGATGTCGGAGTCACCCTGCAGGACAAATTTTTCATGGTTTCCCATGAGCGCCACGACCTTATCCGTACCGTAGCGATGCTGGAGCGCCATGACCTTATCCAGCACGCCCCTGTTGTCCGCGCCGCCATGGATATAATCGCCTAAGAGGATCAGCCTGACATCGTCTTCCTCCAGATGTTCCGCCACCAGAGAAAGCGCCTCCTCAAACTCCCCAAGGCAGCCATGAATATCTGACATACAATATAATTTCATACAAAATCTCCTTTTTATCAAAAAACTCCGCCGTAAGAGCCTCCGAGTTTAATACATTTCTGTATTCAGGATTCATACGGTCAGTCTCTATATTCTGTTTCCGTCCACTTTTCCATCAGCCACAGCACTACGTCAATCATTAAAGATTTCATACCGGCTCAACATCATTTCAGGGTCAATGTCCCCACCTTTAAGGTAATTTACAATTGATAACCGTCTACATAGATGACTTCCTCTGTCTCCACACAGAACGCCGCCAGCCTTCCTCCCGCCACACAGGCGCAGTCAAGAGCAATGTGCCCGTGTTTCCTGTACACCTCCGGCTTGTTCCAGCCTTCGATATAAATTGTCGGCGTATGTCCCGTCACCAGATAGATATTGTCCTGAGGATAGTATCTTCTGGAATAGTCCGCTCTTTCTTCCAGAAGCTCATGTAATTCATACTCGTCCAGCTCTTTATCGGGCGCAAAGTTCGCTAACCCCGCATGGACGAGCCGGTACTCTTTCCCGTTGTGTTCTATTACCTCATACAGAGACGCCTCCGCTATGTAATCAAGAATATCCGCCATCTCCGCACGGTTCAGGCCCCGGAACTTCTCCATCGTGCTCTGTCCGCCGTCCTGCAGCCAAAGGTTCAGATCCAGCATATCCTCCCCGGTCAGGTGGCTGTCATAATTTTCTTCCGTAATCTCCACCGCAAATTTTCTCATGACAGAATACATGGCAAAGTCGTGATTTCCCAGAATAAAAATGACGTTCGGACGCTTCTTCATATCCTGAAGCACTTTGATGGGCTCCGGCCCGCGATCCACGACATCGCCCAGCACATAAAGCTCATCCGCATCTGAAAAATGAATCTTCTCCAGCAGCGCCCGATACTGGTCGTAGCAGCCATGTATGTCGGAAACAATATATCTCATACTCCTCCTGGATGAGTTGACTTCTTCGATTCTTGTCCCCTCATTCATCAGCCTTTTTCCATTCGTCACATTTATTTATAAAATCAATAAATAATTTGGCAATCAACGCCGCATTCTTAGCGGTTTTTTCTTCATTTTCCGAATCATAATAAAAACTCACATCAGGATTATAGCAAAAACTTTTTAAGCCTTCTCTGCTATTTTCTTCTATTATTTTGTTGAGATAAGCCGCCTGTGATCGATACGATGTTGGATAGCAGATTCTACATTCCCCTTTGTCACAATTCACGCCGCTTAACTCTTCCATGCATCGGTCAAACTGTATCGCCTTTAAAATACAATTTACCTTTTTGTCTTTATCTATAAAAAAGCGCATAAAATTTAGTTCATACAAAATTCCATTTTTCTTTGCCGCTATATAGCGATATAAACCGCCAAATTCTCCTGTTCCGCCTCCTGCTCCGAGTCCACATTTCACTTCATTTTTTTCATTTATATCTGCACTTACGTATATATTATTATCTATATAAGATTTTTTAAATTTCTCTTTATCCACACATGCACCTTGTTCTTTAAGCTGTTTGATTACTTCTTTTCTTACATTGCATACCTTTGTTGCAATATCTTCCGTTACTTTTTTGTCTTCTGGATATAGATGAAAATTAAACGTTGCTCCATCATATTTTTGTTTTTCATCATCTATGTCCAAATCCTTATATCTTGGTTCTCTTATGTCCAAAATCTTAGCATTATCCCCTTTGGAGCATTCTATTTTTTGAGAAGTGTTTGTTTCATACAATTCTCCCACCCCATAGCCAGTAATTTTTTTAATTTTTTCTTCATTACCAATCATCATCTCTTTTTCTCCTCCCTTCATTGAAAGCTGTCTGTTTTCACCTTCGCTCTTCCGCACTACCGACTTTTACTGTGCAAAGTTTCCTTTGATGTCTTTAGTTTCATCCCTCAATACTCCTCACGCTGTCCGTCTCCGCCAGCTTTTTGACCGAAAAATCAGATGATGGATCATCAGAAAACCGTATATGGATCCAATCAAGGGAATCGCCCATATCCAAGTCCTCAAGCCATCTGACAAATTCCGCATTTGTAAAGGTGGCGGACCCTTCAAAAAGCTTCATGAAAGCATCCTCCTGTTTCCCTGTCAGCTTCTTGGTGATCCAATAGCTGGTATAAAATTCCCGCACGACTCGTCCGCCCACAGACAAAAGCCCTTGTCCATAAAAGTCCACGCTCCATCGGTAAGCGTCGTAATCAAACCACCCGGATTCTTTCGTAATGCCGCCGTTCTTCATAAGGATGATATTCCCCACGTAACCGCAGCTGTTACGGTACTCCTCCAGAGAACAGCTTCTGACGCAGGTACACGGATGATAGCCCTTAGCCTTTAACCATGAAACCAGCTTGAAAACCTTTTTTCCGTTTTTAGCTTCCTCCAGATTACCGTCCACCTCTATCGGTTCCCATCTTACCGTTTCGTCTGCCTCCCAGTGAACTAAGTACATCGTACCGGACGTCCAAAAACGCCTGCGGTATCCCATGTCCACATAATAACCATACCCGCCCGAATATCCGGACTCCAGTATATCAAGTTGGTGCCCTTCCACTCTTATGAACGGCGCAATTGAAAATAAGCTGCCACGCAAAAGCTCCATGTTTTTCTCCTTTCTGCCCGCCGCTGTGCTCAAAACGCACAGATCAGCGTTTTCAGCAGCTCACATATAAAATTTGTAAATCAACGATTATAAGTGTCATCTATATTATGGAGAAAACCATGTTCAAAATTTTGAAAATCAGATTCTTTCTTCATATTTTTTCTTGAGCTTTGCGATTTCGTCCCTGATTCTCTCCCGAATTTCCTCGTCCAGGATCTCCACCGCCCCGGCATACTGCATGGCCCAGTGGACAATCATAGAAGGCGAAGTTCTGACCTTTACGGTGTCATACTGCACCCTGCTGCCATTTTCATCGGTTTCTATGGACTCATTCATCTTTTCATAATGATTCCCAAACCAGTCATGCAGAATCGTATAGTCATCGGAGCGAAGCTTAATCTGTATTTCCCGGGGCTCGTCATACGCCATATACAGATGCTCCGCCATATATTTTTCCGGATCCCAATATGCGTTGGAAATCGGCAGACCTTCAAAGACGCAGACATCAATGGGCACAGGTTTCCCCTCCCCATCCGTAACGAGCTCCACCTCCGACATCAAATCCACCCGGTAATGCCAGATGCGCCTGTCCTCCTTCTTCATTCCGATGCAATAGTAATTGTCGTGATAGACCACCAGATGATAGGGACTTAACACATGCTGATATTCCGTTTTCGGCACCGTCGTGTGTTCCGATGTATAACAGTTGAACCGGAACCGTATCTGACACAGGTTCTTTATGGCCTGCTGGATCAGATTGATCTTTGCCGCAAACGGTTTCCTGTCCCCCATCGCTCTTGTGCTGAATCTTCCGTGTATGGTCTGAGGACTGAATTTCAGCCTGTCTCCGTCGTAAAACGGCGTCCGGTAATAGAGACTGGATGTGGACACCAGCTTGTCCACCAGCCGCTTTTTTTCCTCATTGGAAAGCAGATCGGAAAAGCTGACCATCTGGATCAGACTGTCCAGCTCCGCATAGCTGAATATATGTACATAAGAAAAATCCGTAATATCCGCTGATTTCTTTCCTTTTTCTTTGTTCTGCCTTTCTTTCAGGCGGTTCTCCCGATACCCCGCATACCGGACCCGATAGTCTCCCTCATTGTCGTCCGTATACTCCGGCGGGTCCATTTCCGCCAGTATTTCCTCCAGCGTGCTTGTGAGTGTGTTTGGCGCTTCCAACGGCGTGCCGTTTTTATATTTTGCCATGCGGTAGAGGCGCAGGCATCTGTCCAGTTCGTCTTTTGACAGGCTGTGCGTTTCATCCGTGAGAAGACGAAGGATTTCCAAAATCTGCAGGGTGCGCCTCTCCGCGCTGTATTTTCCCCGATTGGGCGACTCCTCCACGGAAATTGTTTTCCCGTCTGCAAATACCCTTTTCGCTGTTTGCGTTTCCATGCGCTCCCGAAAATCCGGTATTTCCGTAAATCCATGCGGATTTGTGACAAGTTTCATTTCCTTTGCCATTTCCCCGTCAATAAAATGCGTGGCATAGGTCAGAAATTCCCCCTGCTTCGGATCATAATTCCGCACGGCAGACAAAAATCCCTGCCAGCCCGCCTGATACAGCTCCTCTTCCAAATCCTTTTTGCGGTCAGGTGTCATATCCGGTTTTTTCAAACAATTCCATGCACGGGAATGGATGTATTTTTCAAAATGATGATATAGTCTTTCCCATGCCGCGTTATCACCGGATTTTGCTTTTACAATGAGTGCTTTTACCTCTTCCTTTGTCATACCATTGTCTAAAGGCATTCTGACCCTCCCTTAAAAGAGACTAAAATATTCAATCCGTGAAATTTTATCTGTCAAACGTGAAACTGTCAAACTCAGCTTCACCCTCGCCGGAAAACTCGAAATATATTGCCCTCCTGCCAATAATACCCGAGGTAAGCGGTGCGCTTTGTACGGTATCGCCTTCTTTCATTTCAAGTTCAGCGACGGCTTTCCCGTGATAATTGTCAACGCGAACCTTGATATTCATTCTCCCCTTGACCTTTGCGGATACAGAAACGGTCTTAGGCGGCACTGTACCGAACTGCAGATATCGAAAGCCGACAACAGTTCCGTTTTGAATATTTACAACAGGCGCGGAAATACCGTCTTTACATTCATAGACAGGCTGTATATATGCCTGATGAAGCGGGCTTATATGGCAGGCGTAGCCTGCGGAAACGGATTTATAAGCATCTATGCCGTTTACGTTTGCGCCCGATGAGGTCATCTCCACAGGCTTTGAAGATACCGGCTCGCCGTTTACATAAGCAATATCGCCGATATAGATTTTTCCGTCCTTTCCGACCGCTATATCTACAGGCTCTATCATACCCTGACGTGAAAATTCGTCGGTTCCGGTCTGGCGGTGGTAGAAAATATACCACTGACCGTTTATCTCCACAAGCCCGCCGTGATTGTTGCCCCAGCGGTATGTCTGCTGCCCCGTTCCGTCAGGCAGCTTTAAGATCTCTCCGCCGTTAAAAGATATGTCTCCGCCTTCCTGATAGCCTTCAAGCGGACTGTCAGACCACTTGTATGACAAAAAACCGTTATTGGGCTCATATACCCCTAATTCAGGCAGAGGCGTGACATATCTTTTGGAATATACATAAACATATTTTCCGCCTATTTTCCGAGGGCTCGATGCTTCAAAGAAAGCGTCCCGGAGGTCTATGTGCGCGGTATCGGCGTTTTTGTTCCATGGGTCGGGAACATGACCTATCGGATGGCTGCGGAATGTCCCTTCCTTTATGGTCGCCATATCGTCATCAAGCTCGGCGCAGAACGACGAGCAAAAGCCCCAGTACGCATATACCCTTCCGTCGTCGTCGACTAAAATTCCCGGGTCAAAGCCAAGCTTTGTTTCGATGGGATTTACAAAAGGTCCCGCAGGATTTTTTGAAGACGCTGCCATAATCCTTGCGCCGCGCTCCTCAGCGGCATAGAGATAGAATGTGTCTCCTTTTTGCACTACGTCCGGCGCATAGAGAACCGAGCCGTCAGTGGCAGTGTAGCATACGCCGTGATACGTCCAGTCAGTGAGATCATCAACGGGAGCGCTCCAGACGACATAGTCCCGCCCACAATAAGAGCTGCGCTCTGTGTCATGAGAACCGTAGACATAAAGACGCCTCTCGCCATTGTATTCAAAAACGCGCGGTTCCCCGTCAGGAACATGCTCCCAAAGCGGCAGATATGGATTTGCCGATTTTAAAGATTCTTTCATTATAATCCCTCCATCAAATTTCATTTATCGTTCCGATAATGGAATTGTCAATCCTTAAGTATCTCCTCGTATCTCACCAGCGTCACATTCCCCATCTCTTTCGCCCGATCTGTGCATCCTTTTGTAAAGCCAGACTTGGCAAAAAGGTAGAAGTACTTGTGCTGATATGGGAACAGCTCACTGCGCTTGACCAGCGTTTCCAACACGCCGAGGTCTACTTTTTCGTTCGTCCATTTGCACTCTCCGAAAAGAGCGGTGGTCCTATCCTGCTCGGCGAGAATGTCAATTTCCGCCTGACGCTTTTCCTTCGGGTCATTGCCCCACCAGCGGCCAAGAGAGGAAAACTGCACCGGGCATTTCCCGGCAAGCAGCAGCTTCCAAAGATACTGCCTGCATATCTCCTCAAATACCTTTCCCATATATTCGGATAAAAACGGCTCGATGCGCCGATAGACGAGGTCAGCTGCGCCACGGGCAATGATGGAATTGTTTTCCGGCACAAAGCGGTACCAGAAGCGGAACAGGTTGTCCTCGATGGCGTAAATTGCTTTCCGGGATTCCTTTTCGCCGTAGGGCGTCTCTTTTCGAATAATGCCAAAGGCAACGAGGTTTTTCACATAGGTGGAGCACACATTGGTGTCCTCACCGACCTTGCTTGAAATCTCCGACATACGAGTGGAACCGGTGGCGATTGCCGTGATGATGGCGTTATACAGCGCGGGCTCCCGCACCTCCTGTTTGAGGAGGTTCTCCGGCTCCTCAAAAAGCGCAGAAGCGGGATTGAGAAATGTATTTTTGATATTATCCTCAACACTCATCTTGTCGTTTATTTGCAGCAAATACTGTGGCGTTCCGCCGACGATTCCGTAGAGCAGCGCCTTGTCCTCACCGGAGAAATTCTGAAAATACCGGCAAGTCTCCTCAAATTCGAAGGGGACGATCTTCATCTGCGCCGTCCGCCGTCCGTAAAGCGGTGCTTTGTAAGCGAGGACGTGGTCCTCCATATAAGACATGGACGAACCGCAGAGGATCAGCATCAGCTTAGAGTTATCCCTGTACTTGTCGATGAGCAGCTGAAGCGTGGAAGCAAGGCTTTTCTCCGACCGGGCGACATAGGGGTACTCGTCGACGGCAAGGATGAGCCGCTCCTGTTCGGACAGCCTGAACACATACTCCAAAGCCGCTTGAAAGGAGTGGAAGAAGCCGTCTGTCTCAATGCCTGTGCGGTACTCCAAAATACTCTTACTGAAGTTTTCGAGATTTTGCTTGGTGTTACTCTCGACACCCATAAAATAGATGGCGTTTTTGTCCCCGATAAATTGATTGATCAGCGCCGTTTTTCCCACACGCCGCCGTCCGTATATGACCGTGAATTCAAATTTATTTGAATCGTATAGCTTGTTCAGTGTCTCCAGTTCCCGCTCTCTGCCGATAAACATCGCACTACCTCCATGTTAGGATAGGCATAGTATAGCGCAAAAAAGAAAATTAGTCAAATACGATTCGGCAAATCGCGTTTGACTAATTTTAAATCGTCGCTTTTTCTCCTCCCGGAAATTCCTTCTCAGGCACAGATCCATTTAGTCGGAGTCATAATGAAGCGATTTAATTCGGCTTCATTTTTAACCGTGTCGAATTGCACACGGTTAAAATTTTGATTATGCAGTTCTTCCCATAATGCAAGAAATATTCAATCGTATTCCGATTTCTCATCCAATTCTGGATAACAAACCTCGGATCATCATTACGATATTTTGCTATGTCGGTCAGGGAAATAAATTCATTTTCAAAATCTGTTGTATAAATGCCGATTTCAATTCCTTTGGCATTCATTGTCAATTCCACTTTAATATGCTTCTCGACATTAAGTTCGGACAAGCAGCACAGCCGTTTCCACATGCACCCCCTGCGAAAACATGTCCACGCCGCGCAGCCTCTCGATCCGGTACTGTCCGCCCTCGCACAGCACCTTCAGATCTCTGGCAAGGGTGGCGGAATCACAGCTCACATACACGATCCGCTGCGGCCGCATCTGCAGCATGGCGGCGAGGCAGGCCTCGTCGCAGCCCTTGCGGGGCGGATCCACTACGATTACATCAGGGTGCAGCATATCGGCGGAATCGCTTGCCGGACTCAGAAGACCGGAACCGATTGCATCTGTATCCTCCCTGCCTGCAGCATCTGCATAGAACGCAGGCAGCACTTCCTCCGCCTTTCCCACAAAGAACTCCGCGTTGGCGATACCGTTTCGCTGGGCATTTTCACGGGCGTCCTCTATGGCCTGGGGCACGATCTCCACGCCGCAGACCTTCTTTGCGCTTCCCGCCAGAAAAAGGGAAATCGTTCCGATCCCGCAGTAGAGGTCCCATACCGTCTCCCGTCCGGTAAGTCCCGCATAGGCAAGCGCCAGACTGTAGAGCTTCTCCGTCTGGATGGGATTCACCTGATAAAAGGAGAGAGGCGAGATGGAAAAGGAAAGCTCTCTGCCGGTAATGGGAAAATCCGGCCGGTTCATATCCCGCACATGAATAGTGTCTGTGATAGCGGGGCTTCCCCATATGGTGACGACTTCCCTCCCCAAGATAACATTGGTCCGCTCGGTGTTGCAATTAACCGACACGCTTGTCATTCCTTTGACCTGGCTCAGCCTGCGCAGCAATTCTTCCTGACCGGCGATCCATTCAAGAGCGCTTGAACTATAGGTGCACGGACTATTTTTGTCCCCTTCCTTCCGCCTTCCGGCCTCTTGAGGTGACACATCTGTCATTTTCTTGTTCAGCACCAGACACACCATGATCTCGCCGCTGGTAAAGCCCTTGCGGATCAAAACATGCCGCACCAGTCCCTCGCCGGTGGCCTCGTCGTAGGCGCTGATATGGTTCTTGCGCATATGCTCCAGAATGATCTCCAGAATCTCTCTGTTCTCCTCCACCCCCAGAAGACAGTCCGTGTTCGCCACGATGGAGTGCGTCCTGCCCGCATAAAAACCGGCAATCACGTTCCCGTCCCGATCCGTTCCCACCGGATATTGGGCCTTATTGCGGTAGCGGAAGGGCTGCTCTGTACCCACGATCGGTTCCATGCACCGGTCTATGTCCTTCGGAGAGAACCCGCCGATGCGGATCAGGTTATTCCGGATCTTGTCCTGCTTGAATTCCAGCTGCTTTTCATAAGACAGCGCCTGGAGCTGGCAGCCACCGCACTGTCTGTGACAGGGGCATTTCGGTTCCACACGAAAAGGAGAAGGTGTGACCACCTTCTCTGTCCGCGCATATGCGTATGTTTTCTTATTCTTGACGATTCGGGCCTCCACGGTATCCCCGACCACGGCGTCCTTCACGAACAGCGTAAAGCCGTCCGCTCTGCCGATGCCCTGGCCGTCGCTTCCCATGTCTTCTATCGTCACCGTGACCGTGTCGTTCTTCTGAAAATTCATGGTTCCGTTCCTTCTGTGCAGACTTCTCCCGCCCTGTGGAGACATCTTTTTGCCGTCGCTCTCTATGCCAGCTCTTCCGCCAGCCTGTCAAGCTGCTCCCTGTTCTCCGGTTTCATGGCGGAGAGAATCGTCACTGTATTTTCGGCAAAAGTGATCTCCTTGCTCGTCTCAAACAGCGCCCTCATTTTCTTTGCCGCCACAGGCGCCCAGGAGCCGTTCTCGATCAGAGCGATGGTGCGTTTCTGATAGCCCCGCTCCAGCAGTCTGCTGATAAAATCGTGCATAAAGGGATTGATGTCCGCGTTGTAGGTATTGCAGGCCAGCACCAGCTTTCCGTAACGGAAGGCGTCTTCCACAGCCTCGGCCATATCCGTTCGGGCCAGATCGTGTACTGCCGTCTTCACGCCCTTCTCCTGAAGCGCCTTGTCCAGATAGAGAGCCGCCTCCCCTGTGTGGCCGTAGATGGAAGCGTAGGCGATGGTCACGCCCTCTGTCTCCACGCCGTAGGAAGACCAGATGTCATAAAGATTCAGATAGAAGCTAAGATCCTCCTTCAGCACGGGACCGTGCAGGGGACAGATGATCTCGATGTCCAGCTCCTTTGCCTTCTTCAGCACATTCTGCACCTGCATACCGTATTTTCCTACGATTCCGAAATAATAGCGTCTCGCCTCGCAGGCCCATTCCTCCTCCACGTCCAGCGCGCCGAACTTGCCGAACCCGTCCGCGGAGAAAAGCACCTTGTCCGCGGCGTCATAGGTCATCATCACCTCGGGCCAGTGTACCATAGGCGCATAGACGAAGTGCAGAGTGTGCTTTCCCAGACTTAAGGTGCCGCCGTTTGCGGCCACTGTCTGCCTATCGCCCAGCTCCAGGCAGAAGAACTGTCTCATCATGTCAAATGCCTTTGCGGTGGCCACTACCTTTGTATCGGGATATTTCTCCAGAAAGGCGGGAATGTTGGCGGAGTGATCCGGCTCCATATGCTGAACGATCAGGTAATCGGGCTTGCGGCCCTGCAGCGCCTCCTCCACATTGGCCAGCCACTGCTGCCCGAAATGCACGTCCACGGTATCCATCACCGCCACGCTCTCGTCTAGGATCACATAGGAATTGTACGCCATACCGTTCGGCACCGTATACTGTCCCTCGAACAGATCCACCTGGTGATCGTTCACGCCCACATACAAAATATCTTCCGTTATCTTCATACTTCCTCCATTCTGCTGGCTCTTAAATTTGACTCGAACAATCGGTTGTATCCCAGCCAGCCCGACTTGTCGCTGTTGTTGTCCAGAATTTCTTTAAAGGTCTCCAGTTTTGCGTCCGTATCGTCGGCATAATTTAATGCCAGCGCCTCGATCAGCGCAGGGATTTTCGGCGATCCGAACTCATACTTTCCGTGATGCGCCAGAATACAGTGCTGCACCTGCGTCAGCAGCTCGTGGGGAAAGCCCTCGATCTCCGACGCCCGCTGTGCCACCATCTGGGAGCCTATCACGATGTGTCCCAAGAGCTGCCCCTCGTCCGTGTAATCATTTTCGGGGAAGGCGGAAATCTCTTTTGTTTTCCCGATGTCATGGAACATGGCCGCCGCAAGCAGCAGGTCTCTCTTTAAAACGGGATAGGCGCTGCAATAGTAATCGCACAGCTTCGTCACGCTTAAAGTATGCTCCAGCAGGCCGCCTACAAATCCGTGGTGGACCATTTTTGCCGCGGAGGAGGTGCGGAAAGCCTTCGCAAAGGTTTCATCATTTACAAAAAAGGCTTCCAGAAGCCGCTTCAGCCATGGATTTTGAATACTGTCGATCAGCGCAAGCAGCTCCTTGTACATGCCGCCTATGTCCTTTGAGCTGACCGGCAGATATTCCGCGGGATTATACTCCCCCTCTTTACACACTCGGAGCCGCTTCACGCTGACCTGCAAAGCCCCCTGAAAATTGTTGACGTCCCCGTGCACCTCTATGTAATCCAACGCATCGTAATCTTCGATGCCGGGATTGTTGGGCTCCCAGATCTTTGCATCAATGGTTCCCGTCTTGTCCTGCAGGATCACATTCTCATAGGGCTTGCCGTTCTTCGTCACGGCCGCCTGCCTGTGCTTGCACAGGTAAATGTCGCAGACCCTGTCGCCTTCCTTGAAATCCTTGATATACCTCATCGTTTCCTCTCATTCCGCCTTGATCGGCCCGTCTCCTGTTTCGTCGCTTCTCTAATCCGTCCGTTCTCCCAGTTCGATGAAAAAGCTCATCTCCCTGTAATCTTCCTGCGCCTGCCGCATCACCGTCAGCTTTACGGTCTGGCCCGGCTCCTTCTGCATCAGTGCGGTAGAGTAAGCACTGAAGGACTGCAGGGCGCTGTCGTCCATGGCCGTGATCACATCGCCCACCTGAACTCCCGCCAACATGGCCGGAGAGTCCATTTCCAGCTTCGTCACATACGCTCCGTAGGGAACCCCCAAATCCCTGTGGACATCACTTGTCACATCTACGCCGCTGATGCCGAGATAGGCAAAGGCGCTTTCATTGGACAGCTTTTCTATGATCCGCTTTATCTCCGTGATCCCGTAGGCATTGATCAGATTCTCCATGTCGCCGTCCGTCTTGTTGCCGGTGATAACGCCTACCACCTGACCCTGCAGATTAAAGAGCACGCCCTCCGCATTTTTGCTGCCGGAAATATCCGTCAGAAGCAGCTTGTAGGTTCTGTCCGGTGAGGAGAGCTGCAGCCCTGTAGACGTAATGATTCCATAGCCGATGGAATCGCCGACGCCCATGGGACTTCCCATCGCGATCACAGGGGTTCCCGCAAGCTGGTCGCCCACGGAAGACCCCATAGGCGCCACTGCAAGGCCGTCCGTTCCCATGAGCTGTTCGGGGATATCGCTGCGGCTGACGGCTGCGATTGCCAGATTCGTCTCCGGATCCAGCCCCTTCAACCGCGCCTCGACCGTGGAGTAGCCGTCGCCGAGATCCAGTACCAGACTTTCCGCCTTCTGCAGAGCGGTATACTCTACCAGGATCAAAAACTCCCTGCCGTTGTCAGCCACGATCACGCCGGACGCCTGATTGCTGCTCTCCTGAATGTCGTCGAACCAGTCGATATTGGAGGAGATACCGCGAACAGTGACCATATACTGACTGAGGGCAGGCGTTTCGCCGTTCCCTTTATAGATCAAATCGTACAGCGACGCATAAAGCTGTGCATAATTGCCGCTGTTCAGAGACAATCCGTCCAAGAGCTGCCGGAGCTGCTCGTCGTCCGGCGTTCCTTCCGCGGGACCTGCCGAGGGAACGGGATTCTCCTGAGGAAGATTTTCCGCCAGCATATCCTCCGGAGACATCTCCTCCTGATCCTCCGGAAAGATCACCATCTGCGGTTCTTCCTCCGCCGGATAAAGCCAGTTGCTGATCACAGGCTCCAGCACCAGAAAGGTAAAACATGCCACCAGTCCGAAGATCACCGCCATGGCAGCGGTAATGATCGTCCGCCGAATCAGTTTTTTCCTGTTGATGGGGCGGACTTTTATCTTTTCCACCATAAAATCATTTTGATCGTGCTGTTCCTTGTCAGGCATGAATGCTCCTTTCCGGACAAAACGACTTGTCAGTTCCGCTTTTTAAAGTATAGCGAATCCTTGGACAAAAGTAAAGCATGTGTATCTATCTCAAAATTTCAAAAAACTTGCAATATACTCGCGTATTTTTTAAAAACATGGTATACTTTTCAGGAAAGGCAATCTCAGAAAAATAAGCGGGAGAATTCATGGAGCAAAAGGTACTGACTACCCTTGAATATAACAAGATCATACAGATGCTGACGCAGAAGGCCAACTCCGAGCCCGGCAAAGAACTGTGCCGCAATCTGATTCCCTCTACGGATCTGTCCAAAATCCGCAGCGATCAGGCACAGACCGCCGCGGCGCTTGGCCGTCTCTTTCGCTCCGGCAGTATTTCCTTCGGCAACAACCGAGACTTGGGATTTTCCGTGAGATCTCTTGAGATAGGCAGCGCTCTGTCCGCTCCGGAGCTGTTGAAGATCGCGGCGATGTCGGACAATGTGGGCCGTGTCAAGGCTTACGGAAAGAAGGACAACGAACAGACGCCTGATGACTGTCTGGACGAATACTTCCGGCAGCTTGCGCCCTTAAAGCAGCTTGCCGACGAGATAAACCGCTGTATCCTCTCCGAGGAAGAGATCGCCGATGACGCCAGCCCCAAATTAAAAAGTATACGCCGCTCCAAAATGCAGACCAACGATAAGATCCACTCCCAGCTCACCTCCATGCTGAACGGGTCTTACAGCGCTTATCTGCAGGACACCGTAATCACCATGCGGAACAATCGCTACTGTATTCCCGTGAAAGCGGAGTACAAGGCACAGGTAAACGGCATGATCCACGATCAGTCCGCCACCGGTTCCACCTATTTTATCGAACCCGCCGCGGTGGTCAGCCTGAACAACCAGCTAAAGGAGCTGGAGCTGCAGGAGCAGGAGGAGATCCTTGCCGTCCTGGCGTCACTCAGCGCTCAGGCCGCGGAACACACACAGGAGTTGAAAACGAATCAGAAGATCATGACCGCTTTGGATTTCATTTTTGCCAAGGCGGAGCTTGCCATGGAGCAGAACGCCACGGAGCCGATCTTCAACGAGTCCCGATCCCTTAATATCCGCAAGGGCCGCCACCCGCTTCTGGATAAAAAGAAGGCGGTACCTATCGATATCTCTCTGGGAAAGGATTTCGATCTGCTGATCGTCACGGGACCGAATACCGGCGGCAAGACGGTCTCCCTGAAGACGGTGGGACTGCTCACCCTCATGGGACAGGCGGGACTGCATATACCGGCCATGGACCGGTCGGAGCTGTCCGTATTTCAGAATATCTACGCCGACATCGGCGACGAGCAGAGCATAGAACAGAGCCTGTCCACCTTTTCCTCGCACATGAAAAGCATCGTGCATATCTTAAAGCACGCCGATGAGGATTCCTTATGTCTTTTCGATGAGCTGGGGGCGGGAACGGATCCCACGGAGGGCGCCGCGCTTGCCATTTCCATTTTGGATTTTCTTCACCACAGAGGCATACGCACCATGGCCACTACCCACTACAGCGAGCTGAAGGTCTACGCCCTCTCCACCGATTTTGTGGAGAACGCCAGCTGCGAATTTAATGTGGAGACGCTTCAGCCCACCTACCGGCTGCTCATCGGAATCCCCGGAAAGAGCAACGCCTTTGCCATTTCCTCCAAGCTGGGCCTGCCGGATCACATTATCGAGGCCGCCAAAGCCCAGATCGGCAAGGAGGAGAAAAGCTTTGAGGACGTGATCGCAGACTTAGAACACAGCCGCATCACCATCGAGCAGGAGCAGAAGGAGATCGCGGCGTACAAGGAACATATCCGCACGCTGCAGGAGCAGTTAAAGCATAAGAACGAGAAGATCGATCAGGCGAGGGAGAGGATTCTGCGGGAGGCCAACGAAAAGGCAAAGGAAATTCTTCAGGAAGCCAAGGAGATCGCCGACGAGACCATTCGGGACTTCCATAAGGCCGGCGCCGGATCGGACATTCGGGAGCTGGAAGAAAAGCGCAAGAAAATTCGGAACCAGATCGACGAAAAGAACAAGCGCCTGTCCCAAAACGGTCAAAAGCCCTCCCCGCAGCAGACCGTGGATCCCAAAAAACTGAAAAAGGGCGACAGGGTAAGGATCGTTTCCATGGGGCTTACGGGCACCGTCAGCTCGCTGCCGGACGCAAAAGGCGGACTGTTCGTGCAGTGCGGCATCATTCGGACCCAGACCAACGTCAAAGACCTCGTCTATGCACAGGAGAACGATATCACCATTCCAAGGACGTCTTCTTCCGGCACAGGAAAGCTGAAAATGTCCAAGAACCTCTCCGTATCTCCGGAGATCAATCTTCTGGGAAAGACGGTGGACGAAGCGCTGCCCCTGTTGGATAAATATCTGGACGACGCCTACCTCGCGCACCTGCCCAGCGTGCGCGTCGTACACGGCAAGGGCACCGGCGCCCTGCGAAATGCCGTACAGAACCACCTGAGACGATTGAAGTATGTGAAGGAATTCCGGCTGGGCGAATACGGAGAAGGCGACGCAGGCGTCACAATCGTTACCTTTCAGTGACAAATTAAATCAAAAAGGAGTGGCAAATGGCTGGCAAACAAAAAATATTGATCGTAGACGACGACAACAATATCGCGGAGCTGATCTCTCTCTACCTGACCAAGGAGTGCTACGAGACGGCGATCGTCAATGACGGCGAATCCGTGATGCCCGAGATGGAGAGCTTTTCCCCGAATCTGATCCTGCTGGACATCATGCTTCCGGGCATGGACGGCTATCAGGTATGTCGGGAAGTGCGGGCAAATTATTCCGTCCCCATCATCATGCTCTCGGCCAAGGGCGAGGTATTCGACAAGGTCCTGGGGCTGGAGCTTGGCGCCGACGACTATATCGAAAAGCCCTTCGACTCCAAGGAGCTGGTGGCTCGGGTCAAGGCGGTGCTGCGTCGTTCCAAGCCGGCCGTGACGGCTCCGGAGCGCTCCAACGAGAAGTGTGTGGAATATACGGATCTGACCATTAATCTGACGAATTATTCCGTGGTCTATATGGGCGAAACCGTGGATATGCCGCCGAAGGAGCTGGAGCTTTTATATTTTCTGGCCTCCTCGCCCAACCATGTCTTTACCAGAGAGCAGCTTCTGGACCAGATATGGGGCTACGAGTATATGGGCGACACCCGCACCGTGGACGTGCATATCAAGCGTCTCAGGGAGAAGATCAAGGATCATGCCAACTGGAAGATCAGTACGATCTGGGGAATCGGCTACAAATTTGAGGTAAGGAACTGATGAGAAAGACCCTCTATTTAAAATTTGTGCTGGCTTACTTTATATTCGGCGTTTTCAGCTTTATCATCGTGACCACCTTTGTGCCCAACATGACGATGGACCATCTGATCCGCGAGAAAGCCAAGAGCCTTTATGAAGAAGCCAGCTATATCGCCGGAAATTACGCCAGCGGGCTTTACGCGAGCGAGACCGATCTGGAAACGGTCAAGGAACAGCTGGATTCCCTTTCCGTTTATCTGGATTCCACGATCCGCATCATCAACCCCTCCGGCCGTCTGGTGCTGGACACCAACACGCCGTTAAATGTGGAGGACGTGGTGATAATCGAGAATTTCGATCCCACCGTCACCGGCGGCTCTTATTATATCGTAGACAATTTTTTTGACAGCTTTGAATCCGATGTGCTGAGCGTCCTGGCCCCCATCACTTTTAACTACAAGGTGCGGGGCTATGTGGTCATTCACTGCGGCATCGGCAATATTCAGGAATCCTGCAACAGTCTGCTGAACATTTCCTACATTACTCTGGCAATCCTGCTGCTGCTCTCTCTGATCATTCTGATCTTCTTTACGGAGATGGTCTATGTGCCGCTCCGCAAGATCACACATGCCACCGAGCAGTACGCCGCCGGAAACATGCACTATGAATTTCAGGTGGAAAGCGACGATGAGATCGGCTATCTGGCGGCCTGCCTGAACTATATGGCAAGGCAGATTGCCGGAGCGGAGGACGACCAGAAGAAATTCGTGGCCAACGTGTCCCACGACTTCCGTTCCCCTCTGACTTCCATACGGGGCTATCTGGAAGCCATGCTGGACGGCACAATCCCGCCCGAGCTGCACCAGAAATATCTGGAGATCGTGCTGAACGAGACGCAGCGCCTGACCAAGCTGACCAACAGCCTGCTGACCCTGAACAATCTAAACACCAAGGGTATGCTGCTGGATCGCTCGGATTTCGACATCAACGCCGTCATTCGCAGCACCGCCGCATCTTTTGAAGGCACCTGCCGGCAGAAAAACATTTCCATAGAGCTGATCCTCACCGGCGAAGAAATGTATGTGAACGCCGACATGGGAAAGATTCAGCAGGTCCTCTATAATCTGATCGACAACGCCATCAAATTCAGCCATCACGATTCGGTGATTACCATAGAGACCTCGTTAAAAAAGAACAAGCTGTTCGTATCAGTGAAAGACACGGGAATCGGCATTCCCAAGGACGATCAGAAACTGATCTGGGATCGGTTCTACAAATCCGATCTTTCCCGCGGACGCGACAAAAAGGGAACAGGTCTGGGATTGTCCATCGTGAAGGAAATCATCAACAGCCACGGCGAGAACATCAACGTGATCAGTACGGAGGGCGTGGGAAGCGAATTTCTCTTCTCCCTGTCCCTGTCCGCGGAAAATGAAGAGGAAGACTGACTGCGCGAGGCGCGCCCGTGTTCAGATATCCAGAATCTCGTACAGATACTGATTCCCCTTTTTTCCCACCTTGGTCACCGTTCCCATATAGTAGAGAATGTTGAGTACCGTCTGTGCCAGAGAAACTTGGATATGGGCCGCCTTCGCAAATTCTTTGGAGGTGAAGGGCCCTTCCAGCTCGCAGGGCACGAACTGCATATAGTCCTCCGGACAGTTGATTTCCACTTCCGCTACGATCTGAGTAGGAATGCGGTCAAAACGACTGGAACCTTTCTTCTTATCGCCGCTCCAGCCGTTCAGCAGCCTGTATTCCTCCATGTCGATCAGTACCAGCTTAAGCCTTAGGTTCGGATTCTTCAGGAATGTCTTGATCTTGTACAGCTCCGGAAATGCTATGTAGGGAGTTCCCTTTACCGGAGATTTTCTCTTTTTGCTGAGCGCACCGCTCTCCTGATCGATCCAGATCAGCCACTTTTCTCTCGGAATAGGGTAGACTACCGTTACCTGATAGAGCGGCAGGAACATCGTCAGCTTGTCCCGAAGCTTATTGAACTGTCTGGTCTGTATCTCGATGATCTCGCCTTCCCTGTAGATATCGGCCACATAGTTCCCAATGGGAATTTCCTGATGGTCTTCGTCTGGCTCGTAGTAGTTCTTCAGGATCACATGTACTGATTTTTCGGCAAGAGTACCGATTCCCAAACGTTGTCTGTCCACCCCTATGACTTTGTTTTTGGCATTTTCAAAGGCTTCTCGATTGGGCATGATGACTCCTTTTTCCGCAAATAATGTTTGTGCGGTTCTGTCACTGCACATTTTTCCTGCTTCTAACAGCATAGCAAAAAAGGATAAAAAATCAAGCTCTTACAGCATATCTGTTCACAGTTTATAAAGGACCTTTTTAAATTTAAATAATGGCAGCGATTCAAAAGACTTACAGGAGGTAATCTATGATCATCAAGGGCGGAGCCGTATTTCAGGAGGACAAATCCTTTGTGGTGCGCGATCTGTATATAGAAAAAGGACGTATTGCAGCAAGCCCCGCACAAGTTACCGACAATACTGTCATAAATGCGGAGGGCCTGCTCGTTCTTCCCGGACTGATCGACATTCACAGCCACGGTGCGGCGGGACATGATTTTTCCGACGGGGATATGCAGGGACTGAGAGAGATCCTGCGCTATGAGTACGCGCACGGCATCACCTCGTACTGCCCTGCTGCAATGGCCCTTCCGAAGGAAAAGCTTCTTGAGATCTTTCACGGCATGAGAGCTTGGACAGAGGAGGAGGGCTTGTCTCGAATCGCGGGAATCAACATGGAAGGGCCTTTTCTGGATCCCGAAAAGCGGGGGGCCCACAGGGAAGAATACATCATACCGCCCGATGCGGATTTTTTCCGAGAGTGCAGCGAAGCGTGCGGAGGGCTGATCCGGCTGGTGACGCTGGCGCCCAATGTAAAAGGCGCTTTGGAATTTATAGAGAAGGTAAAAGACGAAGCTGTGATTTCTTTGGGACACAGCTCGGCGGATTATGAGACCGCAAGGAAAGCCTTTCTGGCAGGGGCAGGTCATGTGACGCATCTTTTCAACGCCATGAATCCTCTGGGACACAGGGAACCGGGGCTGGCAGCCGCCGCGGCGGACACCGCAGACTGCATGGCGGAGCTGATCTGTGACGGCGTCCATGTCCACGAGAGCATGGTGCGGGCCGCCTTCAAGCTGTTTCCGGACAGAATCGTGCTGATCAGCGACTCCATGCGGGCCGCCGGCATGGGAGACGGAGAATATGAGCTTGGCGGACAACGGGTCACGGTCAAAGAAAAAAGAGCCCTGCTTTCGGACGGTACCATTGCGGGCTCTGTTACGAATCTATATGATTGTATGAGAAACGCCGTCTCCTTCGGCATACCTTTGGGAGAAGCCGTGGCTGCCGCCACAATCAATCCCGCCAAGAGCATCGGCATCTTTCACGAGACAGGCTCATTGACTGCGGGAAAACGCGCGGATATCCTTCTTGCAGACAGAAATCTGAACCTGCTGCGGGTGATGACCGCATAGCGTCACTCGGCGGAAGAAACCGCCTCCGGCTGTTTATCCCTGGCGTACAGTAATTTTAAGAGAATGGGCGTGGAGATACTGGACACAATGATCAGCAGGATCACCGATGTAAAGTATACCGGTGACAGGAGCCCTACGGACAATCCCTTCTGCGCTACGATCAGCGCCACTTCTCCTCTGGTCATCATTCCTACGCCGATCTTTAAACTGTCCTGAAAGCGGAATCGGCACAGCCTTGCCATCAATCCGCAGCCGATGATCTTTGCAATCAGAGCTACCAGCACAAATCCGAGCGAAAACAGCAGAATGCCCTCGTCCGCACTTTCAATATTCGTCTTCAGTCCGATGCTGGCAAAGAATACGGGGCCGAAAATCATGTAGGAGCTGATCTCCATCTTTTCCTCTATATAAGAAGAATCCCGCACAGAGCAGAGGATAATGCCGGCCACATAGGCGCCGGTAATGTCCGCAATGCCGAAAAATTCCTCTGCCGCATAGGCAAAGAAAAAGCAAAGCGCCAGACTGATAATGGGAATCCGCCTAGTATGGGGATAACGTTCGTCAAATCCCTGAAACAGCCTGAACAGAATATAGCCTATCACCAAAGCAATCGCAAAGAACAGAACTGTGGATAAGACCACTGCGCCGGGATTGGAGTTGGGATTCTTAAAGCCCACCACAAAGGTAAGCACGATAATACCGATCACATCGTCGATAATGGCGGCGCTTAAGATGGTAGTCCCTACCTTTCCTCTCAGCTTCCCCATCTCTTTCAGGGACTGTACGGTGATACTGACGCTGGTGGCCGTCATGATCACGCCGATGAACAACGCCGTGTAAAATTTCTCGGAGCCCCAGGGCGCCGCGCCGTAAAATCCCATATACAGCAGCGTTCCGCCCACAAGAGGCACGAACACGCCGGCACATGCGATCAGAAACGCCACGGGGCCGGTCTTCATCAGCTCCTTCAGATCTGTTTCCAGACCTGCGGAAAACATCAGAAGAACAACGCCCACCTCGGCCAATCCCGTCAAAAAGTCCGTCTGCTGCACAAGTCCAAGAATGCTCGGTCCGATCAAAAGTCCCGCCACAATCTCACCGACTACCTGAGGCGCTCTCAATTTTCTTGCAAGTATCCCGAACAATTTTGCAAATATGATAATGATAGCAAGATCCTTAAATACACTGTACGTTTCCATTTCTACATCATCTCTTTACATACCTTCTATGGCATCGTCCACATCGTCAAATTCCTGCTCGCCGTTGGAGACCTTCTCTCTCACCTTTGCAATCTTTGCAATCTTGACGCCGTCCTTCAGATCCATCATCTTGACGCCGGAGGTGATTCTTCCCAGCGTGGAGATATCCTGGCTTCTGAGCTGAATGATGATACCCTCCGTGGTGATCAGCATGATCTCATTTTCGTCCACCACGGCCTTTACGCCCATCACGTCGCCCGTCTTCTCGGTGATCTTATAGCATTTCACGCCCTTGCCGCCGCGCTTCTGAATCGTAAATTCATCAAGGCAGGTGCGCTTACCCAGACCATTTTCGGAAACCACCAGCAGGGAATCTCCCTGACTCTGAAGCTGCATACCCACGATCTCATCCTGATCGTCCAGATTCATGCCGATCACGCCCATGGAAGCTCTCCCCGTGCTGCGCACGTCCGTCTCCTTAAAGCGGATACACATACCGTGCTTTGTCACAAGGAAGATCTCGCTGTTTTTCTCTGTGGTCTTCACCTCGATCAGCTCATCGTCATCTCTTAAGTTAATGGCCGTCAGACCGTTCTTGCGGATATTGGAGTATTCCTTCAGGGAAGTCTTCTTGACAATGCCCTTTTTAGTGACCATGAACAGGTTCTTGCCGTCGTCATACTCGCTGATCGGTATCATAGCGGTAATCTTCTCTCCCGGCGACAGCATCAAAAGATTCACGATCGCCGTACCTCTTGCAGTTCTGCCGGCCTCGGGAATCTCGTACGCCTTCAGGCGGTATACGCGGCCGAAGTTCGTAAAGAAATTCAGGTAATGATGGGTGGTGGTCATCAGCAGATCCTCGATGAAGTCCTCCTCGATGGTCTGCATACCCTTGATTCCCTTGCCGCCGCGGTTCTGCGCCTTGAAATTGTCCACGGTCATTCTCTTGATATATCCCATATTGGTCATGGCGATAACGGTATTTTCTCTGGGAATCAGATCCTCCATGGAGATATCCTTCTCGTCATAGCCGATCTTGCTTCTTCTGTCGTCGCCGTACTTCTGGGAGATCATAAGCATTTCTTCTTTGATCACGCCAAGGAGCAGCTTTTCGTCAGCCAGAATCGCCTTCAATTCCGTAATGCGGATCTCCAGCTCCTTGTGTTCCTTCTCAAGCTTTTCTCTCTCCAGACCGGTGAGGGCGCGCAGACGCATCTCCACAATGGCGTTTGCCTGAACCTCCGTCAGCTCGAAGCGCTCCATCAATCTCTCTTTCGCCATCTGGGGCGTATCGCTGCCGCGAATGATAGAGATGACCTCATCAATAAAGTCCAGAGCCTTTAAGAGTCCCTGTAAAATATGGTCTCTTTCCTCGGCCTTGTTCAGCTCGTACTTTGTCCTTCTGGTGACGACCTCCTCCTGATGCTTCAGGTAATATATCATCATATCCAGAAGATTCATGATCTTTGGCTCATTGTTCACCAGAGCCAGCATGATCACACCGAAGGTATCCTGAAGCTGCGTGTGCTTATAGAGCTGATTCAGGATAACGTTGGCGTTGGCGTCCTTGCGCAGCTCGATGACTACTCTGACGCCTTCTCTGTTGGACTCGTCGCGGATATCCGTGATGCCGTCCACTCTCTTTAGCTTTACCAGCTCGGCAATCTTGATGATCAAATTGGCCTTGTTCACCATATAGGGAAGCTCCGTGGCCACAATCTGCGTCTTGCCGTTGGGAAGCGTCTCGATCTCCGTGACCGCACGAACCACGATCTTGCCCCGGCCCGTTCTGTATGCTTCCTCGCATCCTCTCGTACCCAGAATCAGACCGCCCGTAGGAAAGTCTGGAGCCTTGATGATCTCAAGGATCTCGTCGATGGAGGTGACTCTGTTCTCATTGATCTTATTGTCAATGATCTTCACTACCGCGTTGACCACCTCACGAAGATTGTGAGGGGGAATATTGGTAGCCATACCCACGGCGATACCTGTGGTACCGTTCACCAGCAGATTCGGATAACGGCTGGGAAGCACTACGGGCTCTTTCTCCGTATCGTCAAAGTTGGGGACAAAATCCACGGTATCCTTTTCTATATCCGCAAGAAGCTGAGAAGATATCTTGGAAAGTCTCGCCTCGGTATAACGCATGGCCGCGGCTCCGTCGCCGTCCATGGATCCGAAGTTTCCGTGTCCGTCCACAAGGGGATATCTCGTAGACCAGTCCTGAGCCATATTGACCAAAGCCCCGTAGATGGAGCTGTCGCCGTGAGGGTGATATTTACCCATAGTATCGCCGACGATACGGGCGCTCTTTCTGTGAGGCTTGTCGTAATCGTTGTGCAGCTCCGACATGGAGAACAGCACACGGCGCTGAACCGGCTTCAGACCGTCCCTCACATCGGGAAGCGCTCTGGACGCGATAACACTCATGGCATAATCGATATAAAAGGTCTCCATTCGCTCCTTCAGGTCCACTTCCTGAATCTTGTCGAACACGGTGCCCTTTTCAAAAATGTCGTCGTTCATGTTTCCTCTCAATCTGCCGCAGGACGGCATTTACATCTTTCAAAAAATTCTCATTTAAGTGATATCAAGATTCTTGACGAACTTGGCGTTCTCCTCGATGAACTCTCGTCTCGGCTCGACCTTATCGCCCATCAGAGTGGTAAACGTCAGGTCAAGCTCCGATTCCATCTCCTGATCGTAGTTCACGCGGAGCAATATCCTGTGCTCGGGATCCATAGTGGTCTCCCAGAGCTGTTCCGCATCCATCTCTCCGAGACCCTTGTAGCGCTGAATCTTATTGTTCTGATCTCTGCCGACCTCCTGAAGAATCCTGTCAAGCTCCTCATAGCTGTAGGCATACCATATCTTCTTGTTCTTCTCCAGCTTATACAGAGGAGGCTTCGCCAGATAAACATGGCCCTCCTTGATCAGATCCGGCATGAACCGATAGATGAAGGTGAGGAGCAGCGTACTGATATGAGCGCCGTCCACATCTGCATCTGTCATCAGAATGATCTTGTTATAGCGAAGCTTTGAAATATCAAAATCCTCGTGAATACCCGTTCCGAAAGCCGTTATCATGGCCTTAATCTCGGCGTTGGCGTAAATCTTGTCCAGTCTTGCCTTCTCCACATTGAGGATCTTGCCGCGCAGAGGTAAAATCGCCTGAGTGGCTCTGGATCTGGCGATCTTTGCACTGCCTCCTGCGGAATCTCCCTCAACGATGTAGATTTCGCAGTTCTTCGGATCCTTATCGGAGCAGTCCGCCAGCTTTCCGGGAAGGGACGATCCCTCCAAGGCAGTCTTCCTTCTGGTCAGATCTCTCGCCTTTCTCGCGGCTTCTCTTGCCCTCTGCGCAAGAATCGACTTCTCGCAGATGGACTTTGCCACGACCGGATTCAATTCCAGGAAGTAGGTGAGCTGTTCGCTGACGATGCTGTCTACGGCTCCCCTCGCCTCGCTGTTTCCGAGCTTTTGCTTTGTCTGACCCTCGAACTGGGGATCTTCAATCTTTACGCTGATAATCGCAGTAAGTCCCTCTCTGATGTCCTCGCCGGAAAGATTGGGCTCGCTGTCCTTCAATAGCTTTGCATTTCTCGCATAATCGTTAAAGGTCTTGGTGACCGCATTCCGAAATCCCTGAAGATGTGTGCCTCCCTCGGGAGTATTGATGTTGTTGACGAAGCTGAACACACTCTCGTTGTAGGAATCGTTGTGCTGGAAAGCGACCTCCACATACACATTATTTTTCTCGCCCTCGAAATACAAAATATCGTCATAAAGAGGCGTTTTGCTCTTATTCAGATAAGCGACGAACTGCTTGATGCCGCCCTCATAATAAAATTCTGCGATCTTAGGCTTTTTCTCAACAGAGACTGCCTGCACCTCCTTCTGATCCGCGTCGGCGCGCGCCAGAAGCTCATTGATCTGGCTGTTCTCGTTGTCCGCGGGGATTTCTTCTTTTCTCTCGTCCTTTAAAATAATGCGCAGACCCTTTGTGAGGAAAGCCATCTCCCTGAGCCTTCTCTTGAGAATGTCGAACTCAAAGACCGTGGTTTCAGTAAAAATAGTATCGTCAGGCAAAAAAGTGACCTTTGTTCCGGTCTTCTCCACATCGCAGGTGCCGATTTCCTTCAGAGGATAGCACACGTGGCCTCTCTCGTAGCGCTGCTTGTAGATTTTTCCCTCCTGATAGATTTCCACCTCCAGCCAATTCGACAGGGCGTTCACCACAGATGCGCCCACGCCGTGCAGGCCGCCTGATACCTTGTATCCCCCGCCGCCAAATTTTCCGCCGGCATGGAGAATCGTAAACACCACTTCCACGCCGGGGATTCCCGCTTTGTGGTTGATGCCTACGGGAATACCGCGGCCGTTGTCGGTGACGGTTATGGAATTTCCTTCATTAATGACGACCTCGATGGTATCGCAGAAGCCGGCCAAGGCCTCGTCCACCGAATTATCCACTATTTCATAGACAAGATGATGAAGACCTCTGCTCGCCGTCGTTCCGATATACATTCCGGGACGCTTTCTGACTGCCTCCAGACCTTCCAAAATCTGAATCTCGTCGGCGCCGTATTCATGGTCTACCGCTGTGTTGTTCATGGTTTCTTCGCTCATTCTATCCTCATTTCTGCCGCGAAGCGGCCGGATCAATAAAATCATTTACGGTCCCTTCAGACACCTTGTAAACTCTGTTGATTTCAAACCTGTTGTTGACGAATTCCTCAAGACCGGTACAGGTGATAATGGTCTGAATATCGCCGATGCTGTTGAGCAGATAATTTTGTCTGTTGGAATCAAGCTCCGACAATACATCATCTAACAGTAAAACAGGCGTATCTTTGGCAATCTTTTTTACAAGCTCTATTTCGGAGAGCTTTAAAGACAAAGCCGCTGTACGCTGTTGACCCTGTGAACCGTATTTTCTGATATCGATGTCTCCGATCAGAAAAGAAAAATCATCTCTATGCGGTCCCACTGATGTCATTTTTGCCTTTATGTCCCTGTCGTGGCTGCTTTTCAGTCTTTTTTCAAAGTCCTCTGTTTCCACGTCAGGTTCATACTGTATGATAAGATTTTCTTTTCCGCCGGAAAGCTTATTATGTATACCGTTTATAATTTCATTGAGCTGCTCCGCGAACAATCTGCGGCGCTCAATGATCTTATTTCCGAAGGATACAAGCTGCATGTCCCAGATACCCAAGGTCTCCTTCAGATCCGGATTCATATACATATCCTTTAAGAGCTTGTTCCTCTGATCTATTATCTTGTTGTAATGATTCAGATTGTAGAGATAGAGACTGTCCAGCTGACACAGCTCCATATCCACGAATCTTCTTCTCTCGGAAGGACCGTTCTTGATGATGCCAAGATCCTCCGGAGAAAAGAACACTACATTGCACAATCCTAGAAGATCGGCGGCTTTTCTTATCTTTTGACCGTCGATTGCGATACCCTTTGACTTATTCCTCCTAAGGTGCATGTCAACTCTTGTCTCCACGCCGTCCTTTTCCAGATAAGTCCTGATATGTGCTTCCTCTTTATCAAAGCGAATGATTTCTCTGTCCTTGCTGCCACGATGGGATTTTGTAGTGGCCGCTACAAAAATTGCTTCCAGAATATTCGTCTTTCCCTGAGCATTGTCTCCGTAAAGGATATTGGTTCCTTTGTCGAACTGCATGGTAAGAGACTCATAATTTCTGTAATCCGCCAATTCGATTGACTTGATAAACATATTTTATACCGTCTTTACGCTTCTATTGAGATGGTCTCGCCTTCAAATTCCACAACATCGCCGGCTGTCAGCTTCTTGCCTCTCTGTGTCTCCACCTGTCCGTTTACCTTTACGAGACCGTCCTGAATCGCAAATTTTGCGTCTACTCCGGATTCCACCAGACCTGCAGCCTTCAACGCCTGTCCGAGCTTAATATACTCTTCTCTTAAATGAATCGTTTCCATTGACGCCACCTAGCTGACCGTAGTAAAGTTCACGGGAAGTATCAGATAAATATAGCTCTCCTCAGGATTCTTGATAAAGCAGGGAGCCTTCGGATTCACCATATAAAGATCCACTTCCTCATCGTCAATCACCCGCAGCGCATCCAACAAGAATTTCGGATTAAATCCTATCATCAAATCCTTGCCCTGCTTTTCGATATCTATATTTTCATTCATACTTCCGATAATGGAATTTATCTTTAACTCCATGTTATCGTCCGTGATATTAATGATGATAGGCTTCTTGTCCCCTTCCTTTACAAGAGGGGTAGCTCTGTCGATACAATTCAATAATTCTTTCTTGTTGACCTTTACTTTCGTTTCATAGTCGCTGGAAAGCATCTGGTCTATCTTAAAATACTCGCCCTCTAAAAGTCTGGAAACAACGGTAGTATTTTCAAACTCAAACACGATGTGCTTTGACGTAAGAGAAATGACCACGTCGCTGTCCGCTCCGCCGGACAAGATTTTGCTCACCTCATTCAAAGTCTTTCCGGGAACTATCACTTTCTTTGGACTGTAGCTGTCCTTCAGAGCAATCTTTCGGATAGAAATTCTGTGTCCGTCAAGAGATACCACCTTCAGCTCATTTCCATTGATTTCAAAAAGTTCACCGGTCATCAATTTATTGTTGTCGTTGTCAGAGATGGAAAAGATTGTCTGTCTGACAATTTCCTTTAAAGCGAACTGGCTGATGACGATACTGTCCTCTTTTTCCACCACAGGAAGATAAGAGAAGTCTTCTCCTGATTTTCCTATGATGCTGAATTGAGACTTTCCGTACTTAATGACTGCCTTGTATGTAGAATCCGTCTCGATAGTAACATCACCGTCAGGAAGCTTTCTCACAATTTCGGAAAAGACCCTTGCATCTAATGCAATCGCTCCTTTCTCTATAATGTCGCCCTCTATGACGGTCTCTATTCCAAGATCCATATCGTTTGCTGTCAGCGTAATGATTCCCTTTGTTGCATCTACCATGATACATTCCAGTATGGACATGGTAGTCTTGTTGGAAGCAGCCTTCTGTACGATCTGTACGCCGGCCAACAGATTTGATTTGGAACATAAAAGCTTCATGTGAATAACTCCCTTCGCAATCAGAGCACGTAATTTGCGTACCCGCAGATGATATAAAATAATAAAAATATAAATAATTTAATAATAACTACAGTAAAGAGTGTTGATTTGTGCATAACCACATCTATTATACTATTTTTCGAGGAAAAAGAAAATGGTAAAGTCGTTAATTATTTCAGAATATCTTAAGAAAAACTTTCAAGTTATGCACATGGGCCGATTTCGTCATTTTTAAGCCCTAAAAGTTATCAACAAAAAACAGCGGAAAAGAACACCCTTATCAACAAAATACCCACAAAGTAAAACTAACTGTCATCTAAGAAGGGTTTATCTTCAAAGAAAATAAATCCAAAGTAAAGTAAAACTAATTATTACTAAGATGGATTTATTTTCTTTATTATGATGTCAATCTTGTTTTTCAGTTCTTCGTTCGTCTGAATTTCCGCAGCAATCTTGTTCACGCCGTGAATGACTGTGGTGTGATCCTTTTTGCCAAGGAGCTTTCCGATGCTCACCAGAGAAGAATCCAGCAGCTCCCTGCAAAGATACATTACTACCTGTCTGGGGAGAACAAATTCGGAATTTCTTTTCTTGGAGGTAATGTCCTCCGGTCTGACTCCGAAATGTTCTGCCACTACGTTGATGATGAGCACAGGCGTGATTTCTTTTGCCTTATTCGGATAGATCACGTCTTTCAGGGCTTCTTCCGCCAGCTCGAGAGTGAGATCTACCTTATTTAATTTTGCAAAGGCAATGATCTTGTTAAATGCTCCCTCCAGCTCTCTGATGTTTGATTTGATGTTGGTGGCAATATACTTGATGATTTCTTCATCTATCTTCCTGTCATAGGATTCTGCGTTTTTGCGCAAAATTGCCATTCTTGTCTCATAGTCGGGCGGCTGGATATCCGCAATCAATCCCCATTCAAATCTGGAACGGAATCTTTCGTCTAGAGTTTCGATCTCCTTCGGGGGCTTGTCTGATGAGAGAACGATTTGCTTTCCGGCCGCGTGAAGCACATTGAAGGTATGGAAGAATTCTTCCTGGGTACTTTCCTTTCCTATGATAAATTGGACGTCGTCGACCATTAATACGTCCACGGTCCGATATTTTTCTCTCAGTTTTGTCATGGAAGCAGCGTTACCGCTTCTGATGGATTCGATCACTTCATTCGTAAATTCTTCACTGGTCACATAGAGTACCTTCTTTTCCGGATTTTGCTCCAGAATAAAGTGACCAATGGAGTGCATAAGGTGAGTTTTGCCGAGACCGGGCCCGCCGTAAAGATACAGAGGATTGTATGCCTCTCCGGGAGACTCCGCCACTGCCAGGGAAGCCGAATGGGCGAATTTATTGTTGCTTCCCACCACAAAGGTATCGAATTTATATTTCGGATTCAGATTTGCATTCTCATAATTAATGTTAAATACGGACTTTCTTCCGAATTTTTCATTGTCAGCAGGCTCCTGATCCTGGACGTCCTTCTCCAGAATAAATTTCACGTCATAGTTATGGCTGAACATCTCTGTGATGGTAACCTGAAAAAAGCTCTTATACTTTGAAGAAATATAGTTCAAAGCATGAGCCTGATCCGACGGTATGATGATGCTTACCACATCATCTGTCACACTATGAAATTCCAACGGCTCCAGCCAGGTCTGGTAAGAGATTTCCGAGATACTGTATTCTCTCCGGATCGTCTCCTTTATATTAGACCAATTTTCTTTTATGTCGTCCATTTTTCAAAAACCTTCCGCAAAAAATATCACATGAGTTTATTTTAATATAGATTCTTTTATATTTCAAATATTAGTTATCAACATAGTATGGATAAAGTTATCCACATATTGTGAATAATTTTACATTTATTTTCTGTTTTCACAGAGCATGTGGATATTAATGTGAATAAGTGGATAAATTGTCAAAAAATAAAAATGGCTTAATTTCCCGTAAAAAACAGTTCTTTTCAGAGAAAATTCACATTGTTCTTACATTTATGAAAAAATTGTCCACAAGAAATCAACAGCCTGTGCATAACTGAAATGTATAATTTTTTTGTGGATATATATGTGTATAACGTATTAAAAAAAATTAATTTGCTCTGAAAGTGCGATTTTCCTTGACATCTGAGGTTTTTTTTTATACAATCAATATGCTGTTTTCTAAAAATTAAGTGTGCGTAATAAAAATATTCACCTTTATCGTTATAATTAGGAAGGTAGAGAGAAGGAGGTGCTTTTCCATGAAAATGACATATCAGCCCAAAAGGCGTTCACGTGCAAAGGTTCACGGATTCAGAGCCAGAATGAGTACTCCGGGCGGAAGAAAGGTTTTGGCTGCAAGACGTGCGAAAGGAAGAAAAAAATTATCCGTGTAGGTCACAGGAATGTGACCTTTTTTCTTCTTTAGGAGAATTTGATGAAATTTTCTGAAAGTTTAAAAAAAAATCACCAATTCCAATTCGTATACAAAAACGGTATTTCTTATGCAAACAGATATCTGATTATGTACACGAAGGAAAACGGCACAGACAGGAACAGAATTGGAATCAGCGTGAGCAAGAAGGTTGGCAACAGTGTCGTGAGACACCGAGTAACGAGACTGGTGCGTGAAAGTTACCGATTACAGGAAGCGGTGTTCAATAGTGGTTTGGACATTGTGATCGTGGCAAGGCCGAGTGCAGCCTCGGTAGGTTATAAGGAAATCGAAAGTTCGCTGCTTCACCTTGGAAAGCTTCATCATATTATTAAGGTATGTTCTTAATCTTGATTGAAACAATGAAAAAGTTTTTGATTGCCGGCATCAGATTTTATCAAAAATATATTTCTCCCATGAAGAGAACAAAGTGTCCCTATATTCCCACATGTTCCCAGTACGGTCTCGAGGCCATTGAAAAATACGGGGCTGTAAAGGGAAGCTTGTTGGCCGTATGGAGGATACTTCGATGCAATCCTTTTTCTAAGGGAGGGTATGATCCCGTGCCTTAGTCTGTTGCGGCATGACTTGGTTTGCGTGCTAAAACACGCCAGGAGTGTATAAATGAATTTTATCGTACTTACTCAAAATCAAACTTTTATTATCGGCTGGGTAGCAAAGCTGCTCGGAATGATCATGAACGGCATCTTTTATGTGATCGATCTGATTGGTATTCCGAACGTGGGACTGGCGATTATTTTATTTACTATCGTAATCTATCTGCTCATGATGCCTCTCACGATAAAGCAGCAGAAATTTTCAAAGCTTTCCGCCAAGATGAATCCGGAGCTTCAGGCGATTCAGCAGAAGTATAAGAATAAGAAGGACAACGATTCCATGATGGCTCAGAATCAGGAGATTCAGGCCGTCTATGCGAAATACGGAGTGTCCCCCAGCGGAAGCTGCGTACAGCTCTTGATTCAGATGCCTATTTTGTTTGCCCTTTACCGAGTAATCTACTCTATGCCCGCCTATGTGGGAAAAATCAAAGATGCGTTTTTTCCCTTGGTGGACAATCTGATTGCTCAGAAGGGAAGCGCCGAATTTATTCAGGGCTTCAGCAACGCCGGAATGTATGCAAAGCAGTTTTCAAACCAGCTTTTTTTGGACGGAGATGTCACATATGTGCAGAACACCTTCGTCGATGTGCTGAATAAGGCGTCAACTGCAGATTTTTTAAGCATTTCGGAAAAGTTCCCGCAGGTGGCCAACGATGTGAACAATACCATGGAATTATTGAGCAAATATAATAATTTCTTGGGTATAAACATCGGCAATTCCCCTTCCTTTACGGTGAGCCAGGGGTGGCATGCGGAGGGCGGCGTTCAGTGGCTGGTCATTTTAGGGGCTCTTTTGATTCCGCTTCTGTCCGCTCTGACACAGTGGATCAACGTAAAACTGATGCCTCAGGCAGCGCCTTCCTCTGACAAGAACGATCAGCAGAATTCCATGGTCCAGTCCATGAAGATGATGAACATGATGATGCCTATTATGTCAGCTTTCTTTTGCTATACGCTTCCCGCCGGCATGGGACTTTATTGGATAGCCGGAAGCGTAGTCAGAAGTATTCAGCAGATCGCCATCAACAAGCATTTGGACAAGATGGATTTTGATGAGATCATCAAGAAAAATTCTGCCAAGAGCGCTAAAAAGATGGAAAAATTAAGGCAGAACCAGGAACGGATCAACGCGTATGCCAACATGAATACCAAGGGTATTCAGAGCAGGGCCAACATAGGCTCCGCAGGATCTGTACAAAATCAGGCAGAGGAGAGCAGACCCGTTCAGACCAAAGCAGGTACCGGAAGTATTGCATCTAAGGCAAATCTTGTAAGACAGTATAATGAAAAGAATAATAATAAATAGGAGGAGAAGGTTATGGAATATATTGAAGTGTCTGCAAAGACAGTGAGCGAAGCTATTACGGAAGCATGTCAGAAATTCGGCGTGACCAGCGACAGATTGGATTATGAAGTAATCGAAGAAGGATCCAGCGGATTTCTCGGCATCGGTTCCAAGCCCGCAGTGATCAAAGCCGCCGTAAAGGTTGAAAAGAATTCTCCGGAGGAGGCTGCCAAGGCCTTTTTGAACGATGTTTTCGCAGCTATGAACATGAGTGTCGTTGTGACCGCGTCTTACGATGAGACGGAAAAGGCGCTTGACGTTGACTTAAGCGGCGATGAGATGGGCGTGCTGATCGGAAAGCGCGGGCAGACTCTTGATTCTCTTCAGTATCTGGTATCGTTGGTGGTGAACAAGGGTGCACAGGATTACATCAGAGTGAAGGTGGACACCGAAAATTACCGCCAGAGAAGAAAAGAGACTCTGGAGAATCTGGCAAAGAATATCGCGTATAAGGTAAAGAGGACCAAGAGACCCGTATCTCTGGAACCCATGAACCCCTATGAGAGACGGATCATTCACTACGCATTGCAGGACGACAAATATGTGACCACTTACAGTGAGGGGGAAGAACCTTTCAGAAGAGTCGTGGTTACTTTGAAAAAATAAAAGTGACTTCTGTTTAGATGCTGTGACCGCCGCACTTTTCCGAAAATATTGCGGAAAGTGTGGCGGTCTTCTTTACTGCATGATAAAATATAGCTGTTTCATAGGTTCCGTTTGCCATTCAAGGAGGAGATATGTTTCAGGGAAGTACCGTTGCCGCCATTTCCACAGGATTGTCGGATTCAGGAATCGGTATTGTCAGGATAAGCGGCCCCGACGCCGTTTTAGTGGGGGACAGGATATTTCGTTCGCCGTCGGGAAAGGCGGTGTTAAAGAGCTCCCCAAGTCATTTTCTGCAGTACGGATTTGCGGTGGATTCGGATATTTCCGGCTCCGATCCGCATTGGAAGGATCATATTATCGATGAAGTGATGGCTGTGGTCATGTCAGCCCCGAAAAGCTATACGGGAGAGGACACGGTGGAGATACAGTGCCACGGCGGTGTGCTTGTGATGCGCAGAATATTGGAGGCGTCGTTAAGATGCGGAGCTGTTCTTGCGCAGCCAGGAGAATTTACCAAGAGGGCCTTTTTGAACGGCAGGATCGATCTTTCCGAGGCGGAGGCTGTGATGGATGTGATCCGGTCTCGGAACGAGTACGCTCTTTCGGCTTCCGTAAAGCAGTTAAGAGGCGATCTGGCGGAAGCCATAAGGAAGCTGCGGGGAGAGATTCTCCATGAGACAGCTTTTATCGAGGCGGCGCTGGACAATCCGGAGCATATCAGTCTCGACGGGTATTCCGAAAGGCTGCATGAGAAAATAGAAGATCTGTCTGGCAGGATCAAAAAGCTTCTGGATACCGCGGACAATGGCAGATTCATAAAAGAGGGAATTGATACGGTCATTGTCGGAAAGCCCAATGTGGGAAAATCTTCTCTGTTGAATTTGCTGGTGGGTCAGGAGCGAGCCATCGTGACAGATGTAGCCGGTACTACCAGAGATATTCTGGAGGAATCCGTCAATCTGAACGGCATCGGATTAAATGTGATCGACACCGCAGGAATCCGAGATACGCAGGATACTGTGGAAAAGATCGGTGTGGAGAGAGCCAGAAAATATGCAAAGGAAGCGGATCTCGTCATATATGTGGCGGACAGCTCCGTGCCTTTGGACGATAACGACAGAGAGATTCTTTCTCTGATCGGCCGCAAGAAGGTCATTATTTTGCTGAATAAATCGGATCTGGAGAGTGAGGTTTCGGAGGAAAAGCTGACGGATTTCCTAAAGGAGACCCTTCCGGATCGTAAGGATCTGTCGGTCATCAGAACTTCTGTCAGAGAAAATACGGGAATGAAAGAATTTGAGGACACCGTCAGGGAAATGTTCTTTCAGGGCGGCTTGTCCTATAACGATGAGATTGTCATTACCAATATGAGACACAAGGAAGCGCTTCAGAATTCCTATGAAAGTCTCCTGCTGGTGAAGCAGAGCATCGAAAACGGTATGGAAGAAGATTTTTATTCCATCGATCTGACGAATGCGTATGCGGAGCTGGGGAAGATCATCGGTGAAGAATTGAACGATGATGTCGTGGAAGAAATTTTCTCCAAATTCTGTATGGGAAAATAAGAGGTTTGAAAATGCCGGAAGTACGGGAAATTGTAGATGTATGTGTGATAGGGGCCGGTCATGCGGGTTGCGAGGCGGCTCTGGCCTGCGCAAGGCTGGGTCTTGAGACGGTGATATTTACTGTCAGCGTGGACAGTATTGCGCTGATGCCCTGCAACCCGAATATCGGGGGATCCTCCAAGGGACATCTGGTGCGGGAGCTGGACGCCCTGGGCGGAGAGATGGGCAAAAATATCGACAAGACTTTTATCCAGTCCAAGATGCTGAATGCCTCCAAGGGTCCTGCGGTACATTCTCTGAGAGCCCAGGCGGACAAGGCCGACTATTCTCGGGAGATGCGCAAGGTCTTGGAGAATCAGGAGCATTTGTCTATCAGACAGATCGAGGTCTGCAGTATCCTGTGGGAGGAATTGCCCGATTCTTCCAAAGCTGAGCAAAGCCTTAAAAAGATTACGGGCATAAGAACTTTTACCGGCACCGTCTATGAGTGTAAGGCGGTGATCCTCTGTACGGGAACTTATCTTCGAGCGCGCTGTCTGTGCGGGGAATCCATCACTTACACGGGACCTAACGGGTTACAGGCCGCCAATCATCTGACGGATTCTCTGAAAGAAATGGGAATCGAGCTTCGCAGATTTAAGACGGGTACTCCCGCCAGAATGGACGGCCGCAGCCTGGATTACTCCAAAATGGAAGAACAATTTGGCGATGAGAGGATTGTTCCCTTTTCCTTTTCCACGGATCCGGATTCCGTCCAAAAGGATCAGGTGTCCTGCTTTCTGACCTACACCAATGAGAGGACCCACGATATCATTCGGGCAAATCTTGACAGATCCCCAATCTATGCGGGAATTATAGAGGGAACAGGGCCCAGGTATTGTCCGTCCATTGAGGATAAGGTGGTAAAGTTTGCGGAAAAAGAACGTCACCAGGTCTTTATTGAACCGGAAGGGCTTCACACCAACGAGATGTATATCAGCGGAATGTCCTCTTCCCTTCCGGAAGATGTGCAGCTTGCCATGTACCGCACCGTTCCGGGTCTGGAAAATTGCAAGATCGTGAAGAACGCTTACGCCATCGAATATGACTGCATCAATGCGAGGCAGCTCTATCCTACTTTGGAGTTTAAGGCGGTGAAGGGGCTTTTCAGCGCGGGACAGTTTAACGGAAGCAGCGGCTATGAGGAGGCTGCGGCGCAGGGTCTGATTGCCGGAATCAATGCGGCGATGCAGATCTTGGGAAAGGAACCTTTGATCTTAGACAGGTCCGAGAGTTATATCGGCGTACTGATCGACGATCTTGTGACAAAGGATAACAGAGAGCCCTACAGAATGATGACTTCCAGAGCGGAGTACAGACTGCTGCTCAGGCAGGACAATGCCGATCTGCGGCTTAGAAAAAAGGGCTATCAGGTGGGACTGATCGATGAAAAGCAGTACAGGGAGCTTTTGGAGAAGGAAAAGACCATCGGCGAGGAGATTGACCGGCTGAAAAATACCTTCGTGGGAGCAAGCCGGGAAATTCAGGATTTCCTGGAGGCAAAGGGAAGTTCCGCGTTAAAGACCGCGGCAAGTCTTGCAGAGCTGATCTGTCGTCCGGAGCTTTCCTACAAAAGTCTTGCGGAAATTGACAGGAACAGAAAAGCGTTGCCGGAAGCCGTGATCGAGCAGGTGGAGATTGAGATCAAATACGAGGGCTATATCGCAAGACAGCTTCGGCAGGTGGAACAGTTCAAAAAGATGGAGAAAAAACGGATACCGTTCAACATAAATTACGACGAGATTCCTTCTCTGCGGATAGAAGCAAGACAGAAGCTGAAGCTGTACCGACCCGTTTCTATCGGACAGGCTTCCCGTATATCCGGTGTCTCTCCGGCCGACGTGTCGATGCTTCTGGTATATTTGGAGCATTACGGCCAAAGTAAAAAGGGAGAAGAGCAGAGTGAAAAACTATGACATCGAACAATTCCAAAAGGATTTGACCGCGTTTGATATTGCGTTGACCGATAAGCAGATCGAACAGTTCCTGACGTATTACGAGATGCTGACGGAATGGAATCAGACCATGAACCTGACTGCCATCACGGAATTTGACGATGTGATGAAAAAACATTTCATTGACAGCCTCTCTCTGGTAAAGGTCGTTGACCTTTCAGGCAATTTGCTTTTGATGGACGTAGGTACCGGTGCGGGTTTTCCCGGGCTGGCGTTAAAGATTGCCTTTCCGGATCTTAGGGTGACGCTGCTGGATTCTTTAAATAAGAGGATTCGGTTTTTGGACGCTGTGACGGACAGATTGAAATTGAGCGGCGTCGAGACGATACACGGCAGGGCGGAGGATTTTGCCGTGCAGGAAAAATATCGGGAAAAGTACGACTTGTGCGTGTCCAGGGCCGTGGCAAATCTTTCTGTTTTAGCGGAATACTGTCTTCCCTTTGTGAAAAAGGACGGTCTTTTTGTTCCTTATAAATCAGAAAAGATTGCAGAGGAATTAACCGCCGCGGAAAACGCTGTCTCGATTTTGGGAGGACAGACGGAAGGACAGGTTACATTCTATCTTCCCGATTCCGATGTCTTCAGAAATTTGGTGAAGATCAGAAAGGTAAAGAATACGCCGAAAAAATATCCCAGAAAGTCCGGACTTCCCGCTAAAGCGCCGCTTTGACGGGCAGGCAGCAGGCGGTAATTAATGAAATTTTTATTTTACTTTTTTAGTTTGATTAGTATAATAAAGGTAGAATAAGTTTTGAACAGAACATATGTTCTTCCGGAGCTTTTACAATGCGCGACAGCTATGGATTCTTAAATGAAATGCTAGATGACCTCAGGAAGGAGCTTTCCGATGTGAATGCTCTGATTCAGTGTAATCTTTTGTACATAAAAGAGGCGGAGGTCAGCATTAAGGCTTTGGAAGAATCGGAATCCGATGAATTCAAAATGTTTTCCCCCAGAAGTATGAGCGACCGGAACAAGGAGGAGATTGCCAGAACCAGATCGGACAAAGCCAGATATGAAGAAAAAAATCGGGAGCTGTATGAAAGCAAAGAGGCAATCGAGAACAAGATAGAATGTCTGGAGAAAATATTAAAACAGGAGAATAACAATTTTGCTGTTTTTCAGATGCGGGAAAACGACCGGCAGAGAATTGCCGCGGAGCTGCACGATACCTCCCTGCAGAATCTGGCTTATCTGATTCATAAGATCGAGCTTTGTAATTTATATATTGACGAAGACCCCGCGAAGGCAAAATTGGAGCTTTCCGTTATAGGTCAAAAAATGCGGGAGGTCATAGAGGAGATCCGGAATGTCATTTTTGATCTTCGGCCAATGAATTTCGACGACCTGGGTCTGAAGTCTGCCATCGAGAGATTTATCGAAAGTATCAACGAAGACAAGAAATTTGAACTGGTCCTTGATATCGATGATGTTTCATGTGAAAACAAATTCGTTATTCTGAATATTTACCGAATCGTACAGGAAAGTCTGGTCAATGTTGTAAAACATGCCGATGCGGACAAAATTATCTTTCGCTGCAAGGTGTCCGACGACAATGTATGCGTTATGGATATTGCCGATAACGGGAAAGGTTTTTATGCGGAAGATGATTTAAAGGGGGACAAACACTTTGGTATTTCTTTGATGAAAGAGCGCGTGGAAATGTTGAACGGCAGGTTTGAGATTTCTTCTGCGCGGGAGAAGGGTACGGAAATCCATATCGAGATTCCTATAGGCGGAGTGAAATAAGAATAGATACTTATCGGAGAAATGTGAGAAGCTATGAGTGTAAAAGTAATGCTGGTGGACGACCACGTTCTGATGCGGGAAGGAATTAAACAGCTTTTGGAATTCGACGGAAGCATTGAGGTGATTGAGGAAGCAGGCGACGGCGAGGAATGTCTGGAGAAGCTTGCGTCGGTTCGTCCTCAGGTTCTTCTGTTGGACATCAATCTCCCGAAGATGAACGGCATCGAGGTTTTAAAAGAAATTAAACGGAGAAACCTTGATGTAAAGGTATTGATTCTGACGGTGCATAATGAAGTTGGCTATTTGTTGGAGGCCGTCGATATCGGTGTAGACGGATATATTTTGAAGGAGTCGGAATCGGCGGAATTGCGGAAGGCAATTTTTACGGTTGTGAATGGGGAAAGTTATATAGAGCCCAAATTGATTCCGCAGTTGAACAGCAAGCTGGTCTCGCGCGACAAGGACAGGGATAAAGTAAAGCTGCTCACACAGCGGGAGCTTGAGGTACTGGTCCAGGTTGCAAACGGAATGTTAAATAAAGAGATTGCAACTCAACTGAATATAAGTGAGCGGACAGTGAAGAACCATATCTCAAATATTTTCAAGAAGATAGATGTTCCGGATAGGACACAGGCGGCTGTATTTGCTATTAAGAATGACATCATTAAATTATATTGACGGGAACTTATATTGACAGGAACGCAGATTCAAACAAGATGTTGTGGGTAGTAAATGGAATATCGGGGAATGTTTCACGTGAAACATTCCCTGTTTCATATTTCCCTCTTAACTAGATAATGTTTCACGTGAAACATTTAGACACAAGATGTTGTGACAGGTCGGCGTGAAACATTTTTACGTTTTTTGTGAAACATTTGGTTAAATGAAACACCCGCAAACACGGCAATCCAGATATTGTGGTATCCTTATTGTATACATCATTATTCCAAGGTTATCGGGACGGCTTGCAGACTATGACAGATAAAAATTAAGTATTATATAGCTATTAACTTTCACTTTCATGTAGATATATGGGATATTTAGTGATATAATTGAAAGGCAAAAATAACGAAAGGCGAACAATATGGGAAAAATTATTGCTGTTGCGAATCAGAAGGGCGGAGTAGGTAAGACGACCACCTCCATTAATCTGTCGGCCAGCTTAGCGGAAAAAGGAAAGAAGGTTCTCGTGATTGATGCGGATCCTCAGGGAAACACCACCAGCGGTTTTGGTATCGACAAGAATGATCTGGACAATACCATCTATGAGCTGATTCTGGGCGAGTGTTCTATCCATGAATGTATCATCGGGGAAGTGATCGAGAACGTCTCTGTCCTGCCTGCCAATGTAAATTTGGCTGCGGCGGAGATCGAGCTGATCGGCGTGGATAAGAAGGAATACATATTAAAGAACGAAGTAGACTATGTGAAGGACAAATATGATTTCATTATCATCGACTGTCCCCCTTCGCTGAACATGTTGACCATCAATGCCATGACTACGGCGGACAGTGTGCTGGTGCCGATTCAGTGCGAGTATTATGCGCTGGAGGGATTGAGCCAGTTGATTCACACCGTGAATTTGGTAAAGGAGAGGCTGAATCCGGATCTCGATATGGAGGGCGTTATCTTTACCATGTATGATTCCCGAACGAATCTGTCTATGCAAGTGGTGGAGAACGTGAAGCAGAACCTGAAACAAAAGGTATATAACACCCTCATACCAAGAAATATTCGGCTTGCGGAGGCTCCCAGTTACGGAATGCCCATCAACAAATATGACGCAAAGTCCGCAGGCGCCGAAGCGTATATGCAGTTGGCAGATGAGATTATTGCGGACAGCAGAAAATAGGTAGAATGAAAAGCAAGTTTGCCGGAAGGCAGCGAAAAAGAGGAGAATGGAGATATGGCAGCGAGAGGATTAGGAAAGGGCCTTGATTCTTTGATTCCCAACGCGGTGGGGGAGGCAAAGACAAAGAAGGAAGCAAAGAGCGCAGCACCGGCGGAGAAGGACGGCGGAGTGATTCTGGTAAAGATCACCTCTGTAGAACCGAACAGAAAGCAGCCCCGTAAAAATTTTGATGAGGACAAGCTGCAGGAACTGGCAGATTCCATCAAACAGGTAGGTCTGCTGGAGCCCCCTCTTGTGCAGGACCGCAAGGATCATTACGAGATCATTGCCGGTGAGAGAAGATGGCGTGCGGCTAAGCTTGCCGGACTGAAAGAAATTCCTGTAATCGTCAGAGATTATTCCGAACAGGAGATCATGGAGATCTCGCTGATCGAGAATATACAGAGAGAGGACTTAAATCCCATCGAGGAAGCCCAGGCCTATAAGCGTCTGCTGACGGAGTTCAACCTAAAGCAAGATGAAGTGGCGGAGCGGGTTTCCAAGAGCCGTGCCGCAGTCACGAATTCCATTCGTCTTTTGAAGCTCTGCGACGAAGTACAGCAGATGGTCATTGACGACATGATCAGCACCGGTCATGCCAGAGCGCTTCTTGGCGTTGAGGATCCCGAGGAACAATACACCCTGGCCCAGCAGATCTTTGATGAGAAGCTCAGTGTTCGGGACGTGGAGAAGCTGGTCAAAAATCTGCACAAGCCGGCAAAGCCGAAGAAGACAGATGATAAGACCATGCAGGCCATCTATCTGGACATAGAAGAAAAGTTGAAACAGAAATTCGGCACCAAGGTCACAGTCAGTCCGAAGGGCGACGGTGCGGGAAAGATTGAGATCGAGTTCTACAATCACCAGGATCTGGACAGACTGCTGGATATGATAGGCGGCAACTGATCGTTTGATAAAAACTGTTTTGGAGAACGGGAGAGAAAAGATGAGTGCAAAAAATACCATGCTGGACCGTATTTTGAATCTGTTCGGTGTATCCGATTTTGATCTGGGATATCTTTTGATAGCGGTTGCGATACTTGCGGTACTTGTACTGGTTCTGCTTGTCCTGCTGATCGTGCAGATCCGCAGAACGGGAAGTCTGAAGAGACGGCTGGATCTGTTCCTTACGGGAAAGGACGGCACCAGCTTGGAGCAGGATATTGCAGGTCTGTTCGAGGACAACAAATTTCTGAAGGACAGCACGGAAAAGAACAAAAAGGATATCCGCACGATATACAAGAAATTAGAGTCGGCGTATCAGAAGATGGGACTTGTGAAATATGATGCGTTCAACCAGATGGGCGGGCAGCTCAGCTTCAGTCTGGCCCTGTTGAATGAGAACAATGACGGATTTATCATAAACTCCGTTCACAGCACGGACGGCTGTTATTCCTACACAAAGGAGATCCGGAACGGGGAATGTTCTATTGCGCTTGGCAATGAGGAGGCGGAAGCGCTGGCGATTGCCATGGGAGAATGATGTCGAAGCGGTGATTTATTTATGAAACGGAAAAGCACGCGAGAATTAGTAGGTGATGAGGTCTTGGCCCGGGATATCAGGAATAAGGACTACCAGATCTTACTTCCGCAGGGAACCGTTATCCGAAAAGATTATATCGAAAAATTTGACGAGCTGGGAATTACGGAGGTCTATGTGAAGACAGACAATCCGGAAGCCGATGAGATCGCGATCTTAAGATCGGAGACGGAAGAATCTGTCAAGAACACAGTGAGGGATATCCTGGAGCACCATACTTACCGGCACAATCAGGAGCTTGCGGAGCTCAGCGACGCGGCCGACGATATCATCGACAGTATACTGCAGGAAAACCAAGTAGTTGAAAAGGTATTTGACATAAAAGAGAGAAGCGCCGACATCTATGAACACTCTATCAACATTTGTGCCCTGTCGATTCTGACTGCCCTCAAGATGGGCCTTGATATCAAAAGGATCCATGATATCGGTGTGGGCTGTCTGCTCCACGATATCGGCATGAGATATATGACGGTTGACTACAATAATCAAGATGTGGGTACACTGAACAAGCAAAGCCTTACCGAATACAAAAAGCACCCCATATACGGGTATCTCGCCCTGAAGGACGAGACATGGATCTCCAAGCTGAGCAAGTCCATTATCCTTTACCATCATGAGCGGCTGGACGACTCCGGATTTCCCATGCACCCGCGGGAAATCCCTCTGGAGTGCCGGATCGTGAGCGTATGCGATACCTTTGACGAGATGATCTGCGGTATCGGCTGCCGGAGAGTGAAGGTCTACGAGGCGATAGAATATTTAAAAAGCTTTAAAAATATATTATTTGATGATAAAATAGTAGATGTGTTTTTGGAATTCACGGCAGTGTATCCCGCAGGGACTTACGTGCTCACCAATGAAGGAGAGCTGGCTGTGGTGCTTTCCCAGAACAAAGGATTTCAGGACAGACCCGTTATCAAAATTTTGAAAGATAAACACGGCAATCAGGTAGACCGCAAAATCATAAAGGACCTCGTGAAGGTGCACAACGTCTTTATTGAGAAAGCGATGGACTAAGGCCGTGAGAAAAAGAAAGGTATGGTTGGAAGCATGATCGACATTAAATTTTTGAGGGAGAACCCTGAGGCGGTAAAGGAAAATATCCGAAAGAAATATCAGGACCAAAAGCTGCCGCTGGTGGACGAGGTAATCGCATTAGATGCGGAGAGCAGGAAGGCAAAGCAGGAGGGCGACGACCTGCGGGCGGCCAGAAACAGGATCTCCAAGGAAATCGGCGCGCTCATGGGGCAGGGCAAAAAGGAAGAAGCCGAGGCAAAAAAAGCCGAGGTGGCTGCCGGAGCCAAGAGACTTGCGGAGCTTGAGGCGCTGGAGACAGAGCTTCAGGAAAAGATCACAAAGATCATGATGGTCATTCCGAATATTATCGACCCTTCCGTTCCTATCGGCAAGGACGACAGCGAGAATGTGGAGATTCAAAAATACGGCGAGCCCGTGGTTCCGGATTTTGAGGTTCCCTACCATGCGGATATTTTAGACAGCATAAGCGGCTTGGACAAGGATAGCGCCGGACGGACCAGCGGCAACGGGTTTTACTATCTGATGGGCGACGCGGCAAGGATCCACTCCGCCATGATCAGTTACGCCAGAGATTTCATGATCGACAAGGGCTTTACCTACTGTATTCCGCCCTTTATGATCCGCAGCAGTGTGGTGAACGGTGTGATGAGCTTTGCCGAGATGGAAGCTATGATGTATAAGATTGAAGGAGAGGACCTGTTCCTGATCGGCACCTCCGAGCATTCCATGATCGGTAAGTTTCAGGGCCAGATTGTAAATGAAAAGAGCCTGCCCGTGACCATGACCTCCTATTCCCCCTGCTTCCGCAAAGAGGTAGGCGCCCATGGCATGGAGGAGAGAGGAGTATATCGGGTACACCAGTTTGAAAAACAGGAGATGGTAGTGCTGTGTAAGCCGGAGGACTCCATGGCGTGGTATGACAAGATGTGGAGCTATACGGTGGAATTCTTCCGCAGCCTCGATATTCCCGTGCGCACGCTGGAGTGCTGCAGCGGCGACCTGGCGGACCTGAAGGTAAAATCCTGCGACGTGGAGGCGTGGAGCCCCAGACAGAAGAAGTACTTTGAGGTAGGCTCCTGTTCCACTCTGGGCGATGCACAGGCGAGACGTCTCGGCATTCGCACCAAAGGAGAAAACGGTACTTACTATGTGCATACATTAAATAATACAGTGTTGGCGTCACCCAGAGGCCTGATCGCTTTTCTGGAAAATAATGTGAACGCCGACGGAAGCATCAATATTCCCGAGGTGCTTCGCCCCTACATGGGCGGCAAGGAGAAGATTCTGCCAAATGCTTAAGTTTTTGAAAAAAGGACCGGTCCCGAGAGATCCGGATATGGAAGGAAGGTGAGATTTTTGCACAAATATATGCGTGCTGTCGGTTTCAGCAGCTTTGAGAGCAAGAGAAAACTGCAGGAACTTTTGACGGAGGTAGTGATCAATTCGGACAGGCGTGCCATTACCGTCAGTCAGGATAACGTGCTTCTGGGCGAATTTTGCAAAGATTTTGCCAACGATCTGGGAATTGCGGTCTGCGGAGAGTTTGACGAGGACGAAAAGTTTACTTACGAATATTACTATCCCTATCTGAACGGCAGCGGGATCACGTCTTATGAGGACGTGTCCGTGGAGCGCCACGCCGACAAGGACTCCTATGCGGGAGTGTGTGACGATATTAAGGTAGGGATCTCGCTGATCTTTTACCTGAAGAACAGAATTCCTTATGTGAAGGCCCAGACCACGGGGAAGCTGCCCGTTCGCGGAACCACACTGACGCTGTCCGCGTTGTCTGTAAGCGGCTCCGTCATGCTGCCCATTCAGAAGGACGAAGAGCAGCTGCAGCGGGTAAAGCAGGCTTCCGCCAACCGGAACAACCTGATGGCTGCTGCCCGAAAAGGCGACGAGGAGGCCATTGAGACGTTGACCTTAGAGGATATGGATATTTACACCACCATCTCCCGAAGGATTCAGAAGGAGGACATCTTCAGCCTGGTAGATACCTACTTTATGCCCTACGGCGTGGAATGCGATCAATATTCCATTCTGGGTGAGATCGTCGGGATCAGAACCGTCACCAATCACATCACCGGCGAGAAGATTTATATTCTCACAATTTGCTGTAATGAATTGACATTTGACGTCTGTATCAATATAATGGATTTGTTTGGGGAACCCCAGGTGGGCCGACGCTTCAAGGGCGTGGTATGGCTCCAGGGGCAGATCAATTTTCCCCAAGAGTAGGTTCATATTCACAGGCTTCCTGCAGCGGGAAGCCCGAAATCTTGTCTCCGTAGCTCAGCAGGATAGAGCGTTCGCCTCCTAAGCGAAAGGCCGGGTGTTCGAATCACCTCGGGGACGCTGGAAAAAGCCGAAAACCTTCAAGAATAGAGGTTTTCGGCTTTCTTTATTTATGGCTTATTTTGCAAAGGTATAGTGTGTGTTTCGGGCTTTTTCGTTCGGTTTTAATAAGTTGTTAAAAACCTGTAAAGCCCATGATGCTTTGCGGAATGAAACAATTATTAAACAAATAGGATACACTTTGTTGCTAAGCTGTATTCGGGTACAGTCAAAGCAAAAAGGTACATTTGCGGAGGAGGCAGAGAATACTATGGATTGTCGGAAAAATAAATCGATCAAACTTTTGACGATGCTGTTGACCTTATGCCTGCTGGCAGGGTGCGGAGCGTCTCAGGGTCCGGAAGGCGGACAGGCCTCGAATGGACAGACTTCAGACGGACAGGAATCCGCCGGTCAGACCTCCGGCTGGAAGCAGGCCCTGTTCTCCGCGCCGGACAGAAAGGAAAAGACATATTATCTGGCCGCGCAGGTCCCGTTAGGGAAAGATGCGGAGGCGGCCATTCTGGAGAGCTGCCTTGCGGCGGCAAAGATCTCTCCGGAGGGCTGCAGGGTGGACTTCTGTTCCCGGGAGGACGGGAAAGCGTTGGGCTCCGCCGTCCTTTCCGGCAGCTACGGGACCTGCGAGGTCAGGGCCGGCCGGCAGGATGAGGCGGTAGTCTTCCTGGAGCCGTCAGGCGCCGATGTCCGTGAGGTCTGGCTGGCGGACGCCGAAGGAAATACCGAGCGGCTGGGAAGCATCGGCCCTTTCGATCTGCCGGATGCGCCCTTCCCGCCTACCGTAAAGGACGTGGCGATCGCGGAGGACGGTACGGTCTTTGTACGGTACTCGGTCTATATCCGGGCGAGGGACACGGGCCTGGAGAGACATCAGGATGTGCCGGAGGATGCCCTGTACCTGATAGATCGGATCTATGTGCTGGACGAGAAGGCGGGAGTGCGGGGACCGGCCAGCGAACCGGAGGAGGTGGTCTTGGGAAGGGTCACGGCGGACGGATATGAGATGACGGTAAAGGGCGAGGACGGGTGGTCCACGGAGACCGTAAAAAAGGACGGGAGCCTTTCCCCACAGGAGGCTGCGGATGCCGCGCCCTGGCTGGAGGGGAGCGATCCCATGCTCCAATGGACCTTAGAAGGGACGCTCTGGTACATCAAGGACAACGTCCTTTGGAAGCAGGACGGTCCGGCCGAAGAAGGCAGCAGGGTGTTCGATCTGGCCGATTTTGGCCGTGCACAGGAGGAGATCAAGGCACTGCGGGTGGACGGCGGAGGAAGGATCGGAATTCTTGCACAGAACGATGGGGAGACGTCGTATCTGTGCATCGCGGAGGGAGAAGATGAGGTCACGGTCCTGACCCTGGCGGATATCGATACACAGCCGTATTCGATCCTGCGCGAGGCAGTGACGGATTTCAACCGGACACATCAGGACTGCCGCGTGGAGATCGTGGATTATCTTGCGGAGGCCTCTGACTATAATGACGCCGTCACCAAGCTGCATCTGGACCTTTCCAGAGGGAACGCGCCGGATCTGCTGGTCACGTCCTCCATGCCGGACGGGGCCGTCTACTCTGAAAAAGGGATGCTGTGCGATCTGTACGGGTTCATGGAGGATGATGAGGAAGTGAACCGAGAGACCGTGGTGCCTTCTGTCCTCCGGGCCTATGAGGAGAACGGCGGGCTCTATGTACTGGCGCCCAACTTTATTCTGGTGACATTGTACGGCCCGAAGTCCATTGTGGGGGACGACATGAGGATGAACTTGGAAGGGTTCCGGAAGCTCCTGGCAGAGAATCCGGACAAAGATATCGACGTGTATTCGGGCATGGATATGCTAAATACTCTGCTCTGTGTGGGCATGGATGATTTCATCGACTGGGAGACGGGCACATGCAATTTCGACTGTGAGGAATTCAGGGAGCTCCTCAGGTTCACCCGGGACGATCTGGCGTCCAGGGAGTATGTTCTGCCGGAGGATTCCTACGGGAACGCCCAATTGTATGAGGATTACCGGAACGGCAGGATCATGCTGACGATAGGGAGGATCGAAGATGTATGTGATTATTCTCTGATGCGGGAAATGTTCGGACAGGACATCACCCTGATCGGGTATCCGACGAGCTCCGGTTCCGGCGCCTGTATCCAACTGACGCCGGCGGAGGTGTCCATAATGAGCGCCTCCCAGAATCAGGACAGGGCGTGGGAATTCCTGAAATACTACTGCTCGTATGTCCCTTCGGGACCCGATTACTCCTATTATCAGGATGATTTCTCCATCTTGTCCTCCCGTCTGGAGGAACAGATGAAGGAGAGCCAGACGCCTCGGTATTCTATAAATGAATTTGGCCAACAGGAAAAGACGCCCAGAGCGTCCGGAGGCGATACTTATCATACCATTTCCTATAATATCTATGAGGCCTCGAAGGAGGACGCCGATGCCGTCGCGGCCCTGATCGAGAACAGCGACACGAGGTACGGGATCTACTCCTCGATCCTGCTCATCATCAGGGAGGAGGTCGAGCCCTACATGGAGGGACAGAAGACGGCCGAAGAGGTCAGCAGGATCGTCCAGGGCAGACTGAGCATCTATCTGGCAGAATAGGGAACAAGTAGACAAAGTTATTTAGAAACATGCAAAAACCCCAGTAGCAGCATCTACTGGGGTTTACACATTTTATTTATTTTTTCTTGAACAAATCTGCCATAAGAGGAGTATATTTATGTCCAAAAAAGTCGCCGAAGCGGCAGAATGGGTGGTGGCATGAAAATTTGAAAAAGTATACTTTTACAAATCCTAAATTTTTTCTGTGATTGTTTTAGATTATAACATGGGAACCCTTATTTTTCAATAAAATTTCCGTGGATTCCATATTTTCCGACATTCTACTTTTGTCCTGAAAAGCCGATTTGTAAAAGTATACTTTATGAAATCGGAGGAAGCAGAATGAATTCCAAAGAAAAGGAGAAGGACCGTACAACGTCGGAGACAGAGGAAAAGACCCTGCAGGATAGGAATGAATTTAATGAAGTCAAACTTTCAAATTTTAATTGACATGTGCGTTGAAGCGCACAGGGAGGTAAACATGAAAACCAAAATAATTATCGGTATTTTAAGCATGGCCCTACTCTTTTCTGTCGGAGGGAATGTCTGGCTGTATCGGAGCGCGGCCGAGGCGGAAACGCTTCAGGGAAAGATTGCCGAGCTGGAAGGCAAGGAAGCGGAGCAGCAGGCCAAGGTCTCCGGATTGGAGGAGCAGATTGCAGGCTATGAAGCACAGATATCCGAATTACAGAAGACTCTGAAAGAAAACGAAAAAGCGACTGCCTTGTCTCAGGTCTGCTATACCACCGATCAGACAGATGATGAGAGCCTGATTCAGCTTGTGAAAGACACGATTACCTCTGCGAGTATTGAGATCAAATATGCCAAGGAAGCGGAGCAAAGCAGGACAAAGTCGCTTCTTGAGTCAGTGGAGGACGCCTGCAAAAGAGACGATTTAGAGTCCACATTCGCCATGTTAAATCCTGTGGCAGCAGAGGGCGGCGCTGAAATAACGTATGTTCCGGAGGACTGGACTTTCTTGCAGGCGGCAGGCGGCGTCGGCGGAGTCATCTTTCACAGGTACGAGCTGGAAGAGGTACAGATAACGGAAAGTAATATGTTGAAGTATTTCATTGCAAACGGAATGTACAATTTCGACGTAACGCAGTTAGACAGCTTTGAAATAGCAGACGAAAGTGGCATGACCCTTGTAGATGTGAATGATGACAAATTCGATGTGAATTTCACGGTTACGTTCACCAACAAGGGAAACGGCGTTGAGTATGTTGCATTAATCGGTAATGTAAATGGCGGTTATGTTGTATTAGATGCCATCAATGCAGAAGATGTAGAAAAATTAAACAGAGAAAACAACTACGAAAACTCCACGGTTGGCGTGAATGCAGGCGGTGCCGAGTCATTCATCCCTGACGATGACCCGAGTGTCAACCCTGACGTCATGAATGAGGATCCTGGTGAGGAATACATTCCTGGAACAGGAGGACTAACGATAACTGAGATGGATGCGTCTGACATGCCTATGGCACCTGGGTTTGACGGTAACACGGAATTTGATCCTGATCATAACTATGATCCTAACAATCCAGATTATATGCCAGGAATGTATTAATATCACAGTAAGTATTATTTATTGCATTAAGGGACGGTAAATTTTATCGTCCCTTTTAGAAACAAACGGCCGTATGAAAGGTGTAAACAAATGCCAAAATGGTTTCATCAAGATGAATTTAAAATATCAATGTACCTTTATAATCGAAGCCAACATCATGGAAATCACAATTATTCTCATTTCCATGTTAAATGCTTAAATAAAGAGTCTGTTTTCAATATACTTGGCGATTTAATGGAGGGTACATGTGATAAAGAAAAGGAAATATCAAGTCTAATAAAGAGAAATCGGAATCATATAAATCTTTCTTTAGAGAGACTTGCAAAAGGTTTAGAAATAGATGAGGTAAATGATCACATATAAGGAGGCTATTTCATGCAAGCAATAGACTTAAAGCCATTAAATGATCATCAAATATTGATTGACTTTTCAAACGGGGAGAAACGTCTGTTTGACTTAGAGTATGTGATGAATTGTCAAGAAGTATCAGAAACGATGAAAGCAAGATGGAAAATAATGGTGGAAAAGGGCAATTTTTCCCATGTGGAAATATTGTACGGTGATGTAGTATGGCCTGGTTGGGTTGAAATTTTATCCAGTGAACTTTTGAAATTTACAACACCGTTTGAATGTGAGGTGAAGAGTGATGTTGTTGATACATGATGGAAAAGGTGTGGACAATGTAACTGTGTTTTTAAACATGGAGACCGTACCTGCCATTTTAACATTCATTAAAGGTGAGGAAAAGCACAATTTTTACCTTACTGGTGATTCTGTAGATGGTTGTGACCAGCGTTATCAATATGAGGTAGAAAAGTGGTTACATGAAGTACATGATCAGTTATTGGACATAATATGGCAATGGAACCTAGGAAAGGATGAAGTAGAGCTAATTTATGATAAGCTGATGCTAGACTAAACAATTATTGTACGTTTTAAATGTATTTTTCATAAAACGAAGGTCATACATTGCATACAGTTACAGTAAGTCATCGAATGTTAATATAATGATAGTTTACAAAAGATCGTTATGGTTAAAATAATTGATTTATTTTAACCATGAATGCTATCATTATGTTCATTTGAAAAGCACTTACTTCCGCATTGATCACAATACTCCGCCCGCAATTTCCTTCGGGCAGATCCTTTCTCCGTAGCTGATGCACGTATACACTGCCTTTGAATCTTCCGCCGTCATGCGCGCCCGAGCAGCTCCCGGTAGATTTCGTAGTCTACATCCTTGAAAACATTGAAGATCACTTCCGTGTCGCCTTTGTACTGACGCACCGTCTGCACGGCAATCTTAGCCGCCAGTTTGTTAAATGAATTAAAGGAATTAGAACCCCAAATCATGCAGATAGTGTAATGAGTCCAAAATGTGATACAGGAATAGCATTAGGACGCGTAGATCAATTTCTATGCGTCTTGTTTTTTGTGAAGAAGGCCGAATATGAAGACGGAAACTAACTTAATACCGGAGCGGACAAGCGCAGATATGCAAGGAGAAATACCTTATTGAGATAACAATTTCTTTTTGTTAATCATTTGTTTTATACACTTAATCAGTGGATACAGTATAAAAATAATATAGATACTCCCCACGATTTTTCTGGCCATATCTCCAAATAATCCTTCAAATTCTTTAGTAAAATAATAAATAATTGCCATACAAAAAATAATAATTGCTCCAACGCAGCCTATTACATATTTTAATTTTAACGAGGATATAGTCTTCTTTAAAGTCGTTCTATCATTTACACAATTATGTATAAATTCTATAAAAATATAAAGAGTTACGTTAAAGAAAGCCACAATATATGTATCCGCAAAAATACCTATTAAAAGTTTCATATAAACTTTGTTATAGATTTCGCGATTTTTAAATTGCAAGTATAAAGATACCGGTAAGATAAAAATATAAACCACAAGAGCAGCCAGAACCTGCATTCCTATAAAAGTCCCCCCACCAATTTCTGGGAAAAAGGTAGAGCCTTTTTCTACTTCTACATTTTTATGTTTTCTTGAGTATTTCACTGCTTTTTTCTTGCTATTCATATAATCGCTTTGGTTTATATAAGCATATATAGACAATAGAATAGCTAAAGTAAACCAAATTAATACAAAAAGGGCACCATTTTTACTTGAAAAAAATGGTTTTGATGAAGACAAAATAATAAAAATGTAAGAAATTAAAAGATTCTTCCATTCACTTTTAAAATAGTTTTTTGTCAATTCCTTTTTTTGATTTTTACTAAGTCCCTTGAACTCATATATTTTCTTCATAATTTCCTCTCCAATATGCATCATTGACTAGTATCTTTTCATTCATCTACTATTTTCTCTGGATGCAGGCCTAGAATCAATTTATAAATGTTTAATACGATACTTTTATATAACAAGCATACTACAAAAATCATAAAATGTAAATCCCTAACGTGCAGGGCATACTTAAAATATGCGCGTCCGGCCTTTATAGTTTTATATCTGTAAGCTTTCCGCATACTTAAACGAAATCACATCTCTGGGCGCTGTCTCAATATATGCCTGCTCTTTATGCATAAAATTAATAAGCTCATTCTTATTCATTTTACCGAGTTTTTCAATCACCGTATCCAGTATTTTTTTGTCATCATCTGTAAGAAAAGGGAATGTATTCTCACCCTTTAATGAAAAATGATATGCGTTTGTCTCCCCTATATCCACTTCTTCGCACGGTACGTCTTTTAGATCGATGATGGAATTATGTCCTATCGGAACGGCTCCCATCGGCAGTGCCTGGTACACGAGACCGGTTATTGCAAATCCTCTAAGTTTATAGGACAAAGCGTCCGCATACCACATAAGCTTCATAAGCTTAACTTTATAAAGAGCAGTAATTTTTGCAGATGCCGCAAAATATCGAATCACATCTACCACTTTATCTAAGGATAAGTTTGTGTTTCCGCGAAAAAGCGGATTTACCTGAAATCTTGCGTAATTAGCTTCAATCGCTTTTCGCAGGTAAGCGTCCTGATCCTTTTCAAATAAAGCTGTAGCTGCAGTTAAATATTTTTGAAAAGCTCCTGCGGACAGACTTTTCCTGGAATCCTTTAATAACCACAAGAACCATTCCGGATCCTGATCTATTTTCTTTAATATTGTATCATGAGCCTTATCCTGTACCTGATGACTTTCATATCTGGTAATGGTTTTTTTGCCCCAGCCGAGCAAAATACAAAAATCACTTTGGCTAATACCAAATTTCGCGCGAATATTGCTTATGTCACTTGATGTCAAAAGCCCCTCTGATTTTCTGTAAGCATTCTTGAGGCGTATATCGTTTTCCTGCATCTGCTGTTCGTCCATATATAATTCTTCCGCCGTATCACAATATAAATAAGACGCTTCATAAGTAATCCTTTTATTTTTAAAGGTTGTCTCTTCATTTACGAGAACGGTTTTCACTTCATGTTCTTCCATGCAGCATGTGCACAAACGCTTTTCCCTTTTTATGATTTTCAGATCCATGAAAACACCCCCTAATTTTTCCTATACGGAAACATTTCCGGAAAAAATGGTTTCTCGGCAAAATGAAAGGACATTATAAATGTTGTCATATTGCCATACGATCCAAGAAGCTCTACTCTTATTTTGATATATACATCGTCTTTTCCGTTATAGACTCTTCCAAATTCCCTCATTTCGCTTCTCTTTGGAAAACGGAAATCCTTAACTGTCTGTATATATTCTTCCACTGAGAGCGTTAGTAATTCTTTTCTTAGTGCAGCTACAGGATCTTCATCAGGAAATAAAGTATCTACGGTATATTGATTTGTATATTTTTCGTCTCTATTTTCATCAACAAGCCTTTTTGCTTGAAAATTTATTTTTGCCCCATTGTTAAGTGCATACTTTAAATTTTGAATATATGCTTTGACTTCTAATTCACTTTCAATTCGTGTCTTTAGTTCATGAATCAACTCAATGCCTCCTCATATAGGTATCATTTGATACCTATATGATACGCCCCGTTTTCCTTTTTGTCAAGTCGTGTCCTTAATAATATTATGATACTATAATTTATCCAAACAGTTTAAGTTGTTCAGGGAGACAGTTATCACTTCCCCGATATCCGTATTGCCGTGCCTCCCTTTAAGGCGAGGCTGTCTGCAAGCAGCGAATCGCTTTCCATGAAACTAAGAACGTCCGCAAGTCGGCAGACTTTTTCAAAAGTATCGCGAACAAAGCCGAGTTCCTTGGCCTGCCTGCCAAGCGAAATGCGGTCAAATTGCGTCATAGTCAGTTACCCCCTTGTTCACGATAGCTTTCAAATCTTTTGGAGCAAACAGTTTCCACCTTTTATGAAGAACAAAGTTGCTCTGCTTTTCAAAGAGGTAGGTTTTACTGGCAGAGGACCGTCTTTCACATTCCGTAAAAAAGTGTTCCGGCAAAGATAGGTCATCTTTCAGTGCTTCAAGAATATATCCGGCCTTTTGATATAGCTGGCTCAGACCGTAAAGCTCCAGCGCAGCAAGCAGCTTATTGGGGTCAAGCAAAGGAATAAGGAGAAGGCAGCGCAGCAATTCTTCCAGACCGCCTATCTTTTCAAAATCCGCTATGCTGTCTATCACAGTTCGCTCCAAAGAAGTCACGCGGACGCCGATATCGGTTTCTATAATGCCTGCATTTCCCTGGCAGACCAGCGGGCAGTAATTTACACCGTCATAGGAGAACGGACGGACACGCTTTTCGGTAGCAAAGTACACGTCATAAAAAACCTGATTCCCATATCCGTAATATTCAAAGGCACTATGATGAGACACGCAAGCATCATCTGTTACGCGGGAAGCAATCTGGTAGCGATTAGGGATTGCCTGTCCTGTTTCCATGCTGATGACTGCGTACAGATCGCGGCGCACACGCTCAATGTATCCTTTTTGCAGATATCTTCTTATCTGCCATGCCGCCGCATTCTCTGATCCGGTAAGTTGAACCATATCTTTATGTGTAAAACAGCGCAAAGCGGCAAGCTCTTTATATCGTTCCATTGCATAGCCTCCTTTGATTTTTATTATAACGCAAAACAAGGGATAACACAATGGTTTTGAGCGTATTTGAAAACAAACGACAGATATCACCCGATGCCGTCATGCGCGCCCGAGCAGTTCCCGATAGATTTCGTAGTCCGCGTTCTTGAAAACATTGAAGATCACTTCCGTGTCGCCTTTGCAGCGCCGCACCGTCTGCACGGCAATCTCAGCCGCCAGTTCGTTGGGAAAATGAAATTCTCCGGTGGAGATACAGCAGAAGGCTACGCTTTTAATGTTCCTTTCCTGTGCGAGCGCAAGACAGGAGCGGTAGCAGGAAGCCAGCAGCGCCCTGTCCTGTTCGGTCACTCTGCCATGAATGATCGGGCCCACCGTGTGCAGGACATATTCGCAAGGCAGATTAAAGGCGGGAGTGAGCTTGGCCTGTCCGGTCGGTTCCTCATGTCCCTGCTTTTCCATGATGGATTCGCAGGCAAGGCGAAGCTGCACTCCGGCATAAGTGTGAATACAGTTGTCGATACAGCGGTGGCAGGGAATATAACAGCCGGTCATGCCGCTGTTGGCCGCATTCACCACGGCGCCGCATTTGAGTGTAGTAATGTCGCCCTGCCAGAGGTAGATGCCCGGCTCTGCGGGCGTCAGGTCGGCGATATCGGTAATGCCCTTGGCGGCGGTCTCCTCCTGCAGATACTCGTCCTGCACCGCCAGAAAATCTTCCCCAATCGGCCGGGGCGGGCGAATGTTCATCAGGGAGCGGATCAGGTCTTTCTGTTCCGTCTCGTCAGAGGGAACGTGCAGATTTCGGTACTGCGGCTGTTCTTTAAGAAGCCTTTGGATCAAAAACAATCTCTTATTTTCCTGTGTCATGTCAGTCCTCCTGTTTTCATTATACTACCGAAGGCCGATGAGTTGGCAACATGGATTTTAGGATTTGCACAAGATCTGACGAGGGTACTTCATATAGCTTGCCGGTCGTATTTCGCATAAAATGCTGTTTGTATTCCACACAAAAGGATTGACAAATAATATACAGAAAAGTATAATAAACCCAACATACCCTAGCAAATTACTAGGAAATCGACAACGTCTGTGAGATGTATATGGAGGATTTTATTATGAAGAAAAGGATTTTGAGTCTGATACTTTCGGTCAGTCTTTTGGCATCTCTTGGTCTTGCCGCCTGCGGCAGACAGTCGGGAGATCAGTCGGGAGATCAGTTGGAAGAAATCAAGAAAAAGGGAACGATCGTTTTTGCCATGGAGGGCAACTGGGCGCCCTGGACTTACCATGACGAGAGCGGCGAGCTGGTGGGCTTTGACACGGAGGTAGGTCAATTGATCGCCGGGAAGCTTGGTGTGGAAGCGGAATTTGTGGAAGGCGATTGGGAAGGCCTGTTCGCGGGGCTGGACAACGGCCGTTACGACGCGGTGATCAACGGCGTGGAAATCACGGACGAGCGCGCCGAGAAATATGATTTCACGGAGCCCTACGGTTACATTCACACCGCTCTGATCGTAAAGAGCGATAACACGGATATCAATACGTTTGAAGATCTTGCGGGCAAGACCACCGCAAACAGTCTCAACAGTACTTATCAGTATTTGGCGCAGGACTACGGCGCTGAGGTGAGCCATGTGGAGGCGCTGAACGATACGCTGGAAATGGTGCTTTCCGGACGAGTGGACGCCACTCTGAACGCAGAAGTTTCCTATTATGATTACATGAAGCAGCACCCTGAGGCAGAGCTCAAGGTGGCGGCTCTTACCGAGGATGCTTCTCTGGTGGCCATACCCCTGCGGAAGGGCGAAGAGACGGCCAATCTTCGTCAGGCCATCAATCAGGCGATACAGGAACTGAGAGAATCCGGCGAGCTTGCGGCGCTTTCCGAGAAATATTTCGGAATGGATATTACCGCCGGCAACTGACGGACATATGCTTTAAATGGAATCCGGCAAAGTAACCCCAAAATAGTAGTTTATAAGGAGGCGCTATGACACAGCGACTTGCCAATATATTGATATCCGCATTTCCGGACATGTTGGCGGCCGGATTTAAGATAACGATTCCGCTGACGGTGCTTTCTTTTCTCTTTGGTATGATACTGGCGCTGCTCTTGGCAATCGTCCAGGTGGCAAATATTAAGGTGCTGAAGCAGATTTCGCAGATCTATATCTGGTTCTTTCGGGGAACGCCTCTGTTGGTACAGCTGTTTATTATTTATTTCGGCCTGCCCTCTGTGGGTATTGTGCTGCCGGCGTTTCCGGCTGCGGTCATTGCTTTCGGCATGAATGTGGCTGCCTACAATGCGGAGGCAGTCCGCGCCGCTATCCTTGCGGTACCCGTCGGCCAGACGGAGGCGGCCTATCTGATCGGGCTGACTTATCCCCGGCTGATGGTCCGGATCGTTCTGCCGCAGGCATTTCCCATTGCGTTTCCTTCGCTCTTTAACAACCTGATCTCTCTGCTGAAGGACACCTCACTGGCTTCCTGCATTACCATTGTGGAGGTGATGGCGACGGCGAAACAGATCATAGGCTGGACCTACGAATCCCTTGCCCTCTATATTGAGGCGGCGATCATCTACCTGATGTTCAGTACGGTCCTCACATGGATACAGGGACTCTTGGAGAAGCGGCTGGGCTGGGAGGCAAAGGAAGATCGGCCGAAAGAGCGCGTAAAGACGAGAGCGGAGGGGTAAGTATGCTGGAAGTAAGGCAGTTATATAAATCCTTCGGCAGCGAGGGCGTGCTGAGGGGCATAGATTTTAAAGTGGATAAAGGAGAAGTGGTGGCGGTGCTGGGGCCCAGCGGTTCCGGCAAGACCACGCTTCTTCGGTGTATCAGCTTTCTGGAGCGGGCGCAGCAGGGCGAGATCATTTTTGATGAGATGCGGCACGACATGAGCCATATCAGCAAAAGAATGATTCGGCAGTTCCGTATGCAGATGGGCTTTGTCTTTCAGACCTTTAATCTGTTCCGGAATATGACGGCGCTGCAAAACGTCATGGAAGGTCTTATTGCCGCCCGTAAAATTCCCCGGCAGAAGGCGGAGGAAATTGCCCGGGAGATGTTAAAGAAGGTGGGAATGGAGGATCGCGCCGGATACTACCCCGACCAGCTTTCCGGCGGGCAGCAGCAGCGAGTGGCCATTGCCCGGGCCATGGCCACGAATCCCAAGGTGATCTTATTTGACGAGCCTACCTCCGCGCTGGATCCGGAGCTGACGGGTGAGGTTCTGGACGTGATGAAAAAGCTGGCGGAGGAAGGGACCACCATGGTGGTAGTCACTCATGAGATGGGTTTTGCGAAAGAGGTGGCGGACAGGGTGGTCTTCATGGAGGACGGCCTGATCGTAGAGGAGGCCCCCGCCGAGGAATTTTTCCGAAATCCCAAGAAGGAGCGGACGATTCAGTTCCTGCGTCGGGTGCTTACCGGCGCCGATGCCGATACCGGCGCGTAAGGCGCATATGTTATACGGTTGTTTTAACTGCGACGCACAGGAATATCGCCTGTGCGTTACTCATTCTTTTTTTATAAAAGTTTTATATATATGTAAATGACAGAATGAGAAAAAGGTTGTATAATATGCGGTTGAAGATGACCGGCAAGAAAACTTATGAGGAAATACAAAGGGGTGGTAAAATGGCTGGGAAGACAAAGGACGGCGGCGAAAAAGAAAGTCCTATCATGAAGGTCGCGACCTTTATTGTGGACAGACGGAATCTCTTTTTCCTGCTGTTCGGCATTGCAATCATTTTTTCTGTTGTTTCTATGAATTGGGTCAGCGTGGAAAACGCTATGTCGGCGTATCTGCCGGATACCACAGAGACGAGTCAGGGCCTGGAACGCATGGAGGAGCAGTTCGTTACATACGGGACGGCGCAGGTCATGGTGACCAATATTCCCTACAGCGAGGCGGAAAAGATAGCGGAAAGGCTGGAAGGGCTTGACACGGTGATCATGCTCACCTTTGACGACACAGAGAAGCATTACAACAATTTCTCTGCGCTCTATGACATTACCTTCGGATATGAAGAGACAGACGAGCGGGCGCTGGAAGCCCTCGATCAGGTGAAGGAAATGCTGGCCGGCTACGATGTGTATGTGTCCACGGACATGGGAGATGCTTCCGCGGAGCAGATTGCCAGTGAAATGCGGGTAATCAGCGTTCTGGTGGCAGTGGTGGTCGTGTCCGTGCTTTTATTTACGTCCCAGACCTGGGCGGAGGTGCCCGTGCTGCTGCTCACCTTTATCGCGGCGGCGCTGATCACAAAGGGCACCAACTTCCTCATGGGCACGATCTCCTTTGTGTCCAATTCCGTGACCATCGTGCTGCAGCTGGCGCTGTCCATAGACTATGCCGTCATATTCTGTAACCGCTACAAGGAGGAGCATCAGACGCTCCCCATCAGAGAGGCGGATATCATGGCGTTGAGCAAGGCGATACCGGAGATTTCCTCCAGCTCGCTCACCACCGTAGGCGGTCTGATCGCCATGATGTTCATGCAGTTCGGTATCGGCAAAGACATGGCGCTGTGCCTGATTCGGGCCATTCTGCTGAGCCTGTTGTCCGTGTTCCTGCTGATGCCCGGTCTGATTATGCTCTTTGGCAAGGCCATGGATAAGACACGTCACAAGAGCTTTATCCCCAAAATTTCCTTTGTGGGAAAATTCGCCTACAAGACCCGATATGTGATGCCGCCGCTGTTCGTTGTGCTGATCGTGGGGGCTTTCCTGATTTCTTCCAAATGTCCCTACGTCTACGGTTATTCTATGCTGGAGACGCCGGTGCAGAGTGATGCGATGGTGGTGGACGCCATGATAGAGGAGAGCTTCGGCGCCAGCAATATGGTGGCCATGATCGTGCCGGCGGGCAGCTATGAGAAGGAAAAGCAGCTCTTGCGGGAGCTGGATTCCATGCCGGAGGTGGATCATACCATGGGTCTGTCCAACACGGAGGCCATGGACGGCTATATGCTCACCGACAAGCTGACGGCGAGAGATTTCTCGGAGCTTTTGGAGCTGGATTACGAGGAAGCGGAGCTGCTGTATATGACCTATGCGGTGAACGATGAAAATTACGCCAAGATCGTCAACGGATTTTCCACCTACAGCGTCCCTCTGATCGATATCTTTATGTTCCTTTATGACGAGGTGCAGGAAGGCTATATCACCCTGGAAGATGATATGATGGAGACGCTGGAAGACGCCCATTCCCAGATGCAGATCGCGCTGGATCAGCTGCAGGGAGAGGGGTACAGCCGTATGCTGGTCTATTTGAATCTTCCGGAGGAAGGGGACGAGACCTTTGCGTTTCTGGATAAAATGCATGAGATCGCGGCGAAGTACTACGAGGAACCCGTGCTGATTCCCGGGGAGGCCACCAGTCAGTACGACCTTTATAAGACGTTCCAGACGGATAATTCTGTGGTGAATGTGGTGTCCGTTCTGGCGGTGCTGGTCGTGCTGCTGTTCACCTTTATGTCGGCGGGTATGCCGGTGCTTTTGATCCTGATCATACAGGGCTCTATCTGGACCAACTTTTCCTTCCCGGCAATACAGGGGAAGAATCTGTTCTTTATGAGCTATCTGATCGTCAGCTCCATACAGATGGGCGCCAATATCGACTATGCCATCGTGATTTCGGGACGGTTCATGGAGCTGAAGGATAAAATGTCCAAACGGGACGCCATCATAGAGACCATGAATTTTGCCTTTCCTACCATTGTGACTTCAGGCTCTATGCTGGCGCTGGCAGGCATCTTTATCGGCATGATGTCCTCGGACGGAGCGATCTGCGGCATCGGGCAGTGCCTTGGCAGAGGAACCATTATCTCCATTATCATCGTCATGTTCGTGCTGCCCCAGATTCTGCTGTTAGGGGAAAAAATTATCGACAAGACCTCCTTTGCCGTGTCGATTCCGCTGAAGCTGGAGCGGACGTCGGGGCTGATGCGGGTGGACGGCATTGTGCAGGGTCAGATCAACGGAACGGTCATCGGCGAGATGCACGGTCTGATCCGAGGCGATGCGAGCCTTTTGGTGAATATGGGAAAGCTTGAGCCCAGAGAGGACGACGGCAGCGGTCTGGCCGAGCTGCTTAAGAAAGAAAAGAGCAAAGATGCTGAGGTGACGGAATGAGAAGAAACGGAAACAGTATCAGGACGGCTGCCATAGGACTGACCCTGGCGCTTTTATGCGGTATGCTGCCGGCCGACAGCTTTTTGGTACAGGCTGCGGAAGCGCAGGAGACCGACACGGAGAGCAGACAGACCGAACAGTCCGCGCAGACGGAAGAAAGCGAAGAAGAGGCCGTGCCCGAGCGGATCGGCATTCAGACCGCGGAGGATTTTCTGGACTTTGCCAGACAATGTTGTCTGGACGCATGGTCCGTGAATAAATGGGTGGTGCTGGAGCAGGATATCGATCTTACGGGAACAGATTTTGAGATGATACCGGTATTTTCGGGAACCTTTGACGGCGGCGGACATACCGTATCCGGTTTTTACAGTGTGGGAGACGGCTATGTGGGCGGTCTGTTCCGCTATATCGAGCAGGACGCGACGGTGAAGAACCTGAATCTGGAGGGCACCGTGACGGGCACCGGAGAGAAGGAATGCATCGGCGGCATCTGCGGCTATAACTACGGCACCATACGCAACTGTAACTTTACCGGCACATTGAACGGCAAGGATACGGTGGGCGGCATCGCCGGAACCAACGGAAGTACGGGCCTGATCATAAATTGCAGCATCAGGGGGCATGTGGCCGGATATTATATGACCGGCGGCATTGCCGGAGCAAATCACGGGACGCTGAGCCAGTGCCGCAATTATTGCGGTATCAACGATGATAGCCGCTGGGTGGAGGAGGACGATGAGATGGGAACGGATATCCTTTCCGGCATTCGCTCCTCCAATCAGGATCTGGAGCTTTACAGCGGCGTGGATACGGGAGGTATCGTAGGATATTCCGACGGAACCGTGACGGGCTGTACCAATTACGGAACGGTGGGCTATGAGCATACCGGCTATAACATCGGCGGAATAGCGGGCAGACAGGCCGGCGTGGTCAACTTCTGCCAGAATATGGGGCAGGTGTACGGCAGAAAGGACGTGGGCGGCATCGTCGGGCAGATGGAGCCCTACATCGAGGTGAACGAGGCGGACTCTCTGAGAAATGCCGTCAATAAGCTTCACGATCTGATCGATAAGACGCTGGACGATATGCAGGGGGGAAAAGATGTCGTCAAAACGGATATCGACAACCTGACTGCATACGGGGACGATGTGCTGAGGACCGGAAACAGTATGGCCGATCAGCTCACGAATTTTATGGACACGAACGTGGCGCAGATTCGGGAGATCAACGCACGAATGGATTATGTGGTGAGCCAGCTGCCCGCGGTGACAGATGACATTGCCGCGGCCGGAACCGCTTTTGACAATTTCAGCAGCCAAATGAAAGAGGCAGTGGGGGATCTCGGATCTGTGAGCGGCGGAAACCGCATAATGAACATAAACGCCGTCGACCCTGAAGCGGCGGGCAGTCAGACGGTATCTTTGGAGAGCCTGCAGGAAAATATCGGGCAGTTGAACCAGACCGCCAACGAAATCTCCGGAACGATCTCTTCCGGGAACGGCCTTCCCAGAGAGTGGAGCGAGCTTTCGGGCAGTGAACAGGAGCTTCTGATGACGGAGACCGCATCGCTGTCGCAAAAGGCGCAGAGCGCGCAGCAGCAGACGGCGATTATGCTCACAAGCATGAGCAGACGGATCGCGTCTTCCGGCACTCCCGGGGAGGAGATGCAGGCGGCCATGGATTATCTGCAGTCGGCGGCGAACTCCCTCAAGAGCGCGGCCGATCGGTCAAAGAGTATTCTGGATTATCTGAACAGCCAGCCGGATATCCGGTTCGTGGCCTTGGGAGAGGATTTCAACAAAGACCGACAGGCGCTTTACGTTCAGCTGCAGGGGATATCCAACAGCCTGAAAAGTCTGAGCGGAAATCTTTCGGATTGTTCGGATACCGTCAATGAGGATCTGAAGGCGGTGAACGATCAGCTGAACGTGGTGTTCAATCTCATGGCGGATCACCTCTCCGGCGGCACCGGATTGAGCGTGGAAGAAATGTATGAGGAGGTCTCCGACGAGGAGATAGACACCATCGACACCGGCAGAACCGATTCCTGTTCCAATCAGGGAGTCGTCAAAGGCGACATCAACATCGGCGGAATTGCCGGCTCCATGGCGATTGACGAGGAGGATCCCGAGGACAATGCGGCGGGCAGCATCGATTATGAAATCGGGCGCCGGTTCATTATGAAATGCATCATTCAGAACTGTAAGAACCATGGATATGTGACGGCCAAGAAAGACGGAGTGGGCGGAATTACGGGCTATATGGCCCACGGCATCGTCATAGATTCCGAGAGCTACGGAAGCGTGGAGAGTACGGAGGGGGATTACGCGGGCGGTATCTGCGGTCAGTCCCTGACGGTGATCCGCAGATGCTATGCTCTCTGCAATGTGTCCGGCGGGAAAAATGTAGGAGGAATCGCAGGGTACGCCAACACGATGAAAGACTGTTATGCCATGGTAGACGTGCAGGCGTCGGCGGGCAGGAAAGGCGCCGTAGCCGGACAGACGGCGCAGCCGGAGGAGAGCGGCGGAGAGGAAGATGCCGAGCCCAACGTGTGCAGAAATTACTATGTGGGAGATTCCGTGAACGGAATCGACGATATCGGATATGTGGGAGTTGCCGAGCCCATCAGCTACGAGGAGCTTCTGCAGGTGGAAGGCGTTCCGGGAGAATTCCGCCACCTTAAGGTCATTTACAGGGTGGACGACGAATATCTGGGCGAGCAGGAGGTGCCTTACGGCGCCGGTCTTTCCGATCTGCAATTTCCGGAGATTCCCCAGAAGGAGGGATATTACGGCGTCTGGCCCGACTGCTCCGAACAGGTGATGCACGGCAATCTGGTGCTGCAGGGAGAGTACAGGGAAAACGTGCCGGTGGTGGAGAGTCTGGAGAAAGAAGGGCAGACCGAACAGGGAGAGTATGAATTTCCCTACGGCCTGATCGAACAGGCATTTACGGAAAATACCCGACTGAATGTAGAGCCGATTCAGAGCGAGCCGCCCCAGCAGATATCCGGAACGGATTACGTAATATATCAGGTGAGCATCAGCGACAGCGGGCTGAAGGAGGGGGAGACCTTGGCGGTCCGTCTCCTGAATCCTTATAAGGACGCTCAGATTTGGACGAAAAAGGACGATACCTGGATTCAACTGGAGAGTGTTCCCCGGGGACGTTATCTGCAGGTGGAGATGACCGGAGAGACGGGAATCTTCTGTGTGGCAAAACAACAGTCCTACGTGCTTTATATTGCGGCAGCCATAGCGGCAGCAGGCGTGGCAATCCTGATCGTGGTACTGATCGGAAAACGCCTTGCAAAGAAAAAGAAAATAAAAGAAAAGAATCATTCATAGGAAATAAGAACAGCCCGCACAGGGGTCTACCCTTCTGTGCAGGCTGTTTTTGTGAAATCATTATCAGTCGATAGCGGCCGTGGCATGTACCATCTTTTTTGTGATGCGGTTCATGTTCGTCACCAGAACGTCGCCCGTGATGCGCAGCTTCTTTTTGGAATTCGCGGAGTTCAGCGATTTCACTCGGGCGTATATTTTGTCTCTGTCGGAAATTCCGTCGCAGAACACGTAATCCAGAACCTCCTTTGCCCGCCTGTATCCCTCGTCCATCATGTATTTGATGGAATTATGCTCCAGACGAATGGAGTTGGAAATGATCTTGTTGTCGGGGAAGGTGAGCTTGATGATCTTGTCATCGAGAGTGTCGTCCTCAAATATGTAATTGTAATCGTCAAAGTAAATACAAATGCAGTAATCCAGAGGATTGCGCAGGACAGGATAAATCGGGATATTGTCGATGACCGCTCCGTCATACAGCTTTTTGGCGCCGATGGAGACGCCCTTGTTATAGAGCGGCAGCGCAATGCTCGCACGCAGATACTGTTTCATTTCTCCCGGAGTCAGCTTTGCAAAGTTGTAGTAAGTGAGCTCCCGCCCCGACAGATTCAGAAGGGGCACATAAAAGGAGTTGGGAATCTTGCAGTTGCTGACCAGATTGTTGATGGTGCTGGGAATAAAAGAGCTGCGCAGCATGGTGGTAATTCTGATACGGCTGCCGTCGGTGCCTACCGACTCCCATATCTCCGCCGCTTTTTCCAGATTTCTGGAAAGGTACGCATAGGCGTTGAGCGCGCCGATAGATGCGGAACTTACATATTTAAAATCGGAGGGAGCAAAATATTCGCTGATAGCGCGCAGGGCGCCGATCTGATAGGCTCCCTTTGCCATGCCTCCCGATAGTACCAATCCAATCTGCTTCATATTGCCTTGTTTCCACCTGTATCCTGTACGGTATGCCAAATTGTTACAAAAGAACACATCTAGCAACATTTTACAGAACACACCCCTGTTTGTCAAGAAATTCCGAAGACCGCCAAAAATGTTTGAAAAAGGTTGATAGAAGCACTTGCTTTCGGCTATAATAATATCAGATATTAAATCGGCCGAAAGGAGTGCTGCGCTTTGTATATCAATAGACACGCGGAAAAAACTGTGCAGGAGCTTGCGCAAATGTTTGGGGCTGTACTTGTCGCCGGGCCGAGACAGGTCGGCAAGACCACCATGTTGGCGAGATTGACAGACGGAATGAACTGCGCCACATTGGACGATCCCATACTTCGGGCAAGCGCTGAGGAGGAAAGCGGAACCTTTTTTAAGGATAATCCGCCTCCTGTGTTCGTAGATGAAATTCAAAAGGCGCCGGCTTTATTTGAGCAGATTAAGCTATTTCTCGATCGGGATCGAAAAAAGGGGCAGTTCTTTCTGTGCGGCTCTCAGCAATTCAAAATGATGAAGGGCGTAAGCGAATCCCTGGCCGGACGCATCGGTCTTGTCACACTGCTTGGGTTCTCTCTGCGTGAGTCCCACGGAATTGCATTCGATGTTCCGTTTCTGCCCACAGAGGAATATTTTTCACAGCGAAAGCAGCACACGGCGGATATTTCCTATGATGAGGTGTGGAGTACGATCCACCGCGGCTCTATGCCGGAGCTGCAGGACAATCCCGATTTCAACTGGCAGATGTTTTACGGCGCGTATGTACGCACCTACATTGAACGCGATGTGCGGGAGCTGTCGGAGATTGGGGACACCGTAAAATTTACAAGGTTCATGGTGGCGGCCGCCGCTTCTACGGGGCAGCTTCTGAATCTGTCGTCTCTGGCAAGAGATGTGGGCATCAGTCAGCCCACTGCCGAAAGGTGGCTTGCGATTCTCGTGGCCTCCAACCTTGTATATCTGCTTCCTCCATATTTCAACAACATTACAAAGAGGGCGGTCAAAACGCCGAAGCTGTATTTCCTTGACACGGGGCTTGCCGCTTATCTGACCAGGTGGAACACACCGGACGTCCTGAAGAATGGTGCGATGGCGGGAGCATTTTTTGAGAGCTTTGTGGTGTCTGAGATTGTGAAGAGCTATTACAATCGGGGAATTTTGGAGCTTCCCCTGTACTTCTACCGCGACAAGGATATGAATGAGATTGACCTTCTGATTGAGGAAAACGGCATTCTGTATCCGATTGAAATGAAGAAACACGCCGATCCGCAAAAAAAAGACATAGAGGCCTTCGACCTGCTGGATAAGCTTCCAAATGTAAAGCGAGGTTCGGGCGGAGTGATCTGCCTGTACGATAAACTCGTGACCCTTCGGGGCGAAGACAGAATCATTCCTGTGAATTTGCTGTGATGCAAAATTCAAACGAGGGAAGCACTTCCTTACTTGGCTGTACTCATGCTGGCATACTCTTTTTTATAACATTCCTTAATCAGAAGGCATTTTATAACGATTTCGGGCAAATTTATAACAATAATTTTAAATTTATAACGATTTTAATGGATTTTATACGGATTTTCTATTTACAAAGTGTTATAAAATGCGTATAATTGATCTATCGAGGTGAGAAAAATGCTTGAAACGGAATTAGTTGAATTGGTAAACAAAATCCTGCAGACCAAAAGCGAGAGCAATTATCTTGAAGTGAAAGCGGCTCGCGAGGGCTGTCCGAAACTGCTTGAAACGCTTTCTTCGTTTTCTAACCAGAATGGCGGAGGGGTTATTGTCTTTGGAATTGATGAGAAAAACAGCTTTGAAATTTGCGGCGTATACGACTCCGCCGATCTGCAGAAAAAGCTGATGGAGCAGGCTGTTCAAATGGAACCCGAGCTGCGGCCGCTATGTACCGTTGTGAATATAGATGGGAAAACCGTTGTAAGTGCAGAAGTACAGGAGATTGATAATGACCAAAAACCCTGCTTTTATAAAGGCGTCGGACGATTGAAGGGCTCTTATGTGCGTGTGGGTGACGGCGACAGACATATGACCGAGTATGAGGTTTACAGCTATGAGGCGTTCCGGAAAAAGATCCAGGACGAGTTGAGAATTGCAGAGCGTGCCGAGCTCTCTGATATTGAAACAGATGTGCATACTGAGTACATTCTTTCCATGCGAACAAAAAAGCCGAATCTTGCCGGTCTTACAAATGATAAAATCAATTCCTTACAGGGCTTTACAGTGGATAACAAGCCCACCCTGGCAGGAGTACTGCTGTTTTCTTTGTACCCGCAGGGATTTTTCCCACAGCTTGGCATTACCGCCGTATCGATCCAAGGCACGGAAATGGGTATAGATAATGCAGCGGACGAACGCTTTATTGACAATGCACGTATTGAGGGAAATATTGCACTTATGTTAGATGATGCATTGAAATTTGTAAGAAAAAACATGAAAACATCGACATTGATTGACCCGCAGACGGGGAAACGCGCCGATAAGACAGAGTATCCGATTATCGCTGTCAGAGAGTTGATACTGAACGCTCTTGTTCACCGCGATTACAGCGAGCATACGGATTTTACACCAATAACGATAAAAATGTTTTCCGACCGCCTTGAAATCGAAAATCCGGGCGGACTTTACGGAAGAATGACTCTTGACCGACTGGGAAAGGCAGCGGCTGACACCCGCAACCCGTTCCTCGCAAACGCGTTGGAGGTTCTTGACATTACCGAAAACAGATACAGCGGTATACCGACTGTTTACAGTGCCATGAAAAATGCCGGGCTGCCTGAGCCGAAATTTGAAAACGAACGGGGAGTGTTCAAGGTGACGCTTTATAACGGAACCAATATAGCGCAGCCGGCCACAGGCAATGAAGCAGATTTACTGGCTTTCTGCAAAACACCGAGAACCCGCGCAGAGCTTGAGGAACATTTTAAAGGCAGATTGTCCATAAATTATCTTATGACAAATATTGTTCGCCCGCTTGTTGAGAGCGGAAAAATACGGCTTACCATTCCCGACAAGCCCAAGAGCAAAAAGCAACGTTATTACAGCTAAAAGCAGACAGTCCGCCCAAACTATCAAAATGAAGCTCAAATTCCCGCAATCTTATCTACAGTTCCCTTAATTGACAGATTTTGTAGAAATAGCCCTGCCGGTGGGGGTTTGGCAGACCGTAGAGCAGCGTCGGCACTTGGCGAGGTACTTGCGAGCCTAGTGTCCGTTACGCTGCGAGTCGAGCGCAAGCGTGTCTGCCAAAATCCCACCGGCTGGGCTGAACCAAATACGCTGAACTCCGCAACCGATGATTCTGAAATTCATATCTCGGAAGCTTTGCTTGTAACCCCTATCCGAGTGTGGTAAAATATAAAAGGTAGGGAGGAGCCGCTATGAATTTGGTGATTACCATGAGCCGGAGATTCGGGACCGGCGCCAGCGTGATAGCCGAAGAACTTTCACAGAAGCTGGGAGTACCCGTATTCGACAAGGCATATATAGAACACGAGCTTGCCGGCAACAGCTTTGCGGACGAGGCGCGCTTTATCAGGGAGCTGGCGAAGGAGCCCTGCATTATTCTGGGGCGCTGCGCTTCCGAGATCCTGAAGAACCAGCCCAATGTGTTCAATATTTACGTGTGCGCGGACAAGGAAGACCGCATCAGGCGCATCATGCAAAAGGAGTCCCTGGCCTACGACGATGCCAAGGACATGCTGGAGAAGAACGACAGAAAGCGTTCCGATTACTACTACGAACACACCGGAAAGGTCTGGGGCGATGTGAACAACTACCACATGATACTGGATACCAGCCGGCTTGGAATCGAGAATTGTGCGGACATTCTGATCAAATATTTTGAGAGGATTGAAATCATATAGGACATTGACACAACGGCGTGGCTTTGGACATGATGTCCAAAAACGCGCCTGTTTTTTTGTGCAAATTTAGATACACTTTTGGTTTTTTTATGGTAAAATAACGAGGAGGAAAGCGATGATGCTTGTGTCAATCGGTTCCCGACGACAAAAACCATCGAGGTGAAAATCATGTTTTTGCTTTTCTTTCTGCTGTGGGTGATCTTCAACGGCAGCTTTACCTTGGAAATAGGTATCTTTGGTATAGTGATTGCGGCAGTGCTTTTTGCGTTCATCTGTAAATTCATGGATTATTCCGTAAAAAAAGAGATTCTGTTCTATAAAAAGACCCTGCTCTTTTTCCGGTATGTTTTTCTGCTGGTCAGGGAGATTGTCAAGGCCAACTTCGGAGTGATCCGCATGATCTTAAGCCAGCGAGAGGAGATTCAGCCCATGCTGGTGGATTTTCACTCCGATCTGAAGACCGCTACGGGCAAGGCCTTTCTGGCGAACGCCATCACGCTGACGCCGGGCACCATCACCGTCACTCTGGAAGACGACCGGTATACGGTCCATTGTCTGGACGAGAGCCTGGCGGAGGGAATGAATGAAAGTGAGTTTGTGGAGTACATCAGAAAATTAGAGGCGTAAAAGTATGGGAAAAGGGATTCCGGGTCTGGAGCAGGCCTATGAAATTTTATTTATCGGGGTGCTGATCGTTCTGGCCGTGCTGATTCTGCTGTGTCTGGCAAGGGCCGTCATAGGGCCCCGAATTGCAGACAGGATTGTAGCCGTGAATATGATGGGAACGATGGTGACTGTGACCATTGCCGTTCTGGTGCTGATGCTGGGCGAGGGATATCTGGCGGACATCTGCATCATCTACGCCATGATCAGCTTTCTTGCGGTGATCGTGCTGACCAAGGTTTACATGGGCGTGTATCTGGAGAAGAAGGAGAAAGAAAAAAAGGAGGATCTGCACAATGACGGCGTTTGAGTGGGTTCGGTTCTTATTGGGCGCGGCCCTGCTTCTGGCGGGCGTAGCCATCTTTATCATAGAGATGATCGGCGTGTTCCGGTTCCGGTACGTGCTGAACAGAATGCATGCGGCGGCGATGGGAGATACGCTTGGGATCGGATTTTGCCTGCTGGGCCTGATCGTGATGAACGGTCTGAATTTTATTTCTCTGAAATTATTTTTGGTAATCGTGTTCTTGTGGTTCTCCTCCCCCGTCTCCTCCCATCTGATCGCAAGGCTTGAGGTCACCACCAATGAGGACGAGGAGAAGCATTACGGCGTGGAGACGCTGGACGCGCCGGAAGATACAGAGTAACGGCGGCGCCTGCGGACGCCTTTTATAAGACATGAATAAGAGGGATTCAACATGACGATTTTTATGTGTATTTTGCTGGGATTTCTGGTGATCTGTGCCATTGCGGCCAGCCTGTCCAAGAGTCTTCTGAACACAATACTGATCTTTATGTCCTACAGTCTGGTCATGTCCGTGATCTGGATCCTGTTGGAATCTCCGGATCTGGCCATTACGGAGGCTGCCGTGGGCGCGGGCGTCACCACCGTGCTGTTTCTGGTGACCCTGAAAAAGATCCATGCCATCATCAAGAAAGAGGACAGTCAGGAGGAAAACGGGAATGAGTAAAAAAGTGCCTCAGGAGCAATATGAAAAGACCTTTTCCTACAAATTCAAACAATGGCTGGACGGCACAAAGGATCCCTTTTTGGATACCGTAGAGATGAAGCGCCAGAAGCCCTTCTGCGAAGAGGCCGGAAAGGCGGAGCGCAGAAAGCAGGACAGAGAGCGCATCGTCCGGCGGGTCTACGATCTGGAGAAGAACGCGGAGCTCAGGATCTTCCAGCGGATATACAGAGTGCTGGCCGTGGCGTTCTGCGTCTTTCTGGTGGTCATGCTGCTTCTGGCTGTGTCCTGGCTTCCCACCTTCGGCGAGGCGGACAAGCCTGTGAATAACGAGGTGTCCGCGCGATATATAGAGAACGGCCTTCAGGAGACGGGAGCGGTGAATATCGTCACGGGAATGATTCTGGACTACAGAGCCTTTGATACTCTGGGCGAGTCCCATGTGCTGTTCATCGCCACCTGCACCGTGCTGATCCTGCTGCGCCTTGACAGAAAAGAGGATCAGGAGACCTACGGAGCCAACGACAGGCTCCATGAGCCGAAGAACGATGTCATTCTTCAGACAGCGGCCAAGATACTGGTTCCGCCGATCTTTATCTTTGGAATTTATGTGATTCTGGCGGGACATCTGGGGCCCGGCGGGGGATTCTCCGGCGGCGCCGTGATCGGAGCAGGCCTGATACTGTACCTGAATGCGTTCGGCTTTGCGAAGACGGAAAGATTCTTTACGGCCCGCACCTACCGGCGCATGAGCTTCTGCGCGCTGGCCTGCTACAGTCTGGCCAAGAGCTATTCCTTCTACACGGGAGCGAACCACATTGAGAGCATAATTCCTCTGGGAACCCCCGGCGCTATCCTGAGCAGCGGTCTGATCTTGATTCTGAATATCTGCGTGGGCGTGGTGGTGGCGGGCACCATGTATACCTTTTATGTCATGTTCCGCAAGGGAGGCTATTGATCGTATGGACGGTATAAATTTGTTGCACAATTACGGCGAGGCCGTGGCCATGATTCTTTTCGGGATCGGATTCTCCAATCTGCTGCTGCAGAAAAATCTGATTAAGAAGATCATCGGCCTGAATATTATGGATACGGCAACCTATCTCTTTCTGGCGCTCAAGGGCTACATAGAGGGCAGAAAAGCGCCTGTGGTGGTGAACGGCGTGCAGAGCGTGGAGGCGTACATCAACCCAATCCCCAGCGGACTGGTGCTGACGGGAATCGTGGTCTCGGTCTCGGTCACGGCTCTGATGCTGGCGCTGACCATCAGGCTCTATCACCGCTATCACACGCTGGATCTGGATGAGATTTCCACCCTGTTAAAGAAGGAGGGAAAGTGATGGATTTCGTACAGAATTTTCCTTTTATATCCATCATATTATCCCTGTTTTCCGGACCCTTATCCTCCGTGCTGAGCGGTAAGTGGGCGAAGCGGGTCAACACGGCGGTGATCGTCGTGATCGGCTTTCTGTCCGCAGCCACGCTTGGGTTCGTCATCAGCACGGGGCAGGCGTATGTCTACACTATGGGACATTTTCCCGCACCCTGGGGCAACGAGATTAGGGTGGGCGTGCTGGAAGCGGCTATGGCGCTGTTCTTCTGTGTCATTATGTTCCTGTCCATGCTGGGCGGCATTCGGGAGCGGGAGGAACAGATAGAGGAGAGCAAACAAAATCTCTACTATGTTATGGTGGATCTGCTGCTCTGTTCCCTGCTGGCTCTGGTATATACGAACGATCTGTTCACCGCCTATGTGTTCGTGGAGATCAATACCATCTCCGCCTGCGGCCTGATCATGATCCGGCAGAACGGCAGGACCATAGAGGCGGCCACCAGATATATGATCATGAGCCTGCTGGGCTCGGGTCTGCTCCTTCTGGGTATCTGCTTTTTGTATGATCTGACGGGACATCTGCTGATGAGCAACATCAAGGAGCAGGTGGGGATATTGGCCGCAACGGGCAGCTACCACATTCCGCTCGTGGTGGCGCTGGGCCTGATGTCTGTGGGACTGGCCATCAAAAGCGCCCTGTATCCGTTCCATGCATGGCTTCCCGACGCTTACGGATATTCCACCCTGTCTTCGGCGGCGATCCTGTCCTCGCTGGTGTCCAAGGGATATATCTTTCTGCTGATCAAGATATTTTACAGGGTGATCGGCTTTGAGATCGTCAAGGAGAGCAAGGTGATTCACGTGCTGTTCGTGTTCGGCATTATCGGCATGATCATGGGCTCCGTCAGCGCGATCAAAGAGGACGATATCCGGAGAATGATCGCATTCTCCTCCGTGGCGCAGATCGGTTATATTTATATGGGATTCGGACTGGGTACCGCAGAGGGCGTCATCGCCAGCATTTATCATGTGGTGTCCCACTCCGCCACCAAATCCCTGCTTTTTGTGGCGGCTTCGGGGCTTACGGACGCGTCCGGCAAAAGTCCCCGCTATCGGGACCTGACGGGGGCGGCCTACCGAAACAGGCTGGCGGGAGTGGCTTTCACCGTGGGAAGCCTTTCCATGGTGGGTATGCCTATCTTTTCCGGTTTTATTTCCAAGCTCCTGTTCGCCCGGGCGGCGATAGGACATCACTATAAGATGCTGCCAACGCTGATCGCACTGGCCATCAGCGTAGTGCTGAACGCGGTATACTTTATGAAAACGGTGATCCGTATTTACACCCCTGTGCCGGCGGATATGGAGATAGCGGCCGGCCGGACTGTGCCCGCAGGGGAGCAGCCCGCGAAATCGGCGGCGCTAGTCTGCTTCATCGTGCTGAACCTGCTTCTGGGCCTCAGCTCCGAGCCCATTATCAACCTGATCCGCAGCGGATTGGAGATGTTCGGCTGACGGACAACGGATCTTATTTTACAGAAAGGAAGCGAGATCCTCATGGATGAATTGCTTTTACTTCCCATTCTTTTGCCCATGATCGGCGGAGCGATCCTGCTTATGTCCTCCTTTTGGGAAAATCTGCGGGAGGCGGGAACCGTCGGTAAGGCGGGGAAAGCTGCCGCAGCGGATAAGAATAACGAAACGAGACCTAAGATGAGAGCGGTACATGCGGCGACTATGACAACCCTGTCGGTTTCTGCCGCCGCGGCCCTGATTCTGGCCTGGACAGGGGAGAGGAGTCTGACTTTGTTTACGCTGCTTCAGGATATTCCCGTGTTTTTTCGGGTCGATGCGGTGAGCAGGCTGTTCGTCACGGTAGTCAGCGTGATCTGGCTGGCAGCAGGCATCTATGCCTTTGTGTATATGCGGCATGAGGGACGGGAAAAGCGTTTCTTTGGCTTCTATCTGCTGTTGTACGGCGTGCTGGTGGCGCTGGACTTTGCCGGAAATCTGGTGACGTTCTATTTATGCTATGAATTTGTGACACTTTTGTCATTTCCCTTGGTGCTTCACAGCGGGACGAGAGAGGCTGTTATGGCAGCGTTGAAATATCTCTTCTATTCTATGTGCGGCGCCTATGGAGGTCTGTTCGGCATCTTTTTCCTGAACCGTTACTGTGACTCTCTCAGCTTTACCCCCGGGGGGACGTTGGGAGCAATGGCGGCGGGGCATCAGGGAATATTGCTGACGGCAGTGTTCGTCATGCTCTTAGGCTTCGGAGCCAAGGCAGGTATGCTGCCGCTTCACGCATGGCTTCCCACGGCCCACCCCGTGGCGCCTTCTCCGGCGTCAGCGGTGCTTTCCGCCATTATCGTGAAGGCCGGCGTGCTGGCTGTGATTCGCGTGGTGTTCTACCTTGTGGGGCCGGAGTTTATTCGGGGGACTTGGGTGCAGTACGCATGGATGACACTGGCGTTGATCACGGTGTTTATGGGCTCCATGCTGGCCTATCGGGAAAAGGTGTTCAAGAAACGGCTGGCCTATTCCACCGTCAGCCAGGTGTCCTATATTCTGTTCGGGCTTTCCCTCCTGAATGCGGGGGGCCTTACGGGGGCGCTGCTTCACTTTGCGGGGCACGCCGTGATCAAATGCGGTCTGTTTCTGACTGCGGGAGTGTTCTTGTATAAATTCGGTTATGCAAGGGTGGATCAGCTTACGGGCATGGGAAAGAAGATGCCTGTGACCATGTGGTGTTATACGATCTTTTCCCTGGGTCTCATCGGCATTCCGCCCACGATCGGTTTCGTCAGCAAGTGGCATCTGGCGGAGGGCGCGCTGCAGTCGGGGAAGATCTTCGGCGCTTTGTCGGGGCTCCAAGGCGCGGCGCAGTCGGCGGACATCGGTGCATTCTCCTGGATCGGTCCGGCGGTGCTGCTCGTCAGTGCACTGTTGACGGCGGGGTACTTACTGCCTATCGTCCTGAAGGGATTTTTCCCGGGAGAGGAGGCGCATGGCATGGATCTGAAACGGGAGGAGCCCTCCTTCTGTATGCTGATGCCACTTGTGGTGCTGGCGGCGTTGACGCTGCTTTTGGGTATTTTTTCGGAGCCGCTGATTTGCTATGCGGAAGCGATTGCAGGCCAGGTGCTGCCGTGAAGATATTGCAGTGACAGATACCGAGGCGGGGTGTCGTCGTGGCGGATACCGCTGTGAAGATGCGGTCTTTGACAGGTATCGCCGTCACGGTGAATAACCGAGAGTGAAAACATTTGAGAAAGGTATGATCGAAGATGAATGAGATCATAATGCTGATCGTAGTGCTGCTGCCTATGCTGGTGGGCATTGCCGTGCGGCTGCTGCCCTTTAAGGGAAGAAAGCCCGCGCTGATCTGTTTGGAAATAGGAGCAATCTTGAATTCTCTGCTGGTGCTTTGGATGCTGGCGGATCGGCCGGAGGGTGCGCTTACCGTGTTTCGCTTCACGGGAAATTTAAGCGTTACGTTTCGACTGGACGGACCCGGCGCGGTATATGCGGCGCTGGTATCCTTTCTGTGGCCCTTTGCCCTGTTGTATTCCTTTGAATATATGAAGCATGAAGCAGGCAATGAAAAGACGTTCTTTCTGTTCTATATGGTCACATACGGCGTAACGCTCGGCATTGCTCTTGCGGAAAATATCCTGACCATGTATTTCTTTTTTGAAATGCTCAGTCTCGTGACGCTGCCGCTTGTGATGTACACCCGAACAAGGGAGGCGATCCTTGCAAGCCGGTCCTACCTGTACTATATGCTGGGCGGAGCGGCGTTCGCCTTTATCGGCATGGTCTTTATTTTGACCTACGGCACCACATCGTCCTTCGTGCCGGGCGGCGTGCTGGACCAAAATGCCATAGGCGGGCGTTCCGACATGATGCTGCTCATCTATGTGCTCTGCTTTTGCGGCTTCAGCGTGAAGACGGCCATGTGGCCCTTCTCCTCATGGCTTCCCAAGGCAAGCGTGGCACCTACGCCCGTGACCGCTCTGCTGCACGCGGTGGCTGTGGTAAACACCGGCGCGTTTGCGGCCATGCGGATCACCTACTACAGCTTTGGCACGGAGGCGGTGAAAGGGACGTGGGCTCAAAAGGTGCTGATGGTCCTGGTGATCGTCACCATTGTGTACGGCTGCAGCAGGGCCCTGAAGGAGACCCATATCAAGCGGCGGCTTGCCTGGTCCACGGTCAGCAATCTGTCCTACATTCTCTTCGGCATCGTTCTCATGTCGCCGTTGGGGCTGGTGGGGGCTATGGCCCATATGATCTTTCACTCCTTTATGAAAATATGCTCCTTCTTCTGTGCAGGCGCCGTCATGTACAAGACCGGAAGGAATTATATTTATGAACTGGACGGTATGGGGCGGAAGATGCCCCGAGTGTTTGTGATCTTTACGATAGCGGCCATGGCACTGATGGGAGTGCCGGGGCTGTGCGGATTTGTCAGCAAGTGGTATCTGGCGAGAGCCGCGGTCTGCGGCGGAGAGCCTCTGGGCTATGTGGGCGTGGCGGCTCTTTTGGTCAGCGCGCTGCTGACGGCGATCTATATGCTGACGATCGTGGTGCGGGCCTTTTTTCCGGAAAAGGAATTTGACTACGGAACGCTGAAAGATGTGGAAGATCCCAACTGGATCATGCTTCTGCCGCTTTCCGTGTTCGTGGTGATGATCTTTTTGTTCGGACTGCACTCGGGCCCCGTGATCCGTCTGCTGGAAACGATGGCGCAGGGCCTGTAAGAGCAGGCTCCGCGGAATTTACGGCATTGCCGAAGGAGCAGAGAAATGGGAGGAAATCCTATGAAATGGGAATGGATATTGGCAGGGCTTGTGTTTTTCCCCTTTGCGGCGGGGCTGTTTAGCTACGCTGTGGGAGCGCTCTGTGTGAAGCAAAATGCGGGAATGACAGAAAAACAGGAGACGCCCAGAGACGCGGCGGTCATTCTGTCCGTGGTTCTGGAATTTGCCGTTATGATCTGGCTGGCCGTAAGTGTCTGCGGGCGCATTGTCTCCGGACAGGTGCCGGAGCTGGAGATTCCCCATGTGTGCGGTATGGCCCTCAGCTTTACGCTGGACGGATTCAGAATGCTGTACGGCTGCGTGGCGGCATTCATGTGGATGATGGCGGCTTTTCTCTCGAGAGAATATCTCGCCGGCCACAGAAACAGGAACCGCTATTATCTGTTCCTGCTGATGACGCTGGGAGCAACCATGGGCGTTTTCCTGTCCGCCGACCTTTACACCACCTTTATTTTCTTTGAGATCATGTCCTTTACCTCCTATGTGTGGGTGGCGCAGGAGGAGAACAGACCTTCCCTGCGGGCTGCGGAAACTTATCTGGCAGTGGCTGTGATCGGCGGTCTGGTGATGCTCATGGGTATCTTTTTGCTGCAGCGCATTCTGGGAACCTTACGGATAGCCGAGCTGAGTCAGGCGGCGGCCCTCTGTGAAAACAAGTCGCTGCTGTATGCGGCCGGCGGCTGTATGCTGGTGGGCTTCGGAGCGAAGGCCGGCGCTTTTCCCCTGCATATCTGGCTGCCTAAGGCGCACCCCGTGGCGCCTGCGCCTGCATCGGCGCTTCTGTCCGGTATTCTGACGAAAACGGGCATCTACGGAACGCTGATCTTAAGTTGCGCCCTGTTTTATCACGACGGTCTCTGGGGGACATTGATTCTTGGGCTGGGCGTGGTCACTATGCTGGGCGGCGCGCTGCTGGCGGTGTTCTCCGTAGATTTAAAGCGGGTTCTCGCCTGCTCCTCCATGTCCCAGATAGGATTTATTCTGGTGGGAGCGGGTATGCAGGGACTCTTGGGGGAGGAGAATGCGCTGGCGGTACACGGCACTTTCCTTCACATGGTGAATCATTCCCTGATCAAGCTGGTTCTGTTTCTGGCGGCCGGCGTAATCTACATGAACATACATGCGCTGGACCTGAACGAGATCAGGGGATTCGGGCGCAAAAAGCCCCTGCTTGCGGGGAGCTTTCTGGTGGGGGCGCTGGCCATTGCCGGCATTCCGCTCTTTGGCGGGTATGTGAGCAAGACTCTGCTGCACGAGAGCATTGTGGAGTACGGCGGCGGTCCGTGGATGAAGGCTGTGGAATATCTTTTCCTGTTTTCCGGCGGGTTGACGGTGGCCTATATGACCAAGCTGTTTGTGGCTGTCTTTGTGGAGAAAAATACTGACGGAGAGCGGCAGGCGCAGTTTGAGCAGAAAAAGTCCTACATGAACCTTTTCAGCGGCTTCGCCCTGACGGGAAGTGCGCTGGTCTTACTGGTGTGGGGACTGTTTCCCGAATATACCATGGACAGGGCCGCGGCGCTTGCGCAGGGCTTCATGGGCCTTGCGGAGACGGGGGAGGGCGTTTCGATCTTCAGCCTCGAATGTCTGAGCGGCGCGCTGATTTCCATAGTTATCGGTATTCTGGTGTATGTGCTTGTGATTCGGGGACTTTTGATGAAGCGTGAGGAAAAGAGCGGCGCAAAGGTCTATATCAATGCATGGCCCAAGTGGCTGGATCTGGAAGACCTGATCTACAGACCCGTGCTGCTTAAGATACTGCCCGCCGTCTTCGGCGTACTGTGCAGGATATTGGACAGCTTTGCGGACACGGCGGTGGTGCTGCTCCGCAAGAGCGTGTACAGGGACAGCCCTCTGCCCTACGAGAGACCCGAGGGCAATGTATTCACGGAGGCATTGGGCAGGTTCTTAAATGCTGTTCAGGCGCTGGGCAATCATACGTGGCGCAGACATCAGCCCGCTCACAGGGATTACGTTCATCTGGCGGCAATGAAGGGCGAGGAGATTGGGGAGACCAATCTGGTGATTCGGCGGAGTCTGTCCTTTGGTCTGCTGCTGTTCGGCGTCGGTCTGTCGCTGACGCTGATCTATCTGATCCTGTGGTGACGGATCCGGCGGGAATGCTGATAAGATACTTTTTATCACATTTTCACCTGTATCCCCATTTAATTGATAAGGAAAATCCCCAAATCAGTTATTGAGCCTATTCGCTGCTTTTTGCATATTCATTTCAGCAAATATTTTTTGCTTTCGCCTCTGCCGACTACTTTAATCAGCCCTAGATCTCGCATTTGCTTTGCAACGGTAAATGTGCGTGTCTTTTTTAATCCGAGCAGGTCACTGATCTCTTTTTCGCTGATTTGTCCGTTTGCTTTGATGTAATCAAGCACTTTTTTCATTTGCGGAGTAACTGCCGGAATGTTCTCAGACTCTGCCGCAGGAACGGCATTCATATTCGGCAAAACAATTTTGAATGTATTGGAAGTCACTTCGATTTGCGGCTGCTCCGAGCAATCGGCATACAGATTGAATATTCTGCGAATGCCAGTGCCGTAACTTTCAATTAGACGCAGACGATGGAACACCTCAGCGAGATTCTTGTTTCTCGGCTGAGAAATACCGGAACGAATATCGTCGGGAGAAAGGCCAGGAAGAAGACCACCGAGAGAAATAAACTCCATTTTATGGTCAGTGACATTAATTATGATACTGCCGCTGAAACTGTAATCGCGGTGGACAATGGCGTTCAATAATGCTTCGCGGATTGCTTCTTCGGGATAATCCTGCTTATCCGTCCGTACCACACCTTTGATTACAGAGCTCGTCTTATTACAAAGAGCCAGATAGTTTACGGCGTCTTCAAACTGCTTAAATATCGAACCTGCGAATTCCTTGCTATCTCGAAACACAGTACACGCATCGTCGCTGAACACAGCAATTTTTATTGTGTGTGCGCATTGGTCTGAGAGGAGCAGGGCAAGGTTGGTATAAATGCCGTCTTTCTTTTGTGTAATACCAAGAAGCCGATATTTCCCCGAGTTAAATTCCACACCATAAAGCTTGAATGCTCTTTGAGCTGCATCAAAAGTCAACTCTTGCTCCAACGAACGGTTCTCTTCAAAAGTATCGCCGTCGCTCTCCTTGATCATCTGACGGATCTGCTCAGGGGAAGCAGGCACACTGGACGTACCTTGACGTACATAAACGCCGCTCGGTTTCAAACCTTTTCCCTTGAGATAGTAGGGCTTGTTCGTACCTTCGTTTACAATAATACGTACTACTTTGTTATCTTGTATAGTGAAGCGCACGAACATAGTAACATCTGGCATAATTGCATCACGAATGCCGTTAGTAATACGCGTATATTCTTTATCAACATCGGTCAATCCGACAGCATTTCCATCGTTATCTATTCCAACATATACAACGCCTCCGTCAGTATTGGCAAAGGCTATCACTTCTTTATAGATTTCCTCAGTAAACTGAGACTTAAATTCAATATTCTCGGTTTCAAAATTCATCGAAGCGTCCCCCTTACAATAATCTTACCTATATTATACTCACAAAATTCACTATGTCAATCGCGAATAGCGAATTTATTGCGAATATTCGCTCGAGTGAACGAATATTCGCAGCATAACATATATGGATTCTTACGCCATTTTAACAACCAGCGTTATATAGAAGCATTCATCACGAATATCAGCATATACCTCTCCATTCATGAGCCCCATCAGCTTTTTGCATATGAAAAGTCCAAGCCCATTGCCCTGTACTCTGTCCGCATTGTTCCCACGATGGAAGCTTTCGAATATCTGCGGCAGTTCTTTCGCTTCAAGAGTACAGCCTGTATTTGATACCGTGATAAGCTCACAGCCGTCCATTTTATCGAAGCTAATCTCAATCCGCCTGCCGTCACCGTATTTGATGGCATTTTCGATTAGATTCTGCAGGCACTCTGCAAGGCGGTCGGGGTCGCAGGAAAGAATGCAGTCATCATATTTCTGAATCGCAAACTCCGTTCCCGACATGACAAGCTGGGGCGCATATCTCGCCTCTATTCTTGCGATGATAACGCTTAAAAAAGCCTCTCCCTGTGTGACCTCAAAGCTCATAAAGTCCTCGCTTGCCGCCTTTGTGATCTCACTGACAAAACGCTCTATCTCATCTGCACGGGTATGAATGCTCTCTGCGGCAGCACGTCGTTTCCCCTCGTCCTTGTATAATCCCTTGGAAAGCGCCCTTGCATTGAGCTTGATCGCCGACAAAGGAGTTTTGATGTCGTGGGAAAGGGAGAGCAGCAAAAGTTTTTTGTCCCTCTGCATCGTGATTTCTTTTTTGCGGCTTTCCTCGATACTCTCGCGCAAAAGGTTCACGCCCCATGTAAATTTACCGAAGAAACGGCTTTTTTCTTCCGGTATCGGAACAGCTAGATTGCCCCTTGCAAGCTCCTGGGGAACATTGTTCAACCTGCCGAACGGCACGATGATATGCTCCCGAATATAATACAAAAGACCAATCATCAGTACAAACAGCGCACCAAATACACAGTTTATTGCCGCAATGCTGTACTGTCCGTTTCCGACAATATACTCCACACGATACAGCATACCGCCGGCCTCTATGATCAGATAATGCTCATCGGACATGTAGAGTTCGCCGTCCTCAGCCCCCGACACGCCTGTAATGTGGGGATATTTTTCAAGGTCATAGTTTCCTGTTTGGGCTATTTCATCTGCAAGCCGCTTGGCTTCCACACGATAAACGCCTTCATTTCTGTCTTTCACTCCCACCAGAAACAGATTCAATCCAGCCGTCAGCAAAAGAAATACAGTTATCACTACAATACACAGTCTTCTGAAAGCTCTCATACAAACTTATACCCCACACCCCAGACAGTAAGCAAACGCTTCGCATTCTTAGGGTCATCACCGAGCTTCTGGCGAAGGCGGTTGATATGCACATGGAGCGTTTGCAGCTCCGAATCGCTGTCACTGCCCCAGACAGTGCCAAACAGATACTCTTTTTTCAGAGCTTTGCCCTGATTCTCAATCAGAAGCGCCAACAAGTCAAATTCCTTCGCAGGCAGTTCCACGGGCTTTCCGTCGATGACCGCTGTTCTATCTGCAAGATTGAGTGTCACACCGTCCGCCGACAATGTATCACGCTGATACCGCCGTTTAAATATCCCCTTGATCTTAGCGATAAGAATATCAATGTCATAGGGCTTTTCAATATAATCATCAGCACCGAGGTCAAAGCCGTTCAGCTTATCCTCCTTGCCCGTCCTTGAACTTACAACCAGTATAGGAGTATCCGCATTTTCCCGCAGCTTGGAGCAGACCGCAAAGCCATTCACATCGGGAAGATTGATGTCAAGCACCACAAGCCTTGCACCATATCGTTCAAAAAGCTGTATGGCTCGTTCTCCGCTATCCACGCTTGACACAGTATAGCCCTCGTCGCGCAGGAAGTCCGTCAGCAGGCCAGCCAGCTCCTTGTCGTCTTCTACTATCAGAATATCGGTCATAAGAACACCTCCTACATGTCTTGTACCATATAGGCACAGATTTAGCAAGTATCACCAGCCCTGTTCCATAAGCCAGTTGTTCAGTTCTCTTTCACGGTCGCGAAGCTCCTTATTACCGCCGTCAAAATGTCCCATTTCTTTTCCCCCGACGATGCCGCCGTCCACAATGTAAAGCACTCTGCTGCACTTGGCGGCAACCCTTGCGTCGTGTGTCACACACATGATCGTTGTACCGTCACGGTTTAAGGAGAGCAGCTCGTTCATGACCTCATCAGAGCTTGCGCGGTTGAGAGCGCCTGTCGGCTCATCAGCAAAAATCATCCTGGGATTGTTTATCATACTGCGGCAGATACAAGCTCTCTGAAGCTGTCCGCCCGACACCTCGTTGATATCGTTGCCGCACACATCATCAATGCCGAGCCTGTGCATGAGCGCTCTGCCGCGCTCCTCGATCTGCCTGCGGCTCTCTCTATTCTTTTTCGACTTTACCGCAGGAAAAATGATATTATCAAGTATCGAAAGATTTTTCATCATGTACATCTGCTGAAAAATAAAGCCCATTTCGTCAAGCCTGAGCCTTGCAAGCTGCCTTTCACCAAGCTTTGCCGTTTCCCTGCCGTGAAAGAACACCTCGCCCGCGGTCACTTTGTCCATTCCCGAAACGCAGTAGAGCAGCGTGCTTTTGCCTGAGCCGGAGGGTCCCATGACCGCCACCATTTCACCCTCGCTGATCGTCAGGTCGATGTTTTTCAACACATTGTTCTGATGTTTGTTCACGATATATGTCTTGCAAAGTCCCTTTGTCTGTAAAACCGTATTCATTATGTTGTCCTCCTTATTCTATGCTTGCCGTATCGGAAGCCTTGATTGTTTTTGTGTAAAGCGCCGTCAGGAACGAGCCCATGACTGTCACGCCGATGAGAATTGCCGGGCAGATAACAAATATTTCCAGCGGGTCAAAATCGCATTTCAAACCTGATATATCGCCGACTATATTACCTACCCAATTCATCATTACGTTGCTGATCGGCATAAGCATCGCGGTGGAAACAATGCAGGCAATGACCGATACGATCACAAATCTGAGCGAATGCTGCAGGATGATACTGCCGTCCCCGACGCCCACCGCCTTCATCAGCGCAATCTCGCTCTTTTCCTTAGAGATAAACGAACGCTCCATAAGTATGACGAGCAATGCCGTTACGATCACAGTAATCACCATCATCATCTGTTTGGTCGCATTCAGCGTATCGGACATTCCCGTAAAATTATTGATGTAATCCGTGGTCGAATACACCTTATCAGTTTCGAGCAGGATTCTCAGCTTTTCAATGTTTTGGTTTATCTGCTCCTTATCGGGACTGCCGTCAAAGTGTATCTGCGCGCCCATCACATTACTTGCCTCCTGATGTCCGAGGTCAAAATCTTTATATAGAAAAGCGGCATTATCGGAGTTGACGAACGAAGAAAATGTTCCCGTGATCATAAACTCATACTCTTTCTCATTTATGACTGCCGTTACCCTGTCGCCAATCTCTGCGTCCAGATTATCGAGAGTGCCTGCCGTTACGGCGATCTCGTCAATCTTCTGTGGCGCGCTGCCTTCGTCTACATAGAACGTGTCATTTGTTTCCCCTTTTATGACGCGGAAATTAACCGTTTCCGTTTTGTCTTCGTGCGCTGTTTCAAACTGCGCGCTTATCGTCATTGTGCATTTGCCGGGCATTCCATTATCGGCAAGAAGCTTTTCGATATCGGCGATGATCTGCTGATACGTACTCTGATCTACAAAGACTTCTCTAAATATTTCGCTGTCCATGATATGCGCTTCACTTGAGGGTACATCGAAGAAACGCAGTATCTTTTCACTTTTGAGTGTCAATGCAAAATTTGACATGATTGTCATCAGCAGTATACAGAGCGTGAACACAACTACTATGATGGAGAACTGCTTCGGTGAACTGATCACGTCATTGACCGAGAGAAACGCGGTCTGTGGCAGCTTAGAGCGTCCTAAGCGCAAAAGGCTCTTTCTCCGAAAGCGCTCGCCCGTCTGACCGTTTCTTACCGCGTCGATGGGCGAGAGTTTATTGACTCTGCGTGTGCAGCCGTAGCAGAACAGCAGGATAATGATAACGACTGCCGCAGTGCTTAAAAGTCCCATAATCGTACTGTTTCCGCTGCCAAAAACGATATTTTTTGATACCGTTTCCATCATCATATCCCCGAGAGGGACAGAACAAAAATATCCTATCAGTGCACCAATTACAGTAATGGCAAGATACTTGACGATATACAGGCTTCTTATACTGCCGCCCCCGATACCCACCGCCTTCATTACACCAATCTCGCGAAATTCCTCGCTGATCGTAAATCCAATCGTGAAACGCAGCACCACAAAGGCTGTGAACATCAGCACGATGCTGATTATCATTAAAATATACGCAGAAAGCATATCATATAGATAAATACCCTTTCTTTCTTCCCGTGTGTAGACATATACACCGCTATAGTCCTTTACAAGTTCCCTTATTTCATCCACATCCGATGTATTTACATAAAACTGCCAGCCATTCATAATATGAATGGCTTCGTCCTTGTCAAGATAGTCATAGTCAGCAGAGTTTATGATAAGATGTGGGGAGGCCGTGTTTCCCGAATCAAACAGCGCGCCTTTGAACCGCCCCATAAACTTAAGCGCAAGATGACTGTTGCCGACAGTAAGTTCCACCTCATCGCCCTCTTTTATATCAATGTCCTGTAAAAAAGGAGCATTGGCATAAAAACAGCCCTTGTCTACGCTTTCGATGATGTTATTGTTCTCATCAAAATAGTTGATGGCCATTTCATTATCGGAAATCAACCAGGCGGCATTCGTGAAATTATCCAGTTCCTTTCCTTTATACTTAAAAAACTTTGAGCTGGTTACACACAGCCAATGTTCGGTCCTGATTTCCTTAACGGAAATAAGCTCCCCAAGCTTTTCCTCAAGATCGTTTTCCCCGCTGCTCAGCGCCATCACGATGACATCGGGGACATCCGCCGCATCGAAATAATGCTCGATACCGCCAGTCACAGCTATGATATTGTTCACCGCCGCCGCCGCAAACATGGAGCATAGAATGACAAACAGCAGCAGAATGATGTTCATGGTCTTTTTGCGTTTCAGGTCTTTTTTCAATATCCTCCAGAACATAGTGTATACCTCTTTTCCCTCGTTTTATTTTCTCCATGTTCTGAATCATAGCATAGAAATTCTTAACAAGTCTTTAACTTTTGACAGATCTTGTTTTCCTTCTATGTGTTAGTAGTGTAATGCAACGGATTGTTTGACATGTATTTTTCCTTGTGGTAAACTTGTACGAAATCGTATAAAGGGATAAGGGCGCAAACTGCGATAAATCCTTGTATTTTTTGGAGGACTTTATTACAACGCCATAACGGGTGATAACAGTCTGAGATTTTAAGGGTTTCAAAATTCAATCTGTAAGGAAAATATAAATGACAAATATTTTAGTGCACGGATTAGGTCAAGATAATCACAGTTGGGACAATACTGATAAATATTTAAGAGAAAAACAAATGGATGTAATATGTCCCAATTTATTTGAAATAACTAAAAATACTTCAAAAGATTATAAAATGATGTATAATGCTTTTGCATATTTCTGCAACAATCAGAAAGAACAGCTTAACTTGTGTGGTCTTTCATTGGGTGGCGTATTAGTATTAGATTTTGTAAAAGAGTATCCGGAAAAAGTAAATTCTATTATTTTAATAGGTACACCATACAAAATACCCCAAGGGCTTTGTAAGCTGCAAAATATAGTATACCATATAATGCCAAAGTCAACCTTTGAAAAAATTGGGTGTTCAAAGAATGACTTCATTAGTTTACTTCATTCATTGAGTAAGCTTAATATTTCAAGAGGGTTAGACAAGATAAATTGTTCAAGTTTAATTATATGTGGTGCTAAAGATAAAGTGAATATGGAGAATGCTGAATTATTAAACAGTGACATAAAAAACAGTGAACTTAAGATTATAGAAAGCGCAGGACACGAAGTAAATACTGATAACCCTAAAGAACTTGCGAATGCAATTTATGACTTTTGGAAGGATAATCAATAATACAAATTTTAGCCTGTGAGACTGATCACTATTATAATCACAACGGAATAACAACACAGCGCGAGGGCAGGGAATCCCTGCCCTCTTTGTTATGAACACAATTTTTTTAAGAGGTCTGCTCCGCCTTCTTGCTCTTTTTGGTCTCCCCCTTGGGCGATTTCACAAGGAAGAAGCTTGACAGAGCGGCGATGATGTACAGAACCAGTGTTACATACAGCACCGTCTGATAGCCTTCGGGATTGATCTTTTCTACGATGTTATCATGCTCAAAATCTATCCAGTTTCCGAAGTGGTTCACGATAAAGGAAGACATCTGATTTCCGGTCAGGCCCGCGATGGCCCATGCGGAAAGGGTGATGCCGTGGATAGCGCTGATGTTCTTCATGCCGTAATGATCGGAGAGCAGTGTGGGCACGTTGCTGAAACCGCCGCCGTAGCCTGCGTTCACCACGAACAGAAGGATCAGCACCAAAATCATGAAGAAAGTGTTCTCTCCGCGGTTGCTGATGCCCTGTGTCACGATCACCAGACCGGTGGCTGCAATCGAGAGAATCAGCATGATCTTGTAAATGGTGTTCCTGTCCTTAAAGGTATCGGCCCATGCGGAGAAGCCGAGACGTCCGCCCGCGTTGAAGATTGCCGTGACGGAGGAAAGGATTCCCACGATGCCTACCAGACCGATGCACTTGATGATCATTTTCTCCTGGGAGATCAGCGCAAGGCCGCAGGTAATATTCAAATAGAACATGATCCAGATGCCGATAAAGGTGACGGGCTTCTCCTTGATCACGTCGATGGCCCGGGCGCCCTTCTCGGTGGAAGCGGGCTCATGCCAGCCGGCGGGCTTTGCAAGGAGCAGGTGTCCCACGAACATCATGACGAAATAGACAGCGGCCAGGATCAGGAACATCTTGTAGATGCCGCCGTCCCCCAGATGATCCAGTATGGCCTGCATAATGGGGCTGGCGATGGCCTTTGCCGCACCGAAGCCGGCCACGGCCAATCCTGTGGCCAGACCCTTGCGGTCCTCGAACCAGAGCATCAGGGTCTTTACCGGAGAGAGATAACCGGTTCCGAGACCGATACCCATGATAAAGCCGTAGCAGATATAGATGCCGATCAGCGCCAGCGGGCTTCCGTTATGCGCTCCGCCGTACCAGATAAAGAAGCCTGTTCCGGCCATGCCGGCCGCAAAGCAGATAGCCGCGATAAGGGAAGATTTGTGAATGTCCTTCTCCACGATATTTCCGAGGAAAGCCGCAGACATTCCCAGAAAGAAGATCGCGAAGCTGAAGGCCCATTCGGTAGCGCTCTTGGAAAAGCCGATGTAGTTGGCGATCTCCTGACTGAAGATGGACCAGCAGTATACGGTACCGATACTGCAGTGGAGCAGCAGTGCGGGAATCGCAGCGCGGATCCACTTGTTTTGAATGTTTTTCATATTGTGTTCCTTGTCCTTTCCTGTGTGATATGGTAGTCCGTTCATAATCGTGCTGAAACCTTTCAGGGAAGAATTTAGCAGAGAAAACTTTTTCCGGAAAAGAATCTATGGCAGAGACACATCATAAATTTTAATTAGACAAATACTAATAATAAATCATGAATATTCGATAAATTTAATCAATAAAAAATACGATAGACATGCGTAATAACAAGAACAAACCAAATGATGAAGGTAAAATAAATCAACACAAAAGATAAAAATAATCATTGCGCGGCAACAAAACATGTGCTACCATAATCCAATCAGACATTGTGGAGGATTTGTGATATGAAGAAGGAAACGAAGAAAAAGAGCGAAACAAGCGTAAAGATCAGTGAAAAGTACGGCAAGACCTACCATATGCCTCCGGAGGTCACCTACGACTGGGTGAAAAAGGACTGTCTGGACAAGGCGCCCATCTGGTGCAGCGTGGATCTGCGGGACGGCAACCAGGCCCTGATCGACCCGATGAGCCTGGAGGAAAAGCTGGAGTTCTTCAAGCTTTTGGTGGATATCGGCTTTAAAGAGATAGAAGTGGGCTTCCCCGCGTCTTCCGACACGGAGTACAATTTTATCCGCGCCCTGATTGAGCGGGATATGATTCCGGACGACGTGACCATTCAGGTGCTGACTCAGGCGAGAGAGCACATTATCCGCAAGACCTTCGAGGCGGTGGAGGGTGCGCCCCACGCGGTGATCCACCTGTACAACTCCACCTCCGTGGAGCAGCGGGAGCAGGTATTTAAAAAGGATAAGGAAGCCATCAAGAAGCTGGCCGTGGACGGTGCCGATCTGCTTCGCAGGCTGGCGGAGCGGACGGAGGGGAACTTTACCTTTGAGTACAGTCCGGAGAGCTTTTCCCAGACGGAAGTGGACTATGCGCTGGAGGTCTGCAACGCGGTGCTGGATGTCTGGCGGCCGGACCCGAAGCATAAGGCGATCATCAATCTGCCGACCACGGTGCAGGTGGCAATGCCCCATGTGTTTGCCTGTCAGGTGGAATATATGCATAAGCATCTGAAATACCGCGACAGCGTTGTCTTGAGCGTACATCCCCACAACGATCGGGGCTGCGGCATCAGCGATGCGGAGTTCGGCGTTCTGGCCGGCGCGGATCGGGTGGAGGGAACTCTTTTCGGAAACGGCGAGCGCACGGGCAATGTGGATATCGTTACGCTGGCCAACAATATGATGTGCCACGGCGTGGACAGCGGTCTGGACTTCTCCAATATCATGCAGATCAGAGAGGCGTATGAGCGCTTTACCGGTATGAAGGTCCACGAGCGCACGCCGTATGCGGGCGATCTGGTGTTCACCGCTTTCTCCGGCTCCCATCAGGACGCCATCAGCAAGGGAATGGCGTGGCTGAAGGAGGGAAAGAGCGGCAAGCGCTGGGACGTGCCATATCTGCCTATCGATCCCGCCGACGTGGGACGGGAATATGAGTCCGACGTCATTCGAATCAACAGCGTCTCGGGAAAGGGCGGCGTGGCCTTCGTGTTAAAGCAGCAGTTCGGCTTCTCCCTGCCGGCGGCCATGAAGGAGGAAGTGGGCTATCTGATCAAGGGCGTCTCCGACAGACGCCATCAGGAGCTCTTGCCGTCGGAAATTTACGAGATCTTCAAGGAAAATTATATAACGCCCCGCAGCGTGTTCAGCATTCCGGAATGTCATTTCAAGCAGGAACGCGGTATTCAGGCGGAGGTGACGTTAGAGTCGGGCGGCAGGAAAAGAGTGATCAAGGCACAGGGCAACGGGCGTCTGGACGCGGTCAGCAACTGCCTGAAAATATATTTCGGCATCAGCTACGAGCTCTCCGTATACGAGGAGCACGCTATCTCCAAGGGCTCCAGCTCGAAGGCGGCGTCCTATGTGGGCATCGTCCAGAACGGACAGTTCTACTGGGGCGTGGGCGTGGACGAAGACATCATCAAGGCCTCCATCGCAGCGCTGGCCTCTGCGGTGAACAAGCTTACCGCCCAGCAGCACATTACGGAGGGACGTGAGGAGCGGATCGTGGAGATCATCAGCTTTATCCAGAACGATTACAAGAACGTGACGCTGGAGAAGCTTTCGGAGAGCTTCCACCTGTCGAAGCCGTATCTGTCCAAGTATATCCGGGAGAAGGCGGGCGTTACCTTCCAGGAGGTAGTGAAAAAGGAGCGCATGAAAAAAGCCCGTTCGCTGCTGCGGGAGACCGATCGGACCGTGGAGGCCGTGGCGGCAGAGGTGGGCTATGAGAACGTAGAGCATTTCAACCGGCTCTTTAAAAAGAGCTACGGCATCACTCCTGTGCAGTATAGGAAGCAGTCTCAGGTGTAATATCGGAGAAAAACCTGAAAAAAATATGAAATGGCTTCACAATTCACAAAAAATGCTGTAAAATAGGCAAGGCAATAGTAAGACAACTCATTGCATAACAGATTATGGCAGATATAGGAAAAGGAGACATTATCATGTCTAAATCAAAAAAGACACAGGATACGGCCGAAACACAGGAGAAGGTAGTTACAAGATATGACCTGAAGATGCAGAAGCGCAGGGAGCAGAAGAAAAGAGAGGCGCTGGAAAAACGGATTGCCGCCGTGATAGGCATCGTTCTTCTGGCGGGGCTGATCTGTCTGGTGCTGTCTTTTCCTGTTAGAAATTGGATGACGGTACACGGCACCTATATTGAGGTTGCCGGCGAGAAGGTGTCCCGGCTGGAGTTCGACTACAATTACAATCTTGTGAAGAACGGTTATGTGACCCAGAACAGTATGTATTTCAGTTATCTGGGAATCGATCTTTCGGGAGATCTGTCCCAGAAGATGTTTTCCGATACCATGAGCTGGAAAGATTTCTTTGACGAGATGGCAGTGGACAATATCCGTCAGACCAAGGCGCTGGAGAAGGAGATGAAAGCCGCAGGCTTTACCTATGACGCCGATAAAGAGTACGAGGCGTACAAGGAATCGCTGCAGCAGTCGGCTGACGGCAGCGGAGTCACTCTGGAGGCATATGTAAAGCAGCTTTTCGGACCCTACGCCACCCTTTCCCGCATTGAGGATTTTGTGAAAACAGGCATGGAGACCAAAGCGTATTATGAGTCCGTAAGCGAGACCAAAATGCCTGCAGATGAGGAGATTACCGCATATTATAATGAAAATAAGGGCAACTATGACAGTGTGGACTATCGCCTTATAGAGGTTGCCGCCGAGCTGCCCACAGAGCCTACCGAGCTGGCGGATCCCGCAGATACCACAGTGTCTGACGGTGACGATTCCGCCGCCGGCGGCGAGGAAGAAGCTTATGAGCCCTCCGAGGCAGAGATTGAGGCAGCTATGGCGGAAGCGAAGAAAGAGGCGGATGCGAAGCTGAAGACGGTGGCCGAAAAGGGCGAGCTGAACGAGAATTTACAGCAGTCCGCCGTACCTTATCAGCTGAACGAGTGGCTGTTCGACGATTCCCGAAAGGCAGGGGATACCACCGTGATAGAGGATCCCATAAACCACAAATATTTTGTTTTGGCTTTTGAGGACCGTTATCTCGACCAGACGCCCACTGTGGACACGCGCATGGTCATCACATCGAGCGGAAACGGTCAGGAGATTCTTGACGAGTGGAAGGCAGGGGACGCCACCGAGGAGAGCTTTGCGGCGCTTGCAGACAAGTACAGCGATACGGCCATGATGAATGTGGAGGGCGGTCTGTATGAGGGATTGGCACCGGATAACCTGTTGGACGAGATGAGGGACTGGTTCGCTGACAGTGCCCGCAAGGAAGGTGACACTACTGTCATTACTCCTGCGGAGAGCGGTGTGACTTATGTCATCTATTACATCGGCACCAACGATCCGGAATGGAAAATATCCATCAAGAACACCCTGTTGAATCAGGTGATGGAGGAGTATGTGGAGTCGATCAAGGAGAGTATTGAGGTAAACGATCCTAAGAACAACCTGCATTATCTGGAGGTTCGGGCGATGGAGGAAGCCGCGGCACAGAGCGTCAGCGGTTCGGATGCCGGCAGCGCCGAAGGCGATGCCAAGGACAGCAGCTCCACGGAGGAGTCTTCCGCAGAGTAATTTGATGAAGCACTTGGGCGGTGGGGTCTCCTCACCGCCTTTTTGACAAAAGGAGAGCAGGAGGAGAGTTTTTATGGAGAAGAAATTGCTGGTGCTGGATATCGACGGTACGCTGACAAATTCCGAAAAGAATATCACTCCCGCCACAAAGAAGGCTATCCGTGATATCATGCTGCAGGGGCACAAGGTGATTCTGGCGTCGGGACGTCCCACGCCCGGTATGCGCAGATATGAGCAGGAACTTGAACTGGAGAAATACGGCGGATATCTTCTGTCCTTCAACGGCGCCCGTATCATTGAGAGCCGGACCGGCGAGATCGTGTATCAGAGACTTCTCTCCCTCACTCTGCTGCCGGGACTTTACGCTTTTGCAAAGGAGAACGGCTGCGGTCTTGTCACTTATCTGGGGGACGAGGTGATCAGCGCCTTTCCGATAGACAAATATGTGGAGATAGAGGCCGGCATCAACCGTATGCCCGTGCGGCAGGTGGAGAATTTCTTGGATTTCGTGGATTTTTCCATCAACAAATGTCTGATGACGGCGGAGTCGAAGAAGGCGGAAGTGCTGGTGGAGCAGATGCAGAAAAGATGGGGCGGCGTGGCGAGCATCTATCGCTCCGAGCCTTATTTCATCGAGATCATGCCCTACAACGTAAACAAAGCTACAGGGCTTATGCGCATTTTGGAGGCGCTGGGCATGAAGCGGGAAAATATGATATGCTGCGGGGACGGCTTTAACGATATCTCCATGATAGAGTTTGCCGGCGTGGGCGTAGCCATGGGGAATGCTCAGCCCGCCGTAAAGGAGGCGGCCGATTACATCACCGCGGCCAACGACGAGGACGGACTTGTGGAAGTGATCGGGAAATTTTTCCGTTAGCGGTATAAGAGGTGAGTAAGATAAGGATTCAGATACCGGAGAAGGCAAAATACATTATAGAAACGATCACGGCGGCGGGTCATGAGGCCTATGCGGTGGGCGGCTGTGTCCGTGACTGTATTTTGGGCAGAGAGCCTCAGGATTGGGATATCACCACCTCCGCCAGACCCGAGCAGGTAAAGGCGTTGTTTTCTCATACCGTGGATACGGGTCTGCAGCACGGAACCGTCACGGTCCTCATAGACAGAGAAGGCTTTGAGGTTACCACATACCGCATCGACGGAAAATATGAAGACAGCCGCCACCCCAGGGAAGTGATCTTTACCCCAAGTCTGGAGGAGGACCTGCGCCGCAGAGATCTGACGATCAACGCCATGGCTTACAACGATAGGGCCGGATTGGTGGATATCTACGGCGGAATGAAGGATATCGAGGATAAGATCATTCGCTGCGTGGGCAATCCGGCGGAGCGGTTCGGGGAAGATGCGTTGCGCATTTTGCGGGCCATTCGTTTTTCCGCCCAGCTGGGATATGAGATTGAGAAAGAGACCTTGGAGGCAATCAGAAAGCTGGCCCCTACGCTTCGCAACATCAGCGCCGAGCGGATACAGACGGAGCTGGTAAAGCTGATCGTATCGCCCCATCCGGAATATCTGCGGCTTGCTTATGACACGGGCGTCACAAAAGTGTTCCTGCCTGAGTTCGATCGGGCGATGGAGACTTGTCAGAACCATACCCATCACTGTTACGGCGTGGGAGAGCATATTCTGCACGGTATGGAGCAGATCGAGCCGGACAGGGTTCTGCGGCTGGCAATGCTGTTCCATGACATCGGGAAGCCTGTTACGCTGACCGTGGACGAAAAGGGCATCACGCATTTTTACGGACATGCGAAGGTCAGCGCGGACATGACAAGGGATATCCTGCGAAGGCTGAAGTTCGACAACGATACGATAAACAAGGTCTGCAGGCTGGTGCTGTATCACGATTACGGGAACAACGTGGATCCGGACCTGCGCATTGTCAGAAGAATGGTGAACAAGATCGGAGAGGACGCTTTTCCGGATCTGTTTCAGGTCAAGCGTGCCGACATTTTAGCCCAGAGCGATTTCATGCGTCGGGAAAAGCTGGCGCGCCTTGAGAAATGGCAGCAGCTTTATCGGGAAGTCATGGAGAAGGGGCAGTGTGTTTCCCTGAAGACCTTGGCGGTCACGGGTTCCGATCTGATCGAAGCGGGAATGAAGCCCGGAAAAGAATTGGGCGATGTCCTCAGGCAGCTTCTTGAGCTGGTTCTGGAGGAGCCTCAGCGCAATACCAGAGAATATCTTCTGGAACAGGCTGCAAAAAGACTGTAACATACTTTCAAAATTCTCCTCATAAGATAGGTTATGAACCGGGCTGTGCGCCTCGGTGACGTCAGACTATCAGGAGGGGCCGGAAGTGAATGACAGGGCAGTGGAGTTGCTGGAGCAGTATGATATCGAAGTGTTAAAGACCAGAAAAGGCAGAGGCGCTATCGTGTGCGACACCGACAGAGGCTGTCTTATTCTGAAGGAATATAACGGGAGCAGTGACAAAATAGCGGTGCAGGACCTGCTGCTGCGAAAGATCGCGGAGGCGGGACTGATACGGGCCGAGAGCATCATTCCCACCAAAGAGGGCGCGCTGAGCGTACAGGATACGGACGGCACGGAATATATGCTGAAGACCTGGTCGGAGGGGCGGGAGTGCAATATCTATGACCGCGGCGAATGCTGTTCGGCGGTAGAGCTTCTTGCCAGGCTTCACAAATGTATGCGGCTTCCCGCAGATACGCCGGGCCTGCCGGCGGTCTTTTCTCCCGAGAAGGAATATGAAAAGCATAACAGGGAGCTCAGACGGGTAAAAAAGTATCTGAAGCAGAAGGGCCAAAAGACATGGTTCGAGATCAGCCTGTTAAACTCCTTCGACTATTTTCTGGAGCAGGCGCTTGCGGTGACGGAGGAATGGAGAGAGTACAGCGATTCTCTGAGGGAGAAGGAGAGCGGCGCCAAGGAGGATACGGTCGATTTCTGCCACGGGGATTATCAGTATCACAATATTTTGAAGGAGAACGGCGGGTGGTTCCTTGTGAATTTTGAAAAATGTCTGCCCGACGATCCCGTCAGAGACCTGTATCTGCTGTTGAGAAAGCTTTTGGAGAAGGGAAATTGGTCCGTGGCGCTGGGCCTGGAGCTGCTGGAGGCATATGAAAAGGAGAGCCCGCTGTCGGCGAGGAGCACCATCGACCTGTATTACAGGCTTGCCTATCCCGAGAAATTCTGGAAGATAGCTAATTTCTACTACAATTCCGGAAAGGCGTGGATCCCGGGAAGAAATCAGGAAAAACTGGAAAAACTGATCACACAGGAAAAGGAGAAACAGCGTTTTCTGGACGAGGTTTTCCGCAATGTCAGCCGTATGCGGAGAGCGAAGGAATAAGGAGCATGGAATGATACACAAGAAAGCAAAGTACAAAAAAAGAGCCGCCGCAGCGACCGCCCTTCTGCTGGCCCTGGCGATGACCGCCTGTTCGCAGTCCGGACAGGATACGCCGTCTCCCACTCCCACAAGGATAGATACGGGATTTGTGGTGACGGGTCCGGACAGCTATGATTCTGCGGACACAGCGATTCTGGTGGAAAAGAACGCCGCCTCAAGCTCCGTCACTTTCTGGAATCTGGAGCTTGGCAGGAAATACACGCTTGCCGTGGACGGCACCACAAGACTGTACGACAAATACGGCGAGAGTCTGTCCATGGATCAGATCCGGCTGGGAGATGTTGTGGACATCACCTTCTTAAAAGCCAAGAAGCACTTGACCACCATGCAGCTTTCCTCTCAGGCATGGTCCTATACGGATGTGGAGCGCTATGACATGGACACGGTGCGGGGAGAGGTGACCATCGGCTCCAAAACATATAAGCTCACCTCCAATACGCAGTATGTTTCGGACAGCGGACTGATCGAGAGAATGGATCTCAACGCCTCTGATGTGCTGAGCTTTCAGGGAATCGACAATCAGATTCTGACGGTCCGCGTGGAGAAGGGACACGGGTATCTGCGGCTGACAAATGACGAGAATTTCGTGGGCGGTTGGATCGAGATAGGACAGACGCAGATCAGGCGCATTACGGAGGACATGCTGGTGCTGGTGCCCGAGGGCAGCTATGATGTGAACATCAGTCATCGCGGCGGCGGCGGAATCAAGCAGGTGGTCATCAACCGCAACGAGGAGACGGTGCTGGATATCGGCGATCTGGAGATTCCGGAGCCCGTGTACGGCATGGTGCTGTTCTCTTTGGACCCCTCCTCCGCGGAGCTGTATATCGACGGCTCTTTGGTGGATCCGTCAGGTCCCGTTTCTCTGGAGTACGGACTGCACCAGCTGATCGCCAGAGCAGACGGCTACCAGTCCGTCACGCAGTATATCCGCGTAGGGCAGGAATCCGTAGGCATCAATGTCGTTCTGGATCCCAATGAGGCGGGAACGTCGCCGGAGCCCACCGAGGAACCCGACACGGAACAGACCACCACGGATTACTACAAGATTTACGTGGACGGCCCCGAGGGCGTGGAGGTCTATTTTGACGGCAATTACAAGGGGGTTTCTCCCTGCGATTTCCAGAAGACGGCGGGGACCCATGTGATCACGCTGCGCAAGACCGGATACACCACAAGGAGCTACACCGTGGAGGTGGACAGCGAGGAAAAGGATATCTCCTACTCCTTTGCGGAGCTGACGGAAAAAGGCGCGGACGACAATGTGACGGATCTGTGGGACAATATATTGGAGCAGATCAACTGACGGCGAGGACCGTATTATAAAGGACGATGTGATTATGGAAGAAAAGAGATACACTTACGAAGACTTTTTGGAGATCATTAAGACTTTGCGCAGCGAGAACGGCTGCCCTTGGGACAGAGAGCAGACCCATAGGAGCCTGAGGCCCTGTATGACGGAGGAGGCCGCGGAGGTGCTGGCGGCTATCCGCATCTATGAGACCACGGGAAATTGGGAGAATCTGCGGGAAGAGCTGGGAGATGTGCTGCTCCAGGTGGTGATGCATGCCTGCATCGCACAGGAGGAAGGGCTGTTCACCATGGAGGACGTGGTGAACGAGGTGGCGGCAAAAATGGTGCGCCGCCATCCGCATGTGTTCGGCGACGTACAGGCGGATACCTCCGCTCAGGTCCTGAAGAACTGGGACGAGATCAAAAAGCAGGAAAAAGAGGGCAAGGCTTATGCGCAGACGCCCCTGCGGGAGATCCCTCCGGAGCTTCCGGCCCTGACAAGGGCGGCAAAGGTCCTGAAAAAAGCGGACAAGCTGTATGAAAGTCAGGGAACGCTTGCGGACGCGGCGGAAAAGGTAAGAGCGGCAACAGGAGAGATCGAGAGTCTGGGAGAGGCGGCCGGAGAGGAGCGTCTTACCGCGCCTATGGGGGAATTGCTGATGGCCGTTTCCAATATTGCAAGGCTGTGCAAGCTGTCTCAGGAGCAGATTTTATGCGATAAAATAGAGGAGCTCATCGAGAAATATGAATAGTTTTTTTCAAAAAGCCGTAAATCTAAGGAAAAAGCCTTGACAAACAGGACAAAAACCTTTATATATTTATATAGATGTTTCATAAGAAGCTTCTAAAAATACAGAAACGAAACCCATTAGAGGAGGAGTTCAATATGAACAAAACAGAATTAGTTGCAGCTATGGCTGACCAGGCCGGTGTTTCCAAGAAGGACGCAGAGAAAGTTCTGAAGGCTTTCACGGACGTTGTTTCAGGCGAGCTGAAGAAGGGCGGCAAGGTTCAGTTAGTTGGCTTTGGTACCTTCGAGGTATCTATGAGAGCAGCAAGAGAGGGAAGAAATCCCGCTACGAAGAAGCCCATCAAGATTCCTGCATCCAAGGCTCCTAAGTTCAAGGCAGGCAAGGCATTCAAGGATGCACTGAACAAGAAATAAGTTGACGATTGATGCGGAGGACCTGTAAGGGTTCTCCGTTTTCATTTCCGCGGATATTTCGTTGACGGGGTAAAAGATATGAGACTTGACAAATATTTAAAGGTATCGCGCCTGATCAAGCGCCGCAGCGTTGCGAACGAGGCCTGTGACAACGGCAGGGTAACGATCAACGATAAGCCGGCCAAGGCGTCTGCCAATGTCAAAGAGGGAGACATCATTACGATTTCCTTCGGCAATAAGGAAGTAAGGGTAGAAGTGCTGAATGTGCAGGAGACGGTAAAAAAGGAGGAGGCAGCAGAGCTTTTCCGATATCTGTAGACTTTTCGGGAATCGTGTTCTGAACAGCCGCAGGCCCACATATACTGTACTGGTAGGAAGCCGGTCTGTACGGCTTTCCGGACAGGAGGGGCCTATGGAAGATTTAAACAGCAGCACACGCATGCATAAGGTGACGATGACCAACCGAAAAAGCTGCGCCATCAACGGCGTCAACGATGTTCTGTCCTTTGACGAGCATGAGATTCTGCTGGAGACGGAGCAGGGAATGCTGATGATCAAAGGGGACGATCTGCATGTGAACAGGCTGACACTGGATAAGGGCGAGGTAGATGTGGACGGCAAGATCGACAGTTTTACATACTCCGATGTATCCGAAAACGGTCGTAAGAATGAGTCCCTGCTGAGCAAGCTGTTCAGGTAAGGCCTATGACAAATGAAAACGAATTCCTCTTCCATGCCCTGTTAATGGGCATTTTTATTACTTTTATATATGATCTGCTGCGCATTTTCAGAAGAGTGGTCCCCCACAACGGCTTTTTTGTCTCCGCAGAGGACCTGGGATTCTGGATCTACTGTGGCGGAGAAGTCTTTCTGCTGATGTACCATGAGAGCGACGGCACTCTGCGGTGGTTCGCCGTGCTGGGGGCGCTGGCGGGAATGCTTCTGTACAAGAAGCTGATCAGTCCGCCGTTTGTGAAATACACTTCTCTGGCCCTAAAGCGGCTCCTGAAGATATGCGGCAAGGTAATCGGATTTCTGTGCAGACCGTTTCGGTTCGTCTGTAAAAGGGCGCGTGCGGCTGCAGGCAGGACGGGCCGGAGCACGGGAAGACTGTTGAGAAAAATAAAACGACGGCTGAAAAATAGATTGACGTATTTTTTTAAAATGCTTAAAATAGCCTTAAGGGTGTAAGGTTTTCGGGAAAGGAGAGCTTATGGCAAGGACAAGGCATAAAGTTGCATATCGCCGAAGACATCAGAATCGGTTCAGTATGTTTCTGGTATCCCTTGTGGTCGTGATGATCATGATCGTGGTCGCAGTGAAAAGTGTGGATCTGGGACGCAAGACCGATGCCAAGGTTCAGGAAGAACTGCTTCTTGACGAGCAGATCGCTGCCGAAAAGGAACGCGCCGAGGATATCGAGGCATTTTCCAAGGAGGTCCAGACGAAGGGATACATAGAGCGTGTGGCGCGGGAGAAGCTCGGTCTGGTCTATGAGGGCGAGATCATGTTTAAGGAAGAGGATTAAGAGAGGTTCAGGATATTAAGAAGCGGGAGCGGAAGGCTCCTGCTTTTTTTGTCGCAAAACTTTAAGGGTTCCTTTCCCGGTTTTGACAAAAAAAGTCCGTGCGGACTTCTATAATCTTAGTCTGACATATTGAACAGGAAAGGTGTGGTAGAAGAATGCTGGCAGAACAAGTGATAGCGGGACTGAGCAGAGGCAGGCGGCGGGAGAACCGGCGGGAAGAAAATCGGGAGATGCGGACGGCGCAGATTTCGGATCTGTGTCGGAGAAAGCTCTTGAATTATGCGGATACCTTTTACGAGCTGGCGCGAAGCTATGACGGGGAATTCCGTGCGGACGATGAGGACAGGCAGTCGGTGCTGGCGGAAAGGAGACTGTGGGAGAACCGTCAAATCATCAAGGGACATTTGAAGGAAATGGCGAAGATCATGACGGACATTGCATGTGAGGTCATGTGCTACAGACCTATGGAGGAGCGCAAAAGGAAAATGCTGATCCAGGCTATGCGCGAGGAGGGCATTGCGGCGGCAGATCCCTGTTACGTGCCGCAGGATAACGGACGGGAAACGGTGGTGCTGACCATGAGTGCGGACAGGGACTTCGGAATACCGGCAGAGGACGCCGCGGATATGATTTCGGTACTGTTGGGCAGACAACTGCAGTTGTCCGCGGGCAGCCCCTATATGATAGTGAAGACCCCGCAGAGCTTTGTGCTGGAGGAGGCCGCGAACTATATCGTGCTCACGGGATTTTCCAGAGTCACAAAGGAGGACGAGACTGTGTCCGGGGACAATTATGCCGTGACAGAAGCCGAAAGAGGAAGACGGACGGTGATGCTCTCTGACGGGACGGGCTCCGGCGAGCAGGCGGGAAACGACAGCGGGCAGGTGCTGGACCTGATGGAGAAGCTGCTGGAAGCGGGGTATGAGAACAACACCGCCATAAATATGGTAAATACGGCGCTGTTCGCGCTGGGCGAGGACCAAAAGCACCCTACGCTGGACCTCTGTGACATAGACCTGTATCAGGGGACATGCCAGCTGTGGAAAGCGGGCGGCGCCGTCACCTTTTTAAAACGCGGGGATCATGTGGAAGCTCTGACGGCGGGCACGCTTCCGCTGGGCATCTTTCAAAAGGTGGAAATGCAGCCTATCTGCAGACAGCTGCAGAGCGGAGATTTTCTGGTAATGGTCACGGACGGCGTGGTGGACGCGTTTGGAGAGGAGGAATACGGGGACGGTGTCCTTCGGGCGGTATCCGGCATCAGGGAGCAGAAGCCTTCCGATTTTGCGGAAAAATTGCTGCGTATGGCGATCTGTGCCGGCGGAGGAAAAATACGCGACGACATGACGGTGGCGGTCATCGGTATTTGGAACGAATAACTTGATTTTTTTGCGGTTATGCGATACATTTTTCATATGAATGATCGGCAAAAGATTCAGGAAAAGGTTTTTTCCTTCATCAGGGAGCACAACATGATACGCCCGGGCGACAGGATCGTGGCGGGTGTCTCCGGAGGGGCAGACTCTGTTTGCCTCTTGTTTGTGTTGCTGGAATATGCCGAGCAGATTCCCCTGCAGCTTGCCGTGGTCCATGTGGATCACGGACTGCGCGGCGACTCGGGTGAGGACGCCGAATTCGTGGAGGAACTGTGCCGGCAGAAGGGCGTTCCTTTTTATCTGAAGAAAGCGGACGTGAAGGCGCTTGCGGCGCAGGAAAAGCTGTCCTTGGAGGAAGCCGGCCGAAAGCTCAGATACAGTGCTTTTCGTGAGGCAGCAGAGGCCTTCGGAGCGAACCGTATCGCCGTGGCGCACAACGGAAACGATCGTGCCGAGACGATGCTGTTCCATCTGTTTCGGGGCAGCGGGATCAAGGGACTGTGCGGAATACCTCCGACACGGGAGGAGATCGTCAGACCCCTGCTTTGTCTGGAGCGCCATGAGATAGAGAGCTATCTGGATGAGAGAGGTCTTGCTTACCGCACGGACAGCACAAATCTGGAAGACGGCTACACCCGAAACCGTATCAGACATCACATTCTGCCCTATGCCGAACGGGAGATATCGGCGGGAACCGTAGCGCACATGTGCAGGACGGCGGATATTCTGTCGGAGACGGAGGAGTATCTTGCGCTGCAGACGGCGAGAGCAAGACAGGACTGTGTGGAAGCTTCCCCGGAAGACCGCGCCTGTCGGGTGGTGGATGTAGGGCGCTTCGGACAGCAGCACATAACTCTGCGCAAACGTCTGCTGCTGGCGCTGATGGAGGAGTTGGCTCCCGGGATCAGAGATATTCGTGCCGTACATGTGGAAGAGGTGCTCTCGCTGTTCGAGAAGGAGGGAACGCCTCGGGTAGATCTGCCCTGCGGCATCAGAGCGGTCAGAAGATATGACAAAGTATTTTTGGAGAGAGCAAAGGAGCCGGACGGGAAGATCTCCGAAGCTCTGTACTGTCAGGTGACGCTGCCCTCGGGGGAGACGCCCAAGCCGCTATACTTTGATCTGGGGAACGGTCTTTTGGCGGAGATTTCCGTATTTTTTTCAAAAAGCGGACAGAAAATTCCGACAAATCGGTATACGAAATGGTTCAACTGTGATAAAATTAAAAAATCGTTGGTCTTTCGTTTCAGAAGGACAGGAGATTTTCTCAGCATTGCGGACGGCCGCGGCGAAGTCCGGCACAAGTCCCTGAAGGAGTATATGATAACGGAGAAAATACCCCGCGAGATCCGCCAATCGATGCCGATTTTAGCGGAAGAGGACCATGTTCTTTGGCTGATAGGATACCGGATTGGGGAATATTATAAGGTAGACGGGAATACAAAACGAATTTTGCAGGTAAAATTAATAGGAGGCTGCACAGACAGCGAAACGGAGGAGAAAAATGTCGGAGCACATTAGGGTACTTTTGTCGGAGGAGGAAGTAGATGCCAGGATTAAAGAGATAGCGGAGCAGATCAGCAAAGACTATGCGGGAAAGCAGGTGCATCTGGTCTGTGTGCTGAAGGGAGGAAGCTTTTTCCTGTGCGAACTGGCCAAGCGGATCACCGTGCCGGTGTCCCTAGACTTCATGTCCGTGTCCAGCTACGGAGGTGATACCAAGTCCAGCGGTGTGGTCAAGATCGTAAAGGATCTGGATGAGCCGCTGCAAGGCAAAGATGTGATCGTAGTGGAGGATATCGTGGACAGCGGCAGGACTTTGAGCTATCTGCTGGAAATGCTGCGGGACAGAGGGCCTGCGTCCCTGCATCTGTGTACCCTGCTCGATAAACCGGAGCGGCGCGTTGTGGACGTGAAGGTGGACTATACCGGATTCCATATCCCCGATGAATTTGTGGTGGGCTACGGACTGGATTACGATCAGAAATACCGTAATCTGCCGTACATAGGGGTAGTGGAATTTGACGATTAGGAGGCTCGTGAGAAGTTGAGACAGAACAACAGAAGCTTTACGACGTATTTTGTTTTTTTAATGGGACTTATGATCCTGGCCGGGGTAGTCTTATGGGTAAATGTCCAGAACCAGAAGAAAGATTATTCCCAGGCGGAATTGGTCAATGATATAGTCGGGAAAAAGGTGGTCGATATCAGCATCACTCCCAACAGCGAGACGCCCACGGGATATTTGGAGATCGTGTTGTCCGACGGGATGGAGAAAAGGCTGTATGTGACGGATGTGAGAGAGGCCGAGAAGCTGGTCAGATCCTACGGATTTGACCCCGTTGTGTCGGATGTGCCAAGGGAAGGATGGTTTCTGACGACCTTGGTTCCTCTGCTGATCGTGTTGGCAGCAGGCATTTTTCTCTTTATGATGGTGAACGCCCAGAATGCCGGCGGCAGCAACGGAAAGATGATGAACTTCGGCAAGAGCCGGGCAAAGATGTCTGTGGGCGACAAGGCCATTACCTTCCAGCAGGTGGCGGGTCTCGCGGAGGAAAAAGAGGAATTGGAAGAGATTGTGGATTTCCTGAAGGAGCCCGGGAAATACACCAAGGTGGGAGCAAGGATTCCCAAGGGCGTGCTGCTTGAGGGCCCTCCCGGAACGGGTAAGACGCTGCTGGCGAAGGCTGTCGCCGGAGAGGCCAACGTGCCGTTCTTCAGCATTTCCGGATCGGATTTCGTCGAAATGTTCGTAGGCGTGGGCGCTTCCCGCGTCAGAGATCTGTTTGATGAGGCAAAAAAGAACTCGCCCTGCATCGTGTTCATCGACGAGATAGATGCCGTGGCGAGACGTCGGGGTACCGGTATGGGCGGCGGCCACGACGAGAGGGAGCAGACTCTGAATCAGCTTCTGGTGGAAATGGACGGCTTCGGTGTCAATGAGGGCATAATCGTGATGGCGGCCACCAACAGAGTGGATATCTTAGATCCCGCCATTCTGCGGCCCGGCCGCTTTGACCGCAAGGTCGCGGTGGGAACGCCCGATGTGGCAGGCAGAGAGGATATCCTGAAGGTACATTCCAAGAACAAGCCGCTGGCGGAAGACGTGGACTTAAAGCAGGTGGCCCAGACCACGGCGGGATTTACGGGCGCGGATCTGGAGAGCCTGATGAACGAAGCCGCCATCAATGCGGCCAAAAAGGGCAAAGGCTATGTGGCGCAGGACGATATCAAAAAGGCCTTTGTGAAAGTAGGCATCGGTGCGGAGAAAAAGAGCCGCATTATTTCCGATAAGGAGAAAAAGATTACCGCTTACCACGAAGCCGGACATGCGATCCTCTTTCATGTGCTGCCGGACGTAGGGCCCGTGTATTCCGTCTCCATCATTCCTACGGGCAGAGGGGCGGCCGGTTATACCATGCCTCTGCCGGAAAAGGACGAGATGTTCATGACAAAGGGGCAGATGCTGCAGGAGATCATGGTGTCTCTGGGAGGAAGGATCGCCGAGGAGATCATCTTCAAGGACATTACCACAGGGGCGTCCAGCGACATCAAGAAGGCGACCAAGGTGGCGCGGCGAATGGTGACCCGTTTCGGCATGTCGGACAACATCGGCGTGATCTGCTATGATGACGATGACGACGAAGTCTTCATCGGACGCGATCTGGCTCATGCGAAATCCCATTCCGAGGCAGTCTCCGGCCAGATCGACAAGGAGGTCAAGGCGATCATCGATGATTGCTACGCCAAAGCGAAGGAGCTTATTCTGCAAAACGAAAAAGTGCTGCATGGGTGTGCGGATCTGCTGTTGAAGAAAGAAAAGATTGGGCGGGAGGAATTTGAGGCGCTGTTTGCGTCCGGGAGCGTTCCGGAACCCGTTTCCTGACAGGAGCATTTTCATTGTAAGAAATACACAAAAATAGCACGTCATTTTTGTAATATTTGTGAAATTTGGGAATGGTCAAAGGGAGGGGCGAATGATATTATAATATGCGTAACCCCCCAATACATTATATAGTTTTTGCTATACCCCATAAGAAGAAATACCTTCTCTTAAAAGGACAGTCACCCCATGGCTGTCCTTTTGACTTTCCGTTTGAAAAATAGTGGTTGAATTAAGCACTGATTTTCAGTAAAATTAATATGGTATTATAAGTCGTTATGCAAAAGAATGTACAGCCAGGAGGCGGATCGTGGAGGACAGGACAGATCTCGAAAAAATGAGTCGGTTGGATCACTGCTGCCGATATATAGCAAATATGAGGCCGGTCTTTAACAGACGGGCGCTCTATTCGGATACTACCGCAAATTACATTTCACCGGAGGAGCCGGAGCCCAATGAAAGGGTGACGATTCGGTTCCGCACTGCCAAGAATAATGTGGACAGAGTCGTGTTGGTGACCCGAGATGAAAAGTACGTGATGCGGAAAGTGGAATCCGACAAGCACTTTGATTACTATGCCCAGATCGTTCAGCTGGGGGAGGAGACGTTTTCTTATCACTTTGAGGTACAGACCGGCAGGCTGATGGGTTATTTTGACGCAAGAGGCCTGGCGACGGAGGTGAACGAGTACTACAATTTCATCATTATCCCGGGATTTAAGACGCCCGCGTGGGCCAAGGGAGCGGTGATGTATCAGATCTATGTAGACCGCTTCTGCAACGGCGACCCTTCAAACGATGTCCTTACAGGCGAGTATATATGTATCGGCGAGCCTGTAAAGAGGGTGGAGGACTGGAATCAGTATCCTGAGCAGATGGATGTGCGGAATTTCTACGGCGGCGATCTGCAGGGCGTTCTGGATAAGATGGACTACCTGCAGGATCTGGGAGTGGAAGTGATCTATTTCAATCCGCTGTTCGTATCGCCGTCCAACCACAAATACGATATTCAAGATTATGACTATATCGATCCGCACTTCGGCAAGATCGTCAGCGACGAGGGAGAGCTGCTGCAGGAAGGGCAGAGGGAAAACAGCCGCGCCACAAGGTATATTGACCGTGTGACGAATAAGGCAAATCTGGAAGCCAGCAACCAGCTGTTCATCAAGGTGGTGGAGGAAGCTCACAGGCGGGGTATGCGCGTCATTATGGACGGTGTGTTCAACCACTGCGGCTCTTTCAACAAATGGCTGGACAGAGAGCGCATTTACGAAAACGCCGAGGGTTATGAAAAAGGCGCCTTTATCAGCGCGGACAGTCCCTACAGAAGCTACTTTCGGTTCCACCAGCAGGACTGCTGGCCTTACAACGGCTCCTATGACGGCTGGTGGGGGCACGATACCCTGCCAAAGCTGAACTATGAGGAGTCCAAGGAGCTGTTCGACTATGTGATGCGTATCGCAAAGAAATGGGTGTCCCCGCCCTTCAATGCCGACGGCTGGCGGCTGGACGTGGCGGCGGATCTGGGCCACAGTCAGGAGTACAACCACTATTTCTGGCAGGAGTTCCGCAAAGCCGTGAAGGAAGCCAATCCGGAGGCCATTATTCTGGCCGAGCACTACGGCAATACCAGAGACTGGCTGCAGGGAAATGAGTGGGATACCGTTATGAACTATGATGCCTTTATGGAGCCGGTGACCTGGTTCCTGACGGGCATGGAGAAACACAGCGACGATTACCGCGAAGATCTTCTGGGCAATGCGGACAGCTTCTGGGGCGCGATCATGCACCACAGCTGCAGCTTTGCAACGCCAAGCTGGCAGGTGGCTATGAATGAGCTTTCCAATCACGACCACTCCCGCTTTTTGACGCGCACCAACCGCAAGGTGGGAAGGATCGGCACACTCGGTCCTCTTGCCGCCGAGCAGGGGATTCGCAAGGCGGTATTTCGGGAGGCCGTGGTCATGCAGATGACATGGATGGGAGCGCCTACGATTTACTATGGCGACGAAGCGGGTCTGTGCGGCTTTACGGATCCCGACAGCAGACGGACTTATCCCTGGGGACATGAGGATCAGGAAATGATTCAATTCCACAAGGACATTATCCGGCTGCGCAGGGAGAATGACGAACTGCGCAAGGGTTCTATCAAGTATGTGGACAGCGATTATAATTTTCTGGCGTATGGAAGGTTCCACAAGCAGGGACAGTGCGCGATCTTAGTGAACAACAATGATTACCCCATCACCAAGGATATCTTCGTATGGGATCTGGGAACGCCCAAGCACGGCAAAATGAAGGTGCTGCTGCGTACCGATGAGCAGGGGTACAGCCTAGGAGGAGAGGACTATGAGGTGACGGCCGGAAAGATACGGGTGGAAATGCCCGGAACCTGCGCAATGATCTTAAAGTACGCCGAGAGATAGGAATCGTTATTCAGCCGTCCGGCAAAACAGCGGGCGGCTGATTTGTTTTATGTAGCAAAAATGATGCAATTCTGCGTTATACTATCAGTGCGTTTAGATAGACAAAGGAATGCGGGCCGCTGGCCTGCCTGAGAAAGGAGCGCAAGTGAACAAAAGAAAGGTTTGGAGTCTGTTGGCAATCGGGCTGTGCGGTCTTTTGACGGTCTCTGGCAAGGCGGCGGCAAAGGAGTCGGACATTCTTGCACTTTATCAGCAGTACGAGGCGGATTTTGCCGCCATAGAGAGTCTGGAAGACATTGAGGAGTACGGATATACGGTCATCGAGGCCCAGAGCTTCCCGATACAGCTGGAATCCTTCGGGGAAGAGGAGGTCATGTTCGTCCCTATTATGGACAAGGCGTATCACAGAATGGCAATTCTGATCGCCGATGCGGAGGGCAGCATTCTCTACAAGACGAATCAGCTGGAGACCAATTATGAGTGGATGGGACGGCTGGAGCAGCCCACCAGAGGTATCGTTTCCGTCTCCTTCCGCGATCTGAACAGGGACGGTATGAAAGATATCACATTGATCACCACCTGCAGAAACGATGGCGGACAATATGCGGGCAAGACTTATAAGGTGGGAGACGTGCTTTTTCAGAAGGAGGGCTCCTTCTACCGTGACTGGAGAATTTCCGACAAGATCAATCGTTTCAGTATGAACAAAGGAATCCACACGATCGAAGCTTATGTCAGAGACGGCAATTCCACGGAGGTCCTGTATACTGCCACCACCTTGGACGAGCTTTTGGAAAACGGCTTTCAGATCTATGAGGACCAGAGCTACTACAGGACCTTTGAGAAGCAGGGAAGGCTGAAGGTAGTGCCGGGAGTTATCCAAATGGCGGAGTACAATGTGTTCATGATCTATCTGGTGAACGAGCAGGGATATATCGTGTGGAGCTTTCAGCCGATGAGGGATTACGACAACCTCTATGCCCTGAAGGGAATGGCCTGCACGGATCTGGACGGAGACGGTATGAGGGATCTGCTGGAGCTTGGCCGCTACAGCTATGCCGGACCGCAGGGCGAGCTTATGATAGATACCAAATGCCATATTTACTATCAGCGCACGGACGGCTTTGTGGAGGATACGGAGTTCGAGAAGACCTATCAGTGTCAGGAAGACGAGAAGGTGAGCGATCTTGTGACGCGCATCAGAGAATATTGGGGGTGGACAAAAGAAGAATGATTAGAATACTTATCATAGACGACGAAAAGCCTATCTGCGACCTGATCGACATCAATCTGTCGGCGGCGGGATATCACTGCAGATCCGTTCAGGACGGTCTGGAGGCCATCGATTTGATCGAGAAGGAGCCTTTTGATCTGATTCTCCTGGATATCATGCTTCCGGGCGCCGACGGATATGACATAATGGAATACATACGTCCTCTGCAAATACCGGTCATTTTCATCACGGCCAAGCATGAGGTAAAGGACAGGGTCAAGGGCCTGAAGCTGGGCGCGGAGGATTATCTGGTGAAGCCCTTTGACGTGGTGGAGCTGGTCGCCAGAGTGGAGGTAGTGCTCCGCAGGTACAACAAGACGGAGAGCATTCTGACCGCAGGCGACGTGGTGGTGGACGTGGAAGCCAGAAAGGTCACCAGGGCGGGAAAGACCGTCGTTCTCACCAACAAGGAATACGGTCTGCTGGTTCTGTTCATTCGCAACAAGAACATTGCTCTGTTTCGGGAGAAGCTGTATGAGAAGGTGTGGGGAGACGAATATCTGGCGGACAGCCGGACGCTGGATCTGCATGTACAGCGGCTCCGCCGAAAGATGGGCTGGGAAGACAACCTTGTGGCGGTGTACAAGGTAGGTTACAGATTGGAGATTTAACTGTCTGAGGACAGTCGGGTAGGAGAGTATGAAATTTATCTATAAGATACTGCTGTGGACGATCATCACCATGGCAACGGCCTTTGGCCTAAGCGGCTATTTCTTTGTAAATTATGTATTCAGGACGGCTCTGGACAGAGAGGTGGATCAGGCTCTGGACGGCAGCAATATCCTGCAGTTCGCACTGGAGACGGCGGCCTTGAACATTCCCGCCAAGTATGATGTGCTGCAGGACATTGCGGTGGAGCAGATCGGCGCGAATCTGGAGAGCAGCGGACAGGGCTCCGGACGGCTGCTGAGGATTTCCGATGAGAAGAAACAAGCTCTGTACGCCAGCGACGGGTTCACGGAAGACGCCTCGCTTCTGGCTGAGATCGGCGAGGATACGGTCTTGTGGCAGGTCATTTCACAGGACAGCCACTATTACATTCAGGTCTGCACGGTGGTCCACGTCCTGGACAGGAATTTGTATCTGGAGACCATGGAGGATGTGACGAGGGTCTTTGACGAGAGAGGAAGGGGATTCTCCGTATACAGGTGGGTGACGCTTGTGATGCTTTTGTGCAGCTCCCTGATCATGTTCTTTATCTGTACCCGTCTGACAAAGCCCATCAGTCTGCTGGCAGGCGCAACAAAAGAGATGGCGGCGGGAGATTACAGCTATCGCGCCAGACAGATCAGCAACGATGAGCTGGGGCAGCTGACCAGGGATTTCAACAGCATGGCCAACGTGCTGGAGAAGACGCTGGGCGAGCTGAAGGACGAAGTGCGGGCAAGAGAGGACTTTATCGCCGCCTTTGCCCATGAGCTGAAGACTCCGCTGACAGCCATCATAGGGTATGCGGATCTGCTCAGGTCACGGAAATTAGATGAGGAAAAGCATTTCCTGTCCTCCAATTATATTTATACGGAGGGAAAGAGGCTGGAAAACATGTCTTTCCGCCTTCTGGACATTATCGTCACCAAACGGGAGCAGATCGAGCCGCAGCCTGTGGAGGCGGAAACGTTTGAGAGGTACCTGAGGGATATCTTTGCCGCGAACACGGAACAGGAGCTGCATATGTCCTTTGAGCCCGGCATTGTGTACACGGAGACCAACCTGATGAAATCCGTGCTGCTGAATCTGGTGGACAATGCATTCAAGGCGTCGTCCCCCGGCGGCGTGGTGGAGGTATCCGGAAGGGTCACGGAGAGAGGTTATGCTTTTCGGGTAAAGGATTACGGCGTGGGTATTCCGGAGGAGGAACTGAAGAAGGTGACGGAGGCCTTCTATATGGTGGACAAATCCCGTTCCCGCAGCAGGAACGGCGCCGGGCTGGGATTGGCGCTGTGTGAGGAGATTCTGCGTCTTCACAACAGCGAGCTGTGCATAGAGAGCAAGGTCGGCGAGGGAACCTGTATCGACTTTGAACTGCCCGACCGGAAAGATGCGGGAGGTATGCAAAGTGACCGAGAAGACGCGTAGAGATATGGGAGGAACCATGAGGATAAAGAAGATGAGCCTGCTGCTGTTGCCCCTGGCGGCTCTGATCGCCGGTCTGGCGATCTGGGGACCGGAGGCACTGGCAAAGTATCGCGACAAAGGGATTCTGAATGAGATCAAGACCCAGGAGGCAGAGACGGGCACGGCGGGTTATCGCTATGACATGAGCAGCAATGAAAAAATATATATTCTGTCCAAATGCCTGAACAGCCAGATACAGCCGGAGAGTGAGCAGAACGCCAAGATCAGGGAGGATTCGATGAATCTGGACTATCAGGAGCTCACCGGAAACTATGCTATGGTGGTGAGCCGGAAGGATCCTGCCGGCGGCGAGATTTCGGAGGAGGAAGGCATCGAGCTGTGCAATCAGGGGATTCGGAAGTTGAAGGAGCTGGACATTCTTCCGGATTCCGTGAACGAGCTTACGCAGCGTTCTTACAGCGCCGCCATGTACTCTGCCATAGACGTGCCGGAGCCGCGAAATAATGTGCTTGTCTGGAAGATCAGCCTGAATTCCGGCAAACAGAATTTTAATAAGGAAAACTGTCTGTTAGATGCCTATGTGGACGCGGATACCGGAAAGATGTACGAATTTTACGTGAGAACGGATATTTCCCGATGGGAGGACATCGATGCGGATGCGCTCATAGCGGCCTGGGCCGAGTATATGGGCTTAGATCAGCCGGAGGAGTACGAGGGAACGAATCCCTTGTCGGAGACGACGCCCTATTTTAAAAAGTATGTATTTACCGGCATGGAGGAGCGCAACACGATAGTGACGGTCGGCTTTTACGAAGGGATCAATGAATTGTTCCTGAAAATATCTCGGTAAAGGGCCCATAAAGGATATTCCCCAAAAGTTTGCAAAAATGATGGAAAAAAGATGAATATATTATGCTAAAAATATGAAAATATGATGAGGGTCTTCTGTATGCTGTGTATAACAGCGGCGGAGGCCCTCCTTTTGTTTTCCGCAAGATAGGCTCCCGCACAGAAAGAGAAAAAAGGAAAAGAGGTTTTGGGTCATGTTAAGGCGGTGGAGAAGGAACAGGCGGAGAACAAAGGTAAGGCTGGTGAGACAGGGGCAGTCAGGCGGCGGATGTAAGAGGAGAATTTCCGCAGTGCTTATGGCCATTCTGTTTCTGGCAGCAGGATTTTTAAGCGGGGTGCGCTTTGTGAAAGCGGATGAGAGCGTTCCGGCCAAGGAAGTCGTAAAGAGGAATCGGCAATTCGCCGCAGGTGCGGGCGCCGAGGGGGAGGATATCCAATCAGACGCCGGTGAAGTCGTCCTGCTGGAAAATCAGGAGAAGACGCCTTTGGTGGTCATCGATCCCGGGCACGGCGGGGAAGATGAGGGCGCAAGCCGCGAGGGCGTCATGGAAAAGGAGATCAATCTGCAGCTCGCGCTGCTTCTTTCCTCCAAGCTGCAGGCCATGGGCATAGATACCGTGCTGACCAGAGAGGACGATGGGACACAGCCGTCGCTGGAGGAGAGAGTCGGGCTTGCCGAGGACAGCCATGCGGATATCTATATCAGTATCCATCAGAACGCCTGCGAGGACGGCTCCGCGGAGGGATTCGAGGTCTGGTACGGTGAAAAGGACGAGGACAGCCGGCGTCTGGCACAGCTGATAAATATGGGGATTCTGGAAAAGACCGACGCGAAGGAGCGCGAGACGGTGGAGGGCGATGCGCTTTACGTGCTCCGTGAAAATACCGTTCCGGCCTGTCTGATCGAGACAGGATTTCTGTCCAACGGCAGGGAGAGGGACGCCCTGAACGATCCCGAATATCAGGACAAGATGGCAGAGGGAATCGCCTGGGGGATTCAGTACTATTTTTTCCCAAAGACAATGTATCTGACCTTTGACGACGGACCGTCTGAGGAAAACACCGCGGCAGTGTTGGATATTCTGAAGAAGTATGACATCAAGGCTACCTTCTTCGTTGTGGGAGAAAATGTCAGGAAGCACCCTGATATCGCAAGAAGGATCGTGGAGGAAGGACATACCATCGGCATTCACTGCAACAGGCACGACTACAAGGAAATCTATGCCAGTGTGGACAGCTATCTGGCTGATTTTCAGGAAGCCTATGACACGGTGTATGAGGTGACGGGAGTACAGGCGAAGCTCTTTCGTTTTCCCGGGGGCAGCATAAACAGCTACAATAAGGCGGTGTATGAAGAGATCATTGAGAAAATGACGGAAAAAGGCTTTATCTATTTTGACTGGAACGGCAGTCTGGAAGACGCAACGAAACAGAATGAGCCGGAGCGGCTCCTGCAGAATGCGCGTGAGAGCACGTTGGGCAGGAAGAAGGTAGTCATGCTGGCGCATGATATCGTGTACAATACCTCTCTGTGCCTGGAGGATCTGATCCGGCAGTTTCCGGAATACAAAATGGAGCCGCTGACTCCGGAGGTGACGCCGATACACTTTTGACCTTGCAATTTGCAGAGATATATGCTACAATTTCACATTGTCAGAGCAAATACCTCTGCATGGGTGGATTCCCGAGTGGCCAAAGGGGACAGACTGTAAATCTGCTGCAAATTGCTTCGGTGGTTCGAATCCACCTCCACCCATTTACAGCGCCTGCGTGTGCTGCGCTGCAACATGTCTGCGGGTATGGCGGAATAGGCAGACGCAAGGGACTTAAAATCCCTCGGGGGCGACTCCGTGCCGGTTCAAGTCCGGCTACCCGCATGAGATATGGAAAACCCGCTTTTTCGGGGATTGTATGCTAAATTTTTGTAGTTCGGTTCCATTATGGGAAAGGCGGTAAGTACATATGAGTTTTGGCAAGACCAAATACACGCTGCAGTTCTATACCTATCCGGATCGGGTGAATCAGATCGTATTTGACTGGCTGCAGCAGAGCTTGTTCAGACAGGACTACAGCGGGGACAACACATGGTCCGGCAGTTCCTTTGACCCTACCAAGGGAAACAGGGGATTTCAGTACGGCATCAGCGGGAATACGCTGACGATATTTGCCTGGATCACGGGTCCGGACAATAAGATATATACCATAGACGATTCCGGCATCGACAATGCGGTGCGGGAAGAGTATAAGAATCTGATAAACGGTCTGTTCGACAAGATCAATGAGGCCAACGCGGCCTATCAACAACAGCTTCCCAACACCTATCAGCAGCAGAATGCCAATACGGCACAGTACTATCCGCTGCAGTATGTTCCGGGGATAGAAGACGGAAAGGACAAGCAGAAAGAAAAGCTGTGCATAATCGGCTTTGCCCTGTCTATTGCCGGACTGCTCCTATCCTTCTGCGGAGCTTACGCCAGCATCGTCTTCGGCTGTCTGGATATTTATTTTGCCGTGCAGGGGTGGAACACCAAGAAAAGGGGCTTTGCCATCGCGACCGTAGTATTGACGGCGCTGTCCTTCCTTGTGATGCTCTTTCAAGTATGCCTGCTCATACTGGCCAATATGGCTTAATTAAAGGTATTTTATAAGCTCGTCCCGAACCGCGTCCATGCGGCTGTCGGACAATCCGAAATCCATCTCCCGATAGCTCCACGCGGCTCGCGCTATATTGTGCTTTTCAAACACGTCGTGAATGACCTTGAACCATTTCACCGCATCTTCCGGCTCGACTCTGTCGATTACGCCATACTCGCCGCAGTAAATGTCAACGCCGTGGCGCCGGGCCTTTTCTATGGCAGAGGAGAAGAGCTCTTCAAAATATTCGGCTGTAATGTCGATATCTTCAAATCGGTATCTGGCGTCCCTGTCTATCTCCACCGCCCATGTAGCGCCCTGATGGGTAAACTCCAGAGGAGAATAGCAATGGAAATTATAGACCACCTTGTCGTCGTAAGGCGCGGCAAGGTCTTTTACCGCCTCCGGACTGTTGTTCCAGTAGCTTCCCACCAATATGAGCGTGTCGGGAGCGTAGGCGCGGATCCGTCGGATACACGCATGGGATATCCGGTTCCACGCGTCGATGAACTGCTGATCCGTAACCTCATTGAGAAGTTCAAAGGCCACCCTGTCGGGAGCGCTGCCAAAGCGTTTTGCCAACTCCTCCCAGAGCAGACAGAATCTCTCCTGCAATTCGGCATTGTCAAAAAATCCCGCCTCCCGCTCGTCCGCATCGAAGGAAAATCCCGCAGTCTTGTGCAGATCCACGATGGCATGGAGGCCATATTTTTCAGCCAGCTCCAGAGCCCCTTCAATCCGGCGAAAGCCGTCTTCCTTATAGCTGCCGTCCTCATTTTCCAGAATATTGTAATCGATAGGAATCCGCACATGATCCAGACCCCAGGCTGCAATTTTCGCAAAGTCCGGTTCCGTAATAAAGCGGTCCAGCCTGTCCTTGCTGTAATCGCACTGGGAGAACCAGCCGCCTAAGTTAATCCCTCTGTAAAAGCCTCTGCTCTTCAACATGATCGTTCTGCTTCCTTTCTTACTGTCATTCCCAGGGCACCAGGAATTCTTCCAGCTTTTGATAATCTTCCTCCTGAATGCAGATGACCTGCGCGTTGGTCAGCAGCTCGGGATTGTACATCATTGCCATAAGTACATACTGTGACAAAAGTGACTTTAGATTTGTGATATCCCCCTCCGCGGTCTGGAGGAAAACCGCCCCGCCGCACTGCTTTGCGGCTTCCACAAATGCGACAACATCTATAGACTCTTTGATCTTCAATATCGCTACCTCCATATTTCAAATTTTGTTTTTTTATTTTATCATATATGGATATAAAAGAAAATCCTCAGGTGTTAATTCTTTCTTAATTTTTGTTGAATCAATGGACAAATTGGTGCGTTTGGATATACAATAAAAGAAAATTCATTTAGGAAGGAACTTTTGCATGAAAAAGAAAGTGTTGGCAGCAATCATACTCGCTGCGGCTATGTTGGTCGGATGCGGCGAGGATAAACCTGTCTCTTCTCCCCTTCAGACGCTGGAGCCTGAGATCATCGGCACAGAGGAATCCGATGTGCCTGACGAATCTAATAATGAGGAAGCGCTGGGCGGCGAGCTTAAGCCGGGCGGCGAGGATCACCCGATTGCAGACAGGACGATCGTGGACGGCAAGATGCAGAGCTATCTGACCGGCGAGTGGAAGGATGCGGACATTGTCCAGAGAAGAAGCATGGCAGTCATGATTCCCAACAATCCGCCCGCTATGCCGCAGCACGGTATCTCTCAGGCAAGCATTATCTATGAGGCGCCTGTGGAGGGACGTATCACCCGACTGATGGGAATATTTGAGGACTATGACGATCTGGATCACATCGGACCTGTCAGGAGCAGTCGTGATTACTATGTATACGAGGCCATGGCCTACGATTCGATCTATTGCAACTGGGGTCTGGCAGTGCCTTATGTAGCTCCTATTATCAATACAGATCAGATCGATAATATCAGCGTGACCCTGCAGGGCATTGATGTAGGCGCAGACGAGGCCTTTGACCGCATCTCCCGTCCCGGCTATGCTACGGAGTTCACGGGCTATCTGTTCATTGACGGGTACAATAAGGGCGTGGAGCGTCTGAAATACGACACGACTTACGAGGAGCACGGCCGTTTTGAGCAGGCATTTACCTTTGCTGACGAGGGGTATCTTGCGGCCTATGAGAACTATCCCGATGCCACTGAGATCCGTCCCGGCGGAACGAAATCCAACAGCGGCGGATACGGCTCCAACAACGCATGCTTTACCTATAATCCGGAGGACAGGCTTTACTATCGTTCTCAGTACGGCAAGGAACAGATCGACGAGTATAACGGCGAACAGGTGGCTGTGACTAATGTGGTGTTCAAGGTCTGCCACGGCGAAGTGAGAGATGCAAAGGACTATCTTGCATTCGGCGTGACCGGCAGCGGCAAGGCGTATGTATTTACCAACGGAAAAGTCATTGAGGGTACCTGGAAGCGTGAAAGCAACTACGCCCCCAACATCTTCATGGACGAGAACGGCAATGAGATCGTATTCAATCAGGGCCGGACTTGGATCTGCTGTATTTGGAAAGAATACTCCGAATATGTGTCCTGGGAATAAAAAGAGAGGAACAGTAATCGCAACAGTTCAGCCCGCGCCATTTGCAATTCCGCGCTTCGCGCTTCAAAGCTTGCTTGCGCGTGCGGATTGCTCATGACCGAGATAACATGCTCATTCCTGCAAGCATGATTCGCATGTTATCTCGGTTATGGCTGAACTGTTTTTATTCAATATATTTTTGCCGCAGGTCTTGACATTTTGCAGCTTTGCATGTAAAATAACCAATGTTGTGACGAAACAATCATACGAAAGAATCATATATTATCTCATGCGGGTGTAGTTCAATGGTAGAACACCAGCCTTCCAAGCTGGACACGTGGGTTCGATTCCCATCACCCGCTTTTTGTGTGCGCAGCACACAAGTCTGCGCAGCAGACACCGGCGAAGCCGGAGAGCGGGGGATTGCACCCTGCTTTTTATGTATGCAGCACACAGGTCTGCGCAGCAGACACCGGCGAAGCCGGAAAGCGGGGGATTGCACCCTGCTTTTTTGCGCGGGAAGCCCCATAAAATAAGGCTTCCCGATTTTTTTTATAGTCGAACCGAAAGTACGTTCGGTACATTTCGTACCAAAATGGCTCATAAAGATAGAGCATGGTCAATCGCTAATGCCTGTTCTTCTTTGGTCTTGAGAAGTAATATTGCACATTAAATGAAAGGGCTTGTGTCAGAAAAAGGATTGAAAACCGCTCAGAATGGTGCTTTACAGATTGTTGACATTTAGAGTGTGTAAAAAAGTATAAAAGCCAATCAGGAAATCTTCTTTAGCTTTTCGCTGTGTTCTTCTAATATTTTTTTCATGACATCAATATCCATCTGCATAGCTTCCAGTTGTTCCATACCGTTAGCATATCTGTGATAGGTGGAAGTATAGCAGGATTCTATATTCTGCAACCGAGGTAAAACGTCATTTTCCAATACTAACTGTACCGGCTTGATTTTTGCGTCCAATAATTGAGAAATGAAAATTTTGTCCTCATTTGATAATGCCATAATCTGACCCCCTTTCATTTTGATATTTTTGTTACCGGATGTTTTTATTATAACAAATTTTCCAATGTTTTCAAGTTCCCTATAACTATTTTTAAAAAATATTTTTGGTGGCATAAGAATATTTTCGGTTATTTCCATCACCTTGGGATTGTCAGGGGGCAGGGGTATTGCGAAATGCCGTCAGAGTGGTCAGATCAGTCCGCAGGGGGTAGACCGGTGCATAAGCCGTCGATTTCCTGCGGGAATACGGATCGCCGCGTTTGGTACTTGCACGGAGGCGGCAAGTGTGGTAAAATGCGATTGAGATTTCAAGAGAAGAAGGTGTACCGCCCGGCACTGTTGCCGCAGTGCCGAGCAGGGATGGTATTCTCGGTACCACACAATACAGACTGAGTCTGCGATACACCCGAATGTAATTATACCCTCCAGAGGGAAAAATTACAAGGGTGAGGTTTTGGAGCAGACGAGGTCGAAAGCCTTAGAATAAAAAGAGGTGTAGAAGTGTGGACGCATACTGCTACACCTCTCTTGATTTCTCGCCGGGGTACGTTGGCGGCGGAGCGATCTGCCGTCGGGGTACTCTGTGTGAGAAGTCGGAGTTTGAGAGAACTGCGATGAGTTTGCCGGACTTTTTGCGGTTCTTTTTTCATGCTTCGGAGACAAAAAGCATTCTGGTGATATGTCAAGGACTTTTTGAAAAAGATTTTGATATGTTTTTTGGGAAAAGGGTAACTTTAATA
>CANQJL010000002.1 GCA_947624245.1 uncultured Acetatifactor sp. | reverse complement strand
TAATAGTCGTTGTCCAGGAAGAGCTGGCTGATGAAAAATTCGGCCCCCGCTTCCTGTTTTTTCTTTAAATTGTTCAGATCGGATTCCATGCTGAAGCTCTCGAAATGCTTCTCGGGATAGCAGGCTCCGGCAAGGTGCAGGTCCGTATTTTCCCTTAAGAATTCCATCATGTCGCTGGCGTGGGCGAAATCCCTGGCGGCGAACTGTTCGTCGCTCATATCCTTGGGACGGTCACCGCGCAGGGCGAGAACATGCGTCACATTGTTGGCTTGCAGCTGCCGATAGACGTCAAGCAGCTGTTCCCGTTTGCTTCCCACGCACGTCATATGCGCCATGGCATCGATTCCCAGCGTGTTCTGGATATAGGAAGCCAGCTCTATGGTCTTGCCCGCATGTGAGCCGCCTGCGCCGTAGGTAACGCTGATATAGTCCGGCCGCAGCGCGCCCAGAGCGGCCAGCGTCTCGAAGGCCTTTTCAAATTCCCCGTCCTTCTTCGGCGGGAATACCTCGAAGGAGAGAGTAGCTTTATTCTGTAAAATATCCGTTATCATCTGTCCTGACCTCTGCTTTGCTTTCCGATAGATTTGACAATTATGTCCTTGATTTTAAAACAGGAATATCGTAACATAATTAGGAACGGATTTCAAGGGAAAGGTGCGTGTGAGTATGGAACAGCAGGAGATTCTCAAAAACGACGGCGGCGGGCAGAGCGCGGCGCAGGAACGTAAGGGCGCGGAGCCTTCCGCGGCGGCCGCAGACAAAGCATCGTTTGCCGGAACCGGCGAATATGTGGCCAGTGAAGAACTGATGGCCAGCGTGAACATTGCCATTGCACTGAAGAAACCGCTTCTGATCAAGGGAGAGCCCGGCACGGGAAAGACTATGCTGGCGGAGGCCGTGGCCAAGGCGCTGGGGAAAAGACTGATCGTATGGAATATCAAATCCACCACCAAGGCCCAGGAGGGACTGTATGTGTACGATACCATACAGCGCCTCTATGACGGTCAGTTCGGCGAGGAGGGCGTGGACGACATTGCGCGCTATATCAAGCTCGGCAAGCTGGGAGAGGCCTTCGACAGCGACGAGCAGGTGGTGCTCCTCATCGACGAGATCGACAAGGCGGATCTGGAGTTCCCCAACGACCTTCTCTGGGAGCTGGACCAGATGGAATTTTATATCAACGAGACAAAGCGCACTGTGAAGGCGAAGCACAGACCGATTGTGATCATCACTTCCAATGCGGAGAAGGAGCTGCCGGACGCATTCCTGCGCCGCTGCATCTTCCACTATATCGATTTCCCCACGCCGGAGCTGATGGAGGAGATCGTGCGGGTGCATTACCCCAACGTGGAGGACAATCTGTTAAAGAACGCCATGGAGGTGTTCTACAATATCCGCGCCATTCGGGACATTCGCAAGAAGCCCAGCACCTCCGAGCTGATCGACTGGGTGAACGCCCTGCAGATCGGCGGTATCTCCGCAGACGAGATTCGGGCGAAGCTGCCCTTTGTGGGCGTGGTGGTGAAAAAGGACGAGGATCTGGAGCTGGTGCGTCACGAGACGAACCTGTGACGCGGGACAGGTGTAGGCATATATGTTCACAAAATTTTTTGAGACATTGCGGGAAAAGGGACTTCATGTGACGCTGGGGGAATTTTTGACCCTGCAGGCTGCGCTGGATCAGGGGCTGTGCGGCAGCTCCCTGACACAGTTCTATTATGTTGCGCGCATGATTCTGGTAAAGAGCGAGACGGATTTTGATAAATACGACATGGCCTTTGAGGAGTGCTTTAAGCCGGCTCAGAGGGAGACGGAGGTGGGAAAGGAGATGCTCCGGTGGCTGGATAAGTCCGACATGCTGGAGCTTGCTCACGAGGAGGCCAGAGCGCATTTAAATCAGATGGAGGACCTTCAGATCGACAAGGAGGATGTGGAGGAGACCTTCAAGCAGCGTTTAAAGGACCAGAACGAGGAGCACAACGGAGGAAGTTTCTGGATCGGCACCATGGGAAAGACTTCCTTCGGCAACATGGGCGGAAACGTGGGCGGCGTCCGAGTGGGCGGACAGACCGGCTACCAGTCCGCCTTCTCCGTAGTGGGCGCAAGAAAGTACCGAGATTTCAGAGACGACCGTGTCCTGGACAACAGACAGTTCCAGCTGGCGTTTCGGAAGCTGCGGCAGTTCTCCAGCAGGCTGGATATACCGGAGACGGAGCTTGACATCAACGGCACCGTGGACAAGACCTGCAACAACGGCGGCTGCCTGCAGATCGTCATGCAGAAGCCCCGGAAGAACGCCGTGAAGCTGCTGCTTCTCATGGATTCCGGCGGCACCATGATCCCCTTCAGCAGTCTTCTGAACGATCTGTTTCAGGCGGTGCACAAGTCCAACCACTATAAGGACGTGAAGACGTATTACTTCCACAACTGCATCTACAGCAAGCTCTACAAGACGCCGGAGTGCGAGAACGGCGACTGGATCGACACGGAGTGGATGTTCCGGAATCTGGACAGCGATTACAAGGTAATCATCGTGGGCGACGCCGCCATGGCGCCGGAGGAGCTCTACTCCGACACGGGAAATTACCGAGGACCCAACGGCGGCCTGTCCGGCTATGAATGGCTGAAGCTGGTGAAGAAAAAATATAAAAAGGTGGTCTGGCTGAATCCCAAGATGGCGCCGGGCAGGGCGCCCTGGCGAGAGGCGGAGACGGCCGTGAAGGAGCTGTTCCCCATGTATAAGCTCACGGTGGACGGCCTGAATCAGGCCATGGTAAAGCTGATGGTAAATAAATAAGATGATGTATCGAAAAGAGGATTATACCCGAAAAGGTATAATTAAATAAAAACAAATAAAAAGACACCCGAAAGGGTATAATATCAAGGGAGCCCGTACACAAAATGAACCAGATTGCAAAATTTATCAAAGAGAACAGAAAGGCGGCGGGGCTGACGCAGGAGGAGTTCGCCATGCGTTCCGGCCTCGGTCTGCGCTTTGTCCGTGAGCTGGAGCAGGGCAAGGAGACGGTCCGTCTGGATAAGGTAAATGCGGCTCTGGCAATGTTCAATATGGAGGCGGTCCCCGGCAGAAAGGATGAAAAATGATGGGCCCTTTCAGAACTGCTTATATCTATGTGCGGAATGTTTTTGCGGGCGTGCTCTGCGAAACGGACGAAGGGTATTCGTTCTCTTACGATGCCGCATATCTGAACAGAGAAGACGCAGGCGCCGTTTCGCTCACGCTGCCGCTTTCTGATACGACTTATACTTCAAGGACCCTTTTCCCGTTCTTCGACGGACTGATTCCCGAGGGGTGGCTTCTGAACGTTGTGAGCCGGAATTGGAAAGTTGACGTGAAGGACCGTTTCGGACTGCTGCTTGTCGCCTGCAGGGACGGAGTGGGAAATGTCAGCGTCAGGGAGGATCGAATATGAACTGTCTATGCTGTGGGAAACCGATTGCTCCTGAAAATTCGCAGTCCGGCTGGCATAAAAGCTGTATCAAAAAATTTTTCGGTACGACACGGCTTCCCGCCATTTCTATCGATGAAAAAACGTTGGAAATCCTTGCGATTGAAAGTACGAACAAGGGGTATACGGTTCCGGGCGTCCAGAAAAAACTGTCTCTGCACCTGATTCGTGAGATGCAGTCGCCGCGTCTGACTTTGGTCAATTACCCCACCGGATACATTTTGAAACCGCAGGTGACCGAGTTCGAGGCGCTTCCGGAAGCAGAGCAGCTCGTCATGTGCATGGCGGACGACGCGGGGATTACCACAGTGCCTCACGGGCTCATTCAGGGGAACGGGAACTTTGCCTATATCACGAAACGGATTGACAGGATATTTGAAAAAGATCGTATGCAGATGCTGGCCATGGAGGATTTCTGTCAGCTCGATTTGCGTCTGACACAGGATAAATATAAGGGATCTTATGAACGCTGCGCAAAAATCATCGAGCGATACTCAGCCCGCAGAGGTCTGGACATGACGGAGCTGTTCCTGCGGCTGGTATTTTCCTTTCTGGTGGGTAATTCCGATATGCACCTGAAGAATTTTTCACTCATTGAGACAGGAGAAGGCAGCGGACAGTATGTGCTCTCTCCGGCATACGACCTGCTTCCGGTCAATGTAATTATGCCCGAAGATAAGGAGCAGTTCGCCCTTGTCATGAACGGTAAAAAGACAAATATCCGTAAGAATGATTTCCTGATATTTGCCGATGAATGCGGCATATCGGACAGCTCCGCACGGAAAATGATCGGTATGCTGGTGTCAAAAAAGGAGAAATTCATTTCCATGTGCGGCGAATCTCTCCTGCCGGGGCATCTGAAGGAAAGATTTGATGCCCTGATAGAGGACAGAGTAAAAATATTAGAGGGTTAAGGACATGAATTTTTTGATGCTGGTGATAAAGCTGTATAAGACAGGTTGAATTAAAATTGCTTGACATCAGGCGTAAGCGCCTGTATAATGTCAAATCATAATACGTTGAACGCGATGAGGAGAAGAAGTACCTTTGGCTACGGGCTGACAGAGAGCTGCCGGACGGTGAGAGGCGCAAAGCAGGGCGGAGGGAAATACATCTCTAAGCAGCGGGCTGAAATGTGCACGCCGTAAGGACAAGATTATAGTCCGAGCTTACGGGACAGGGCACAAAAGTAGGCTTTGCCGGAGGCACCGATATCTGCCGGGGTATTGATGGATACCTGCCAAGCCGCAGGGCGTGAGCCATGCGGGAAGTAAGGTGGTAACACGGGTTTAAGACTCGTCCTTAGCGATAAGGACGGGTTTTTTTGTGCACCGGCTCGGCACCGCGGCGGGACATGATGGCATGTGAACGATTTTCAGGTTTGGGCGGAGCAAGATGTCTGTGTGGTGAACGGGCGACGTAATCAATGCGGAAAAAAGGAGAACAGGAAAATGACGGTATTTGAGGAACTGAAAGAGCGCGGCCTTCTGGCCCAGCTTACGGACGAAGAGGAGATCAAGGAGCTGATCGACCATGGGAAGGCCACATTTTATATCGGCTTTGATCCCACGGCGGACAGTCTCCATGTGGGGCACTTTATGGCGCTTTGCCTGATGAAGCGGCTCCAGATGGCGGGGAACAAGCCCATCGCCCTGATCGGCGGCGGCACGGCCATGATCGGCGACCCCTCCGGCAGGAGCGACCTGCGCACCATGATGACAAAAGAGACCATCGATCACAACTGCGAGTGCTTTAAGAAGCAGATGAGCCGTTTCATCGAGTTCGGGGACGGCGGGGAAAAGGAGGAACATTCCCGAGCGATCATGGTAAATAACGCGGATTGGTTGAGAGATCTGAATTATATTGAATTTATCCGCGATATCGGCGTGCATTTTTCCGTGAACCGCATGTTGACGGCAGAGTGCTACAAGCAGCGCATGGAGAAGGGCTTAAGCTTCCTGGAGTTCAACTATATGATTATGCAGAGCTACGACTTTCTGCAGCTCTATGAGAAATACGGCTGCAATATGCAGTTCGGCGGCGACGACCAGTGGAGCAACATGCTGGGCGGCACGGAGCTGATTAGAAGGAAGCTGGGAAAGGACGCCTACGCCATGACCATCACTCTGCTTCTCAACTCCGAGGGCAAGAAGATGGGAAAGACCCAAAAGGGCGCCGTATGGCTCGATCCGGAGAAGACCTCCCCTTACGAGTTCTACCAGTACTGGCGCAACGTGGCAGATGCGGACGTGATAAAGTGCCTGAAGATGCTGACATTCCTGCCGCTGGAGCAGATAAAGGACATGGAGAGCTGGGAGGGCAGCCAGTTAAATCAGGCAAAGGAGATTCTCGCCTACGAGCTGACCCAGCTGGTGCACGGCACGGAGGAGGCCGACAGGGCGCAGGAGAGTGCCAGAGCGCTGTTCGCCGGCGGCAATGCGGCGGAGATGCCTACCTGTAAGCTGACGGAGGAAGATTTCCGCGACGGGGCGATCGACATTCTCGGCGTGCTGGTAAAGGCGGGGCTTACCGCTTCCCGTTCCGAGGCGAGACGTGCCGTGGAGCAGGGCGGAGTTACAGTGGACAATGAAAAGGTGTCGGACGTCAAGACCTCCTACGGGCCGGAGCGGTTTTCGGGCGAGGGCATCGTGGTAAAGCGGGGCAAAAAGAGCTTTAAACGGGTAGTGATGTGACAAAAACAGATAAAGGAAAGATGACTGCCCTGTAATTTATCCAAGACCTCCCACATATACTGTAACAGTATATGCAGGAGGTTTTTTCTATGGAAAATCATTCTATGAATACCTATGACCTGTACAATGATATCAAGCACCGTACAGGGGGAGAGATATACATAGGAGTTCTGGGACCGGTGCGCACGGGGAAGTCCACCTTCATCAAGCGCTTTATGGAGGAGCTGGTACTTCCCTATATGGAAGACGAACACGCGAAGGTGCGGGCCCAGGACGAACTGCCGCAGAGCGCCGGCGGCAAGACTATTACCACCACGGAGCCCAAATTCATTCCCAACGAGGCTGCCAAGGTCACACTGAACGGAGACGTGGAGGTATCCGTCAGGCTCATTGACTGTGTGGGATATATGGTGGACGGAGCGGCGGGGCATATGGAAGAAGATGTGGAGCGAATGGTGAAGACGCCCTGGTTCGACTATGAGATCCCGTTCACGCAGGCGGCGGAGATCGGCACGGACAAAGTCATGAACGACCATTCCACCATCGGCCTTGTGATTACCACGGACGCAAGCTTCGGCGACATTCCCAGGGAGAATTTCCTGGAGGCCGAGGAGAAGACCATACTGGCGCTGAAGCGTCTGCATAAGCCCTTCCTGGTGCTGGTGAACAGCCAGAAGCCCTATTCGGACGAGGCAAAGAGAACCATGGCGGAGATCACGGAAAAGTACGGCGTGTCCGCCGTCACGGTAAACTGCGAGCAGCTGAAAAAAGAAGACATCAACATGCTGCTGGAGAATGTCCTCTACGAATTTCCCATCGCGTCCATGGAATTTTACATGCCAAAGTGGGTGGAAATGCTGCCTGCCGACAACCGCATGAAGCAGGATATCATCGGCGGCATCAAGGGGCTGATGAAGGATTACGGCACGATAAGAGATGTGCTGGAGCGTCCTATAAATATTGAAAGCGAATACATAAAGCGCTGCAAGACAGATGCCGTCCGGCTCTCCGACGGCGTGATCCGCATACAGCTCGACGTGGAGGAGGCATATTACTATGAAATGCTCACGGAGCTGGTGGGAGAGAGCATTCGCGACGAGTATCAGCTCATCAGCAAGCTGAAGAGCTTTGCCGCCATGAAGCACGAGTATGTCAAGGTACTGGACGCAGTCAATATGGTGCGAATCAAGGGCTACGGGGTGGTCACGCCGGATAAGGACGAGATCGTACTGGAAAAGCCGGAGCTGATCAAGCACGGCAACAAGTTCGGCGTGAAGATCAAGGCCTCCAGTCCTTCCATTCACATGATCCGTGCCAACATCGAGACGGAGATCGCGCCCATCGTCGGTTCCCAACAGCAGGCGGACGATCTGATCGCATATATCAACCAGACCGACAGCGAAAAAGGCATCTGGGACACCAATATTTTCGGAAAGACCGTGGAGCAGCTCGTAAATGACGGAATTGCCGCAAAAGTGGCTGTGATTGGCGAGGAAAGCCAGTTAAAATTGCAGGATACCATGCAAAAGATCGTAAACGACAGCAACGGCGGCATGGTATGCATTATAATTTGATGCATGAGATATTATCTGACACATGAGAAATGCCGCGGCAGAGAAAATAAAAACAACCATAAAAGCAGGGGCGCCTATGCGGTCCTGCTTTTTGGCGTGGGCGCCTGTATAATTTTGCAGCGAATCCTTGGTGTCCGCTTCTATAATTTCATTGACAATCCTGACCTTTACAAGATAATATAAAGGTGTATGGACGTGCCAAATATTTCCTGAGAGGAGGAGATTTGACATGAATGAAATCTACCGGAAACTATTGGAATGCCGCGACTGTGTTCGGCAAAAGACGGATTTTGTGCCGAAGGTGGCCATTGTGCTGGGCTCCGGACTGGGCGATTATGCGGACGGCATCAAAGTGGAATGTGAGGTTCCCTACGGTGATATCAAGGGATTCCCCGTCTCCACCGTGCCCGGACATGCCGGCAGATTCCTCTTCGGATATATCGACAATGTTCCCGTGGTATGTATGAAGGGAAGAGTTCACTATTACGAGGGCTATCCCGTAAACGACGTGGTACTGCCCGCGCGGCTCATGCATCTGCTCGGGGCCAAGATCCTGTTCCTTACCAATGCGGCGGGCGGCGTAAACACTTCGTTTCACGCAGGAGACCTGATGCTGATCAGGGATCATATCGCCATCTTTGCGCCCAATCCCCTGATCGGTCCCAATATCGACGAATTGGGGACCCGTTTCCCCGATATGAGCGCCGTATATGACAGAGCGCTTCAGGAGATCATCAGGAATGCCGCAAGGGCGAACGGAATCTTTCTGCAGGAAGGCGTATATACTCAGCTTACGGGACCTTCCTTTGAATCGCCGGCGGATATTCGTGCGCTGCGGGCTTTGGGCACCGACGCTGTGGGCATGAGTACCGTGGTGGAGGCCATCGCCGCAAAGCATGCGGGAATGCGCGTCTGCGGCGTCTCCTGTATCTGCAATCTCGCGGCGGGAATGACCGACGCTCCTCTGACGCATGAGGAGGTGCAGGAAGCAGCCGACCGAGCGGCACCCAACTTCAAGCGGCTAGTGACGGAATCCGTCAAAATGATGGCGGATCTGTAAAGGATTTGCTGGCAGACGAACGATCCGAACAAAAGAGAGCAAATGGAAGAAATGTAAACATCGGAACGTTTATAAATGATAAAAAACGGCTGAGCGAGGAAGGAGGCGGGCCGCATGTGGGAGGAACTGATTCTGGCGGCACTGAAGGCAAGAGAAAATGCATACGCTCCTTATTCGCACTATCAGGTGGGCGCCGCGGTGCTTACCGCGGACGGAGCCGTCTTTACAGGCTGCAACGTTGAGAACGCGTCCTACGGAGCGACCTGCTGCGCCGAGCGGACTGCGGTCTTTCAGGCAGTCAGCGCGGGAAAGAGAAAATGGAAGGCTGTCGCCATCGCCGGAGGAATGGAGGGAGAAGACCCTTCCGACTATGCTTATCCCTGCGGCATCTGCCGTCAGGTCCTAAGCGAGTTCGGCGGACCGGACCTTACCGTGATCGTGGCGAAAAGCCCTGACGACTATCGGGAATATTCTCTGGGGGAGCTTCTACCCAGCAGCTTTGGAGGTGATTCCATCAAATGAATATCCGACTCTACAATGCAAGAATCCTTACCATGGAGAAGGACAGGCCTGTTTTTCGCGGGGAGGTCTGGGTAAAGAACGAAAAGATCGCATACGTGGCGGCCGCAGAGGAGCTGGAGGCAGAATGGGATCGGGATTTCCCGAAGATCAACTGGGACATGGAGATCGACTGCAGGGAGAATCTTCTCATGCCGGGATTTAAGAATGCGCACACCCATTCCGCGATGACGTTCCTGCGCTCCTATGCGGACGATATGCCTCTGCAGAAATGGCTGAACGACATGGTCTTTCCCATGGAACGGAAGCTGACGGGGGAGGACATTTATCATCTGACCAAGCTGGCGATCCTGGAATATCTGACGTCCGGCATCACGTCCATCTTTGAGATGTATCTGACGCCGGATACCATCGCGCGCGCCTGTATGGACATGGGAATGCGCTGTGTGCTGACGAGCGGTCTGAACAATTTTACCTCCTCTATCGAACAGACGGAGGAGGAGTATCTGAAATGGAATCAAAAGCAGTCTCTGATCAGCTATCAGCTGGGATTTCACGGGGAGTATACCTGCTCCAAGGAGCTTCTCTACAGATTGGCGCAGCTCGCCCATAAGCACCGCGCGCCGGTTTACACCCATCTTGCGGAGACAAAAAAAGAGGTGGAGGAGTGCAGGCGTCAGTACGGCATGACCCCGGCGGTCTTTCTGGACAGCATGGGCCTGTTCGAGTTCGGCGGCGGCGGTTATCACTGCGTCCACATGACAGATGCGGACATGGACGTGTTCCGCAGGCGCAGACTGTACGTCATAACCAATCCCGCCTCCAACATGAAGCTGGCCAGCGGCATCGCGCCCATCGCGGAGTATCTGCGAAAGAAGATTCCCGTTGCCATCGGCACGGACGGCCCCGCCAGCAACAACTGTCTGGATATGTTCCGGGAAATGTTCCTTGTGACGGGCCTGAGCAAGCTGCACGAGGAGGATGCCGCAAGCATTGACGCCATGCAGGTACTGCATATGGCGACGGTGCAGGGCGCAAAGGCGATGCACCTGTCCAAATGCGACGTGCTGGCAAAAGGAAAATACGCGGACATCATCATGCTGGACCTGCACCAGCCCAATATGCAGCCCATTCACAATATCCCGAAGAACATTGTGTACAGCGCGGGCAAATCCAATGTGTGCATGACCATGATAAACGGCAAGATCCTATATCGAAACGGCGAGTTCAACGTGGGAGAGAGCGCGGAGGGCATCTACGCAAAATGCAATGAGATTGTAAAGCGTCTGACAGAGGCAGAGCGCTGACAATAGATTTTCTGGTAAAACCACATAGGAAGGAGCAAAAAATGCTGGAAAAAATCTTTCATCTCAAAGAAAACAAGACCAATGTAAGGACCGAGATCATCGCCGGCCTTACAACGTTCATGACGATGGCTTATATCATCGCCCTGAACCCGAACCTGCTGACCAACTTTGACGTGGGAAGCCCCCTGTGGAACGGTGTGTTCATGGCCACCTGCATCGCCTCCGCCATCGGTATGTTCGTGATGGCATTCGCGGCGAACAAGCCCTTTGCCATGGCGCCCGGCATGGGACTGAACAGCTTTTTCGCGCTGGTGGTGGCAAATATCGTCACCGTCACCGGCATGTCCTACGTCGAGTCCTTTCAGGCGGCTCTGTGTATTATCCTGATTGAGGGCTTCATATTCGTCATTCTCTCCGTGCTGAATATTCGCGAGAAGATCGTGGATGCCATTCCTCTGGGCGTAAGGCTGGGAATTGCACCTGCCATCGGCATGATGCTGATGAATATCGGCCTCGGCTCCAACGCCGGCGTCTACTCCGAAACGGGGGGGCCTTTTTATGCCATGAGCAATTTCTTCGGCTCCCTGACGGCTACGCTGGCAAGGGATACCATGGGCTCCGGTTATCCGACCATGGTCCTCACCGTTGCGACGATGTTCATCGGTCTGTTCGTGATCGTGATTCTGGCACAGAAGGGCGTGAAGGCCGCCGTGATCCTGGGTATGCTGGTGGCCAGCGTCATCAACTGGGCAGGGCAGGCGATCTTTCTCCACACCAATCCCTTTGCGGCGCTGACCACACAGTCCTTCGTGCCTCCCGTAAAGGATATGGTAGACACTACGCTCTTTAAGTTCAACTTCAGCGGATTTGCCCAGATTGGCTGGTTCACCGTGGTGACGCTGATCGTTACGTTCTGCATCATCGACATGTTCGACACCATCGGAACGCTGGTTGGTACGGCAAGCCGTGCCGGTATGCTGGACAAGGACGGCAAGATGCCCAAGATGAAGGAAGCGCTGCTGGCAGATGCAGTAGGTACCGTAGTCGGCTCCGCTACCGGAACCTCAACGGTGACCACGTTCGTGGAATCCGCCTCCGGCGTGGAAGCGGGCGGACGCACCGGCCTGACGGCTCTGACCACCGGTATCATCTTCCTGCTGTGCATCTTCATTTCACCGGTAGCAGCCGTAATTCCCGCAGCGGCTACCTCCGCGGCTTTGATCTATGTGGGCGTTCTGATGATCACCGGTCTGAAGAACGTGCAGTTCGACGACATCTGCCAGTCCGTTCCCGTGGCGCTGATGTTGATCGCCATGCCCGTGTCCGGTTCCATCGGCCATGCGATTGGTATCGGCCTGATCGCTTACACCGTGATCAAGCTGTTCACCGGCAAGGCAAAGGAAGTATCTGTGCTGACCTACGTTCTGTCCGCGATCTTCCTGATCAAGTTCTTCCTTGTGGCATAAGGGGAAGAAAGCTGAAAACAAGTTCAACAGTAAGGCGGTCTTTCAATGGAATATGTGATTTTTGCGGCGGCTCTGGCGGCGGTCCTCCTTGCGGTATTTCTGCTGGAGGTATCCCGGGCGCATCGGGAAGAGAAACGATTTGCGGAGAGTCTGTACGACAGCTGTGAAAAGCTGCGTGAGAAGAAGTATGCGTCGGAACGTTTTGAGCGCATGGGAAGCTACAGCCAAAGACATTCCGAGGACGGACAGATCGATGACATTACCTGGAACGATCTGGGTATGGACGATATCTTTAAGAGAATGAATTATACCCTTTCCGCCACAGGGGAGGAGTATCTGTACTATACCCTGAGAAGCCTGCGTCGGGACAAGGCGCGTCTCGAGCATCTGGAGGAAGTCGTGCAGTATTTCGGGCAGCATCCGGACGAGAGAGTGCGGGTGCAGCTTGCCATGCGAAAGCTCGGTCACACGGGGAAATTTTCCCTGTACGATTATCTGGACAATCTGGATTATCTGGGCGAGCGCAAGAGCGGCATGAGCATTCTTAGGGATCTGCTGTTTCTGCCGCTTGTGGCACTGCTCTGGTTCAACGTTCCTTTGGCAATCATGGGAATCACGCTGCTGGCCGCCGGCAATATCGCTTCCTACTTTAAGGAGAAGGGCGAAATCGATCCTTACATTGTCAGCTTTGCCTATATTATGAGGCTTGCGGATGTCTGCGAGAAACTGGAAAAGCATCAGATCCCCGTCTGCACGGAGGAGTGGGAGAGACTTAAAAATCACGGAAAGGCCCTGCAGGCCATGCGCCGCAACTCCTTCTGGGTCCTGTCTCCCGCAAGGGGGAGCGCCAATGCTTCGGGCAATCCCATCGAAATGATCATGGACTATATCCGCATGGTATTTCATGTGGATCTGATCAAATTCAACAGTATGCTGAAGCATCTCAGAGGCCATATAGAAGACGTGGACGGGCTCATCACCGTGGCGGGATTCCTGGAGACCGCAATTTCCGTCTGGGCCTTCAGGCAGTCCCTGACGGAGGGGTATTGTACGCCGGTCTTTTCCGACGAGACGGAATTTGTTATGGAGGAGGGCTATCACCCTCTGCTGGAGCACCCCGTGAAGAACAGCATATCCGCCGAGAGGGGCGTGCTGCTCACAGGCTCCAATGCCTCGGGCAAATCCACGTTCCTAAAGACGGCCGCTATAAATGCCGTTCTGGCGCAGACTATCCACACCTGCACCGCAGGGGAGTACCGGGCGCCGCTCTTCTATGTGTATTCCTCCATGGCGCTTCGGGACGATATCCGCGGCGGGGAAAGCTACTACATTGTGGAGATCAAGGCGCTGAAGCGGATCCTTGACGCCGCTTCTGCCGGACAGCGGCCGGTGCTGTGCTTTGTAGATGAGGTCCTGCGGGGGACGAATACCGTGGAGCGCATTTCCGCCTCCACACAGATCCTTTCCTCGCTGGGGGAGAGGGGAATCCTCTGCTTTGCGGCCACCCATGATATCGAGCTGACGGAGCTTCTCCGTGAAAAATTTGACAACTATCACTTTGAGGAGGAAGTAAAGGACGGCGATGTGGTGTTCAACTACAGGCTGTTGAACGGGAAAGCCACCACCCGCAACGCCATCAGACTGCTGGAGCTCATGGGATATGACGAGGAGATCATACGCAGGGCGAACCGACAGGCGGAGCACTTTGCCAGGGAGGGAGAATGGGAAGCATACTTGACGTAAAAGTCGGGTGTTGCTATACTAAAAATACTTACGGAGGCTTGCTATGGAAAATGCAGTTGTTTTTTTTAATTCGTTTCTGTCCTATATTGTGCTGATGGTGATTATCCTGATCGTCGGCGGGATCGCCGTGACGATTGGACTGACGCTGGCAAAGAGAAAGAACACCAAAGCGGCTAAGACAGAGGAGGAAGTGCAGACACAGACAGACGAAAACGCATGACCGTCTGTCCGCACAGCAGTGAGGGAGGCAAATGAATCGGTTTACTACGATACTGTGGGATGTGGACGGCACCCTGCTGGATTTTTTGTACTCTCAGGAGTATGCCATCAAAAAATGCTTTCGGACGGTGGGGAGAGAGATCACGGAGGCTCAGATTCAGCGTTACTCGCAGATCAACGAGGAATACTGGAAGCGCTATGAGCTGGGCGAGGTGACAAAGGAGGAGCTGCTGAGAGGGCGCTTTGAAAAGCTGTTCGCGGAGCTTGGGGTCGGGGATATCGATCTGGAAAAGTTTCAAAGGGAGTATGAGGAGGCGCTTGGAAGTGTGTTCTCCCATGTGGACGACTCCCTGACGATCTGCAAATCCCTGTCAGGCCATGTCCGCCAGTACGGGGTCACCAACGGAATTGTGGCCGTACAGAGGGGCAAGCTGCAGCGGTCCGGATTGCTGGAAGCGCTGGACGGTCTGTTCATCTCGGAGGAAATCGGAACGCCTAAGCCGCACAAGGCTTTTTTTGATTATTGCTTTGAGCGGATAGAGGAAAAGGACAGATCTAAGATACTGATCGTGGGCGATTCCCTGACCAGCGACATCAAGGGCGGAATGCAGGCCCAAATTGCGACCTGCTGGTATCGGCCGGACGGGACGGTGAACGAATCGCCGTACATACCCGATTACGAGATCAGCGATCTTCATATGATATACGACATTCTGGGGGTTTTTGACACATGGCAAAGTCGGCGGGACAAAAGCTGAAGCTGTTATATATCATCAAGCTCTTGACGGAGAACTCCGATGAGAATCACCCCGTAAGCACGGCGGAGATCATATCCTATCTGGAGGCGAACGATATCCACTCCGAGAGAAAGAGCATCTATGACGACATTGCCAAGCTCATGGATTTCGGCTATGATATCATTCAGGTCCACAGCAGACAGGGCGGCGGTTACTACATGGCCGGACGCGACTTTGAGCTGGCGGAGCTGAAGCTGCTGGTGGACGCGGTGCAGTCCTCCCGCTTTATCACTACACGAAAGTCGCGCAGCCTGATCAAAAAGCTGGAGCGGCTTGCGGGCAAATACGACGCTGGCAAGCTGCAGCGTCAGGTCTATGTGGCGGGACGCATCAAGACGGAGAACGAGAGCATCTATTACAGCGTGGACAGCATTCACAGGGCGATTCAGGAGAACCGGCAGATCAGCTTTCGGTATCTGGACTGGAATCTGAAAAAGGAGTTGGTGCCCAGAGACGGGGAGACACGGTGCGTAAGCCCCTGGGCGTTGATCTGGCGGGAGGAAAATTATTATCTTGCGGCCTACGATCACAAGGACCGGATCATGAAGCATTACCGCGTGGACAAGATGGGCCAGGTGAAGGTCCTGAAGGAGCCGAGAGAGGGCATGGAACAGTTCGCCAAGCTGGATCCGGCCGTCTATACCAACCAGACCTTCGGCATGTTCAGCGGAGAGGAGCAGACGGTCACCCTGCAGTTCCCCGACAGGCTGGTGGGCGTGGTGCTGGACCGCTTCGGCAGGGACGCGGACATTCGTCCCATGCCGGATCAGACCTTCCGGATCAGAGTGAAGGTGGCCGTGAGCGGACAGTTTTTCGGCTGGCTCGCCGGAATCGGCCGGGAGAGCGAGGTGGTCGCTCCGGCTTCCGTCAGGGACAGGTATCGGCAGTGGCTTAGGGATATTCTGGAAGCACAAATTTAATTTCTTAATTTTTTGTTAAAATCACCCAAATTGCATCTGCAAATTTAGGTGATTTTTTCTTAGGCACATTCGTTGACAATCCACACATTCTAAACTATACTTGTATTTATCGGGCACAATATATTGAGGTTAATTAAAAATACGCCCCATATTTAGTACGGCAGCGCGGCCTGCGGAGTTTCGGGTCATGAGGCTGTACCGGTATCTATATGTCACCAAAATCACGGAAAGGGATGAAAGTAATGAGCAGCAATTTTGATCAGGCGGTCACTGTTGATGTGGATTACGGGCAGAAATTCAAACCCGCAAAGACAGTCTTTGTGATTAAAAAGGACGGCAGCAAGGAGGCCTTCAATGTTCAGAAGGTCATCAATGCCGTAGGAAAGAGCGCATACAGGGCGCTCACGAAGTTCACTCAGGAGGAAGAGGAAAAGATCTGCCAGTATGTCATTGACAAGGTGGACGAACTGGGCTCTGACAGCATTCCCATTCCCGTCATGCACAATATCGTGGAGAGCGCTCTGGAACAGGTAAAGCCCGTGGTGGCAAAGAGCTATCGGGATTACCGCAATTACAAGCAGGACTTTGTGCGGATGCTGGACGATGTGTATAAGAAGAGCCAGTCCATCATGTACATCGGCGACAAGGAAAATGCCAACACGGACTCCGCGCTGGTATCCACAAAGAGGAGCCTGATCTTCAACCAGTTGAATAAGGAGCTGTATCAGAAGTTCTTTATGACCACGGAGGAGATACAGGCCTGCAGGGACGGCTATATTTACGTGCATGATATGTCCGCCAGAAGGGACACTATGAACTGCTGTCTCTTTGACGTGCAGAACGTGCTGACCGGCGGCTTTGAGATGGGAAATATCTGGTACAATGAGCCCAAGACGCTGGACGTGGCCTTTGATGTGATCGGCGATATCGTGCTGAGCGCCGCAAGCCAGCAGTACGGCGGATTCACCGTGCCCAGCGTGGATCTGATCCTTGAGCCCTACGCGGAGAAATCCTATCAAAAATGTATCGATAAATATCTGCGCCTGGGGATCGATCGGGATACCGCGGAGGCGGAAGCCTATGCCGATGTGGTGAAGGAGTTCGAGCAGGGCTTCCAGGGCTGGGAGTACAAATTCAATACCGTGGCCAGCAGCAGAGGCGACTATCCTTTCATCACCGTAACGGCCGGTACGGGAACCGGAAAATTCGCGAGACTGGCCACCATCACCATGCTGAACGTCCGCAGAAAGGGACAGGGCAAGAAGGACTGCAAGAAGCCCGTTCTGTTCCCCAAGATCGTATTCTTGTATGACGAGAATCTTCACGGCCCCGGCAAGCCCTTGGAGGACGTCTTTGAGGCCGGCGTGCAGTGTTCCGCAAAGACGATGTATCCCGACTGGCTGAGCCTGACCGGAAAGGGCTACGTGGCAAGCATGTACAAGCAGTACGGCAAGATCGTTTCCCCCATGGGCTGCCGTGCCTTCCTGTCGCCCTGGTATGAGAGAGGCGGTATGCACCCCGCAGACGACAAGGACGTTCCCGTGTTCGTGGGACGCTTCAATATCGGTGCGGTCTCCCTGCATCTTCCCATGATTCTTGCGAGGGCAAGAAAGGAGAGCAAGGACTTTTACGAGGTGCTGGACTATTATCTGAACCTGATCCGTCAGCTTCATATCCGCACCTATGCGTATCTGGGAGAGATGAGAGCCTCCACGAACCCTCTTGCCTACTGCGAGGGCGGTTTCCTGGGAGGACACTTAAAGCTTTCCGATAAGATCAAACCGCTCTTAAAGTCCGCTACCGCCAGCTTCGGCATCACGGCCCTGAACGAGCTGCAGGAGCTCTATAACGGAAAGTCTCTGGTGGAGGACGGGCAGTTCGCCCTGGAGGTTCTGGAATACATCAACAACCGCATCTCCGAATTCAAGGAGGAGGACGGACATCTGTACGCCATTTACGGAACTCCGGCGGAGAGCCTGTGCGGCCTTCAGGTGAAGCAGTTCAGAAAGAAGTACGGCATTGTGGAGGGCGTTTCCGACAGAGAGTATGTGAGCAACAGCTTCCACTGCCATGTATCGGAGGATATCACGCCGATCCAGAAGCAGGATCTGGAGAACCGCTTCTGGGATCTGAGCAACGGCGGAAAGATTCAGTATGTGAAATATCCCATTGATTACAATATCGAGGCCATCAAGACGCTGATCCGCAGGGCGATGGATATGGGCTTCTACGAGGGCGTAAATTTGTCGCTGGCCTACTGCGACGACTGCGGCCATCAGGAGCTGGAGATGGACGTGTGCCCGAAATGCGGAAGCCGCAATCTGACGAAGATCGAGCGCATGAACGGTTATCTTTCCTATTCCCGCGTTCACGGAGCCACCAGACTGAACGACGCGAAGATGGCGGAGATCGCGGAAAGGAAGAGCATGTAACCATGAGATACCACAACATCACCAAGGACGACATGCTCAACGGCGACGGTCTGAGGGTCGTGCTCTGGGTAGCCGGCTGCAACCATTGCTGCAAGAATTGCCAGAATCCCGTCACCTGGGACCCCGACGGGGGACTTCTGTTCGACGAGGCCGCAAAGGCCGAGATCTTTGAACAGTTGGACAAGAGCTATATCTCCGGCATCACCTTTTCCGGCGGGGACCCTCTGCACTCGGCGAACCGTCTGGACGTCAGGGAGCTGATGGCACAGATACGCGAGAAATATCCCGACAAGACCATCTGGCTCTATACGGGAGACAGCTGGGAGAACATATTGTATTATCCCATGATGAAATATGTGGACGTGGTGGTGGACGGAGAGTATAAGGAGGAGCTGCGCGACCCGAAGCTCTTGTGGAAGGGCAGCTCCAACCAGCGCGTCATCGACGTAAAACGCACTCTGGAACAGCCCGACCCGCTGATTCCCATACTCCACTGCAGAGATTACGAGCAGGCGTATATTGATGTAAAGAAGCCCGAAAATATAAGGGGCTGCTGTGACTGACTGACCGAGTCGGTCGATACATGGCGGCGACAATATAGGAGCAAGATACGAACCAATATAAGGACAAGATAGGAATAAAGATAGGGACAAGATACGAACAGTATAGGGACAAGATACGAACAGTATAGGGACAAGATACGAACAGTATAGGGACAAGATACGAACAGTATAGGGACAAGATACGAACGGAGAGAATAACTCGGAAAGAACAAACGGAGAGAATATATGAAAAAGGTCGCCCAATTTTTTAAAGTGACGCAAGCTCTTTTTCTGGAGGCAGTGAAGGAGGAATTTCCGCAGTATACGGAGGCGGAGGTTCTGGATATGTATGAGAAGCTGGAACTGCCCAGGCGCGCCACAAAAGGCAGCGCCGGTTACGATTTTCACGCGCCCTTTGCCTTTTCCCTTCCGCCCAAGGCCACGATTAAGATTCCTACCGGTGTCAGAGTGAAAATGGACGAGGATTGGGTACTGAAGTTGTATCCGCGCAGCGGTCTCGGTTTTAAGTACCGCCTTCAGATGAACAATACGGTGGGTATCATCGACAGCGATTACTATTATTCGGACAACGAGGGCCATATTTTTATCAAGATGACCAATGCCTCCAACGAGGGAAAGACTTTGGAGGTGGCGCAGGGAGACGGATTTGCGCAGGGCATCTTTCTGGAGTACGGGATTACGGTGGACGACGACGCACAGGGACTTCGAAACGGCGGCTTCGGCAGCACGGGAGCATAAAAAGCTCTCTTTCGGTAAATGCTAATGTCAAAATAAGCGTTTATCGGAAGGGAGTTTTATTTTGGAAGAAAAGAACCGAGCCAATCTGTCCGGAAATCTCAGTCAGGATATGGAATATCTGAACAGGGTGCTGGACGTAGAGAAGAACTATGATGTGATATACCGTGTCATTCATTTCGGCGGCAAGAACGCCTGCATGTACCTGATCGACGGATTCTGCAAAGATGAAATGATGCAGAAGATTCTGCAGTTCTTTCTGGAAATGACGCCTGACGATATGCCGGAAGACATGCACGCTCTGTCCAAGCGGTTCACCCCCTATGTGGAGGTAGACCTCACAGACCGCTATGACAGGCTGATTCCCTCCCTCTTGTCGGGAATGTTCATACTCCTAGTAGACGGCTACGCCAAAGCCTTGCTCATTGATTCCAGGACCTATCCCGCAAGGGGCGTGGAGGAGCCGGAAAAGGACAAGGTGCTGAGAGGCTCCAAGGACGGCTTTGTGGAGACTATTGTGTTCAATACGGCCCTGATCCGCCGCAGGATCCGCAGCACGGACCTGCACATGGAAATGATGAGCGCGGGAAAAAGCTCCCGCACGGACATTGTGCTGTGCTATATGGCGGGACGTGTCAACGAAAAATTTCTCAGAGAAATCAGAGAGAAGATCAAAAATATCTCCGTAGATGCGCTGACCATGAATCAGGAATCCCTTGCGGAATGTCTCTATCAGCGCAAATGGTACAATCCCTTCCCCAAGTTCAAATACACGGAGCGGCCCGATGCGGCGGCCGCCCAGGTGCTGGAGGGAAATATCGTCATTCTCGTGGACAATTCTCCCTCTGCCATGATCCTGCCTACCACGCTTTTCGACGTGATGGAGGAGGCGGACGATTACTATTTCCCGCCCATCACAGGCACGTATCTGCGTGTCACAAGATTTATCATTCTGCTGCTCACCTATCTGGTCACGCCAACGTTTTTGCTGCTGGTCAATCATCCGCAGTGGATACCGCAGCGGTTCTCCTTTATCATGCTGAAGGAGGAAGTGAACATTCCGCTGATCTGGCAGTTTCTGCTTTTGGAGCTTGCCATCGACGGTCTGAAATTGGCGGCCATCAATACGCCCAATATGCTGAGCACACCGCTGAGCGTGCTGGCTGCGCTGGTCCTGGGCGAATTTTCCGTGAACAGCGGCTGGTTCTCCTCCGAGGTCATGCTGTACATGGCGTTCGTGGCCATCGCCAACTACACCCAGTCCAACTATGAGCTGGGGTACGCCATGAAATTCCTGCGCATCATCAATCTCGTCCTGACGGAGCTCTTCGGTCTGTGGGGATATATCGCGGCCATCGTCCTCGCGGTGCTCAGTGTGGGCTGCAACCGGACGGTAGCGCATACAAGCTATCTCTATCCGCTGATTCCCTTTGACCCCAAGGCTCTGGGGAACAGACTGTTCAGACGGCGCCTGCCGGGCGCTCTGAAAAATGACAATCTCAAAAAAGAAAAGTAAAATTGCAAAATATCCGCTGTAATGGTATACTGAATAAGACCTGATGAAGGCTCAGACGCGAAAGGAGATGCTATGTTTAAGATCATCACTGACAGTACCGCGGACCTTCCTGCAGAATATCTGAAGGAGCACAATATAGGCTGTATGCCGATCAGCTATATTCTGGACGGAGTGACCTACGGGCGGGAACGGGAGCTGGACTGGAAGGAATTTTACGCCATGATGCGCAACGAAGGAAAGATGCCAACCACCTCCCAGATCAATCCCGCCGAGGCGAAGGAGTATTTTGAAGAGTTCGTCAAGACGGACAAGGAAATACTGCACATTGCCTTTTCTTCGGGCTTGAGCGGAACCTATAACAACGTGTGCATTGCGGCGCAGGAGGTCATGGAGGAGCACCCCGACTGCAGGATCGTGGTGCTGGACAGCCTCTGCGCCTCCCTGGGAGAGGGACTGTTCGTACATAAGGCGGTAAACTTGCGCAACGCGGGAAAGACTCTGGACGAGACGGCGGACTGGCTGAAAGAGAACACGCAGAACTTTGTGCATGTGTTCACCGTGGACGATCTGTTCCATCTGCATCGGGGCGGAAGAGTGAGCAGGGCGGCCGCCATCGTCGGAACGCTGGTCTCCATCAAGCCAAAGCTTCATGTGGACAGCGAGGGGCATCTGATCGTCATCGGCAAGGTGCGGGGTCGGAAAAAAGCCCTGAACGCACTGGTGGACTATATGGAGGAAAAGATGGGGAAGCGTCTGCAGGAGAATCGGGACGACTGCGTTTTCATCAGTCACGGAGATGCTCTGGAAGATGCGGAGTATGTGCGGGATCAGGTCAGGGAACGCTTCGGCATGGAGCATTTTCTGATCAGCCACATCGGACCCACCATCGGGGCGCACTCAGGCCCCGGAACCATCGCATTGTTCTTTCTGGGAGAATCCAGATAGCTTATTAGCTTATACAAAAACAGACGGACAGAAATCGGGTGCTGCGGCGCCCGATTTTTTGCGTCTGCAGAACCGACGCACAAATTTTGTCGGGAAACATATCATAATAGGGAATAAGAGCTTCGAAGGCTGACAAAAAGGAAAGGAAAAAGGATGCAGGACAATTACTATAACAATCAGATAGACAAATTTCCTGTGGCCATGGCATACGTGCCCTGGCAGAAATTTGACAAAATGTACGACGATCTGGAGAAGGCCTACTGCTGCGGAACGGTGTTCCCCGAGCTGAACAAACCTTTCACGGGAAGGAGATGCGTATAATGGGAAATAAGGAACAGCTGCTGCATGATATCGGCATTGTGGACTTTGTTGTGACGGAGCTGACGCTGTATCTGGATACGCATCCTCACGATCAGAGAGCCCTGGAGTATTATGCTCATTACAACAAGATGAAAAATCAGATGGAGCGGGAATTCAGCCAGAAATATTATCCGTTGAGCACCCGTCTGGAAGATTGCGGAAATGAATGGAGATGGGGTGCGGCGCCCCTGCCCTGGGAAGGAGCGTGTGAATAAATGTGGAGTTATGACAAGAGACTGCAGTTCCCTGTAAACATCAAAGAGCCCAACGCAAAGCTGGCGCAGGTGATCATTTCCCAGTACGGCGGCCCCGACGGTGAGATGGGCGCCAGTATGCGTTATCTGTCACAGCGTTATTCCATGCCCTACCGCGAGGTGGCAGGCGTGCTGACCGACATCGGTACGGAGGAGCTGGCGCATCTGGAGATGGTAGCTGCCATTGTTCACCAGCTCACAAGGAATCTGTCCATGGAGGAGATCGAGAAGAGCGGCTTTGACAAATACTATGTGGATCATACCATCGGCGTATGGCCTCAGGCGGCCGGCGGAGTTCCCTTTAACGCCTGCGAGTTCCAGGTGAAGGGCGATATCATTACCGACCTGATGGAAGATATGGCGGCGGAGCAGAAGGCCAGGACCACCTACGACAACATTCTGCGGCTGGTGAAGGACCCCGACGTCTGCGAACCCATCAAATTCCTGCGCATGAGAGAAGTGGTGCATTTCCAGCGGTTCGGGGAAGCTCTGCGCATCACCCAGGATAAGCTGAATTCCAAGAACTTCTATGCCTTCAACCCGGGCTTCGACTGTGACGAGTGTTCCGGAAAGAAGTAAAGAGATGCGCTTATACTTCATATGACAGCAAGGAAGGGATATATCATACAAAAGATATATCCCTTTTCATTTATTTAGAAAATATTTTGTAAATACAAGTCAATTGTCAGATCCGTGTTCCCTTGCCGCTGTGCGGATGCTCTTGTGCATAGGAGACCGCCTCCGCACTGACCTGTTCCAAATCCATCTTATCAAAATATTCCCGACGCCAGATCGTATAGTCAAAGCTGTCGCGCTTGATCATCGCCACAAACCGCTCGGCGTCGACCACTCCAAGTTTTTCAACCAAACAGGCAAAACCTGTATCCATAATTTCTATGGCACTATTCATTAGACAGTCGCCTCCAATCTTCTGATCAATTCTCCAGGTGTTACAATCTGTATCTTATCCGTTGTATATTTCAGCAGTCTGTCATCTGTCGTAACAAAATAATCACTGCCTGCCAGTAAAGCGCTCGCCACATGCAGAGCGTCTAAACTTTTTACACCCGTTTTTACAATATCTTCCGCTATCTTTTTAATTTCCGCTTCTTTTTCTGTTCCGACGTAATATGACTCGTTGGCGTTCATGAAATCAGATATAGCCCGTCGTTTGTGCGAAAATCTGTTTTTTCCGTTTTCATATTCTAACACATAGGAGGTTACAAGTGCGAGCTCGCCGTTTTTTATCATATCCTGAATATGCAGTTTGGCCTCTGTTTCCAGATGTATTCTAATCTGTGTCTGATCGTCATAGGGTCGATTATAACAGCAATTATCTAAATATACTTTCATACCTTCACCATTATATATTATTGAGAGACTCTTTATTTTATTATAGTCTATAAAATATCACTCATGCAACTGCTTTTCCAATACAATTTTTACCTGCCAATTTTTACCTGTTTATTTTATATAAATCCAATAAATATTATATCGCTATTGTTATGACTTTACAACGATAAATTAACTGCCGGTCACATACTAGGTCACATACCGGTTGAATTTCTGTTGCGGCGGCCGGACGAATCCTCTATAATAGAATCAGGCGTGCGAAGCCGATGAAGGCTCTTGTACCGACAGATAAAGTGAAGATTGTATGAAATAAAGCGAGGATTGTATGGAAGATGACGGAAAAAGAATGTACGATACAGACGGCCTGCGGCGCCGTAAAGGGCATTGAGAGGGAAAACGGCATTTTGTTTCGCGGGATCCGCTATGCCACGGCGGAACGCTTTGCCTATCCGAAACAGATCACACACTGGGAGGGCGTCTGCGACGCCGCAAAGCAGGAGATCGACTGCTTTCAGTACGACACCTTCCGCAAGGAAGAAAACGACGCCGACAATTTCTATTACGACGAATTTCGCAAGGGGCGGACCTTTCTCTACGAGGAGAACGCGCTGACGTTAAATATCGTAAGCCCCCTGCAGGGCGAAAACTGTCCCGTGCTGGTCTTTATCCACGGCGGCGGACATGAGACGGGGACCGTGGGAGAGCTGCCTTACGGCGACACACAGGAGTATGCAAAGCGCGGGATTGTCTATGTGTCCGTGGGCTACCGCCTGAATGTGTTCTCCCTGTACCGCTCCGCAAATTACGGCCTTTACGACCAGATGACCGCCATCAGATGGGTCCATGACAATATTGCGGCTTTTGGAGGGGATCCGGAACGGATCACGATCATGGGGCAGTCGGCGGGAGCCATGAGCGTGACGGATCTGCTCTACACACAGGCGTTGAATGGGATTGTAAAGGGAGCGGTGATGCTCTCGGGCGCGGGTATGATCCCGAAGGTGGTGCGGCCCTATACGCCTGCGGAATCCGCAGGCTTTTGGAGCGAAGTGGAACGGCGGGCCGGCGCAGAGAACGAGGACGAGTTCAGACGCCTTCCGGCAGATGTGATCTGGGAGGCGTGGTATCAGGTATCCAGAGAACACAATGATATGCACTATCTGCAGCCGGGCATCGACGGCACCGTTATTCCCGACCTGCCCCAGAGAGTGAGAAAGCGCGGAACGGACCTGGACATTCCACTGATCGTGGGCGTAACGTCGCAGGATTTCATGCCTTATCTTATCTTTGAGCTGGCATACGGCTGGGCGAAGCGCAATGCAAGGGAGGGCAGGGCGCCCGTGTACGGCTTCTTTTTTGACAGAGAGCTGCCCGGCAATCGCTACAAGGCCTTTCACGCCGCCGATCTGTGGTATTTTTTCGGAAATATGGACAAATGCTGGCGGCCCTTTGAAAAGACGGACTATGACCTCAGCGCCCAGATGATCGATTATGTGGCGGCCTTTGTGCGAAAAGGAGATCCGAATGCGGACGGCCTTCCGAAATGGGAGCCCCTATCGAAGCGTCAGAAAGGCTTTCGGCGCTTCGACGGCATATCCGACGGCTATGCTTCTCCAATGGAATGCCGCAGGAAGCTCTGGCATACCTTTCTGCGGGACAAGGGGCCCATGTAGGCACGATACAAAAAAGATACAATCCCGTAGTATGATAGGCACATAAACTAGTATTTTATGCGCTGCAAAGCCGTAGCGGTTTTCGTTTCATGCGCAGGAACGGGGTTAGGAAATGCTGAAAATCTTGATTGCGGAGGACGAGGAGCCCATTGCAAATCTGATTAAAATAAATCTGCGCAAGGCAGGGTATCAGTGCGTCTGGGCGCCGGACGGGGAGAAGGCCGCAGATCTGATGGACCAGGAGAGATTCGATCTGCTCCTGCTCGACGTGATGCTGCCCGGGATAGACGGCTATGAGCTGATGGGTTATGCAAAGTCGCTGGAGCTGCCCGTCATCTTTCTGACCGCGCTGGGAAGCACGGAGAATAAGGTGAAGGGCCTGAAGATGGGAGCGGACGATTACCTGACCAAGCCCTTTGAGATTGTGGAGCTTCTGGCGAGAGTGGAGGCCGTGCTTCGCCGCTACAACAAGGCGGAGACCGTACTGAACGTGTTCGACGTGACCATAGACAGCGCGTCACGGTCCGTCACGAGGAACGGGGAACAGATCGCGCTCACCATGAAGGAGTTCGACCTGCTCTTGCTGCTGGCACGCAATCGGAACATCGCGCTGTATCGCGAGACCATCTATGAGACCGTCTGGGGCGGAGAATATATGGGACAGAGCAGGACCGTGGACCTCCACATTCAGAGGCTGAAAAAGAAACTGAACTGGGACAATGAGATTTCCGCCGTCTATAAGGTGGGGTATCGTCTGGAAGGCTGAAATTTTATGAAATTTGCGGACAAACTGTTTTTTTCCACGGTGATTCTGTTGACGGCCGTCTTTACCGTGTTCGGCATGTGGATGCTGCATTCCAATTTCTCACGGCTCCTGAACAGGGAGATCGAGCGAGGGAACCGCGAGAGTCAGATGTTCCAATTCCTGTTTGAAATGGGTTATCACTCTGTGGAGGAGTACGGCGACGATTACGCCGTGGACGTGACCATGGCCAATATATCGGACAGCGTGGAGCGGGGAGGGAACCGCTGCTTTGTGCTGGGCGAAAACGACGCGTACTACTTCGGGCAGAACTATATCGAGGCCAGAGGACTGGACAGCGACGTAAGGGAGCTGGCCGGATCTCTTGACGGCGAGGACACTTACGGCTACTGTATCCGCAGGACACAGGACGGCTACTATATGCTCACCCTGGCCACGAGCAGCGTGGGCGCGTCTCCGATCCGTCTCGGAATGTGCAGGGAGCTGACGGAAATCTATGCGGACAGACAGATCCTTCTGAATCAGTACCGAACGGTGCTGATCTGTCTTTTGCTGGCGGGAAGTGTGATCATCTACCTGCTTTCGCGCTACATTACCCGCCCCATCAGCCGCCTGAACAAGCTGGCGGGCAGGATTGCCGACGGAAGCTATGAGCTGCGCTCCCGCAACACGAGCCCGGACGAGCTGGGCTCCCTTGCCAGAAGCTTTGACCGCATGGCCGACAGGCTTGTGGAGCAGATGGAGACGAAGGCGCTGGAGGCGAAGCAAAAGGAGGATTTTACCGCGGCGTTCGCCCATGAGCTGAAAACGCCTCTCACCTCTATCATCGGATATGCGGACATGCTCAATTCCGTCAATCTCTCCGACGAGGAGAAGCGGGACGCCTATTTTTATATTTACAGTCAGGGAAAACGTCTGGAAAGTCTCTCTCACAAATTGCTGGAGCTGGTCAGCATGGACAAGACTCCCGCGCAGTTCCGCGCAGTCGGCACAAAATCTCTGGAGGAAAACATTCGCGCCACCATGCGCCCCATTTGGAGAAAAAGGGGAATCCGGGGCAAGGTGAATATGGACAAGGGCGTCATCTTCGGCGACGAGGAGCTTTTGCTGTCCCTCTTTTACAATCTGTTGGACAATGCCGTGAAGGCCATGGACAAGGAGGGGCGGGGCTTTATTCTCCTGAAGGGCACGGCGGCGGGCGGCGGCTATGAAGTGAAGGTGGTGGACAACGGCCGCGGAATACCGAAGGAGGAAATCGGAAGGATCACGGAAGCCTTCTACATGGTGGACAAATCCCGTTCCCGCAAGGAGGGCGGCGCGGGAATCGGCATGGCGCTGTGCAGTAAGATCGTGCGGATACACGGCGCGGTGCTGAATATCGAGAGCAATCTGGGGGAGGGCACCGTGATCAGGATCTGTTTCCCCGACCGCAGTCCGGAAGCTGTCGCAGCTGAGCCGAAGGAACAAAAGGAGGCCGTCCCCGAATGAAGAAAACAAAGAAAACAGGACAAAAAGGCAGGAAAATCTATTGGAGGGGCGGCAGGCTTTATGCGGTATGCGCCGCATGTCTCGCAGGGCTGGTATGCTTTGCGCTTTTTCTGCCGCAGATAGTGTTTCAGTACCAGGATCGGAACATATGCTCGGGAACTGCCCTTGCAGCGCGGGAAGACGTAAATATCGCCCTGTTGAATGCCAAAAGCGAGATGTCTCTTTACGACCGAATGGAGAGCTTTGCGGAAGGGCTGGCGAACGGCAGGGAATACTATGTGTCGGTCCATGATATGAGCCCGACATCGGATGAAAGCGCCTATCAAAAGCTATATGAGGATACCTATTCGATGCTTCCCGCCGATATGATTTATACAATCCTTTCTCTCAGATCAGATAGTATAGCGCACGCGCTGTTCAATGATGATTTACAGATAGAGGACTGGAAGCAGTATGTCATTTACAGCGATGACTATGCCGAGGGAGTCAACTTTATCATATGGTATTTAAAAATAAACTGCTACGAAGGGCAAACGATGGAGCTTCTGATTGACGCCCAGGACCACACCTTGTACGGCGTAAAGACGGGATATCACGAGACGACGGCTCTGCATCCCAGCGCAAGCGGACAGGAAATATCATCTTACGAATTCTTTTACAAGCGGACAGAGGAAATGCATGAGGAGCTTTCCGAACTGATTAACGAGCTGTGGTTGTATTTATACTACAATTATGCCGAGATGACCGACGAGCAGCAGCTTGCCGATCCCCAGCCCGAATGGGACTTCTCCGCCGACGATACCCTGAATTTATATATGCCTTATGGGGAGTATCGGCTGAATGCCTGTTGGAGGACATTGTACTTCACGCAGGAGACGACAGGCTCGTCACTGCCTGCGGTGGCCTTCGGATTTGAGGAGATCTGCCGCCTGATCCCGCCGTTTCGGGAAAGTTTTTAGCCGGCCTGCATAAAGGAGCCTCTCCGCCGATATATTTTACAAAGCCGGTGGGGAGGCTCTTATTTTGAATCCGGAAAAATTAATCGCCCGGATAGACGATCTGGTCTGGGGACCGTGGACGCTCTTGCTGCTTCTCGGAACGGGGATCTATCTGATGCTTAGAATGCATTTTTTGCCCCTGAGGAATCTTAAATTTGCGCTGAAATGCGCCGTCAGCGGGGACGCAAAGTCGGGAGGCGAAAACGGGAAGGTATCCTCGTTCTCGGCGCTGACCACGGAGCTTGCCGTCACCATCGGCACGGGGAACATCATCGGCGTGGTGACGGCCATGGTGCTGGGAGGCCCCGGCGCTCTGTTCTGGATGGTGCTCACAAGCTTTATCGGCATGGCCACCAAGCTCGCCGAGAGCACTCTGTCCGTACAGTATCGCACCAAAAATGAGAGAGGGGAGGCCGCCGGCGGTCCGATGTATACCTGCGTCAGGGCGCTAGGCGGCAGAAAGGGCCGGATCCTGGGGACCTTTTTTGCGTTCTTTGCGGTCATGTCCACCTTCGGCATGGGAAATCTGACCCAGTCAAATTCCATTGCCGACGTGATGTGGCATTCCTTTCACACGCCCAGACTAAAGACCGGACTTTTCATCAGCCTGCTTACCATACTGGTAGTCATCGGCGGCATTCGGACGATTTCCAAGGTCACCAGATATCTTGTTCCGGCCATGGGGCTTTTGTATATGCTGGGCTGTCTTGCCGTGATAGTGACCCATCTTAAGAATCTGCCCGCAGCGCTTTTCGGAATCGTCGCGGCAGCCGTATCTCCCCGCGCGGTCAGCGGCGGCCTGTTCGGCACGGTGACGGTGAGCGCTTTCGAGTCCCTGCGCTGGGGCGTCTCCCGCGGAATCTTTTCCAACGAGGCGGGACTTGGGGCGTCCGGCATCACGGCGGCTTCGGCCGACACGGACGATCCCGTCAGGCAGGGCTACATCAGCATGACCGGCGTCTTTCTGGACACGGCCGTGATGTGTTCCATGACGGGACTCGCGCTGGCCGCCTCCGGAGTGCTGGGCTCGGACGCGGCGGCGAAGGGGGAGCTTGGCGGCACGGGTCTGGTGCTTGCGATCTTCCGCAGCACGTTCCGCGGTCACTCGGATCTGTTCGTCAGCGTCTGCATCACGCTGTTTGCCTTTGCCACCATAATAGGCTGCGCCTATCAGGGGGAGCGCGCCTTTGAATTTCTCATGGGCGGACGCACCGATTATCTTATCTGGTATCGCTTTGCCTACGGTCTGGCGGCGCTTTTCGGCAGCATTTTTTCTCTGGAGGCGGTGTGGAGCTTTGCCGACATCTGCAACGGGCTCATGGCGATTCCCAATCTGATCTGCGTGCTGGCGCTGTCCGGAAAGGTGTGCAGGGACATAAAAAAATATAATACATAGACGAAAACCGCTTGGCGTGCTATGATGTATGAGTGCAAAGCAGTTGATGCTATTACTGATATTACGAAAGGTCCGGTCAAAGAATGTACGGTGAAACAGATTATGAACAGATAAACCTTGAAGAGGCTCCGCCGTCCGACGAGCCCGCCCGGCAATATTACTTTATCGAAAAATGCCGCCGGTACGTGGATTGCTTTTACGAGAAGCACAACCGTTTTCCGAGGGCCTGCGTGACTACCTTCGGCTGTCAGATGAACGCCCGGGACTCCGAGAAGCTTTCGGGAATCCTGCGGCAGATCGGCTATGAGCTGACGGAGGACGAAAATTCCGATTTCGTGATCTTCAATACCTGTACCGTCAGGGACAACGCGAATCAGCGCGTCTACGGAAGGCTGGGGGAGCTGAACGGCTATAAGCGCAGGAACCCCGAAATGAAGATCGCGCTCTGCGGCTGCATGATGCAGGAGCCGGAGGTAATAGAAAAGCTGAAAAAAAGCTATGGGTTCGTGGACCTGATCTTCGGCACCCACAATCTCTATCAATTTGCGGAGCTTTTGTGCAGGACACTGGAATCGGACGGCATGGTCGTGGACATATGGAAGGATACGGACAGGATCGTGGAGGAGCTGCCCGTGGAGCGCAAGTATCCCTTTAAGTCCGGCGTCAACATCATGTTCGGCTGTGACAATTTCTGCAGCTACTGTATCGTGCCCTACGTGAGGGGCAGGGAGCGCAGCAGACGGCCCGAGGATATCCTGCGGGAGATAGAGCGGCTTGTGGCGGACGGTGTGGTGGAGGTGATGCTGCTGGGCCAGAACGTGAACTCCTACGGCCGGAATCTGGAGACTCCCGTGACCTTTGCGGAGCTTTTGCGCAGGGTGGAAAGGATAGAGGGACTGAAGCGGATCCGCTTTATGACCTCTCACCCCAAGGATCTCTCCGACGAGCTGATACAGGTCATGAAGGAGTCGGACAAGATATGCCGCCACCTGCATCTGCCCCTGCAGTCCGGCTCCACGAGGATCCTGCAGCAGATGAACCGCCGCTATACAAGAGAGCAGTATCTGGAGCTTGTGCGGCGTATCCGGCAGGAGATTCCCGACATTGCCATCACTACGGATATCATCGTGGGCTTTCCCGGCGAGACGCCGGAGGATCTGGAGCAGACGATAGACATGGTGCGGCAGGTGAAATATGACAATGCCTTTACCTTTCTCTACTCCAAGCGCACGGGAACGCCTGCGGCGGCCATGGAAAATCAGGTGCCCGAGGCGCAGAGGAAAGAAGGCTTCGACCGGCTGCTGAAGGTCGTGCAGGAGACGGCAAGGGAACAGGCTGCCGCGCATCAGGGCAAGGTCCTGGAGGCCCTGATCGAGGAGGTGAACGAGAGCACGCCCGGCTATGTGACGGGAAGGCTTTCCAACAATACGATCGTACATATTCCCGGAGATGAGACCATGGTGGGGAAACTGTTTCCGGTCCTTTTGGAGGAGTGCCGCGGCTTCTATTATCTGGGAAAAGCAGTGCCGGCCGATGGCTGCGAAAGGGGAGGCGTAAACGGGAGATGATATGGGGACAAGTGAAAAGACCAAAAAACAATCAAAGTTCATTGCAAAATGTGAAAAAAAAATTTGTGTTTTATGGATAGCAGTCGTAATTGCAAATATAAAAAGTATATTTTCTGATTTCGGAACGGATCAGGCATATGCCGTAGCCATGTCATTTCGTCACATAATGGGAGACAGATTATTCCAGGAAATGTGTGAACCTCATCAGACATCTATTTTTTTGACTGATTTTTTAATGGCGTTATATAAAAAGTTTGTTCCGGACCTGACCGGAGTGGCATTGTACCTGCAAATATGCGGTGTCTTTTTATACGCGATAGTGACATTGGTTTTATATAAAGAACTTGTCCGTTTTATAGACTATAGAACGGCACATTACATGTGTATGCTTTTCTTTGTTTTTCGTGCAAAGCAAAGTGTTTTTCCTGAGTTTTCAAACATGCAGATATGCTTTTCGGTTCTGCTTTTCGTATTTTTGCTGAAATTTTACAGAAATCAGGAGAAGAAATATTATCTTATATTTGCAGCATTATTTCTTTGTCTGGAAATCATATCCTATCCCACATGCATAGTCGTATTCTTTGGTGTATTGAGTCTATTGTATGTGTTCGGTAAAAGAAGATTGACAAATATCGCATTTTTTACAAGCACGTGTGCAATATGCGGCGGGGGATATATGGCAGCAATCGTTTCCGAAGTTGGTTCGGGGGGGTAATAAAGAATATTCAATTTATAATGCAGGCTGATGCATCTCACGGTGAAAAGATTACGGATATAGCGTATTATTTCCGAGGATTTATGAATGGAGCGATTTGGATTGCCGTAGTGGCCGCCGTATCGTTTTTGATTTATCTTTTCATCAGAAACAAAGTTACTTTTTTCTCCTGTTTTGGGTATGGGCTGCTATTAACGGAAATAGTACTTATATTTATTTCGAGAAAGCAGCCGCTGGATTGGAATTGCCAATATTTCATTATTTTGTTGCTGTTGATCTGCTTGGGTGGCAGGGGATGCAAATATTTAAATCCGGAAACGCGAATGTTATATTATACAGGAATGGTCATTTCGCTGTTGTCCACCGTTTCCGTAGCATTTTTGACAAACCTTGAATTCTTGTCGATTATGGGATATTTGATTTTGGGGGCGTTGGTCTCGTTTGTGTCATTAGGCCAGATGGCTGTATGTAACCGCCGCTCCAATGAAGGCGTTGGTTTTATTGTTGCCATTCTTGCCTTGTTTATATTTCACAGGGCAATGATTGTGTGCGGATACGCAAACGAGGCAGGGATTAAATTGACAATTGATCTGGAAAATGTTATACGTGCAGGCCCCGCAAAGGGTATTGTCACGTCTTTGCAGAAATGCAACGAAGTAAAAGGGACGCTGTCCGATTGGCAGAGGTTTGTAAATGAGGATTCGATTCTCGTTGTAGTCCCGTGGATGTCAGATCCAATAGTATACGTGGATCAGAATACCAAAGTGAGCACCTTCTCTACAATAAATACACCTACATATAATGAAAGTCTGCTGTATTATTGGGACATGTACCCTGAAAAAATACCTACGATCATAGCCGTCGAGGGCTGGAATGGAGAGATATCCGTTGATAAGAATACATGGATCATGAGATGGGTCGAGGACACTTATACAGTGCATGAAGACGGAGAATTCTGGAGGTTCTATAGAAAAGAATGAAATTCTGAATGCACGGAACCCAAATGGCAAACCTTAAGACGAGCTGTCAAACTTTACAATATCAATATTTTGTGGTAAGATAAAGGCAAATGCGCAACTGCTTGTGCATTTGCCTTTTATGGTATCTTAAGCTTTTGACTGCGGCTTTCGGCTGCAGATCAAGTTTGGCACATATTTACCCTTCGGACTGCGGTTTTAAGATTTTGCGAACCGCTTCCGTGACAGAACAGGAGTACACATAATGTCGGACAAGATTCCCATGGAGGATCTGACCCCCATGATGCAGCAATACATGGAGACGAAGAAGCAGTATCCGGACTGCATTCTCTTTTACCGTCTGGGGGATTTCTATGAGATGTTTTTTGAGGACGCCGTCACAGCCTCCAGAGAGCTGGAGCTGACCCTTACCGGAAAGGCGTGCGGCCTCAAGGAGCGGGCGCCCATGTGCGGCGTGCCGTATCATGCGGTGGACACATATCTGACCAAGCTGGTCAACAAAGGATATAAGGTCGCCATCGGCGAGCAGATGGAGGATCCCAGACTGGCAAAGGGCCTGGTGAAGCGCGAAGTCATTCGCGTGGTGACGCCCGGCACCAACCTGAACGTACAGTCGCTGGAGGAATCCAGAAATAATTTCCTCATGTGCATTGTCTATACCCCTACGAGGATCGGCCTCTCCGTGGCGGACGTCACCACCGGCGACTATTATCTGACGGAGGTGGAGGACCTTAAGAAATTAAATGACGAGCTGATGAAATACGAGCCGTCGGAGATCATTCACAACGAGGCGTTTCTGGTCAGCGGCTTCGATCTGGAGAGTCTGCGGGACAAGTACCGCATTTCCGTAAACGCTCTGGAGCCTCATATGTTCGATGACGACGGCTGCAGACGTATCCTGCTGGAGCATTTTAAGGTGAACACCCTGAGCAGTCTTGGCATCGAGGAATTTCCCGTGGGTATGCTGGCGGCGGGGGCGCTGCTTCAGTATCTCTATGATACCCAGAAGACGGATCTTGCGCATTTTACCCAGATCCACCCTTATCTGACCAGCAAATATATGCTTCTCGACAGCGCCACAAGGCGCAATCTGGAGCTGACGGAGACCCTGCGGGAGAAGCGAAAGAGCGGCTCCCTTCTGGGCGTTCTGGATAAGACCAGGACCGCCATGGGCGGAAGGCTGCTTCGGAGTATGCTGGAACAGCCGCTGATCGACAAGAGCGACATGGAGCTTCGGCTGGACGCCATCGAGGATCTGAACAAGGACAGCGTCTCAAGGGACGAGCTGAGAGAGTATCTGAACCCCATCTACGACCTTGAGAGACTGCTCAGCAAGGTGACCTACAAGACGGCGAATCCCAGAGATCTCATTGCGTTTCGCAATTCTCTGGAAATGCTTCCCGCCATCAAGAAGGTGTTGCAGAGCTTTTCCGCCGGAGAGCTTTGCAATATTGAAAATGAGATGGACGGTCTTGAGGACGTATATGAACTGATCCGCGCTTCCGTGGAGGAGGAGCCTCCCGTGACGATCCGCGAGGGCGGCATGATAAAGGACGGCTTCGACGAGAACGTGGACAGGCTGCGCAGCGCCAAAAGAGACGGAAAGCAATGGCTGGCGGAGCTGGAGGAACAGGACAGGGAGCGCACCGGCATCAAGAATCTGCGGATCAAATACAATAAGGTCTTTGGCTATTATTTTGAGGTGACCAATTCCTACAAGGACATGGTGCCCGCCGACTATATCCGAAAACAGACGCTGGCAGGCGCCGAGCGCTATACCACGGACCGGTTAAAGGAGCTGGAGGATACGATCCTGAATGCGGAGGACAAGCTGACCGCGCTGGAATACGACATCTTCTGCAGGATACGGGACAGCGTCGCGCAGGAGCTTATGCGCATTCAGAGGACGGCAAAGGCCGTGGCGCGGCTGGACGTGTATGCCTCCCTAGCGCTGGTGTCCGAGCGCAACCGCTACGTGCGCCCCAAACTGAACGAGAAGGGCGTCATCAACATTAAGGACGGACGGCACCCCGTTGTGGAGCAGACGCTGCAGGGCGACATGTTCATTGCAAACGACACTTATCTGGACAATAACAGTCACTGCATCAGCGTCATCACAGGCCCCAATATGGCCGGCAAATCCACCTATATGCGGCAGACGGCGCTGATCGTACTGCTTGCGCAGATCGGCTGTTTCGTGCCGGCAAAGAGCGCCGACATCGGAATTGTGGACAGGATATTTACCCGCGTGGGCGCCTCCGACGATCTGGCCAGCGGGCAGTCCACCTTCATGGTGGAGATGAACGAGGTGGCAAATATCTTGAGGAACGCCACCTCGAACAGCCTGTTGATCTTAGACGAGATCGGAAGGGGCACTTCCACCTTCGACGGCCTGAGCATTGCCTGGGCGGTGATCGAGCACATCAGCAACAGAAGACTGCTGGGCGCCAAGACCTTGTTCGCCACTCATTATCACGAGCTGACGGAGCTGGAGGGCAAGATGAGCAATGTGAACAACTACTGTATCGCCGTGAAGGAGGTGGGAGACGACATCGTCTTCCTGAGAAAGATCATAAGGGGCGGCGCGGACAGAAGCTACGGCATTCAGGTGGCAAAGCTTGCAGGCGTGCCCGATATCGTCATCGACCGCGCCAAGGAGATCGTCGAACAGCTCACGGACAACGATATCATCGAAAAGATTCAGAGCATCACGGTAGATACCAGGGACGACGGGAAGCCGGCGAAGCATCAGAAGCTGGACGAAGTCGACCTGGCACAGATGTCACTTTTTGACACGGTGAAGGACGAAGATGTGATCAAAGAGCTGACGGAGCTGGAAATCAGCACCATGTCGCCCATTGATGCGCTGAACACCCTGTACCGCCTGCAGAATAAGCTGAAGAACAGATGGCAGGGATAAATAGGGCAGGCTAAGACAGGACAGGCTGGGGCTGTGCGGCGGAATAGGACCGGACAGACTGAAAAGAGAAATGCGAGGCACGAGATGGCACAGATACATGTTTTGGATCCGGACACCATAGATAAGATCGCCGCCGGAGAGGTGGTGGAGCGCCCCGCCAGCGTGGTGAAGGAGCTGGTGGAGAACGCCATCGATTCCGGCGCGGACGCCGTCACGGTGGAGGTGAAGGAGGGCGGCATTGAGTATATCCGCGTCACAGACAACGGCTGCGGCATGGAACGGGATCAGCTGCGCACGGCGTTTTTGCGGCACGCCACGAGCAAGATAGCGGACGCGAAGGACCTGCAGCAGATCGCAAGCCTGGGCTTTCGCGGTGAGGCGCTTTCCAGCATTGCCGCCGTGTCGAGGACGGAGGTGATCACCAAGCCGCAGGACTGCATTACGGGCAGCCGGATCCTTTTGGAGGGCGGAAGGGAGACGGGCTTTGAGGAGGTGGGCGCTCCGGACGGCACCACCTTTATCATGCGCAATCTCTTTTACAACACGCCCGTGCGCCGTAAATTCTTAAAGCAGGCGGCTACCGAGGGCGGTTATATTGTCGATCTCATGGAGCATCTGGCGCTGTCGCGCCCCGATATCTCCTTTAAGCTGACCCTCGGCGGACAGCTTAAATTCCACACCTCCGGCAGCGGCGACCTAAAGGAAGTGATCTACCGAATCTACGGGAGAGAGACGGCCAATGCGCTGATTCCCATGCAGGTGCAGCAAGGCGGGATAAAGGCGGAGGGGTATCTGGGAAAATCGGAGGCCGTCCGGTCGAACCGCAATTTTGAGATCTATTTTCTCAACGGCCGTTTTATCCGAAGCGGCATCATTGCAAAGGCGGTGGAGGAGGGCTATAAGGGATATCTGATGCAGCATAAATTTCCTCTCTGCGTGCTGCACATCACAATGGATCCCAGACAGGTAGACGTCAATGTCCACCCTACGAAAATGGACGTCCGCTTCAGCGACGGAATGGATTTCGCCCGCTTTCTGACGAAGGCGGTGCAGGAAACTCTCCACGGGGAGGAGATGATTCCGGAGGCGTCTCTGGACACCGACCGCGAGCGGAAGGCAGCCCTGCGGCAGGAAGCGGAAAAGCAGGAACGCGTCCATACGCCGGAGCCGTTCGAGCGACATCGCACGGAAGAATTTCGTCTTGCGGAAGATGCGAAATATGCCGCAGAACGCCGAAATATGCAGGATTTTATTCAAAATCCCGCCTGGCAGAGGGAGAAAACACAGGAAAATTCGGAAAAAATGGTAAAAAATCCTGCAGAATCCCCGGATTCTGGGGAAAATCCGTTCTTTTCCGAGACCTCGGAGATTTCCGAAGTGCCGGAGCGCGAAGGGAAAAAAGATGCTTCCGAAGCACTGAAGCGCCAAGAAGAAAAAGCCGCCGCAGAAAACTCCTCTGCAGAACAGTTGAATTTGTTCGAGGAAAAGATTCTCACCCAGGATAACCGCGCCCGCTTTCGGATCATCGGGCAGGTCTTTGAGACCTACTGGCTGGTTCAGTACGAGGACAAGCTGCTGATGATCGACCAGCACGCCGCGCACGAGAAGGTGAATTTTGAACGGCTGATGAAGCAGTACCGCGAGAAGGCCGTAGTCTCACAGACGCTGATGCCCCCCGTGATCGTCAGTCTCTCCGGACAGGAGGAGACCGTTCTGAAGGAGCATCTGGACACCTTTTTCGGGCTCGGATTTGAGGTGGAGGCCTTCGGCGGAAACGAATACGCGCTGCGGAGCGTGCCTGCGGACCTGTACGGCTGCAACGAACGGGAAATGTTCCTGGAGGTGCTGGACGGGCTGGCGGAGGGCGGAAGCTTCGGGAACCTGCGCGTCGTCGAGGAGAAGATAGCGTCCATGTCCTGTAAGGCGGCCGTGAAGGGCAACCATCTCTTAAGCGTTCCGGAGGCCGAGGCGCTGATAGACGAGCTGCTTACGCTGGACAACCCCTACAACTGTCCCCACGGAAGGCCCACCATTGTGTCCATGACAAAGTATGAGATGGAGCGGAAATTCAAGCGCGTGGTCAATTAATCAAAAGCGCAGGAAAGGAGAGTATCTGTGGAGAATCAGGAACAGTGCAGGCGCCCCATGATCGTTCTGACCGGTCCCACCGCCGCAGGAAAAACGAAGCTTTCCGTGGCGCTGGCAAAGATCGTGGACGGAGAGATCCTCTCCGCCGATTCCATGCAGGTCTATCGGCACATGGACATCGGCTCCGCCAAGATAAGGCCCGAGGAAATGCAGGGCGTTCCCCATCACATGATAGATATTCTCGACCCGTGGGAGCCCTTTAACGTAGTGCTGTTCAAACAAAAATGCGAGGAATGCCTGGAGCAGATCTACGAAAGGGGCCATATTCCCATTGTGGCCGGCGGCACGGGATTTTATATTCAGGCGCTTTTGCGGGACATCGACTTTACCGAAAATGAAGAAAATACCGAGTACAGAAAATCGCTGGAGAGGCTGGCCGCCGAGAAGGGGCCGGAGCAGCTTCACGAGATGCTGGAACGGGTGGATCCCTTATCCGCAAGCGCCATTCATGCGAACAATATCAAGCGTACCGTTCGGGCGCTTGAGTTTTTTCACCTGACGGGGGAGCCCATATCGGCCCACAACGAAAAGGAGCGGCAAAAGGGAAGCGCTTACTTATCCTGCTGTTTTGTGCTGAACGATGAGCGGGAACGTCTCTATCGGCGGATCGACCGGCGCGTGGACGAGATGCTGGAGCAGGGCCTTGCACAGGAGGTGGAGGAGCTTCGCCGAATGGGCTGCACCCGAGACATGGTCTCCATGCAGGGGCTTGGCTATAAGGAAATGCTTAAGTGGCTTAATGGGGAGATTTCTCTGGAGAGAGCGGTCGCCCTGATCAAGCAGAACACCCGTCATTTCGCCAAGCGGCAGCTTACCTGGTTTCGCAGGGAAAAAGACGTGATCTGGATCGATCAGGACAAATTTGACTACGACGAGGACCGCATCTTAAGGTACATGACGGACAAATTGACCGAAGCGGGAATTTACGGGGAACGCGAGGGAGCAAGATGACGGATTTAAACAAAATGTACGCCTCCATGGGAATCGGCGATGCCGTTTATGAATACGGCAGTAAGATTTTGGAAAAACTGAAAAAACGGTTCGACGAGATAGACGAGACGGCGGAGTATAACCAGCTCAAGGTAGTGCGCGCCATGCAGGAATGCAGGGTGAGCGAGGCCTGCCTGGTGGGTACTACCGGCTACGGCTACAACGATCTTGGCAGAGATACGCTGGAGGAGGTGTACGCCAAGGTCTTTCACACAGAGGACGCCCTGGTGCGCCCCCAGATCACATGCGGCACCCATGCGCTGGCGCTGGCGCTTAGCGGCAATCTGCGCCCGGGCGACGAGCTTTTATCCCCCGTTGGCAGGCCCTACGACACGCTGGAGGAGGTCATCGGAATCCGGCCCTCCAGAGGTTCTCTCGCGGAGTACGGCGTCACCTACAGGCAGGTGGATCTGCTTCCCGACGGCGGCTTTGACTTTGACAAGATCCGAAGGAGCATAAACCAGCGCACCCGTCTGGTGACCATACAGCGCTCCAAGGGCTATCAGACGCGTCCCACGCTGTCCGTGGCGAGGATCGGCGAGCTGATCGCCTTTATCAAATCCATACGGCCCGACATTCTCTGTATGGTGGACAACTGCTACGGCGAGTTCGTGGAGACCGCAGAGCCCGGCGACGTGGGAGCAGACATGACGGTGGGCTCTCTCATCAAGAACCCCGGCGGCGGTCTCGCCCCCATCGGCGGCTACATCGCGGGCACGAAAGAGTGCGTGGAAAACGCGGCCTGCAGGCTGACCTCCCCCGGACTGGCAAAGGAGGTGGGTGCCTCCCTGGGCGTTCTGAAGGATCTCTATCAGGGCTTTTTCCTGGCCCCCACCGTCACGGCCGCCGCTCTGAAGGCCGCCGTGTTCGCGGCGAATCTCTACGAACCGCTGGGATTTGCGGTAGTACCCGACAGCAGCGAGAGCCGGCACGATATCATTCAGGCGATCACCTTCGGACGGCCCGACGCCGTCATCGCCTTCTGTCAGGGCATACAGGCGGGAGCCCCTGTGGACAGCCACGTGACCCCGCAGCCGTGGGATATGCCGGGCTATGACGCACAGGTGATCATGGCCGCAGGCGCGTTCGTCTCGGGCTCCTCCATCGAGCTGTCCGCCGACGGCCCCATCAGACCGCCCTACGCGGTGTATTTTCAGGGCGGACTGACCTGGCAGCACGCAAAATTCGGCATTTTAAAGTCGCTTCAGGCGCTGCTTGACGGCGGGATCGTGTCCGAGGAGGCGCTGCGCCTTGGAGCCGTGTAGAAAAAGGTCAAAATTTATGATATGATTTTTGTGTACAGTCCTGCCGATTTGTGGTACTATATAAAGGCGTATGGAAGGAAATTGCAAAATACGGAAGAAAGAATGAGGCGGCATTTTGAAAAAGATAAACTGGGTATTGATACTTCTGGTGCTGGTCGGCTTTGTGATCGGCAGATTTATCGGCACTTTCTTTGACGGAAGCTTTTTGAACTACGGCCAGTCGTTCGGCCTAAGCTCTCCGGTAGTGCTGGATCTCGGATTTTTTGTGCTGACCTTCGGCCTGACCATCAACATCACCATAGCCAGCGTGATCGGCGTGGTCATCGCGCTGGTGGTGTATCGATTTATCAGATAGGTTCTTGTTTTTCCTGCGTCGGAGAAGGGCGAAAGGAGACGCATGAGAGAACATCAAAAAGGAAACGCTTCGGAGCTCCCCTACGAGAGATTCCTGCGTTTCGGCCCCGAGAACCTGACGGAAGCAGAGCTTCTTGCTATCATCATTCGCACGGGCACAAAGGAAAAGAACGCGCTGCAGCTGGCGGAAGAGGTGCTTAAGCTCGCCCGCTATCCCCGAGAAGGACTTCTGGGGCTTCACAGCGTGACGATCGACGACCTGAAGGGCATCAAGGGCATCGGACAGGTCAAGGCGGTAAAATTAAAAAGTCTGGCCGAGCTCACCAAGAGAATGAGCGCGGCGGCCGCAAGCAGGGGGCTCAGCTTCAAAAGCTCCGGTCAGGCGGCGGGCTACTTTATGGAAAAGCTCAGGCATCAGGATACGGAATGCGTGGTCCTGGTCTGCCTGGATTCCAAGGGACAGTTGATCGCGGAACGCCGGCTGTCAAGCGGAAGCGTCAGAATGGCGCTGATCTCACCGCGGGAGATCTTTATGGCGGCTCTGGAGTGCAGAGCGGTGAATATTCTGCTGGTGCACAACCACCCAAGCGGCGATCCCACTCCCAGCAGGGCGGACAGGGAGCTGACCGACAACGTCAGGGAGATGGGAGAGAAAATGGACATTCCTCTGCTGGATCACATTGTGATCGGCGACAACAGATACGTCAGCTTCAAGGAGGAGTCCTGGTTCACGCAGATACACCCATGAGAAAAGCGAAGGCTGCTGCGCAGGGCAGCCGCATACGACAGAAAGGGGTTCATAACTTTGGCAAACAACGCATTCGGTATCGACCTCGGTACCAACAACATCAAAATTTACAGCAGGAGCAGCGACAGTATTTTTGTGGAAAAAAATATGATCGCCATAGAGAACAAGAATACCTTGTTTGCCTACGGTGACTCTGCATTTGAAATGTATGAGAAGGCGCCCGGAAATATTCATATTTCTTATCCGCTGTCCAACGGCGTGATCGCGGATATCAAAAATATGGAGACGCTGATCAAATATTTCCTGAGCGACCTTCAGAACGGCAGCGCAAAGCCCGCGGACTTCTATATCGCGGTGCCTACGGACGTCACGGAGGTGGAGAAGCGAGCCTTCTACGATCTGATCCGCGATGCCGGCGTAAAGGCGCGCAAGATCATGGTGGTGGAGAAGGCCGTGGCGGACGGGCTCGGGCTCGACATCGACGTGAAAAATTCTCAGGGTGTCCTTCTGGTGAACGTGGGCTATGAGACCACGGAGATCTCCATTCTCTCCCTCGGCGGGATCGTGCTGAGCCGTCTGATCAAGATCGGCGGTCTGAAATTCGACGAGGCCATACGCGCCGCCGTGCGAAAGGAATTCAGCCTGATCATCGGCGGGAAGACGGCGGAGAACGTCAAGATCTCTCTGAGCGAATTGGAGAAGGACGTCAAGACCGCCGTAGTGTACGGCAGAGACATCGTCACGGGACTGCCCGTGGAGCGGGAGATTCCCACAAGACTGGTGGACGAGGCCCTCGACGAGCATTTCAACACCATCATCGACAACGTGAAGGTGATCCTGGAGCGCACGCCGCCGGAGCTTGCGGCGGATATCTACCGTCACGGCATTTATCTCACCGGAGGCGCCTCCCAGGTATGCCATCTGGCAGATCGGCTGTCCGCGGGGACGGGGCTTAAGGTGAATGTGAACGACGCTCCCATCGCCAGCGTTGTGGCCGGTCTGGCAAAGATCATCAAGGACGACAATTATAAATCCGTAGCTTATGCAATCGAAGGAATGAGTAAATGAGCCCGTTGATCAAAAAGAAAGGGGAGAAATTTACTTTACCGAGTAAATATCTCCTCTTGATTTTAACAATTTTATGCACGCTCCTCATGCTGATCACCTTTGGCACGGACGTCTTCAACCGCCCGCTTAACGGTGTGGTGGGATACGTTGTGGTGCCCTTCCAGCAGGGGATCGGCAAGCTGGGCGGCTGGCTTTCCAACCGTTCCGAGGAGCTGGTGCAGATCAGGACGCTCCTAGAGGAAAACGAGCGGCTGAAGGCTCAGATCGCGACCCTCACGGAGGAGAACACGCTGCTCCAGCAGGACAAATACGAGCTGAATCAGCTTCGGGCGCTGGTGGAGCTGGACGAGCAGTACGGCGAGTACAACAAGGTGGGCGCGCGCATCATCAGCAGGGACTCCGGCAACTGGTATTCGTCTTTTCTCATCGACAAGGGCTCCGAAGACGGGCTTGCGATAGACATGAATGTGATCGCGGGAGGCGGACTGGTAGGCCGCATCACCTCCGTGGGACCGAACTGGGCCAAGGTCACGTCCATCATCTCTGACAACAGCAACGTCAGCGCCATGACTCTTGCCACGGAGGACAATCTCATCGTCTCCGGCAATCTGCAGCTGATGTCCGAGAACTGCATCACCTTCAGCCAGCTGGTGGACAGCAATAACGTGGTCGCGGAGGGCGATAAGATCGTCACCTCCAATATCAGTGACAAATTCCTGCCCAACATTCTGATCGGGTATATCACTTACATAGAGACGGACGCGAACAATCTGACCAAATCGGGGCTCCTCACCCCTGCCGTTGATTTCGAGCATCTCGGGGAGGTGTTGGTCATTACCGACAGGAAGCAGACAGTCAGCCAGCCGGAGGAACCGGAGTCGGAGGAGCAAAAGTAACAAATGTTGAGAAAAGCGGTAGTTGCAATCTTCATATGGCTTTGCTTTATCCTGCAGTGCAGCGTGTTCGGGAACCTTGCCTTTGCCGGCATCATACCGAACCTGATGATCATTCTGACTTCCTCCTTCGGCTTTATGAGAGGAGAGAAGGAGGGCCTTGTCATCGGCTTTTTCTGCGGGCTCATGAACGACATTCTCTTTGGGAGTTTTCTGGGCTTTTATTCGCTGCTTATGATGTACATCGGATATCTGAACGGAAAATTCAGCAGGATATTCTACCCCGAGGATATCAAGCTGCCCCTGGCGCTGATCGTCACCAGCGATCTGTCCTACGGCGTTGTCTGCTACGTACTGATGTTCCTGCTTCGGGGCAGGTTCCAATTTACCTATTATTTTGCGCATGTGATTCTGCCGGAGGCGCTGTATACAACGGTCGTCACCCTGTTTCTCTATCCGCTGATCCTGAAGGTGAACGAGAAACTGGAGGCTTACGAAAAAAGGAGAGCTCAGAAATTTGTTTGACGAATTGAAGGACAAATTTATCAGCATATTGACCAACAGGCTCACGGTGTTCACCGCCATTTTCCTCGCCATGGCGGCAATCCTGATCTATCGCTGCTTTGACCTGCAGATCGTCCACGGACAGGAGTATCTCAACGAGTTCGTGCTGGAGGTGGAAAAGACCAGAGATATCGCCAGCACAAGGGGCAATATCTACGACCGAAACGGCAATATCCTGGCCTACAACGAGCTGGCCTATTCCGTGAAGGTGGAGGACGTGTTCGAGACAGGCAGGGAAAAGAACGCCAATATCAACGACATGCTCTATCGCCTGATCAAAATTATTGAAAAAAACGGCGACAACGTCATCACCGATTTCCGCATCGTCATCAATGAGGACGGCGATTTCGCCTTCACCGTCGACGGGACGAGCCGTCTGCGGTTTTTGGCTGACGTGTACGGCCGTACCACCGTGGACAAGCTCAAGGACGAGGAGCGCACCGCCACGCCCGACGAGGTCATGACCTTCCTAAGCAGGTCGAAGGGCTTCGGCATCGGGGAATTGGAGAATCCGGAGGATTCCTCCAGCCCCTTCGTGGAGGGAAAGGGCTATACGAAGCAGGAGTGGCTGCAGCTCGTGACGCTGCGCTACGCCATGAACCTGACGTCCTTCCGAAAATACATCGGGACCACCGTGGCCACCAATGTCAGCGAGCGCACGGTGGCAGTCATCATGGAGAATTCCGAAGTCCTTCCCGGCGTCACCATCGAGGAGGACACGATCCGCCGCTATGTTGACAGCAAGTATTTCGCCCATATTCTGGGCTACACCGGAAAGATCTCCTCGGAGGAGCTCGCGGAGCTGAATGCACAGATGGCGGAGCAGGGGAGAGGCGACGACGTCTACGACATCAACGACGTGGTGGGAAAGGGCGGCATTGAATCCAGCTTTGAGACCACGCTGCAGGGCCAGAAGGGCTATGAAAAGGTCGTGGTGGACAATATGGGAAAGGTGATCAAGATTCAGGAGCGGCAGGAGGCCAAGGCCGGTCAGGACGTGTATCTGACCATCGACAGCGAGCTCACGAAGGCCGTTTACAATATCATGGAGCAGCGCCTTGCAGGCCTTGTGTCCAGCAAGATCACCAATACCAAGGAATACAGGGCCACGGAGCACTCCAGCAGCTCCGACATCAGGATTCCCATATACGATGTCTACTTTACCCTGTTCAACAATTCCGTGATAGATATAAAATCCCTTGCGGCCGACGACGCCCAGGAGACGGAGAAGGCGGTGTACGACGCATATCTGCTCTACAAGGAGGGCACCTATGAGAGACTTCGGAGCGAACTCACCGAAAAGCTCACGCCTTACAACAAACTGAGCGATGAGGAAAAGGTCTACCAGAGCCGTATCGTAAAGCTGCTGAACGATCAGGGCGTCATCATGACCGAGAGCGTGGATACCTCCGACCCCACCTATATCGCGTGGACCACCGACGAGACCATAAGCCTGAACGAATATCTGAAATACTGCATTGCACAGAACTGGATCGACGTGAGCAAGCTGGACTTAGACGCAAAGTACTCCGAGTCCGAGGAGATCTACGAGAAGCTTCTGACCTATATTATCCAGATGCTGGACCGCAACACGGAGTTCCAGAAGCTTCTGTACAAATACATGCTGCTTAGCGATACCATCACGGGAAAGCAGGTCTGCCAGATCCTCTGTGAGCAGAAACTGATCGAGGTTCCCGTGGAGGACGAGGAGGCCCTATATGCCGGCAGACTGAGCGCCTATCAGTTCATGATGAACCGGATCGTCAATCTGGACATCACGCCGGCTCAGCTGGCACTTGACCCCTGCAATGCGTCCGTTGTGATCACGGACGTGAACACCGGCGACGTGCTCGCCATGGTGTCGTATCCCGGGTATGACAACAACATGATGGCGAACTCCGTCAACGCGGAATACTTTGCAAAGCTGAACGCGGACAAATCGTCGCCCCAGATCAATTTTGCCACCCAGAACGCCCTGGCGCCCGGTTCCACCTTTAAGATGGTGACGGCTACCGCCGGTCTGATGGAGGGAGTCATCTCTCTGGACTCCAAGATCAACTGCACCAGCCTCTACACGAACATCGAACCTTCGCCCAGATGCTGGAATGCCTGGGGACACGGCAACGAGACGGTCACAACGGCGATCCGCGATTCCTGCAACTTCTTTTTCTATGATGTGGGCTACCGGCTCGCCACCAGAAGCGGCACCTACGACGAGGCCGCCGGTCTGGACACCCTTGCGCAGTATGCGGACCTCTACGGTCTTACCGACAAATCCGGCGTGGAAATCTATGAGGTCTCCCCGACGGTATCAGATACGGACCCTGTGCGTTCTTCCATCGGACAGGGCACCAACAGCTTTACCACGGCGGCTCTGGCGCGCTATGTGACCTGCGTTGCCAACAGCGGCGTCTGCTACGATCTGACGCTGGTGGACAAGATCACGGACTCTCAGGGCAGTCTTGTGCAGGAATTTGAGCCCAAGATCCGCAACGAGGTGGAGCTGCCGCAGCAGTACTGGAACGCCCTGCACAGCGGCATGAGACAGGTGGTGCAGAACAAGACCTACTTTGATGGGGTGACTGTGGAGGTGGCCGGAAAGACAGGTACCGCAGAGCAGACAAAGTCGCGGCCCAGCCATGCGCTGTTCGTCTGCTATGCGCCCTACGAAAATCCGGAGATCGCCATCGCCACCAGAATCCCCTTCGGCTATTCGTCGGATTATGCCGCGCAGGCCACCGTGGACGTAATCCGTTACTATTACGGACTTTCCGAGGAGGATATCATCACGGGCGAGGCAGAAATGCCCGATGCCGGAATTTCCAACGAGCTGTGATCCGTATACCTTAAAATAATGTGCCGTATCTTAGGCGGAATGTGAGGAAATATGAAGGAAGCAGTGCTTATCAAGAGCTTTCCGAACGGCATTACCATTCACATGGACGGGGAAATGCCCTTTGAAGAAATTCTGAAGGAGATCGCCTTTAAGTTTTCCGAGGCGAGAGCGTTTTTCGGACAGGCCTCCATGGCGCTTGCGCTGGAGGGAAGAACGGTGTCCGGAGTGGAGGAGATTCGGATTCTGGAGGCCATACACGAGAACAGCGATCTCAACATCGTTTGTATCGTGGGAAAGGACGATTCCACCAACAAAAAATTTATCAAGGCGCTGGCGCACATGGAGAAAAAGATGTCCGGCGGGGACGAGGGGCAGTTCTTTAAGGGGAGCCTGAAGAACAAGGAAGTCCTGGAGACGGAGAACAGCATCATCGTGCTGGGAGACGTATACCCGGGAAGCGCCGTGATCAGCGCAAAGAACATCATCATTCTGGGCGGTCTCTACGGCGAAGCTTACGCCGGCGGGAACGGTGTGGACGGAGCCTTTATAGCTGCGCTTGAAATGGAGCCGGAGAGAATCAAGATCGGCGATTTCAAATACAGACCTGGAAAACAAAAATGGGGCATACGCCCTAAGGTACAGCCGAAAATTGCATATGTAAAGAACGATAAGATAACCGTTGAATCGCTTACGAAAGACCTGTTGAGCTCCTTTTAGGACCGACATGGGTGACGACAAAAGAGTTACGAAACGTAACGGCAAAAAAATAAGCGGAGGAACGGAAAATGGAAAATCAGTTTTCCCCGGAGCAGAAGGGCTCCGAAGTAATTGTCGTCACTTCAGGTAAAGGCGGCGTGGGTAAGACCACCACGTCCGCAAACGTAGGTACCGGCCTTGCAAAGCTGGGAAAGAAGGTCTGTCTTATCGACACCGATATCGGACTGCGCAATCTGGACGTGGTCATGGGACTCGAGAACCGCATTGTCTATAATCTGGTCGATGTGGTGGAGGGGAACTGCCGCGTGAAGCAGGCGCTGATTCGGGACAAGCGCCACCCGGGGCTGTATCTGATGCCCTCGGCACAGACGCGGGACAAGACGGCGGTGACGCCGGGACAGATGATCAAGGTCATCGAGCATCTGAAGGAGCAGTTCGACTACATCATTCTGGACTGCCCCGCAGGCATCGAGCAGGGCTTTCAGAACGCCATCGCCGGAGCCGACAGGGCCCTTGTGGTGACCACGCCGGAGGTGTCGGCGATCCGCGACGCGGACCGCATCATCGGCCTTTTGGAGGCCAACGGATTCAAGCAGATGGATCTGATCATCAACAGGCTCAGAATGGACATGGTGCGCCGGGGCGACATGATGTCGTCGCAGGACGTGGTGGACATTCTGGCGATCCCGTTAATCGGGATCATTCCGGACGACGAGAACGTTGTGATCGCCACCAATCAGGGCGAACCCCTTGTAGGCAGAGATTGTCCCGCCGGACAGGCTTACGCCAACGTGGTAGGCAGAGTGCTCGGAAAGGAAGTGCCGTATCTGAATTTTGACAAGGGCATTTCCTTCTGGACAAGGGTAACGGGAATCTTTCATAAGGCATAGGAGGAGCAGATTATGAGACATTTTTTTCGCAGAAAAAGCTCCTGCCAGGTGGCCAAAGACCGGCTGAAGATCCTGCTCATTTCAGACCGTGTGAACTGTTCGCCGGAAGTGATGGAGTTTATCAAGAACGATATCGCAAAAGTGATTTCAAAGTACATGAAGATCGATGCCGATAACATGGAGATCCAGATCAATACAAAGGGCGCCAAGTCCGGCCGAGGAGCGAAGCCGAGCCTATACGCCAATATCCCCATAATTGATGTAGGCATGACGGATTTGAACCTCAACAGATGAACGGGGACAACAGATAACATGTTCAAAAATTTTAAAATACGAGACTATGATTTCAAATTGGTGCTGATGGTGCTGGCGCTGTCCATAATCGGCGTCTTCGCCATCGGCAGTGCCGAGGAATCACTGCAGCTAAGGCAGCTTGCGGGCGTGATCGTCGGCGTGATCCTGATGCTCGTCATCTCCTTTTGCAATTATTCTCTGATCCTGAAGCTGTACTGGGGCCTGTATATCGTCAACCTGATACTGCTTGTGATGGTACAGGTGATGGGAGAGACGAACAACACAGGCGCCCAGAGATGGCTGAAGATCGGCGGGCTGCAGTTCCAGCCCTCAGAAACTGCCAAAATACTGTTGATTTTATTCTTTGCACAGTTTATTATGAAATATAAGGATAAGCTGAACACCTTTCGCATTGTAGGGCTGAGCGTGCTTCTGGCGGCGGTTCCGTGGTATCTGGTGGAGGAGCAGCCGGATCTTTCCACGAGCATCGTGCTGATCGTTATTTTCTGCGTGGTGATGTTCGCGGGAGGCATCAGTCTGAAGCTGGTATTAGGAGTGCTCATCGTTGCGGTTCCGGCCGTCGCGCTTTTGATCTCTCTTGCGCTGCAGCCGGACAGCGAGATTTTGGAAGATTTTCAGCAGAACCGTATTTTTGCCTTTCTGAACAGGGAGGAGTATTCCTCCGCCGAGGCGTACCAGCAGAGCAACTCCGAGAGAGCCATCGCCTCGGGTATGCTGAACGGAAAGGGTTACAAGAACAACGAGATCACCTCCGTGAAGAACGGCAATTTTTACTCGGAAGCCGAGAGCGATTTTATCTTCGCCGTAATAGGAGAGGAGTTTGGCTTTAAGGGCTGTGTCGTGGTGATCGTTCTGTTGTTTGGGATCGCTCTGGAATGTATTTCAATAGCACGCAAGGCAAAGGACCTGGCGGGTCGTGTCATTGCGGCGGGAATGGGGGGATTGATAGCATTCCAAGGCTTTTTCAATATAGGCGTGGCGACGTTTATTCTGCCGAATACGGGTCTGCCGCTGCCCTTTGTCAGCTACGGGCTGACATCTTTGATGAGTCTTTTTATGGGGATCGGCTTCGTGCTGAGTGTAAGACTTCAGTCAAGGAGGAACAAGTAAAACTATATAAAGAGAGGGTATTGCATCATGAACATTGCATTAGTAGCACACGACGCCAAGAAAAAGTTGATGCAGAACTTCTGTATTGCCTACAGAGGGATCTTGAGCCGAAACGACCTGTACGCCACCGGCACTACCGGAAGACTGGTGGAGGAGGCCACGAACCTGAGCATTCACAAGTTCCTTGCGGGGCATTTGGGCGGCGAACAGCAGCTCGGGGCCCAGATTGAAAACAACCAGATGGATCTGGTGATCTTTCTGCGCGATCCTCTGACCCCCAAAGTGCATGAGCCTGACGTGAGCAAGGTGATCCGGCTCTGCGACATGTACAATATACCGCTGGCGACGAATCTTGCCAGCGCGGAACTTTTGATCAAAGCGCTTGAAAGAGGAGATTTTGAGTGGCGTGAAATGTACAGGTAAACGGTATCAAAACATCATAGCTTGTCTCTGCGTACTGCTGACCCTGAGCAGTCTGCTCACAGGGTGCGGTCCGGCCTATGATATGCCCTATGAGGCGGCCGCGAACGTCAGCAGCTTCAACATCGTCTCGAGACAGAACACGGATACCGCCGAGACCTATGCCGAGGATCTTTGTGTCGTCAAGGACGATATCCTTGCCGAGGGCATAGATGTGGGCACGGCGGAGGCGGCGGTCCTCTTTGACCTGAACAACAACAGCGTCATTTACGCCAAGAACGCCCACGAGTCCCTGTATCCCGCAAGCCTCACGAAGATCATGACCGCCATGGTCGCCTTGAAGTACGGCAGCCTCGACCAGACCCTGACCGCCACCTCGGCCGTGAATATCACCGAGCCCGGCGCGCAGCTGATCGGGCTGAAAGCGGGAGATACCATGACGCTGGATCAGGCGCTGCGCATTCTGCTCCTGTATTCCGCCAACGACGTGGCGATGCTGGTGGCGGAGGGCGTGGGCGGCTCCGTGGAGAACTTCGTGGCGATGATGAATCAGGAGGCGCTCAGTCTGGGAGCCACCAACACGAACTTTACCAATCCCAGCGGACTGCCCGACAGCGAACATAAGACCACGGCCTACGACCTGTATCTGATCTTCAATGCAGCCTTAAAGTATGAGACGTTCAACGAGATCATACAGATGACCTCCTATCAGACCACCTACTACGACAAGGACGGAGAGCCCAAGGAATTCGACAAGTCCACCACGAACCGCTTTCTGAAGGGGGACTTCCAGCCCCCGTCGGGCGTCACGGTGATCGGCGGCAAAACGGGCACTACCAACGCCGCGGGGCACTGTCTGATCCTCCTTGCGCGGGACGTGAGCGGTTCTCCCTATATCTCCGTGATTTTGCGCGCGGAATCGTCGGATCAGCTCTATGAGGGAATGGGGCATTTGTTGGAGGGGATTCATAATTAACAGTTGTTTTTTAAGCCCGTTTCGCTTATAATTGATGTATCAGTAAAAATATACTACTACAGGAGGGTTTTCCAATGGTTCAGTTGATTGTCGGCAAAAAAGGTAAGGGCAAGACAAAGCAGTTACTGGATAAGGTGAACAGCGAAGTGAAGGAGATTTCCGGAAATGTGGTATATCTCGATAAAAATGCAAGACATATGTATGAATTGAACAATAAGGTCCGTCTGGTGGACGTCTCACAGTTCATGATCGAGAACAGCAGTGAATTTCTCGGATTTGTGGCCGGCGTGATCTCACAGGACCACGACCTGCAGCAGATGTATTTTGACAGCTTTCTGACGATTGCCTGCCTGGAAGATAAGGACCTTGTGTCGGCGATTGATAAATTGGAAAAACTCAGCAATAGTTTTGAGGTGGATTTTATTCTGAGCGTGTCTCAGGACAAGTCCGAACTGCCCGCCGGTTTGCAGGACAAGATCATTGTCGCTCTGTAAACGGTAATATAGACGTACACAAAAGCCTCGGATCGAACCGGGGCTTTTCTTTGGAGGCGGACGTGGCGAACAGAAAACCCGAAAAAATAAAAAAATACAGAAAGCCCCTGAACCTGAATATCGGTATGATCATTTTCGGGGTGGTGCTGATCTACATGATCGTCTGCATCATCATCTATTTCCAGACCGGCCATATCAGGCGCTACGAGGTGCAGGAGGGTTCGCTCGCCACCGACAATATCTACCGCGGCGTGATCCTCAGGGACGAAACGGTGATCGGCGCCTCTGCCGCCGGATATGTGAACTACTATGCCAGAGAGGGCGAGAGAGTGGCCAAGAACGATCTGGTGTATGTGATAGATGAGACCGGCCGCCTCAATGACGGCGCGGAGGGCGCAGGTACGGGAGAGAACAGCCTGAGCGAAAAGGAGCTGGCAGAGTTCCGCAACGAGATCGCCAATTTCTCCCACGGGTTCAACAGCCTTGATTTCGAGAGCACCTACGACTTTAAATACTCTCTGATGAACACGGTCTTAAAGCTTGCGAATGCAAATATGCTGAACAATATCGGAGAGCTGGGCGATTCCGGCGGAAATATCATCGGCCGCGCCAACGCGCCCCAGTCCGGAGCCGTGGCCTACTGGACCGACGGCTACGAAGACCTTACCGCAGAGAATATCACGGCGGAGACCTTTGACACGAAGGAATACGAGAAAAAGCAGCTTACGAGCAACACGCTGCTCGCGGCGGGAGATCCCGCCTATAAGCTGGCGTCCAGCGAGAACTGGTCCGTCGTGATCCCCGTAGACCCCGACAGAGGCGCCAAGCTTCAGGAGGAGGGGTATGTAAAGGTCAAATTCCTGAAGAACCAGTACGAGTCCTGGGGCAAGACGCAGCTTCATTCCAACGCCGACGGCAACACCTACCTGGAGCTTTCCTTCAACAACTCCATGGTGACGTTTCTGTCCGACCGCTTTTTAGACGTAGAGCTGATCGTGGAGGACGAGACGGGATTAAAGATTCCCGTGACCTCCATCGTGCAAAAGGAATTCTTCCTGATCCCCGAGGCATTTGTAGATGCGGGGGGAAGCAGCGGCCGCGGCAGGATCGTGCGCCAGTGCTATCTGGAGGACGGCACCATATCCAGCGAGGACATGGAGATCGACATCTACAATTTTGACGATGAGACCGGAGAGTATTATCTGGACAGTTCTATTTTGAACGCGGGCGACATATTATATAAATTGGACAGCCAGGAATCCTTTACCGTCAGCAAACGCGCCACACTGATCGGCGTTTACAACATGAACAAGGGCTACGCGGATTTCAAGCAGATCAACATTCTCTATCAGAACGAGGAATATGCCATTGTGAAATCCAACACGCGCTACGGCCTGAACGTTTACGACTACATCGCGCTGGACGCTTCCGCCGTCCACGACGACCAGCTCATCAAAGAGTGATGCGAGGGATACCGAAATTGATCAGAGAAAATCTTGAGACAGTACGAAAAAATATCGCGGAGGCCTGCAGGCGGGCGGGGAGAAATCCCGACGAGGTGACGCTGATCGCCGTCAGCAAGACCAAGCCCGTTTCCCTTCTTTGGGAGGCGTACAATGCGGGGGCGAGGGAGTTCGGCGAGAACAAGGTGCAGGAACTGACGGACAAGCTTCCCGCGCTTCCGTCGGATATCCGCTGGCACATGATCGGCCATCTGCAGCGCAACAAGGTAAAATACGTCGTGGGGAAGGCGGCGCTGATCCACAGTGTGGATTCGCTGCGGCTGGCAGAGGAGATCAGCAGGGAATCCGTAAAGCAGAATATTCTGACCGATATCCTGTTGGAGGTCAATATTGCCGGGGAGGAGAGCAAATTCGGAATATCCCCCGAAGATCTGCTTCCCTTGACCGAGCAGATCGCAGAGCTTTCGGGAATCCGCATCAAAGGCTTGATGACGGTGGCGCCCTTCACGGAAATTGCGGAGGAAAATCGCCGGTATTTTCAAAAATTGAAACAATTGTCTGTTGACATAGCGGACAAAAACATTGATAATGTTAGTATGAATATTCTCTCCATGGGAATGACCGGCGATTATACGGTCGCCGTGGAGGAGGGCGCCACCTGTGTTCGGGTGGGAACCGGCATTTTCGGAGAAAGAGATTACACACAGCAAGGAAGCGCACCGGTATAACGCGCAATAAAGAAAGGTATGGTATCGAGCAATGGGAGTTATGGACAAGTTTTTGAATTACATGAAGCTGAACGGAGAGGAAGAGGACGAGTATTACGACGACGACTATCTGGACGGCGACGACGAGGAGCCTGTTGCACAGCGTAAAGCCCCTGCCGCAAAGAAGGAAGACGACTTCGAGGAGCGTCCTCCGAAGAAGCCTGCCGCCCCTGCCGGAAAGATTACTCCGATCAAGCAGTCTTCTTCCAAGAGAATGACGAACAGCTCCGGCATGGAGGTCTGCGTGATCAAACCCACCTCGGTGGAGGACGCGCGAGAGATTACCGAGACACTGCTGGCGAACCGTACCGTGGTGCTGAATCTGGAGGGCCTGGACGTGGACATCGCACAGAGGATCATAGACTTTACCAGCGGATCCTGCTTCGCGATCTCCGGCAATCTTCAGAAGATCTCCCATTACATATTTATCATAACGCCGGCCAGCGTTGATATCTCGGGAGACTTTCAGGATATTCTCAACGGCTCCTTTGATATGCCGCTGAATAACTGACAGCAGAACAACGAATATCTGAATAGCGGATAAGAAGAAAAGCCTGCTTAGGCAGGCTTTTTTGCGCAAGTCGCCGATGCATCAGATACAGAATCAGGCACAGAAAGGAAATTTCATCATGTCGGAACGTTTACCGATCCATTATCACGGCAAGCCCTGCTATGACATTCTGTTTACCCAGTCCTTTGACGAGCTGTGGGACGAGCTTGCGGCCTTTGGGTGCGAGGAACGCAGAATCTGCATCGTGACCGACTCCAAGGTAGATGAGCTCTACGGCGAAGAAGTGCTAAACTGCCTTAAGGGAAAGTGCAGGAAGGCCGTCAAATACGCCTTCCCCGCCGGAGAGGAGAACAAGAACCTCGATACCGTAAGGGACATCTATACCTTTCTGATACAGGAGGGCTTTGACCGCAAGGATCTTCTTCTGGCGCTGGGCGGCGGCGTGGTAGGGGACACCGCGGGCTTTGTTGCGGCCACCTACCTGCGGGGCGTGGATTACGTACAGATACCGACCACGCTTTTGGCGCAGACCGACAGCAGCATCGGCGGCAAGACGGGAGTGGATTTCGACGGCTACAAGAATATGGTGGGCGCCTTTAAGATGCCCCGTCTGGTCTATATGAATCTGTCCGTGCTGAAGACTCTGGACGACAGACAGTATTTTTCCGGCTTTGCGGAGGTGATGAAGCACGGCCTGATCAGAGACGCCATTCTCTATCAGTGGCTGATCGAGAATATGTATGAGATCTGCGACAGAGACCTGAACGTGCTTCAGGAGATGCTCAGGCGAAGCTGCACGGTCAAGAAGCTGATCGTGGAGAAGGACCCCACGGAGCAGGGGGAGCGGGCGCTTTTGAACTTCGGCCACACCATCGGCCACGCTCTGGAAAAGCACAAGAATTTCAAGCTGTTCCACGGAGAATGCGTGGCGCTGGGCGCTGTGGCGGCCGCGTATATTTCCTGGAAGAGAGAGCTTCTCTCCATGGAGGAATACTATGAGGTGCGGGATATGTTCGTGCCCTTTAATCTGCCGATCAGCGTGGAGGACATTGACCCCCAGGAGATACTGCGGTTGACCAAGTCGGACAAGAAGATGGAGGCCGGAAAGGTAAAGTTCACTCTCTTAAAGAAGATCGGCAAGGCCGTTATCGAGAGAGACGTGACGGACGAGGAGATTCTGGCCGCCATACATGAGATTTATTTTAGTGATGAGGATACCCATGCGTAAGAAAAGTAAGAAAATGCTGCTGATCGACCTGCCTGTAATGTTGGTGCTTCTGTGTCTCGATCAGCTCACAAAATACCTTGCCATAGAGAACCTGAAGGGAAAGCCGCCCGTAGTGCTGATTGACGGCGTTCTGGAGCTGCAGTATCTGGAGAACCGCGGTTCCGCTTTCGGTATGCTGCAGAATCAGAAGGTCTTCATTCTGTTCGTAGGGTTCGTGTTCATGGCGGTCATTCTGTTCTTCCTGTTCAAGCTGCCCGCCGAGAAAAAGTTTCGGATCACCCACATAGCGCTTTCCGCCATTGTGGCCGGAGGCGTCGGAAACATGATCGACCGTTTCCGCTTCGACTATGTGGTGGACTTTATCTCCTTTGTGCTGATCGATTTTCCCGTCTTTAATGTGGCCGACTGCTATATCGTGGTATCGACCATAGGATTGTTCCTTCTCTTTATGTTCTACTACAAGGAGAAGGATCTGGAATTCCTCAACTTTAAGCAGAACCGATATCGGGAGATAAAATAGATGCAGGAATACTGTTTTGAGATAACGGAAGAGATGGAAGACGAGAGAGTCGATAAGTGCCTCAGTGCGCTTATCGATTCTTTGTCGCGCTCCTATATTCAAAAAATGGTGCGGGAGGGACAGGTCACCGTGAACGGTCAGACCGCCAAGGGGAGCTGCCGCCTGAAGGCGGGCGACAAGGTCTCCTTTTTGCTGCCCGACGCGGTGAAGCCCGATATAGAGCCCGAAGACATTCCGCTTGATATTCTCTATGAGGACGATGACGTGATCGTCGTAAACAAGCCCAAGGGAATGGTCGTGCACCCTGCCGCCGGACATTACAGCGGCACGCTGGTCAACGCCCTGATGTATCACTGCGGCGACCGTCTGTCCGGCATCAACGGCGTGATGCGCCCCGGTATCGTTCATCGGATCGACCAAGATACCACCGGCTCCGTCATCGCCTGCAAGAACGATGCCGCCCACCGAAGCATCGCCGGACAGCTAAAGGAGCATTCCGTCAAAAGATGCTACCACGCCGTCTGTGTGGGCGTTCTGAAGGACGATGAGGGCGTGATCGACAGGCCAATCGGCAGACACCCAGCGGACCGGAAAAAGATGGCCGTGACCGAGAGAGGCGGGAAACGTGCCGTGACCCATTATCGGGTGCTGAAACGGTTCGACAAATATACCTACATCGAGTGCAGGCTGGAGACGGGCCGGACGCACCAGATCCGTGTGCACATGGCCTCCATAGGACACCCCATTCTGGGCGATACGACCTACGGGAACGCGAAATGTCCCTTCAAGCTGCAGGGTCAGGTCCTTCACGCAAAGACGCTCGGCTTCGTACAGCCAACCACGGGAGAGTACATCGAGGTGGACGCGCCTCTGCCGGAGTACTTTGTACAGCTGTTGGAGAAACTGTAGCCTGATGATATTTGGCAGTAGGTATTTGACAAGTAATTTAGCTCTGGCGCTATTTTGGCAATATTCCCAAATAATATTGCCTTAAAGCACAAAATGTTGTATAATGTTCCTATAATCATCTTGGTCTTTTACTCTAACAGAAAGAGAGGGTATGTGTATGAATACTGTTATCACGATAGGACGTCAGTTCGGTTCCGCAGGCCGCGAGATCGGCGAGAAACTGGCAGAGTATTTCGGCATCAAGTGTTACGACAAGGAGCTTCTGACCAGAGCGGCCAAGGAGAGCGGGTTCTGTGAAGAAATGATCCAGAATCATGACGAGAGACCCACCAACTCTTTCCTGTACAATCTGGTGATGGACACTTACTCCTTCGGCTACAACGCCTCCTCCTTCGTGGATATGCCAATCAGCCACAAGGTCTTTCTGGCGCAGTTCGATACCATCAAGAAGATCGCGTCGGAGGGTCCCTGCGTCATCGTGGGACGCTGCGCGGATTACGCCCTTGCAGACCGCAAGAACGTTCTAAATCTCTTTATCTACGCGGACGAGGATTCTAAGGTGAAGCGCATCATGGAGAAGTACAGCCTCACCGAGCAGAAGGCGCGGGACATGATCAACAAGAAGGATAAGCAGCGCCAGAGCTATTACAACTACTATTCCACCAAGAAGTGGGGCAGGGCGGACAGTTACGATCTGTGTATCAACAGCAGCGTTCTCGGAGTGGACGGAACGGTCAAGCTGATCACGCAGTATATAGAGGATTTCGAGAAGAAGACCAACTGACATATTCCATGAAAAATCAGGGACGGCTTCCATAAAAAATTAGTTGACGGGTTCAACGAAATACTTGACAAACAAGGCACCTCATGCTATACTATCACAGTATGCCGCATGGCGAGGCATAAGTGCGTCCCCAAAGACGCCGCCAAAGTCAGCGAGTAAATGGATCGTAAGATTCATGAATAGGAGGTGCCTTAATTATGTACGCAATTATTGCAACCGGCGGAAAACAGTACAAGGTTTCCGAAGGCGACGTCATCAAGGTGGAAAAGCTTGATGCGGAAGCCGGAAACACCGTGACGTTCGACCGTGTGATCGCAGTAAGTGACGGTACCCTGAAGGTGGGCGAGGACGCTGCAAAGGCAAGCGTGACCGCTACCGTTATGGAGCAGGGCAGAGGTAAGAAGGTCATTGTATACAAGTACAAGAGAAAGTCCGGCTACCACAAGAAAAACGGTCACAGACAAGCATACACTCAGGTCAAGATCGACAAGATCAACGCGTAATAAAAGATGACGACTGTAACGATCCAAAGGGATCACAATCAGGCCTATAAAGGCTTTACCTGCATCGGACATGCGGATTACGCCAAAAGGAATCAGCCGGACATTCTGTGTGCCGCAATATCGGCGCTGGTCATCGGCACGATCAATTCTCTGGAGGAGCTGGCAGGCGAAGAGCTGTCGGTAGTCACCGAGGAAGCCACGGGCTTTATCCGGTGTGATTTTCAGGGTGTTCTGCAGGAAAGGTCCTCTTTCCTTGTGGACGCCATGGTGTTCAATCTGCAGAATTTAAGCAGGGAGTACGGGACAAAATATTTACAAGTCAAATTCGAGGAGGTGTAAGACATGCTGAACATGAACCTTCAATTTTTCGCACATAAAAAAGGTGTGGGCTCTACCAAGAACGGCAGAGATTCCGAGTCCAAGAGATTAGGCGCGAAGAGAGCTGACGGACAGTTCGTGAAAGCGGGAAATATTCTTTACAGACAGCGCGGAACGAAGATCCACCCCGGCATCAATGTGGGGATCGGCGGAGACGATACACTGTTCGCACTGGTGGACGGCGTTCTCCGTTTTGAGAGAAAGGGCCGTGACAAAAAGCAGGCTTCTGTATATCCTGTAGAGAAATAACCTTTGTCACACGAAGGATTCGAGGCTTCAGGCGCTGCCTGGAGCCTTTTCACTTAAAGCGGCAGCGGAAAGGGCAGGAGCATCATGTTTGCAGACAGAGCCAGGATTTTTGTCAAAAGCGGAAAGGGCGGCGACGGCCATGTGTCCTTCCGCCGCGAGAAATATGTGCCTTCGGGCGGACCCGACGGCGGCGACGGCGGCAGGGGCGGCGACGTGATCCTTGAGGTGGATCCGGGCCTCAACACCCTGATCGATTTCAGGAACGTGCGAAAATACAAAGCAAAGGACGGAGAGCCCGGCGGAAAACGCAACTGCCACGGAAAGGACGGCGAGGACATTGTCATCAAAGTGCCTCCCGGCACCGTGATCCGTGAGGCGCAGAGCGGACAGGTCATCACCGATATGTCCGGCGACAACACAAGATACATGCTCCTCACCGGCGGAAAGGGCGGGAACGGCAACCAGCATTACGCCACCAGCACCATGCAGGCTCCGAAATACGCCCAGCCCGGGCAGCCCGCCAAGGAGCTGGAGCTTCTGCTGGAGCTCAAGGTGATCGCCGACGTGGGGCTGGTAGGCTTCCCCAATGTGGGAAAATCCACCTTCCTGTCCCGGGTGACCAACGCCAGGCCAAAGATCGCCAACTACCATTTTACCACGCTGAATCCTCATCTCGGCGTAGTCGATCTAAACGGCACGGGAGGCTTCGTCATCGCGGATATCCCGGGACTGATCGAGGGCGCCTCTCAGGGCGTGGGACTGGGCTATGAATTTCTCCGCCACATTGAGCGGACAAAGGTCCTCATACACATTGTGGACGCAGCCGGCACGGAAGGGCGGGACCCCGTGGAGGATATCTATGCCATCAACCGTGAGCTGGAGACGTACAATCCCGAGATTGCGAAACGTCCGCAGGTGATAGCCGCAAACAAGATCGACGCGATCTATGACCCCGAGAACAGTCCCGTGGACGCCATACGGGCCGAATTTGAGCCCAAAGGCATTCCCGTCTACCCCATATCCGCAGTCAGCGGAGAGGGCGTGAAGGAGCTTCTCTACAAGGTAAGCGAGATGCTGGAAGGTCTTGACAGACAGGTAACCGTGTTCGAGCAGGAATACTTCCCCGAGCAGCACGGATCCGATGCGGCCGGCGAACCCTGCACCGTGAGCTATGACGAAAAGGAAGACGTCTACGTCGTGGAGGGACCCAGAATCGAAAAAATGCTGGGCTACACCAATCTGGACAGCGAAAAGGGCTTTGCCTTTTTCCAGAAATTCTTAAAGGAGACGGGAATCCTCGACGAGCTGGAAGCCCTGGGCATTCAGGAGGGAGATACCGTGCGCATGTACGGCCTTTCCTTTGACTATTATAAATGACACAGCACAACGGAGGAAGCGTGAGAATGACAAGCAAGCAGAGAGCTTATCTGATGAGCCTTGCCAGCAAGTTAAGCCCTATTTTTCAGGTAGGAAAGGCAAGCCTTACCCCTGAACTGACAGAGGCCATCGGCCAGGCATTCAACAACAATGAGCTGATCAAGATCGCCGTGCTGAAGAACTGCATGGACGACCCGCGGGAAATCGCACAGACGGTCGCGGAGCGCACCCACTCTCAGTTGATTCAGGTGATCGGCAAAAAATTTGTTCTCTATAAGCCGGACAAGGACAAGCCGAAGATACAGCTGCCCAAATAGTGTATTTTCGGAAACGCTAGCGTTGACAGAGAGTTGATAAAGGAGTCACAGTCTTATGAAGAAGATAGGCGTCATGGGCGGAACCTTCGATCCCGTTCATGTGGGACACCTCCTGCTGGCGGAGTGGGCCGCGGACGCAGCCGGCCTTGAGCAGGTATGGTTCCTTCCCACAGGGCAGTCCTATATGAAATCAGACCGCGAGATCCTGCCCGGGCAGGAGCGGCTCCACATGACGGAGCTTGCCACGGCAGGGAACGACAGATTGAAGTGCCTTGACCTGGAAATCAAAAGGGAGGGCTATACGTACAGCTACGAGACCATGGAACGGTTAAGGGAAGCCTATCCGGAGGACAGATTCTACTTTATCGAAGGGGCGGACTGCCTCTTTACCATGGAGAACTGGAAGTGTCCCGACCGCCTTCTCGGAAGCTGCACCATACTTGCGGCCGTGCGAAGCGGTGCCTCCTTACGGCAGATGGAAGAGAAGAGAGCGGAGCTTCTGGAAAAATTCGGCGGCGAGATCATACTGATGCCGTTTCCGGAGATTTCCGTCTCCTCCACCGAGATCCGAAAGCGTCTGCGAGAGGGCAGGAGCGTGCGATACATGGTGCCCGACAAGGTGCTGGCCTATATTATGGAGAAAGGATTTTACCGTGAATCATCTGATTCATCTGATGATTGATAGAGAAAGGATTTTACTGTAAATCATCTGATGATTGATGAGAAAGGATTTTACTGTGACTTATCTGATTGCTGATAAAGGCTTTAAACTCAAAAAGCTCCGCAAAAAGATCCGCAAGGTGCAGGACGCAAAGCGCTATGAGCACACGCTGGGCGTAGAGTATACCGCGGCGGCTCTGGCAATGCGCTACGGCGCCGATCTGGAATCCGCGCAGGCGGCAGGGCTTCTGCACGACTGCGCAAAATGCATTCCCGATGAGAAGAAGCTGGAGCTTTGCGAAAAATACGGCATCGCCGTGACGGAAACGGAAAAGAGATGCCCTTTCTTGCTGCACGCGAAGCTCGGCGGATTTCTTGTCCGCGAAAAATACGGCATAACGGATCAGAATATCATCAACGCCGTCAGGAACCACACTACAGGCCGCGAGGACATGAGCCTTCTGGAAAAGATCATATTTGTGGCCGATTATATTGAGCCGGGCAGGAATCATGCGCCGAACCTTTCCGACATACGCGCTCTGGCCTTTGAAGATATCGACAGGGCGCTGGTACGGATACTGGAGGACACCCTGATTCACTTAAGATCCACAGGCGCGGAGCTGGATCCAGCGACGGAAATCACCTTAAATTACTATCGGGGACTTGCGACATCTAAGCAGGAAGGGAAATAAACCGCCAGGCGGCATGAAGGAAATTTCTGAATAGGACGAAGTTTAAACCGCCGGGCGGCATGAAGGAAACTTCTGAATAGGACGAAGTTTAAACCGCTAGGGCGGCATGGGAAGCTCTAAACAGGAGGAATATAAACCGCTGAGGCGCGGCATGAAGGAAACTTCTGAATAGGGCGAAGATTTAAACCGCCGAGGCGGCAGAGGAGAAATATATGGACAAAAAATCATCAGAGGAAAACAAGTCAAGAGAAATGGCAAGACTTGCCATTCAGGCATTGGAGGACAAAAAAGGAGAAGATATCCGCGTCATCGATATCAGCAGGGTCTCTGTGCTGGCAGACTACTTCATCATTGCGGGCGGGAGCAATACCAGCCAGATTCAGGCCCTCAGCGACAACGTGGAGGAGATGCTTGGCAGGGCCGGCTGTCCCGTGAGACAGATTGAAGGCTACGACACGGCCAACTGGATCCTTTTGGATTTCGGCGACGTAATCGTCCACATCTTTGACAAGGAGAACCGCCTGCTGTACGATCTGGAGCGAATCTGGAGGGACGGAGAGCAGATAGATCCCGCGGAAGTGTAATAACGGATAATAATGGCGGATTTCGCCGTGCATTACCTGCGGCAGGAAGAAAGCGGAAGATAAGAGATAGCGAAAATATGCAAAAAGAAAGTTCCAAGCACACAGTCTTGGAACCTTCTTTTTATTTTGCAGCTTTATTCAGTTGCGGTTACGATCTTCAGACTGCCTGATTATTTCTGTCTGACAGATGCATAAAGAAGCTGATCAGATAGAGTCCGCAGATACCTACGATCGTGTAGACAATCCTGGAAAACCATGACATATTGCCGAAGATAAAGGCCACCAGGTCAAAGCGGAACAGGCCGATCAGCGCCCAGTTGATGGCACCGATGATCGCTATGGTAAGCGCGGTACCGTCCAAAAATTTGTTTCCCATATTTTCCCTCATTTCCGCCGCTTCAGTGCGGCTTTCAACCTCTCTCTTTAAAGTTCCTGCACGGTTTTTTTACAGGACCGGCTGTATTAATCTGTGCAAAAATATTATTTTTTATACATGTTTTTGCACAACAAAACATATTTTGCGAAAATAAGGCAGAAAATATAGGAAAATGCTGATCCCTGCTATCTGAAAATCCGCTGAAACTCAGCGATAGAAGCTCAGCGATAGAAGCGGAAAACGCCGAAGACCTTTCCCAAAATCTGGCAATTATCGACGATAATAGGCTCCATCGTGTCATTTTCCGGCTGAAGACGGATATGGCCGTTCTCCTTGTAAAATGTCTTGACCGTAGCGGAATCATCGATCAGTGCGACCACGATATCGCCGTTATTGGCCGTGGAGCAGCTGTTCACGAAGACCCTGTCGCCATTGAAGATGCCGGCGCCTATCATGGAATCGCCGCGCACATTTAAGATAAAGGACTCGCCACGGGGAACGACGTCCGCCGGAACAGGGAAGTAGTCCTGAATATTTTCCTCGGCAAGAATGGGCTGTCCTGCGGCTACGTTGCCTATTACGGGAAGGCTCACCATCTCCGTGCGGACCATCTGAAAGCTGTCGTCACAGATTTCGATGGCTCTGGGCTTAGTCGGGTCTCTGCGGATATAGCCGTTCTTCTCAAGCGTCTCAAGGTGAGAGTGCACGGAAGAAGTGGACTTCAGCTTCACCGTCTCGCATATCTCGCGCACCGTGGGCGGATAGCCCTTGTGCAATATCTCATCTTTGATAAATTCCAGAATTTCCTGCTGCTTCGGTGTAATTTTTCCGAATCCCATAATGATTCCTCCATCAGACAAATATCAGACAAATTCACGGTACAAAAACATATGTTTCCTTTTTTTATTTTAACACGGACAGTGAGAAAAAGCAAACATATTTTTGGAATATATGTTCGATGACACAATGATTCAGCGAAAACCGGCTGCATTCAATTTATACAGTTTCCGGAAAAGCTGTAGGTGAATGCCGGGCTGCGATAAAAATAGAAAGCGCTGTGAGACTGAATGGAGATTGGATTGTGGCTGTTGGGGACAGGGTTCGAGGCGGAATGAGACAGACGCAACTATGCGCAAAAGCATACTTTAACGAATAGTTGCGCATATTTCCGCCGAATCCAATATGATCGTAAACGGGCCGTCGTTGGTCAGCGAGACCTTCATGTCCGCGCCGAAGCAGCCTTCCTCAACGACAGGGATTTCCCCGCGGCATTTTTCTATAATATAGCGATACAGTTCATTTGCCATCTGAGGAGCGCCCGCATTGATGAAGGAAGGCCTGTTTCCCTTGCGGCAATCGGCATATAACGTGAACTGGGAAATCAGTAAAAGCTGTCCGTCCACAGTCTTAAGATCCAGATTGGTCTTGCCGTTCTCATCTTCAAAAATCCGCAGCCCGATCAGCTTTTTAATCATTTTATCCGCAATTTCACGGGTATCCGTTCCGGAAATTCCCACAAAGACCAGAAAGCCCCTGCCGATCTTCCCGATCACATTGCCGTCCGTGCATACCTGTGCTTCGCTCACCCTCTGTACCAGAAATTTCATGACTTATCCTTTTTCTTGCGGGACTTTAAATGAATCTGCCTGGCTTCAGGCGCTGTCGGCGCCACATCATGCCAGTTGCCGTCCTCGTCCACATAGTCCAACTTTTCATAGACATTGGACATCACAGGCATTTTTTTCTTTTGGAGCAAGGTGTTGACAACGGATTTGACTGCGGCGTAAATTACTGCAAACAGAGGTACACCGATGATCATTCCGAATATTCCCAGCCAGCCGCCGAAGAACGTAATGGCGAAAATCACCCAGAAGCTGGTGAGCCCCGTGGAGCTTCCGAGGATCTTGGGGCCGAGGAAATTGCCGTCGAACTGCTGCAGTACCAGTATGAACAACAGGAAATACACACATTGCAGCGGGTGGCCCGGATCGACGATCAAAATCAGTATCGCGCTGGGAATTGCGCCCAGATACGGCCCAAAGAACGGTATTACATTTGTCACGCCGATAATGACGCTGACAAGAGCCCCATAGGGCATCTGCAGTATCGTCACACCGATATAACACAACAGGCCTATGATGATGGAATCTGCGATCTTGCCGCTCAGAAAACCGATAAAAGTACGGTGAGTAAAGCGGAAATTGCGCACCACAATGTTAGCCGTGTCACGCTCGAACAAAGCGTATGCGATTTTCTTGGCCTGCGCGGAAAACTTCTCCTTGCTGGCCATTACATAAATGGAAATGATAAAGCCGATGATAAAATCCCACAGTACGCCGATGATATTTGTGGCCGTATACGTCACGGTGCGTATCCAGACCGTTACATTGCCCGGCAGCTCCTTCATCCACACGTCCAACTGATCCGAATATTTATTTATAATGCCCAGAATATACTCTCCTATCTCCGGATTATCTTCAAGCGTCTTATCCAGCCAACTCAGAAAATTTACTCTGTAACGCTCGAAATTATTAATAATGTTCTGAATGCTCGGCACCAGCTGGCTGATCAGCATATGAACCAACAGATAAACGATGGAAAGGAGCAGAAAATCCGTGAGAAATATGCCCAGACCCCTGATAACGGATCTGCGCCTTTTGGAATCCTTGATCTTTAATTTGTCGCAGAGCGGTATCAGCAGTTTTCCTTCGATATAATTCAAGATCGGCGTCAACAGGTACGCCATCGCAAAACCGAAGACCACCGGCATCAGAATATTTGTCAATCTCGCCAACCCTGCCAAAATATTGGCGCTGTGGAACATAAAATAATAAAATATAATGGAGGCCGCAATCACCAGAAAGGCCGTAAGCCCCCATCTCACATAATTGTTATTCCATTTTATCTTCATATGAACCGTATCCCTTCCCCTGTATCGCTTACGACCGGTACGTTTTGTTATACTACTATCTTACCCTGAAACAGTCCATATAGCAAGGAAAAAATCCTATTGTTTTTGTTTCGCAAACATACTAAAATATATAGTAGAGGCTCAACGAAAGGACGACCGATAAGAAATGGCAGTCATAAAGTCGAACAATTACCATGATGAACAGGCCAAACAGAATATCCTGAAAATGCGCGCCGTGCTGGAAACTCTTCCGCCGTTCTGCAAATCGTTTTTCCGCGGAATCGAGGAATACACCTCCGCCCGCACCCGACTTGCCTATGCATACGATATCAGACTGTTCTTTGAATACATGCACGAGAACAATGCCGTCTGCGCCAAGACAGAGATCAAAGACTACCCCATTTCACTTTTGGATCAGATCACGAGGCTCGACATCGAAGAATATCTGGAATACATGACCTTGTACGCAAAGGACGGCAAGGAGATATCCAACGATGAGCGCGGCAAGGCAAGAAAACTTGCGGCGCTGCGCAGCTTCTACAATTACTTCTATCAGAACGAAATGATAAGCAGCAATCCGGCCTCCCTCGTCCCTCTACCCAAGCTGCACGAAAAGGAAATTATCCGTCTGGAACCCAACGAAGTTGCGATTCTGTTGGATCAGGTCGAGGACGGCACCAAGCTGACGAAGAAGGAACTGGAATACCACAAGAAGACCAAAGTAAGGGACGTTGCGCTGCTGACCCTGCTCCTCGGCACCGGAATACGTGTGTCCGAATGCGTAGGCCTGGACATCAAAGATGTGAACTTTGAAGTGGGAGGCATCAAGGTAAGGCGCAAGGGCGGTTATGAGGCCGTCATCTACTTCGGAGAGGAGGTAGAGACCGCGCTTCTCGACTATCTGGAGCAAAGGGAGCAGATCATTCCCACAGAGGGACATGAGGACGCGCTCTTTCTCTCCCTGCAGAACCGCAGGCTGGCAGTCAGATCGGTAGAGAACCTTGTCAAGAAATATGCGTCCCGTGTGACCACCCTGAAAAAGATTACGCCCCACAAGCTGCGAAGCACTTACGGCACAGCGCTCTATCAGGAGACGGGAGATATCTACCTGGTGGCAGATGTGCTGGGACATTCCGATGTCAACACTACCCGCAAGCACTATGCGGCCCAAGCCGACGAGCGGCGCAGACGAGCCGCTAAATATGTACGGTTACGGGAGGACAATAAGGACAACTGAGCGGCGGCATGGGATATAACGCGCCTCATTTGATATATTCCGAAGAATAGTAAGGTACAACTAATGACTGTCCGGCGTTGATGCCGTCGGCATCTTCCAGGTGATTGATGCTGCAGACCTCGGCAATATACTCCTTCTTACTGTCATAATGTACATCGTCCATGTAATCGTCCGAGAGCTCCCACAGAGACTCTCCTGCGCCTACAGTAATTCTTGTGTAATACTTGTAACCGTCGTTCGCATTTGTCCTAATCGTGCTGTAAGAAAACGCACAGGTCATGATCAGGCAGAATACAGCGATCATAGCGCCCGTTCCCATCAGACATTTTCTTCTGCGCTCTCTGCGCAGGCGCATGATTCTGGCATATCTTTTCTGCTCTCTCTCACTTATTTCAAAGGAATTGCTCTGTGCTCTCCTATTCTGTACTCTCATGTCCTCACGTCCCTTTCTGTCTTTCCTGCTGCTTTTCGCCGCCAGATCATACGTTCGTGAACATTTGTTCTGATTGTATGGTAGCATAAGAACATTTGTTTGTCAACAGGAAAATCGAACATATTTTCTGTTTTTTTATTCTTTACAATTCTTTTTTATTCTTTACAATCCTCCGGCTCGCTGTTATAATACTGTTCATAAACATTCTTAAGGCCTGCCTGCAGGCAGGCACTCCTATCCGGCGTTTCGCCGCGTTTCACAGTTTTTGCAACCTGTTGCAGTATGAAAAAGAAAGGAGATTTTATGCCCCCAAAAGAACTAAATGAGATACTGAATGAAATTCCCGCAGCAATCGACGGCAGAAAGCTGTGGGACGAGATCCTGAAGGCCATTGTCACCGCCATGCCCTCTCAGCTGTTCCCGCTCTTTAAAGAAGTATACGGGAAGGAGTACCCGCCTGACACCCCTGTCACACTGCTCTCCACAGAGACCTCCTCCTTTCCGGAGGAACGCGGGGTTCCGCCGGGCTCCACCTTCATGGATATGACGCTTTTGGTGGCCGGGACCGATCACTATCATCTGGAATGTCAGATGCGGAACGAATCTGAAATGGTCATTCGAATGTTCTCCTACGACGTGCGCTTTGCCATACAACATGCAAGGTCCGTCGATCAGGACACCGGCGAGATCATTCTGCACTTCCCGCGTTCCGTCGTCATCTATCCCGAAAGGAACAGTGCCATCCCCGACCGCCTGAGATGCCGCGTCATCTTTCAGGACGACAGCGAACATATCTATGAAATTCCCACCGTAAAGATCCAGTCCTACTCTCTCGAGGACATTCGGAAAAAACATCTCACTCTCTTTATCCCGTACACGATCCTGCGCCTTCGGCCAAAGCTGAGATCCAAGCTCAAGCACCCTCTTACTAAAACAGAGTTGACAGAATTTTTGAATGATGTTATATTTTTATTAAATACAGAATTAAACGATGGGTATTTGAGCCAGGAAGAATGTTCCAACTACATGGCGCTGTTCCGGCACGCCGTTGACCGAGTCCTGGCGAAGCACCCAGCGCTGCATAAGGAGGCGAAAGACACTATGGAGACATCTATTATTCTGCCGAGCATGATCTTTGCGGAGCAAAGAGCAAAGATCGCTGAGATGGAGGCGGAGAACCGTCGTCTCAGGAAATTGCTTGCCGACCACAATATCGAAGTAAATTATGTACCGGAGGAAGATGTGCAAAAAGGCGGGGACAGCCAGAGTCAATAAAGCAGGAACCGCGCAAGTCCAGCGCCAATAAAGCGGCTGCACAGACCACAAAAAGAGCAGGACACCGAAATGTCCTGCTCTTTTTACTTTAGTTGGCCCTTCCCTCTCTTAATCCAGCGGGAACAGGGGCTGCAGCGTCATGTGCAGGTCCGTTACACCCTCTCCCGTCACGCGGTCGTTCTTGATCTTAAAGGTAATCGTCCGCGTGTCGTCGTTGCCCAGATAATGCTTCGGGTAAAGCAGCGTGTAATCCTGGTGGTTCTGGAAGTTGAACTCATGAGCCGCATTTGCACGGACCACTGTTCCGGAAGCCGTCCGAACCTCATCAATATACGTGCCGCCGGCAGCCGGATCGCCTATCTGAATCGTACAGGTCAGCGTCGTTGTCACAAGGTTGTAATCCACAGGCGTAAATTCAACCGTGTAAGTGTCGGTTCCGTAAGTCACATTGCTGGAGAAATAACCCGAACCTCCCAGCTCATCAAAATTCTGAATCAGATCAATACTATATCCAAGATGCTCAGGCCGCACATCGGTCAGCACCGACTCATCATTATTCACCTCTACGATAGGCGGATCATAAGATGCATTTGCAGCCGCGATCATGGTATTGATGAACAGCTTCACCTCCATAGCCTGAGGATCGTTCACATTCTTACCGATGGTCGCATGACCCACGCCGGTGTAGAAAATGTTGCCCTTGCTGTAAATATAGTAATTGTTCATAGTGTCGTTAGGAGACACGGCATAAGTGATGGAGCTGCCCGCCGTATCATTCAGCTCACGGGTTCCCGTCACCTTCGCGGTGTCGTCACCGGCCAGACAATACCATACCGTTACATCGGGATCCTCAGGGCTTAATGCATACCACTGTCCGTGCGTATTCGCCACAGTCAGCGTATCGCTGATCTTGTAAGGATACGTGGTGATCTGGCCCTCGTTCACCTTGGACGCCTTGGTGGTGATATCGTTGGCATTGTTAAATCCGGTGCCTTCGCCTGCAAGCTTTCCGCCCTGAGGGCTCTCAATCATATACCTGTAAGGCATCTTGCAGATCCAAGGCTGATAATACTCCTGACGGCCATCCTGACCCACTTGCTTAAAGTTAATATTAGTGTTAGTGTTATCCCAGCCGAGACGCTTCAGTGAATAATACGTATATCCGTGAGCGGCCACACTGGTCATCAAAGTTCCATTCTCATCCTGACACTGCAGCGTATCGTACTTATCTGCGTTCTGATTCTGATAGGTGATCAGACGATTCACCTCGGCAGGATCTCCTGTCTTATCCGCCATGCGGCTCACCGTACCGTAACGGTTCATGCCCATCAGGTCACGCATCAGCGCGTTCACCGTAAAGCCGAAAATCTGCTTATTATTCTTATCATCAGGCAGATTATACAGGGAACTCAAGTCATGGGTAAAGAGAATACTCTTATCCATGTCAAGGAAGTACCTTAAGTAATCCACCTGCCCGTCCTTGTTGGACAGATTGACACCGCCGTAGGTATCGCCGAATCCGATCACGAACATATTGTAGGACTCCAGCCTGGAGCCGTCCTTCAGTGTTCCGATCTGATCCAGATTCTCGGGATTGGGCGCTCCGCCCTCCTCGCCGTCCGTAATCGGCACGGTATAATCGTAAGAGAATCCGTTGCCTTCAAAGCACTCGGAAAATTCTGCCCAGCTCACGGAGTGGATCTTCAGATCATAATCCACCAGATCCTTGGAGTACTTGATGAACAGCTCGTTCGTCTCAAGGTTCAGACGGCCGTCATTCGTAGTACCCGCATTGTACGCCGCCTCATCCCAAGGCTCCGTAGGCATGATCTGCAGGACGTTCACTTCCTTCTTCGCAGTCGCACTGTTGCCGTTCCTGCTCACTGCCGAGCAGCCGGTCTTCACGAACCGGACGTCCGGATTGTCGGTCTTATAAACTTCTATCTTCCACTGTACCAGCCCTACAGTGGAAACACCTACCTGATAAACAGGGTTGTTCTCGCCAACATTCGCCGCACCGGTAAGGATGACTTCGTTGTCGTCGAACTTACTGTCTTTATCCTGATCCACATAGATACGGTAGGAATATCCCGCCTCCGTCACGTTGAATCGGAACGACATATAGGCTCTGCCGCTGTTGGTGGGCAGATAGTTCGGGTTGGTGATCGCCGCGCTGTTATCCGGCGTGGAGCCGTTGTACTCCGCGGGAAGCTGTGTAAAGGTAACTGCCTCCGTGGTGGTAGCGCGCACCGTCTTGTCGATATAATCGGCCTGCAGCACACTGTACAGAGGATATCTTATCTCCTTGGAGCTGTTTATAAAATCATATACCACGGAATACTTGTCGATGACAGGCTGCTGCAGATCATACAGATACTGCTCCGCAACCACGCATCTGCCGGACTTCAAAAAGCTCTGAAGCTCCGCGCTCTTTAATTTACTGATATCATTGCCGGGCAGACGCAGGAGCTGCTTGGTCCAAGTATCCCAGTTTCCTCTCTCGTTGGCGATCCAATTTACGGAACGGCTTCTGATCTCCGTACCGCTATTACGACTCTGGACATACTCCGTACTGAACACCATATCGCCGGTGTGCGTATAGATCACACCGTTATTGTACATTACCTTGTCGTTCCAAACGGGCACATCTATCTGACGATTGCCCACAGTCTTCCGGCGCGTATTATACCCGCCCACATCCAGGCCCATGAATATCATCTGGTACTCCGCGTTCAGATCCTCCGCCATACCGATGAATTGCGCCGTAGTCTGATGGGTGATATTGATCTTGCCCGCAAAGGAAGGAATCAGCCACTGAATATAATTCTCCGTCACCATCCAGTCGGGATTGCTGTCCTTATCCAGACCCACGGAGGGCTCGATATCCAGCACATTGATGGTCAGATTCTCACCGTAAGGGCCGCTGTCTGCTGCATTCAGGATATACTTGACAGCCTCCGCAACGGTTTGGGCATGATTGCCGTCCGCTGCGCAGAATTCATGGAAATCGGTAAACTTTTCGCTGTTCTGCAGTTCTCCCAAAAAAGCACTGGCCATTGTCATATCATTTCCGCCACAACTCAGCACATGCCCCTGTACCCACCTTTGTATACTTTCAGGGCCGGTACAGAACTGGTATGACGCAAACGCATCATTAGAATTAAAATACTGGTAATAGGAATTTCCGTTATTACTATACACATCCGTGTTGGGCGGAACCAACATAAAGGTGCGGGTATTCCAATAAGTTCTTGCATCTCCCTCCTGCATGAGATATTCGCCCTGCTCGTTGATCAGCGGGTGGCTCTCATTCAGATAGATCTTACTGAACAGGTTGGGGTCCATGCAAAGCAACATGACACACAGCTTATATATGTTATTATTGCAGCCTGGCTTATTTTGAAACTCTTTGACCTCATTGCCCCAGTTGTCAGGATACTCTTTAAAGTTCCAGTCATATAACTTGATTTTGACCGGATCTATTGTATTACTACTCTTCACTGCCGAAAGCGTTGTTTCCGAGCTCTTATAGACCTGCTCCTCGATCATGATGCCGGCGTAATTTGAAAGCCTGGTGACTTTCTTGTACAGCTTTAATGCCGTAGGGAAATCAAGATCGTTCTCGGCAAATGACTCCATTTTTGTTGCAGTTGTTCCCGAAGAGCTCTCCCATGCTTCATAGTACTTATCGATAAAACTATCGGTACCGCCTCTGTGATTTATGCAGTTCATATAGACAAGATCCGCATACTCAATCCAGTCAGGCTCCTCATTTAATTCCTTCGGCGTTAAGGTCTTGACCACAACGGAGTAATCTGCCACCTTATCTTCACTGATGGACATGGAATTTTTCAGGAACAATTCATTGTTCTTATACTCGGAATAAGAGATACCATATATTGTATAAGCTGTGTCGGAATCACCTGTCGATCCTGGAGTTCTCGTTGTATACAGCCTTCCCGTGGCCCGAGGATCCACCTTTAATGTCGTTTCTGTACCAATCGTAATATTCTCATACGTATTACCATCATCCTTATTTCCGGCAGTGACCCATCTCCAGCCGCCTGTACCTTCCGCTACATACTCCACCTTTACCTTATACCCGAGCAGTTCCGGAGGAGTAAGTCCAAGCAGACTCCAACCATTATTATTGCCGCCTTCTTCATTCTCACTGGTGGTGGAGTTGCTGCCGCCTTCATTTCCGCCGGAGGCAGAGCTGTCATCGCCTTCATTTCCATCGCTGGTTCCGTCGCCCACTTCACTCGTCAGGACCAAAGAGCCGCCGATATAAGCAGTCGAAGTATCTCCTCCGGATTCCGAGGATTCTTGGGATTCCGAAGGCTCAGAGGAGCCCGAAGATTCCTCCGACTCATCTGCAGGGTCAGTGTTGCCTGCAGGAGCGGATTCCTTTGTGCCGGGGACCTCCATAATTTTTACAGGACTCTTTGAGGACGTTGTCGAAGAATTGCCCGAAACGTCTTCCTCCACAGTAATATTAAAATATCCCGTTCCGTCTGCGACCTTCTCAAAATATCCGTATACTGCTGTGCCACTGGTATTTTTTACAAATCCTGCTTTTGATTCTGTTCCGCCGCCGGCAACACTACCGCCTTGACCAGTCAGCTTCTGCAACATAGTCTCTCTATTTGCAGAATTTTTTAAATCAGGCAACACAACACTATCGTTCCGATACATGTACAGTATTTCGTCCAGAAACAAGGTGCGATTTTCCTGCTTACTGCTCTGATCGAGGAATCCCATGTTATCAATCTGACTCATGGCATTTCCGTTCAAAAGCAGCCTGTTGATATCCACAGGCTCACAGCCGCCGATCATATAACCGATCTCGGCAATCTTCTTATCCGGCACCAATTCCAGCACCACAAAAGGCCGATCTGCGGTTCCTCTCTGCAGACCCTGCCAGTTGGCATTATGAGACTGGGGAAGCTCGTCAAGGCTTGTTACCTCGCCTCTGTAAGCATTCCCAACCCTAGCCGCCGGCGCCGCGTGCGTCACCGATGCGTCCCGCAACTTGGGCGACAGTGTAACTGTCGTCGCAACCAGCGCTATGATCAGTGCCACTGAAATTACTCGTTTCTCAAACTTTTTCATACTTGATCCCTCGCTTTGTCCTGCATGACAGGCGCTTTCCTGCCTGAGGACTGAATCGATCTATGCTCCGAAAACTTTTTAATTCTGCCTTTCGTCTCCTGTCTCCTACGGCCCTGCGGTGGGGGAAGGGGTGGCCGCCGTGGGCGCCACATACTGGTTGCGCATGGTCAGCTCGTCTTTGAGCGTATACTCCTGAGTGCCGGCCTTCATCTGCAGCGTGACTACATAGGTCTCTCTGTCGTTGTTCCACACACAATCCATATCCACCACGTAGGGGCTGATGCAGTTCTTTCTGTCCGCTGCGTCCGCAGGAAGCTCATACGCTGCGAAGTCTGCCTCCGGCGCGTCCGCGCCGTCGTCCGTGAACGTCTCCTGCACCATGTACAGGCCGCCGTCGTCCAGCCATATCACCCTTTTGTAGGGGGTGCTGCCGGCACCGGCGGAAGCCGAAGCCACTACCCTGCCGTCTTCATTGACCGTAGTGCCCACAGGCAGTCTGGAGACATCTATGGGTCTCGGCCGGTAATACACGGTCATTGCCTTCTTGTCGCCTGCGCCGCTTCTCGGCACCAGACCTTTCGCCGTGCCGTCGTCCTCCGTCACCACATAATTGCCTTCCATGACCCACACGCCGATCTGCTCCATGGCCACATGGGCCTCCATCTGCAGATCGATGGTATCGGACGCCACTCTGTAGCTTCTCAGCGCATTACTGATGAACGTGATGGCCGCAGCCATGATGATCGTCGCTATGGTCATCGCTATGACAAGCTCCATCAGGGTCAGGCCCCTGTTATCCCGTCTCATCATATATCCTCCTCGCAAATCTGCTTAATCCACATAGTTCTTCCCCGTGGTCTTGATCAGGGAAATGGTATGATCGCCGACACCGTCCACGAAGATCTGTCCCTCCGTGCCGGAGCCGGAGAACACATTGGTCTCGGTGTGGAACACGCCGGTCTTGGTATAGCGGATCCGTATGATCTCGCTCCCGTCCACAAGGGTTCCCGATGCGCCGCCCCTGTAGATCTGAATGTTGTTGTTGCAAATCCTGACACCGCTCTCGTCGAGCAGCGCCCCGTCAAAAGCATCCAGATTGTCGCTCAGGCTTTTCATGTAATAACCGTCGTCCAGTTTATAAATATAGATATAATTGTTGCCGGACTTGCTCATAGCGGCGACACGCGCCTTTTCCAGATTGGCGGAAATGGTCTCGGCCGCTTTTTCCGTATTGGCGAACGTGATCTGCCGAAACAGCGATACGACGGCGCCCACCAATATTGCGACAATGGCCATGACCACTATCAGCTCCACCAGGGAAAATCCCCTGTTATCCTCCCGCAACCTTTTGCTCATTCTACACTCTCCTTACAGAACAATACTACTTACCGTCTGCAATACTTCTTGCTGTCTGCAATACTTCTTACCGTCTGCAATACCTCTTACTGTCTGCAATACTTCTTACCGTCTGCAATACCTCTTACTGTCTGCAATACTCGCAATACCGTCCGCAATACTACTTACTTTCTGCAATACTGCCTGCGGCACCGGCGCTGTGACCTGCGGCGCCGCCTGCAATACTGCCCGGAACATAATACCCATGACGGTCTATGGACATATTACCTCTGACCGTTATGATATATATAAAAATACCTCTGACCGAATTGATTACTTCTGCGTCCTTGACCAGTTCTCGAAGGATACATAGTTGCCGATGTCCACGGCGCCGATCACGCCGTCCGCCACGGTGCCGTTGTCCACGAAATACTTCGTGAATATGGAGCTGCTTCCCAGAGCCGCGTCGTTCTTGAACATCTCACTGATAAGATTCTCGTCCGCCGTCACGGTGGTGCCGGAAGCGGTAAGGATAATCTTGCCGCCGGCGATGATGGTGCCGGTGAAGCTGCCCGTTACGTTCACGTCTCCCGTAGCGATGATCAGGCCCTTGTCGTTCACCGCCGTCGCATAGGCCGCGCCGCCTGCGTTGTCTATCAGGACCAGATGATCTACGCCTACCGTACCCGCTTCCCTGTCCTCCAGAGCGTCCATGTCGATCAGGTTCCTGGTAAGAGGCGTCACGGACTTGTCGATGTTGCCGAGGGCGTCCTCACTGAAACGCACGTGGGCGGAATCGATTCCCGTGTGGAAATCCTCCAGATACATCTGCAGTGCCATATAATTGATGGCGATGCGGTCGGAGAAGGTGTGGTATACACCCTCATCGGCGCCCGTGGAAGGATCCGCCGCCTGCCAGTCCGCGATCACGATATTTGTCTTGTTCTCCTGGAAGCCGCTTGCCACGCCCGTGTCCGTCGCCCTCTCCAGAAGGTTGCCGCTCAGGGTATAGATGAGCCCGGGGCTGACAAGAATCGCGTCCGCATACCCGTCTCCGTAAGCGCCCAGCTTCGTGCTGTTGGCCGTCCAGTAAGCATAGAAGAAATCATTGGCGTCCTGCTCGGACTTAAAGTTCAGATAATACCGATAGGCCACATGGCTGCCTGCAGCGCCCTGATCCAGATAGCGGTACGTGGCGATGGGATTCGCGGGATCCAGATGAGGCCATACCTGATCCTCCGTCAGTCCCACGAAGTTCACATACTCCCGCAGACCGCTGTCGCCGCCCTTGAAGCCTGTGGCAATGGGATCCCCGCCTGCCGGAAGCTCCACGTAAGCCGCGGATACATTGTAGGCAAGCTGGTTGGTCCTCACGGACAGGGACTCACCCATCGGGATATCGGCGTTGGTGCTCGCCGCGCCGCCCCTTGAGATATAGGTCCTGCCTGCCACATACAGATAGTTCAGTCCCGTCATGTCAAGCCTGCCGTCCGCGCCGTTCAGCACGATGGAGCTGCTGAATTCCGCCTTGTCGGGGGAGGCCGCACCGGTGTAATCCTTCTTGAAATTATAGCCGTAGTAATTGCCGTTCAGCTTCACATTGCTGCCGCTTCCGCCCAGCGTCAGGTCGTCCGCCACATAGCAGTTGCCGTTCACGGTGAGCGTGGAGGACGAAGGCGATCCGCCGCCTACGCCGGTAACGTCCCTTGTGGCGATATTCTCCGCCCAGATACGGCTGGAGGCGTCGCCCAGCGTCATGTTGGAGCCGTTCTCCAGAAGGATATCGCCTCTCGTGACAATATCCTTTCCGATAAAGCTGGTGGTGGCGCCGCGGGTGACGATACCGTTATATCCCGCATAAACGCTTCCGCTTACGTTCACGGTAGCGCCGGTGACGGATATATAGTCGTCGGCGATCAGCGCATACCGCATGAAATTCCTGATCTGGCTGCCGTCGTCCGGATTCAGATCCGGCGTGTGCAGCGCGATATCCGTGGTGATCTCCGTCTCATATCCGGCATCGTCCACATATCTCACCTTCACGTTCTGAAGGGTGAAGACGCCCTCGATATAGTCCAGCGTATAGGTGGACTCATCGTCTGTGGTGATATAGCATCTTCCCTCCTCCGAATTTTTGAAGTTGTTTAAGGAAGTAAGTAAACCGGCATCATGGTCACATGCATGCCACCAGCCGTCGAACACTACATCCTTATTATAGTTTCCGTATACGAATTCCTTTACGGACGGGTCGCTGTCATTCGTCTTTATAATCTGAGTGGGAAGTCCGTCCCAGAAGGTATTCTCCAGCTCCTCCATGTAGGCGTCGCTGAATGCCTTCTGCAGGCTTCCGCTGCCCATCACGATATCCCTGTAGTCCGCCAGCACACTGATATAGGCTTCCTGCATCTCTCTGGCCGCCTTCTCGTTGAGCCCTGCGGAGATCTCGTTCATGACCTCCTCGGCGCCGTAGAAATTGTGCTTGGAAAGCGTCTCTGCATTGCGCAGCTGAATATTCGTCTGTGTGATTGCCATTACGGTCGCACCGATAATGGAAACAAAGATCAGTGCGATAACAACGGCGATCAAAGACGCGCCCTTATTCTGCCCCTTCAAAGACAATCTGAACCTCATGGCTGTTCTCCTTTCGTGGTAGTCATCGTCGCCAGAGCCTCATCTCCTGCCGCGTGTCCGGCGGGAAATACCTGTGTCGTGATAGATACCAGGCGCACCGGAGTGAGACTGCTTGTAAGCGGTTTCCTGACGGTGCCAACATTGTTCTCCACCGTATTGGGGGATTCGATATTGGAGTGGACGTTCACCATATACGTACTGGAAACGGCCGCGCCCACGCCGTCCACCGTCACCGTATAACCGCTGGCGGGAACCCCCTGCGCCACCAGATAAAGACCCATTTTCGTCCTCTCTGTGTCGGCATCGCCCGGCGCCTCCTTAAAAAGTGCCATCTCATGCAGAGCGTCCGGTGAGATGTTCAGCGTGATGCTGTCGTGCGCCACGCTCTCCATGCAGTCATACAAAAGATAGACGTTCTTAATCGTGTTCAGATGCACGTTCACAAGAGCGGTGCTGGAGAACACGTCCGCGGGGTCCACGCCCGCAACGCCGTCGCACGTATACTCATAATGTGCGCTGACACCGAACTTATTCGCCACGGTATCGTAGTCTACATCAATATAGATCTTGCGGGAAAGGGCACTCTTCACCTCGTCCTGGCTCAGCAGGGGCGTGCCCGGATTGGCGCCGCAGTAATTATTGTGGATCGTGCGGAAATACACCAGCGCGGTATTCAGCTGATCCGACTCCACCGCCAGAGCGTCCGTGTTGTTGTTGATGCCGAACGCCGCGGGCATCGTGGGATCGTTGGACGCCACATCGGTATTCAGAGTGACTTGCAGATCAAAATCTCCGTTGGTGCCGGAGTAGCCGCCGTCAAAGACCGCCATGCCAAGACCGTCATGACGGAAGCTGTCGTAAGCGGGATCCACGGACATCGTCAGCCCATAGCCGTCCGGATCCGGATCCGTCAGGATCGGCGCCGTGAAGTTTCCGGCGTCATACTGGATCAGCTGGCTCTCCGCCTTCATGGACTCCGTGAGCTCCTGCGCCAGAAGCGTCGCCTGCTGTTTTCTCGCCATGCGCGCGCTTTGCTTTATGGACTCGGTAAAATAGTTCAGAAGGGGCACCGCGATCAGCGCCAGCACTACGATGGCAATGATCACCTCCACCAGGGAGAAACCGCCGTTTGCATTATTTACTTTCTCCTGCTTGTAGTCTTTCATCATCGACCTGCAGCCTTTCCTCATTGACAATTGTTACTCTTCCGCGCCCTCCTCAGGCGTTTCTTCCGCTGCCGCTGCGTTGACATCAATGCCCTCGCCGGCTCCGAAGATGCTGTCCACACCCTTCGGCTCGATTCCCTCAACAGGCGGAACCTGATATTCCTTGCCCGTATTGGTCAGATAATACATGTTCATGGTAATGCTGCCGGTCAGCATGTCGAGCTCCGGATCGTAGGTGGCCGACACCAGAGACGGCGTGATCCGATCAGGCATTGCCTCAATATACTGGAGCATCTGTTTAAAGCCGGCGTAATTCACCACATAATTGACGGTGACTGCCGCATAGCGTCCCATGGGAACCGCCTCCTGCCCCTCTCTCGGGTTCTGGAACATCATCACCAGATTGTCCATGACGAACTGGTTCTGCAGGGACTCCGCACCGGAGTAATTCTCCATGCTGTTGATCAGGTAGATGGCCTTCTCCGTAGTCAGATCGGAGGGGTACTTCGCTATGATGCTCTCAATGTTCGCCTTCATCTCCTCGGTCTCCTGCTGAACGATGGGCGATCTGTCCACCATCGCCTCGAGATCGTTGACGGTGATGCGGTCCGTATCGTTCTGCAGCTCTATGACCTGAGACGCCTGATTCAGACGATAGAAGCCAAAATAGTAAGCCAGCGCCAGCAGAATGATGGCCAACAGCATAATGATCAGTCTCAGTTCCGAATTGGATATTTTAATCTTACTCATTGGTCGCACCTCCGTCTTCCGCCTGCGCCTCACCGCCCTCTGCGGCGGCATTCGGCAGGATCACCTCAGGCAGCTCCTCCGGCACATACTGTACCGTCACGCTGTATTCCCAGTAATAATCGCCGGCCTCGTCCACTACCTTCGACATGTTCGGAAGGGACGCATTCTCGATCTCCTCGATCTCATACAGGTTCCAGAGCAGCTCAGCCGCCGTCATCTCCTCGGCGCTGGTCAGGTTCAGGGTCACGGCATTGCCGGACGCCGTCAGGCTCGTCACCCTCGCGGAGGCGGGAAGCTGTTTCTCCAAGCCCTCTATCACGGCAAGGAGCTTCTCGTTGTCCGCCCATGTCATATTGTCAAAGGACTGATATTCGCTGTTCTCCAGCTTCACGGCGTTGTTCTCGTCATAGACCTCCTTGATATAGCTCAGCTCGTTGATCTTGTTGGTCAGTCGGATGTGCTCCGTGGTCGCCTGGCTGAAACGGAAGAATCCCGCGAACACCAGCGCGCCGCTGATCAGCACCGATGCGCCCAAGGCCGTGTAGGCCGTCTTCATGGTGGTCTTCTTGGACTCCTTGGCCAGCATCTCCTTGGGTCTGATCTCAAGGGGAGCGATGACCGCGCCCAGAGCGGAGGTGAAGTCCACGCCCACCACGTCCTCCATTGCGGCGTGCTTGGTCAGCTTCACCATCGTGGTGGAGGGCTCCATGCGAAGCTCCATGTTCACGGAGTCGGCAAAGAGCTTGTCAAGTCCCTTGATCCTTGCGCCGTCGCCCACCAGACGCATTACGCCGTACAGATTCTTGCCGGACTGGTTGCTGTAATACTCCAGCGCCGTGATGGCCACGCGCACATGGTAGCTCAGGGAATCCTTGATATTTTCATAGGCTTCTTCCAGACTTGCCTGCTTCTTCTCGTCTTCCTCGCTGGTGATCGCGGACAGCTTGGGCTTCTTGTACAGCACATTGTGCTGGGTCAGGAAGTCATACGCCTGCTGTTCGTCGCTGACGCCCAGAACGGAATGCTCCATGATGGCGTTCAGGGTCGAACCGTATCCGCTGGGAGCCACTCTCTGGAACATCAGCTTCCTGCCGGAGATAATGCTGACGATGGTCACGTTCTCCTCCAGCTGCACCATGATGCCGTCGGTGCTGTAATGGCTCAGGGCAAAGGAAACGGAGCTGTTTCCCACATACTCAAAGCTCTCCACGTTCAGTCCTGCCGCGCTGGCCACGGACATGTAGTTGGTCATCAGATTGTCGGGAACGGCAATGAGCAAAAGCCGCAGGGACTTTACGTTATTCTCCATCACCTCTCCCATCTTCTTATAGGAGATAGTGTATGTAGTGATATCCATGGGGAAGGTCTCCTTCGCCTGCGCTTCCACAACGCCGGGGAGCTGTTTGTCCTTCACCATGGGGATAATGATGTCACGGGTAATGATCTTCGTGGAGCCCAGCGTAAAGATTACGCTCTTCTCCGCGATCTGACGCTTTACCAGCTCATCCTTCAGCGCCCGTACGAAACGGTCGCGGTCACGCACATAACCGTCGTCCACCGCGCGCTGAGGGGTACGGAAATAAAAGATGTCCTCAATGGGCGCATTTCTCTTGAAAGGCTCTGTGAGGACTACCTTCGTCCACCATCTGCCGGCTTCTATGCTCAGAATCTTTTTTGCCATGTGTGTTCTCCTTATTGTTATTTATATTTCTGCCTGATAGACATATCCGCGTATGCCATCTCACTCCAAAAAGCTTATCTCTTAAGCTTTCTCGGGTCAGACGGCACCATGTCCTCTTCCCCTTTTAAAAGCTGTAATAGCTGTAATATACAAAGGTACTGCTCTGCCGCGCAAAGCTACGACAGTCCCGCGGCGTGCAGATACCATTCGATCATGCCGTTCCCCCAGAGGGCCGTGATGTAAATTCCCGCCGAGAGGTAAGGTCCCATCGCCAGAACCTTCTTCGCGCCGAAGGCCTTCATGCGGATCACGTGAATCACGGAGGCCAGCACGCAGCCCAGGAAGAACGCCAGCAGGATCAGCTTCCAGCCCAGAATCAGTCCCGCCGCACCCATCAGCTTCACGTCGCCGCCGCCGATCGCCTTCCCCGCGGAGAGGAAATACAGCACATACAGCAGGGCGGACACGACGACGAGCCCGATCAGGTGCTCCAAAATATTTTTAAAGTCAATAATGCACAAAACGACCCCGAGCGCCAGCAGGAAGATGTTGCAGGCTACAGGGATCTCGAAAGTACGCCAATCCACAACACTTATTACTAATAAGGCAGATGCCATAAGGCAATATATGACACTCTGTAAGCTGATACCGTTCGCCATGAAAACGATCACATACAATATTCCATTCAATGCTTCCACGATGGGATACTGACAGGATATCTTTGCGCCGCAGTAACGGCATCTGCCTTTCAGCAATAAATAGGAAAAGAGGGGAAACAGGTCGTACCAGCGAAGCCTGTGGCCGCAGCTCATGCAGTGCGATCCCGGCACGATGCTCTCCTTTGCAGGGAGCCTCAGGATACATACATTCACGAAGCTGCCAATGATGATTCCGTACAGGAATGCAACAATGTAAATGAAGACCTGGTAGACTGCCGGCATGACCTGCTGTTTCCTCCTATCCGGGTATGAAACCCTTATACTCTCTTATCTGGAGCTGAAATCGTAACCGTCAAAGCCGGGAAGAGCGCCGGTTGTTACGCCAGTATCAGGATCACAGGTAATCGTAATGCCTGTTGAGCTTAATTCCTTACCGGCCTTAGACTTGAGCACTCTGCTGGCTCCGGTGCCTTCAAAGGAAAGCTCCTTAAATTTGTTCTGAAGTGCAGTGCCGGCACTTCCGCCGGAACCCAAACTCAACGCACCAGTAGAGCCGTCTACATCTACTTTAATGGTTGCAGTGGTAGCCGCGCTGTCAACCTGAGTCCATGCTTCCATTGCCTCGGATACCAGAGCGCTGATTACCTGTGCGTCGGTAGCCTTTCTTGCGTTCTCGATTTGAGGGATGACGTTCATACCCACGATACCGATCAGGATTGCCATGATAGCGATAACGATGATCAACTCAACCAGGGAAAAACCTTTGTTATCCTTCATTGCTTCCTGAGCCTTGTTCTGAAGTTTCTTCATCATATGAAACCTCTCCTTTCTCAATCTTATTACTGTTTACCAGTTATCTATAATCAGAGGAAGTCATGGCGAACCCCCTCGGACTACCCTCTCTACACGCCGATCGCGTTCTGAATGGTGAGCATGGGCATCATGATCGCCAGTATGATGGGAACCACCACGATCGCCATGACGATGATGATCATGGGCTCCAGCGCCGCCATCAGGGATTCGGTGGCGTTCTCCACCTCCTCCTCGTAGTAGTCGGAGATCTTATCCATCATGGGCTCCAGACTACCGGTCTCCTCACCGATACGGATCATCTGATACACCATGGGCGGGAACACCTCGCTCTCCTTTAGGGACTGGGAGAGCGGTCTGCCCTCCATGACGTCCGCCTGGGCCTGTTTCAGGGCCCGCTGTACGATGGCGTTCTTCACGATCTTCTCCACGATCTTCAGCGCCTCCACCACGGAGATGCCGGCCGCCATCAGGGTGCTCATGGTGCGGTTCAGGCTTGCGCTGGCGGATTTGATGGTCAGGGTCCCGAACAGGGGAAGCTTCAGCGCCAGCCTGCCGAAAAAGAACGCGCCCACCTCCGTCCTCTTGAAGGCGTGTATGAAGATGGCTATGGCCGCCACAATGCCAAGCAGGATCCACCATCTATGCATCAGGAAATCGCTGACTGCCATGACCGCGCGGGTGATTGCGGGAAGCTGCGCGCCGTCCAGCATGTCAAAGGCCTCCGTGAAGGTAGGCACGATCTTTACCATCATGATGATGACCACGACGATGATCACGGCGATCAGGATAATGGGGTAGATCATGGACTTTACCACCATGCCGGATACGCGGGCGTCCTTCTCGAACTGTTTGCCCACTCGGTCGAAGGCCACCTCCAGACTACCTGACGCCTCGCCGGCGCCCACCATATGTATCAGAAGCTCGGGGAACACCTTGGGGTGCAGCGACATGGCGTTTGCCAGGGTATCGCCCTTCTGCACCGCCTCCCGCACTTCCTCAAGCGTCCGCTGGAAGTATTTATTCTCCGTCTGGCTTGCCAGCATCTCCAGCGCCTCCACCACGGTGACGCCGGCCTGCAGCACGCTCTGGAACTGGCGGCAAAACACGGACAGCTCTCTGGTCTTGACGGGCTTGCCGATCTGGATATTGATGTCCTTCTCCAGAGCGCCCGCCTTGGCGATGGATACCACAAAGCCGCCGCCTGTCTGCAGCTCGGATATTGCCGCGTCCTGGCTCGCCGCCTCGATGGTGCCTTTTTGTTTCTTGCCGTCCGATCCTATGAGCTCGTACTTGTAACTTGCCATGTTTTACTTATACCTTTCATTTCTTATATGAGTAATTGCTGTTAGCTGTTTCTCTGTTTCTGTCTTTTGTCCGTCTTTTATCCGTTATCCGTGAGGCAGGTCTCTAGTCCTCGTATGTGATACGCTTTACTTCCTCGACTGTGGTGATGCCTTGAAGCACGTATTCCGCGGCGCCCATTCGCAGGGTCTTCATACCCTCCGACAGAGCTTTCTTCTCGATCTCGTCCGCGTTGGCGCCTCGGGCGATCTCCAGCTTCAGCGCGTTGGTGATCGGCATGATCTCGTATACGCCGATACGGCCTCTGTATCCGCTGCCGCCGCAGTTCAGGCAGTCCCGCTTGTTCGCCTGCCGTATCTTGACAGGTTCCGTGACGCCTGCCTTTCCAAGCACCTCCAGGTCGATCTCGTCCGCGATCTTCTCGCTGGAGCACTCCGGGCAGAGCCGGCGCACCAGTCGCTGGGCGATGATGCCTACCACGGAGTCCGCGATCATGTAGTTCTCCACGCCCATGTCCGCAAGACGGGTAATGGTGCTGGCGGAGCTGTTGGTGTGCAGGGTGCTGACCACAAGGTGGCCGGTGATAGCCGCTTTCACGGCGATCTCCGCCGTCTCCTGGTCACGGATCTCACCGATCATGATGATGTCAGGGTCCTGACGCAGGATAGACCGCAGGGCGCTGGCAAAGGTAAGTCCCGCCTTCTCGTTCACCTGTACCTGATTGGTGCCGGGAACGTCCGCCTCCACGGGGTCCTCTACGGTTATGATGTTCACTCCCTCGGTATTCAGCTCGCTGAGCGCCGTGTACAGCGTGGTGGACTTACCGCTTCCGGTAGGTCCCGTAACGAGTATGATGCCGTTGGGGTGGCTCAATATCTTTTCAAACTTCGCAAGCTCGGAGGGCGGGAAGCCCAGCTCTCTCTTGTCTCTGGTAAGGGCTTTCTTCTGCGTCATACGCATAACGCATTTCTCGCCGTATACCGTGGGGAGGAGGGAGACACGGATATCGTACTCCTGTCTGTCCACGATGGCCGTGGCACGTCCGTCCTGAGGTCTTCTCTTTTCGGAAATGTCCATGCCGCTTATGATCTTGATACGTGCCGTGAGCGCCGCATGAAGGGAGGCGCTGTGTACCATTTCCTCCTGCAGCACGCCATCCACGCGGAACCGGATGCGCAGCTTATCTTCCATGGGCTCTATGTGCACGTCGCTGGCTCTCTTACGGACGGCAGATTCGATGATCTGGTTCACCAGCTTGACGATGGGCGCGTCCTTTACGGTGTCGTCGTTCTCCTCCTGTCCGGAGGTGCCGTAGCGTTCCTCGCGTTCCTTGGTGAACTGGTCCGCCGCCTTCTTCGCCGCCGCGTTGCCGTAGTATCTGGCAATGGCGTTGTTCACATCTCGGGGCGTGGTCATGTAGACTTCGATCTGGCAGCCCGTGATGATGGAGAGGTCGTCTATCGCGCGGATGTCCAGCGGGTCGCTCATGGCGACTTTCAGGACGTTGGGGTTCTTTTCACTGAAGGCGAAGGGAATCAGGCTGTATTTGCGGAGGACATTCTCGTCCACCAGCTTCAGCACGTCCTCGCCGATACGTTCCTTTGCCAGGGTGATGACTTCATATCCCAGCTGCTTCTGCAGGCAGTCCAGGATCTGCTGTTCCGTCACCATCTCCAGCTCCACCAGTACTGCGCCCAGCTTCATGCCCTGCTTTTCGCCCTTCTGGGCTTTCAGAGCTGCATCCAGCTGCTCCTGGGCAATGACGCCGTTCTCCACCAGCATGTCGCCCAGTCTCTTTTTTCTGCCGTAGCCTATTCGCCTGTCAAGCATGGGCCTGTGTCACACCTTTCCCCTTCTGCCTGCTCCGATTGATTCCTCGGAAGGGTTGCTCCCGATTTAATGCTCTGGGCGTCTGTTCCGCTTCGAGCCTCGGGAGGGTTGCTCCGATGCTTCGGAGATTCCGATTTGATTCCTCGGAAGGTTCGCTCCCGTGCTTCGGAAATTCCGATTTAATTCCTCGGAAACCTTGTCAAAATGCTCATAGAACCGGCAGATGGATCACAATTTATATGTAGAAATTACAGTCTATAATATATGATATTTTAAAATTTAATTTTTTCTTTAGTACTATTCTACTATTATATCGCCAAAATGTAAAGATACTTTATGAAAAAAACCAAATTTTTAAATTTCTGTGAAAAAATACGCTGCCATCTGGGCTCTGGAGCTGAAGGGTTCCGTCTCGAGCAGCGCCGCCACCTGTTCTTTTGTGTAGAAAGCGGCCTCGATCTGCTCGTTTTCGGAGGTGTGGTCCGCCGTCTCGTCCGTCTGTGTCTCCACGAAGGCGATATAGGTGGTGGTGTCCGAGATGGCCACCGCCGCATAGGAGGGCGGCAGGATTTTCTTGATCGTTCTGACCTTAAGGCCCGTCTCCTCGTAGAGCTCCCTTGCGACGCAGTCTTCCACGCTCTCCCCCGGCTCCAGCATTCCGGCGCACAGGTTGTATATGGCGCGGTTCACGCCCATGCGGAATTCTTTCAGCAGGAGCAGTCTGTCGCCGCAGGTGGCCACAACGGAGACGCCGCTGGCTTTTTGTCCCAGGTCTTCGGGGCCTTTTAGGTCTCTGCGGCTTACGATCTCGTATTTTTTCTCCCTGCCCTGTTTGTTCAGGTAGGTCAGCTCATAGTTCTTCAGGTATTTTCCGTCGCGTACTTTTTCAAATCCCACAAGGCGCATGAGGGGCTCCTTTCGGTTTTGTCTTTGTTTTTAATTTGTCAGTGGTTCTTCGTTTTGGTATTGTCAGTGGGGGCCGGCTGTGGTGCGCTGCTTTTCGTTTTTCGGCTGTGGTGCTTTTCGTTTTCGGCTGTGGCGCAGTCTTGTCGTATGGGTTGCTTCTTTGTATGTATTACTTTTTATGTATTATCTTTTCTTCCTATGTGTTATATCGTTTTCATGTATGGCTGCATGGTATGCCTTTTGTTTTTGCTTAATTTATCACGTCCTGATTATTGCGATTTGTCGTGTCGTGATTATCTTACCTTATGTTAATTTCCCCGCCTCCGCGAATTGCTCCGCAAGGGGCGGCCGTCTTTTCCTTCTCGTGATCTCCGCAAGTCCCAGGGCGGTGATGTCCACCACTTCCGTCCTGACGGGGTCCGTGCGCACCAGTCTGCGCAGGGATCTCAGCAGCTCTTCTTCGCTCTCGCGGTCTTTCATATTGATGAAATCCACAAGGATCATGCCGGACAGATTTCTGAGGCGAAGCTGGCGGGCGATCTCCTCGGCGGCCTCGAGGTTGATCCTGCGCAGGGCTTCGTATTTCGCGCCGGTCTCGTTCTTGCCGGAGTTCACGTCGATGACCGTCATGGCCTCCGTCGGTTCGATCACAAGGAATCCGCCGCTTTTAAGCCACACTTTGGGCTTCAGCGCTTCGTCCAGCTTGCTTTCCAGTCCGTAGAGCTTGGTCAGGGACAGGCCGTCGTCGCGGTACAGGCGCAGTTCTTTCTCCGGCAGCCGGCTCGCACAGTATTGCGCAAGCTTCTCATACAGCTGCGGGTCGTCCGTGACGATCCGGTCGTACTCGTTGGGGGAGGCCAGCTCCCGAAGCCGGGCTTCCCACGGCTGCGGCGGCTCGGCCAGGCAGCTAAAGCAGCTTCTCGTCAGGGCAATCTGCCTAAGATGCGCGAGGGGCTCCGCAGAAGATATCTCCGCCGAGGCGGGCTGGGGCGCCAGTAAAATATCTGCCGTGACGCAGGCCTGCTTGGTCTTCTGGGCCTCCCGCTCCACCTGTACCAATATTTCGTCGCCCTCCCGCAGTCTGCCGTCATAGCTACGGTTCGTCAGAAAAGGAGCCTTCGCCTTCCTCAGCGGAAGGAAGCAGGTCTCGCCGCCTCCGATCTCCACGAAGCAGGCGTCTATGTTCTCTGCCATGTTTTTGATTTTTCCGATGTATACGGCGCCGATCCGCTCTTGCTTTGACGGATCGTAGAAACCGGCGGCCGTCAGGCGGTCGTTTTGAAGCAGCAGGGCGCAGTGTCTGCCCTTGTATTCCGTGAACACCAGTCTGCCGCTGCCGTTGTCCCGCAGCTGTCTCTCCTCGCCGGAGAGAGTGACCGACCCCTTGGCCGGTATGCTGCGGCTCATGAGGCACCTCCGTCCTTGGACGCGGTCTCGCTGCTGATTTCTACCCTAGCAAGGGACGAGGCCTGCGCCTCATCTGCCGCGGGACAGTCGGCGCTTTTGCTGCCGATTTTATCTATAGTAAAGGACGAGGCCTGCGTCTCGTCTGCCGCGGGACAGTCGGCGCTTTCGCTGCCGATTTCTCCGAGAGAACGGAAAGAATCCCCCTCTCGGGTATAGAGGTCTTCTCTGGTGATCAGCAGCGCGTTCCGCGCAAGGCTCTCCCCGCTGTCCGCAAGAAGCGCCTCCACCACAAGCGCAGGCTTGATATTGCCCGCGCTGGACGCATCGAGCAGCATATGAAGCGCGCCGTCCCGCAGCTCAAGCCCATAAATGCCGGGCCGCAGGTCAATCTCCCGCTCTCCCCGCTTGGTCTGTTTTGTGATGACGATCCGCTCCTTGGCCAAAAGCCTGCCGACAGCCGCCGTCAGGTCGGCGTCGGGCTCTCTCCCCTCACGAAAGCGCACGGTGTACGCCGCGGCGGCCACGCTTGCCATGGCGTTCCCCGCATTTTCCGGAAGAATGCGCGCCGAAACGGCCTCCAGTCCGTCCGCTCCCACGGCATTCAGCCGCCGAACCACACAGGCGCAGGGGCTCTCTCCCGCCGCTTCCGCCTCCTTCTCTGCCTCCGGAAGGGAGTTCACGCTGATGTCCATATATTCGCCGTTGCTCTCAAGCCCCACGCCCAGCGGCGCCGCAAAGGACATGACCTGATGGGGGCTGAAGCCCGTCGTATACGTCACGTCGATGCCGGCGCGTCTGATCGCTTTCTGGAAATATCGCATGACGTCCAGATGCCCGATGAACCGGACAGGGCCGTGTTTTGTAAATTTGATCCGCAGTTTCATGATTTTGGTCTCGTTCTTGATTATTTTGTTTGGATCGCGTCGTTTCTGATGCCTCGTTCTTGATGCCTCGTTCTTAATCGCGTCGTTTCTCCCGCGCCACATCATTATAACATATCAGGGCACTGCTTGTATATGGATTTGTCTGCCATCTTCTGCCGCTGCTGTGAAATCCCACTTATTCTATTATAGAAAAATCCGCATAGAAAAACCACCCCTAAACTCTGACGAGTAAGCGGGTGGTATTTCCATAACTTTGATCGGTGATGGGGTGGTCTTTCTACTCTTAACTGGTCAACCCACCTTGTGGGCGGTTGTTCCTTTAATCTCAGTATAATCAATGTCACAGAAAAGTCAAGGTATTTCTTTTATATTTTTTTAATTTTATAAATATTGCAAAATTTCTTGCACTATGCTAAGATAGCATTAAGGGACAACCGTGTTGCAGGGTGGGCTGACCTTTCATTCTACTTAAGAATGGAGGTGATGCCTATGAGAAATCAATTTGATTTCATGGATATACTGACCTTTGGTATATTCATCTTAGCATTACTTACATTCGTTTTTTCGTTTTGTAAGTAATAAACATAGAAAAACCACCCCTAAACTTTGGTCAGTACTGGGGTGATTTTTCTTCTCCAAACTGGTCAACCCACCTTGTGGGCGGTTGTTCCTTTAATCTTAGTATAATCAATGCGATAGAAAAGTCAAGGTCTTTTTTCAATATTCTTTTTTATTTTATAAGTAATTATCAAATTTCTTGTTTTCGCTTCTGTTTCTATGTTGTTTCCGGTTCAATGCTATTTGGGGTCTATTCCGTTCCTGCAAGTATACTGCATAGAAAAACCACCCCTAAACTTTGACAGGTAGCAGGGTGGTATTTCCATCTAATACAGGTCAACCCACCTTGCGGCGGTTGTTCCTTTAATCTCAGTATAATCAATGTGACAAAAAAGTCAAGGTATTTCTTTTATATTTTTTTAATTTTATAAATATTGCCAAATTTCTCGCACTATGCTACGATACCATTAAGGGACAACCGTGTTGCAGGGTGGGCTGACCTTTCATTCCAAAAGAATGGAGGTGATGCCTATGAGAAATCAATTTGATTTCGAGGAAATGCTGACTTTTGGCATATTCCTTCTGGCATTACTTACCTTTATTTTTACATATTGTAAATAAAGGAAGTAATACTTCATAGAAAAACCACCCCTAAACTTTGGCAGATGATGGGGTGGTCTTTCTATCCCAAAATCGGTCAACCCACCTTGTGGGCGGTTGTTCCTTTAATCTTAGTATAATCAATGTCACAGAAAAGTCAAGGTATTTCTTTTATATTTTTTTAATTTTATAAATATTGCCAAATTTCTCGCACTATGCTACGATACCATTAAGGGACAACCGTGTTGCAGGGTGGGCTGACCTTTCATTCCAAAAGAATGGAGGTGATGCCTATGAGAAATCAATTTGATTTCGAGGATATACTGACCTTTGGTATATTCATCTTAGCATTACTTACATTCGTTTTTTCGTTTTGTAAGTAATAAACATAGAAAAACCACCCCTAAACTTTGACGAGTGATTGGGTGGTTTTTCTATCCATAAACTGGTCAACCCACCTTGTGGGCGGTTGTTCCTTTAATCTTAGTATAGTCAATGTCACAGAAAAGTCAAGATATTTTTTCAATACTCTTTTTTATTTTATAAGTAATTATCAAATTTCCTGTTGCCGGCTCTATGCCATTTCCGGTTCTATACCTTTCTGCAAGTAATCCGCATAGAAAAACCACCCCTAAACTTTGACCAGTACTGGGGTGGTATTTCTACTCTAACAGGTCAACCCACTTTGTGGGCGGTTGTTCCTTTAATCTTAGTATAATCAATGTCACAGAAAATTCAAGGTATTTCTTTTATATTTTTTTAATTTTATAAATATTGCCAAGTTTCTTGCTCTATGTTAAGATACCATTAAGGGACAACCGTGTTGCAGGGTGGGCTGACCTTTCATTCCAAAAGAATGGAGGTGATGCCTATGGGAAATCAATTTGATTTCGAGGATATGCTGACTTTTGGCATATTCCTTCTGGCGTTACTTACCTTTATTTTTACATATTGTAAATAAAGTAAGTAAAACAGCATAGAAAAACCACCCCTAAACTTTGACGAGTAATCGGGTGGTATTTCTATCAGACTATTGGTCAACCCACCTTGTGGGCGGTTGTTCCTTTAATCTTAGTATAGTCAATACGATAGAAAAGTCAAGGTCTTTTTTCAATATTCTTTTTTATTTTATAAGTAATTGTTGGATTTCTATGCTGATCTCATGCTCAGATATTTTTAAGGGGACAATTTTTCTCCCACTCCCCGGCGGAAATATGGGAACATGCGCAAGGTGCCGGTGTTCCGCGGGCAGACCGTAAAGCAGCGTCAGCACTTGACGAGGTACTTCCGAGTCTAGTGCTGCTGCGCTGCGCGTCGAGCGAAAGCGTGTCTGCCCGCGGAATACCGGCACCTCTCCCACCTCTCCCACATCTCCTCCACATCTCCTCCACATATCTCCCTTATCTCCTCTCCGCACATATCCCGCACCCAAATCCCGCCGCGCCGCAGCCCTGGCATTTCTGCCTGCAATTTTCGGAGATCTCCGCGCGCTTTGCCTTTTCCCACTCTCTCTTTAGGAATTCCTTACTCACCCCGCAGTCGATGAAGTCCCAGGGCAGGATCTCGTCCACGTCCCGCTCCCTGTGGGTGTAGAACTCCGGAGACAGACCGCACTCCGCCATGGTCTGCAGCCAGCGGTCATTGTCATAGTACTCGCTCCATGCGTCGTAAAAGCCGCCCTTCCGATAGACGTTCAAAATCACCTGTCCCAGCCGTCTGTCGCCTCTTGCCAGCACGCCCTCCATGACGCTTGCGTCCGCCTCGTGCCAGTTATACTTGATGCTTTTCTGGTTCAACTGCTGTGTGATGGCCGTCCTTGTCTGATACGCCTTGTCCAGAAATTCCTCCTTGGTACACTGCGCCGCCCACTGAAAGGGCGTGAAGGGCTTCGGCACAAAGAAGGAAGTGCTGGCAACGATCTGCACCTTGCCGTTGGTGCGTTTCTCCTTCGGAACCGTCTCAAAGAACACGGCCGCGATCTTATTGGCAAGCTCCGCTATGCCGCGGATATCCTCCTCCGTCTCCGTGGGAAGTCCCAGCATGAAGTAGAGCTTCACTCTGGTCCAGCCGCCCTCGAAGGCCAGCGCCGCACCCCTTAGGATATCTTCCTCCGTAAGCCCCTTGTTGATCACGTTCCGCAGTCTCTGGCTGCCCGCCTCCGGTGCAAAGGTGAGGCTTGACTTCTTCACGTCCTGCACCTTGCTCATCACGTCAAGGGAAAAGGCGTCGATGCGCAGAGACGGCAGGGAAATATTGGTGTGGTTCGCGGAGCATTCCTCGATCAGAAAATCTATCAGCTCCGGAAGTCGGGAATAGTCGCTGGAGCTTAAGGAGCTGAGCGATATCTCCTCCTGTCCCGTATTTTGAAGCATTTCCAGCGCATAGCGCTTCAGGGTCTTGGCGTCCCGCTCTCTGACCGGCCGGTAGATCTGTCCCGCCTGACAGAACCGGCAGCCTCTGATACACCCTCTCTGTATCTCCAGCACCACCCGATCCTGCGTCACCTTGATAAAGGGCACGATGGGCTTTACGGGATAGCGAACGTCCGTCAGATCCGTGACGATCTCCTTGCGGATCGTTGCGGGAACGCCCTCCTGTGTCGGCGTAAAGCTTCGGATCGTGCCGTCTTCGTTATAGGCCGCCTCATAGAACCTCGGCACATAGATTCCGGGGACGGACGCGGCCCGTCTGAGAAATTCGACCCTGCTAAGCCCCTGTTCTCTGCATTCCTTGTAAAGCTCGATCAGGGCCTTATAGCTGGTCTCGCCCTCTCCGATATAAAAGAGGTCGAAAAAGTCCGCAAGCGGTTCGGGATTGTAGGTGCAGGGGCCGCCGCCCACCACGATGGGGCAGTCCTCCCCCCGCTCCTTTGCCGCAAGCGGTATTCCGCTCAGATCCAGCACCTGAAGGATATTCGTATAGCACATCTCGTACTGGATCGTGATGCCGAGGAAGTCAAAGTCCTTCACAGGGTCCTGAGATTCCAGCGCAAAGAGCGGTATCTTCTCCCTGCGCATCACGGCGTCCAGATCCAGCCACGGCGAAAAGACCCGCTCGCACCAGACGTCCTCCATGGAGTTGAACATGTCGTAAAGGATCTGGAGGCCCAGATGGGACATGCCGATCTCGTAGACGTCCGGAAAGCACATGGCAAAGCGCACTGCCACCTTCTCCCTGTCCTTTACAACGGCATTTACCTCGTTTCCGATATATCTTTCAGGCTTTGACACGGACATCAGAATATCGTCCGAAAGAGCAAGTCTATGAATCATACGAAACTCCATTCTATCCTAATTTTTTCGCCGCAATTTCCCTCTGATTTCCATTTCGCCGTAATTTCTCTCTGCCGCGATTTCCTTCTCATTTCTTTCTACCTTGCTTTCGACTCCGCACACGCCCTGCGCATCCTGCGGACGGTCTGCCGGTCGGCCTCCCCCGGGCAGTAACGGACGCTCTCATACACCTCGGCCATCTCCCCTGCGTCCAGCGCTTCGGCGCACTCGCGCGCCGTCAGTCTGTTCAGGGCCTTCGCGTCAGGCAGTCCGAAGGCTTCCACAAGCTCCTTCGCGGAGGCCTGCACGCGCTTCCGGTACATTCTTCTTACCCGCTCCGCAGGGCTTAGGAACGCAAGCGCTCTCCCGCCCTTTTCCGCAGGCGCAGAAGCCCTTGGCTCGCACCTTTCACGGACGTCCCGATTTTCGCTCTCCGCTTCCGCCCCTGCGCCGATTCGTTCCTCTCCGAATCTGCGCCGCAGGAATCTCAGCAATTCTATCAGGGCATTTACCACGAACAGTACGATAATGACAATGGCCGCCGCCGTGAGAAGCACGGACAGAATCTTCAGCAGGACCGCAAGAAAGACCGGCGTCTCATAGCCTGCACTCTGCGAAACGGCCGTCACCTCGTCCGGCATCTGCGCCTGTGGCGCCGCCGACAGAAGAGACAGCACAAAGGACAAAACGGCTCGGAGCGCCTTTGACAGCAGCGCCCTGATCTGCTCGTAGAGATTTCCGATCTTTACCGTATCCGTCAAAAAGAACAGCAGCACGCTCACAAGAATCGCATAGCCCGCCGCCATGCTCATTCCCGAGCGGAACATGTCCTCAGCGGGCAGGCAGCCCGCGCTTTCCGCGTTGACGGAGACGAATTCCAGATAGCGGCGCATGTATACAATTACATGGTAGACCCCGATGCACAGGACCAGAACAAGCACATGCAGCCGGTCCCAGCCGGGCATTCCGTGAGAGTGCTGGAACAGCACGGCAAAGAAGGCCAGCACCACTCCGGCCGCAGGCGGAAAAGGCTGGGTGTACCACCCGCTGTCCCTGAGCCGTCTGAAGAAGGACGTAAGCGCATAGACCGCCGCACAGGCAACGCAGAGTATGCGCTCCGCGATATCCCCTGCGGGAAGGAGCCACCCTGCGCCCGCCGCCGCGAGCACATGGAGCAGGAAAAAGACCCAAAAGCGTTCCGCCTTTTCTCTGATAAAATAAAACAGAACGGGCAACAATCCGCACAGCGCCCACAGCGCAATATTGGGACTGCTTTTCCCCGAATATGCGCAGGACACTCCCAGAACGACGAACGCCGCGTGGGACAGGGTCCAGTGGTTCATCTGCTGGATCAGCAATTCATTTATCAATCGAAGTTTTTCTTTCTTCATATACCACGCTTCCCACTCTCATACCGCGACAGTTCCGTTTCCCAGTCGCTTCCCTTGCCCGCCGCTTTCCGGTTAAAGTCCAAGGCAAAGCACCTCCACCGACTGTGCCAGACTTGTGGGAAATTCCGGCGCCCTGCTTCCCGGCACGGGGCAGAACCAGCAGAAATCATACCCCGCCGCCCGATAGCGCTCCATCAGTGCCAAGTACCGCGCGGAGCGGTCGCACCCCACAAAGCATGTGAACGTATCCCGCGCCCCGTCAAACAGGACGCTCTCAAAGGTATCCGCAAAGTCCGGCGGCTGCTTTCCCAAGTCCACCCTCGCAAGCGCCCGATAGATATTGTCCATCTGGCCGGCTCCGGCTCTGGCGTCGATGGCAACGTGCCGCCCTGTGCCCCCGTCGGTGCCGTTTCCGCAGCAGGACACACGGATTCCCTGACTCAGGAAGTACCGGCACAGACCGGCCGCAATGCTCAGGCACGCCTCCAGGCAGTCCTCCCGCTTGACCATCATGCTGTCGCCCTCTACGTCAAAAAAGACCCTGATGCTCTTTAGCGACGTGTAATTTTTCTGGTTCACCTTCAGCTCGCCCATCTTGGCGGTGGCCTTCCAGTTGATGCTGCGCATGGGGTCCGTGGGCTGATATTCCCTTATCCCGCGGTATTCAAAGGGGTCCTCCAGCAGATGTCTGCGCGCCAGCACCAGACCGTTCAGCTTTTCCAGAGAACTGCGCAGCATTTCGCCCTCATAGGGGCGGGGATATACATAGACGCAGGCATCTGCGGAAATATCCGCCGTGAACATGGCGGTCAAAAACAGATCCGAGGAGACCAGCCCCACCTGATCTATGGTGTAATATCCTCTCCTGCCGCCCTGAAACTTGAGCGTTCTCGTCACCCTTTCGCCCCCGCCGATGCGAAACACGTCGTTTCGGTAAAAAAGGTCCGTGGTGACGGAGCCCTTCTGCGTCTCAAAATTCAGATTCCGATCCGTCCTGAACTTGACCTTCAGCATGGAAAGCGGCAGCCTCTTTCGATTCTCCACCACTTCCGTCAGCTCTCCCCACTCTCCCTCAAAGATATGGTTCTCGGAAAATGCCAGCCGGACACGTAGCTCTTTTTGCCAGATTCTCCTGTAGATTTCCCGCTGAAGAAAGAACAGCCCCAGGAACAGGATCCCGATCAACAATAATCTGCTCATACCGTGAAATCCTCGGTAGGCACCGCCGTAGTCCGCACAATGTCCTCCACCAGCCCTCTGCCGTCGCCGCCTGCGCCGAAATCCATCACGATCCTGTGCGCCAGAACGGGAACCGCCAGCGCCTTCACATCGTCCGGCGTCACGTAATTCCTGCCCGCCAAATAGGCGTAAGCCTTCGCGCTCCGAAGCAGGGCGAGGCTCCCTCTGGGGCTTGCTCCCATGATGACCCGCTCGCCCTTTCTGGTGGCCTCCGCTATGTCTACCATATACTCCCTGACACATCTGTGTACGTAGACCAAGGTCGCTTCCCGGGCGGCATTTTTCAGCTCCTCCGGCGTCAAAACGCTCTCAAGCTTTTCCAGAGGGTCCTCCTCCATGTACCGCTCCAGAATCTCCAGCTCCTTTTCCCGGGCGGGCAGCCCCATGGAGAGCTTCATCATAAAGCGGTCCATCTGCGCTTCCGGAAGCGGGAACGTCCCCGCCGTCTCCACAGGGTTCTGTGTAGCGATGACAAAGAAGGGATCGCCCGGCGTGTAGGTCTGGCCGTCTATGGTCACCTGCCGCTCCTCCATGCACTCCAGAAGCCCCGCCTGTGTCCTCGGCGTGGCGCGATTGATCTCATCGGCCAGCAGGACGTTGGTGAACACGGGCCCTTTTCGCAGGACGAACTCGTTCTTTGCGCGGTCGAAAATGTTCAGTCCGGTGAGGTCGCCGGGAAGCAGGTCCGGCGTGAACTGAATCCTGGCGAAATCCGCGTCCAGCGACCTTGCCAGCGCCTTGGCGAGCTTGGTCTTGCCGGTGCCCGGCACGTCCTCCAGCAGAACGTGACCGCCGGAGACAAGCGCGGTCAAGAGCAGCCGGATCGTCTGCTCCTCTCCCACAATGACCTTCGTGATATTCTCAAGGACCTTTTCCGCCAGCAGGCGGCCCTTGTGCTCCATGCCGTTCTCCATACCTCGCTCCATGCCTCGCTCTCTTCTTTTTCAAGTGCTCCCAATTATTCGAGCCGTTTTGATTGTAATTCAATTTATTTTGACTTATACTGCAATCCGTTTTGATTCGTAATCCGATTTATTTGATTCATGCTCTGATTGTACCATGTCCACATGGGAATTGCCATAGGCAACAGGTTCTAAAATGTACACTCGGACAATATTCTGTAGTAATCCATTCGGACAGGTAAAAAACATGAGTGATGTGACTATGGAGCGGAGACTGCGGCTCGTGAAGCAGATACGCTCCAGATACAACGAGGATCAATACGACCTCTCAAACAGGGAACGGATCCTGTACGGCCAGAGCAGCCGTCCCCGGGAAGATTTTGCGGAGGCGGGGGACGACGCTGCGTGGAATACGCCGGTGTCCACCTTCCGCATCAGGCTCATAACGGCGATCCTCCTTCTGGCGGCGGTGATCGCCATTGACATGAACGGGACCAAAATAGCCGGGATCACTTCAGAAGATATCTTCCGCGCGATCTCGGCTGATTACGGCGCCTTGATTGACAGTCTGACGGAAAAGTGACCGTTATCGTCTGGCCAGCTCCGTGGTGATCTCCTCCCATGAGATATCCTTCTGCGCCATGAGTACCATCATGTGGTAAAGGAAATCGCTGATCTCATACTTGACCTCGTTGGCTCCCGGGTTCTTGGCGGCAATGACGATCTCCGTGGCCTCCTCGCCCAGCTTTTTCAGAATCTTGTCAAGTCCCTTGTCAAAGAGGTAGTTGGTGTAGGAGCCCTCTCTCGGGTGGACCTTTCTGTCCCGTATCACGTCATAGACCTCCTCGAACACCTGCAGGGGGTTGGCCGTCTCCTGAAAGTCCTTCTTGACGATCTCGTGAAAGAAGCAGCTCCTTGCGCCGGTATGGCAGGCGGCTCCCACCTGAGATACCTTTGCCAGTATGGTATCCATATCGCAGTCCGCCGTCAGGCTCTTCACGTACTGATAATGGCCGCTGGTGGCGCCCTTCAGCCACAGCTCGCCGCGGCTCCTGCTGTAATAGGTCATTCTGCCCGTGGAGATCGTCTGGCGGTAGGCTTCCTCATTCATGTACGCCACCATCAGCACCTCCGACGTGCGGTAGTCCTGCACCACGACGGGGACATGCCCGTCACTGTTCTTCTTAAAGTCCTCCCACTGATAGGCTGCCTCAAAGGTCTCCACGGCAATTCCGTTCTCCCTGCAGAGCTCCTTTAAGGAAGGTATCTCCCTGTAATTATCGTTGATGGCGTTGCCTGTGACACCGCAGACATTTTCGTCGGCGAAAATCTCCATCAGCTTGTTCAGCGCGATATTGTTGATCTGCACATAGAACGGCAGATTGGTGAGCTCCTGCGTCTCTCTGACTATATGCGGGTTCATCAGCACCATGCCGCAGCAGTATTCCTCGATCAGCTCCCTGTTTCGCTCCAGCACGCTCACCTCTCCGCAGGCTGCCAGCAGCTTGTCTTTTCCGAATTTCAGGGAGACCTCCTGTGTGACGGCGATATTGCTCTCCGACTCAAAATCCAAAATCGCCTGTCTGCAGCCGGCGTAGAGCAGCTTTTTCACATCTTCCATGCGCTTGATATTGCCTGCTCCGATCACGTCTACCTCGGCCAGGGCGCAGATTTCCTTCAGCATATCCAGAGCGGCCTCGTGCTCCTCGTCGCCCTGCGACATGTCGAACACGATCAGTTCGTCGGCGCCGCTCTCATTATAAAGATTCACAAGCCTAAGCGGATCCGTCTCCACCACAGTGGTGTCCGTCAGATTTTTGACCGCATGGCCGTGATACAGATAAATGCAGGGTACAAATTTCTTGACTGTCATATTGTTTGTCACCTCGTATGTATGGCTGTCGCCTTTCACTTCACGATTGTCACTTTCACTTTCATGACTGTCACTTTTCACTTCATGACAGTCGTCTTCCGATTTTTGGCTGCAGCTTCTAACTTCACGCTTGTCACGCCAGGGTTCCCTTGGTGCTCAATACGTCCGTGATCCTCTCGTCATATCTCGTCGCCCGATCCAGCGCCTTGGCAAACGCCTTGAAGGCCGCCTCGATCATGTGGTGGGAATTGATACCGTCCAGCATTTTGACGTGGATATTCATTCCCGCACTGTAGGACACGGCATAAAAGAATTCCCGCACAAGCTCCGTCTCCAGCTCGCCCACGCGCTGTGTGGGAAAGGTGCAGTCGAAATTCAGATAAGGTCTCCCGCAAAGGTCCAGCGAGCACAGTACCAGCGCGTCGTCCATGGGAAGAATACAGGAGCCGTATCTGCAGATTCCCTTCTTGTCTCCCAGCGCTTCTGCGATCGCCTGACCCAGCACAATGCCGGTATCCTCCACCGTGTGGTGTCCGTCCACCTGGAGATCGCCCTTCACGTTACATTCCAGATCGAACAGGCCGTGCCGTGCAAAGCCCTCCAGCATATGGTCGAAAAAGCCGATGCCCGTGGAGACCTTTGCTGCTCCCGCACCGTCCAGATTCAACCTGACAGATATGTCGGTCTCCTTCGTGGCGCGTTCGATCTGCGATGTCCTGCCTGTCATTTGCTTCATCGTATCCTTTTTATCAGCCTTATTTGCCTTGTCCATCTTATCCTCTTTATCCTCCATTCCCTGTTGGTTCAAAACAAATCTTTGATTCATAACAACTTTTTATTCTCGCAGAACCTTAATTAAAACGAACCTTAATGCTGTTGGCGTGGGCCGTCAGTCCCTCGCTCTCGGCAAATTTCTCAATGTCCTCATGTACTTTCTCAAGGGCCTTCCTGGAATAGGAAATGATGCTGGACTTCTTGATAAAGTCGTCCACGTTCACAGGGGAGAAGAACCTCGCCGTGCCGTTGGTAGGGAGAATATGGTTCGGCCCCGCAAAGTAATCGCCCAAGGGCTCCGAGGAATACTCTCCCAAAAAGATGGCCCCTGCATTCCGCACTCCTGTCATCACCTGGAAGGGATCCTTCGTCAGAATCTCAAGGTGTTCGGAAGCAATCTCATTCACGGCCGCCAGCGCGTCCTCCATGTTGTCGGCCACCAAAATATAGCCGTAATTTTCCAAAGATTTCCGCATGATCCCTTCCCTTGAGAGCCGCTGCAGGAACACCTCCGTCTGTTCCGAGACCTGTTCGGCAAGCTTTTCGGAGGTGGTGATCAAAATGGCGCTTGCAAGCTCGTCGTGCTCCGCCTGAGAGAGCAGATCCGCCGCCACATATTTGGGATCCGCCGTCTCGTCCGCCAGCACCAGAATCTCGCTGGGACCGGCGATGGAGTCGATGCTCACATAGCCGTACACCGCCTTCTTGGCCAGCGCCACAAAGATGTTGCCCGGGCCGGTTATCTTGTCCACCTTGGGAACCGACTCCGTCCCGAAGGCCATGGCCGCCACGGCCTGCGCGCCGCCCACTTTATAAATTTCGTCCACGCCGGCGATATCTGCCGCCACCAGCGTTCCGGCATTCACACGGCCGTCCGCTCCCGGCGGCGTCGTCATGATGACCCTGTCCACGCCCGCCACCTTTGCGGGAATCACGTTCATCAGCACGCTGGAGGGATAGGCCGCCTTCCCGCCGGGCACATACACGCCGACCCGCTCGATGGGCGTGATCTTCATGCCTAAGATCGTGCCGTCCTCCCTTGCCTCGAACCAACTGTTGCGAAGCTGCTTTAAGTGAAAGCTTCTGATATTGTCTGCCGCCCTTCTGATGACCTCCACAAGCTCGGGATCCAGCCTGCCGTAGGCCTCCTCCGTCTCCTGCCTGGTCACCCTGATATTCTCTGCGTTCAGCTCGAACCGGTCGAATTTTTGAGTGTAATCGAAAAGGGCTTTGTCCCGCTCCGTCTTGACCCTTTCGATGATCTCCGCCACCGTCGCCTCATATTGAGAATAATGATTGGGGCTTCTCTTTAAAAGGTCGCCCAATATGTTCCGCTTTGTCTCGTCTGTCAGTTTTACGATTCTCATTCCTGTTATGCCCTCTCCAGCTTCTTTCTAATATCGTTCACAAGGCTTTTGATGCGCTCCGTCTCCATCTGCATACTCACGGGATTTACGATCATTCGCGCAGACAGGGGACAGATCTCCTCCAGCACCTGAAGGCCGTTCTCCTTCAGCGTGGAACCCGTCTCCACGATATCCACGATCACATCGGACAGCTCCACCAGCGGCCCCAGCTCCACGGAACCGTTCAGCTTGATGATGTCCACGGTCTGATGCTTTTTGTTATAGAAATAGTCCTTCGCAATATTGGGATACTTGCTGGCCACGCGGATCCGCTCGTGATGCAGCAGAAGCTCTGCGGCACGTCCCGGCCCGCAGACGCACATGCGGCATTTTCCGAACCCAAGGTCCAAGACCTCGAAGACGTTGCGGTTCTCCTCAAGTATCGTATCACGTCCCACGACACCGATGTCGGCGGCGCCGTACTCCACATAGGTGGGGACGTCAGGTCCCTTCGAGAGAAAGAACCTCAGCTTCAGCTCCTCGTTGACAAAGATCAGCTTTCTGGAGTTCTTGTCCTTCATTTCCTCGCAGGTGATCCCGATCTGTTCCAATAATTCCAGCGTTTTGCTGGCCAAACGGCCCTTGCACAGGGCAAAGGTCAAATATCTGTCGTCACTCATGTCACTTCTCTCCGTTCTCCGGCACAAGCGCCGCCGCGATTCCCTCGTCGCGAAGCCTGTTCGCCTTCGCAAGGCATTCCTCATAATTTTGCGCATTGTAAGGGATATTCCGCACTTCAGCGTCAAGCTCGGGCGCGATGTGCTGGCGCGCAAGCGCCTCCAGAATGCTGTCGATCACCACGGCGAAGCCCACCGCCGGAGCGTCCTTGCCGAACTGCTTCAGCAGGTTGTCGTATCTGCCGCCCTTGACGATCGCGTCGCCGACGCCGTAGGTGTAGGCTCGGAAAATGACGCCCGTGTAATAATTGTACTTGTTCAACATGCCGAGGTCGAACGACACATATTCCGCCACGCCGTAGAGCTTCAGCACTTCATACAGCTTCTCAAGCCGCCGGATCGCTTCCTGGGAGCGCCGGTTTCCCGCCGTCTCCCCCGCCTCCTTTAAGGAGCACATATCGCCGAACATGTCGGCCACCTTCAAAAGCCTGCTCCGGTAGGGCTCTCCCACTCCGCGCTCCTCCAGAAATTCCTGGGCCGCGAAATAATTTTTCCCCGAGATCAGGGCGCGCAGCTCAAGCTCCGTCTCCTCGTCCAGACCCGCCTCCTCGCACAGTCCCTTAAAGTATTCCACCTGGCCGATGCTGACCTGAAAGCGGTCCAGCCCCGTGTTCAGAAGGGCTTTCACCACAAGGCTAATCATCTCGGCGTCGGCCTCCACGGAGGCGTCCCCTACCAGCTCTGCGCCCATCTGGGTCACTTCCTTCAGCTTGCCCTGCAGGTTCGAGGTGTTCGTGAAGGTATTTCCCACATAGCTGAACCGCAGGGGCTTTTTCTCATCGCCGAAATATTTGGCGGCGCACCGCGCTATGGACGGCGTAAAGTCCGGCCGAAGCACCAGCGTGTTCCCCTCCTTGTCAAAGAATTTGTACAGGTCCTTGCTGGGGGTCGTGCCGATCTCTCGGGAGAAAACGTCGAAGAACTCGAAGGTAGGCGTCTGAATCTCCTCGTATCCGTACAGCCTGATGCTCTCCCTCAGCTTCGCCTCCACGCGAAGCTTTCCGGCGTATTCCCTGCCGTATATGTCTCTGACTCCCTCGGGAGTATGTAACAGTCTCTTGCTCATCTCGTCTCCTGCTTTCACAGTATATTTGTCTTTTCGGTCGCTTCTGTCTCTTCTGTCTTTTCTGTCTTTTCTGTCTTTTCTGTCTTTTCTGTCTTTTCTGTCTTTTCTGTCTTTTTTATTTCTTCTGTCTCTTCTGCTTTCGCGCTTTAAAGTGCTACCATGCTACCATGGTAGAGAACTAAACTATGTGTAGTATATCGGAACTTACAGAATCTGTCAAGTCCTGTCCTCCAGATCTTTTTGCAGCGCCTCCAGATACGGCACCAGCACGCCGTGCTTCTTCGGCAGCACGTACTCCGGATTCAGCTCCTCAAATCGGAAGCTCTTTCTGCCGCCCTCCTTCGCCCTGTTCCAGAAGAACAGCAGCATTTCCAGAGGCAGATAATAGAGCAGGTCCTTGTGGGTGTAGTATATCAGGAAAAAGGCGATCCCGCCCTGCTTCTCAAAATCCTTCATGAATTCCACCTGATGTTCATGAATATTCTGAAGGGCAAAGGTATCCGCCGCGCACTCCTTCGCGTCAAAGCAGACGGGATACCCCTGCACCGCGCCGATGTAGTCCACGGTACTCTTTTGATCGAAATAGGCCAGCGTGATCTGACGGTGCTCCTTGTCCATCTTGATGGGCGTGATGGGGGTTGGCACCTTCTGGATCAGCGCCAGTCCGGCCTCTCGATATTTTTCATTTGTCCTGTTGATCATATCCTCCAGTGTAGAGCCCCGAAGCCCTCTGGAATTCCAAGTCGCCATAGAATTTAACTCAGTCCCAAACCTTTCTGAATGCGTTCAAACTGCTCGGAGGGCGGCGCCTGAATGCTTTGTCCGCCAAGCGCTGCGCCCGCGGCGTCCTGCGTCTTGGGAAATTCCACCCGACAGGCTCGCAGAAGCTGATGCTCCAGACCGTATCTTTCCTGAATCTGCCGATTCGCCGCCCGGTCCCCGTACTTGCGGTCGCCGATCAGGGGATACCCCGCGGAAGCAAGATGCGCTCTGATCTGGTGGGGCTTTCCCGTGATCAGCTCCACCTCCAGAAGCGTATAATTCCCCGCGGTGCATAACGGCCGGTACGCCGTCTCGATATAGTCGCCCTCGCCGTTTTCGCAGATCCGCACGGTGTTCGAGGCGGAATCCTTCTTTAAATACCCTTTCACCAACGCCGGCTGCGAGAGCGCGCCCACGCAGATTGTCCGATAGAATTTTCTCACGCTCCGCTCCCTGATGCATTGGCTTAAGAAGCGAAGTCCCGGCAGGGTCTTCCCGCACAGCACAAGTCCGGAGGTGTTCCGATCCAGCCGGTTGCACACGGAGGGGCGAAAGCTTTTCAGCTCGTCCGCCAGGTCCGGCGCGCCGTCCAGCAGATATCCAATCAGCCATTCGTTCAGGCTGAGGTCCTCCCTTGCGGCCTTCTGGGTGAGGATTCCGGCAGGCTTGTCCAGAATCAGCACATGGGCGTCCTCGTAGACGACGCCGATCCCCGCAAGCTCCCTGTAAGCCCTTCTGTATTCCTCCGCGCCAGCCGCCCGGCGTGTGCCGCCCTCGCAGGCGCCGTCACGCTCCGCGAACTTTTGAAACGTCTCCTCAGAGAAAAAGAAGCGGACCTCGTCCCCCTGCCGCAGCAGCTCCGACCCTTCGGCTTTTTTACCGTTCAATGTAATATTTTTCTTCCGCAGCATCTTGTACAGGAAGCCCGTGCCCGCAGAGGGCAGGTATCTGCGCAGGAATTTGTCCAGCCGCTGTCCTGCCTGATTGCCGTCTATCGTCACTGACTGCATACCGGTCCCCCACTAGAGCGTCAGGCTTTTCAGCACGGCGCATATGGCGTCGTTCTCCTGAGGGGTGTCGTCCGACGCCGACATCTCTTCCAGACGTTTGAGATATTGATCCAGATCGGAAAATATTTTTACCTTCACGTCCTTCAGCCCGTCCAGTCTCAGTCCGCCGTCTATGTGTTCATAAAATTTTTCATAGGAAAAGTTGGGGTCCTCCGTGTAACCGCACACGAAATTACCGCGCACGGACAGGCAGGCCACCACAAAATTGATGCTGTAGGTAATGAAGACACAGTCATAGAGCGTTTTTACGCCCTTCCCTGCCTTCTGCGCCTGTTCTACCACGCTGGGACTGCAGCTTTTGAACTTAAAGAACATAATGGTGTTCACTAGGCTCTTGCAGCCCGGAAGGCAGCCGAACACGGCCACCACGCTCAGCAGATTTACCCGTCTTCCGGTGGCGGCCCAGCCCGCCGCAAGCAGGGAGAAGGAGATCCCGAAATAGAGAAGCGTCCGAAGCGCCTCGTACTTTTTCTGGGAATCGATATAATTTGGGGTTCCCTTTACCCTGTCCGTGGAAAACATTCTCATAAGTCCCATCTTTACATTCCTTCCCCTTGGGCGACAGCCTGCTTCTGCCCCTTCCTTTTGTTCTCCGCCATGGCAAGGACCACGTCCATCAGCAATCCGTGGGGCACGGCCTTCGTCAGGACATGAAATGCCTGAATCGGCAGGGAACACACGGAGGTAGGCCGCTTCTGCAGGGAATCCCGAAGCGCCTGCGCCACCACCCGCTCCGCTTCCACCATGGTGTATTTCTTCATCGTCAGCAGCTTGCCGTCCTTTTCCGCTATGTCAAAGAAAGGCGTGTTCACAGGGCCCGGGCACACGCTCGTCACGTAAATGCCCTTCTTTCGCAGTTCGGCGCCCACCGCCTGTGAAAAGCTGTGCACATATGCCTTGCTGGCCGCATAGACGGCAAATTCCGGCTGAGGCATGAAAGCGGCGCTGGAGGCCAGCTCAATGATACGGCTGTTCCTGCGCATAAAGGGAATGAGGCGGTAGGTCACATCTGTCAGCGCCTCGCAGTTCAAGCGCACCATGCCCAGCGTCTGCGCGCGGTCAAGCTCCGTGAACGGGCCCATCACGCCGTAGCCCGCGCAGTTGACCAGCACCCGCACCACGGCATGGGCGGCCTTCAGCTCCTGCTCCAGCCTGCTCAGCTTGCTCCTGTGGGTCACATCTATGGCAAAGATTCGGGTCTTGTGCTGCAGCACGTTCGCCACTTCCCGAAGCTTGTCCTCGCTTCTGGCCACCAGCCAGAATTCATCTACCGTCTCAAAATAATTGTCCATCTGCATGGCAAATTCCATGCCGATACCGGAAGATGCTCCCGTGATCACGATAACATTCATTTTACACCTCCATTTATTATTTATTTCCCACTGTTGTCAGAAAAGTCCGTAAAAGTCCTCCACGTAATAGTCCGCCAGCTCCTTCTTCGCCTGCCGCTGGGGGACGGAATATTTATCCTCCACGGCGCAGACCCTCATGCCCGCGCTCTTGCCCGCCTGGATTCCCGGAACGATGTCCTCGAACACCAGACATTTCTCGGGGGCAGTGCCCAATTCCTTTGCCACCGCAAGGTAGATGTCCGGAGCCGGCTTTCCTCTCCCCACGTCACAGCCCGTCATAATACAGGAGAAGTAATTTTTCAGTCCGTGCGTCCCCGCAACGTTCTCCACCAGCTCTCTGGAATTGCTGGTGGCGATGCCAAGACGGATACCGTTCTTTTTGCAGTTGTCCAGAAATTCCGGAATACCGGGCTTCAAAGGCACTTCGCGCTCGTATTTGTCCCAGGCCATCTGGTTCCAGTCGTCCTTGATCTTGTCCAGGGGATCCTCCAGAGAAAACTCTCTCTTAAAATACACGGCGGTCTCATGGAAGCTCATGCCCTCGATCCTCTCCTGCAGGTCGTCAGGCACGCAGAGCCCGAATCTTCCCAGATATTCTATGTCGATCTTTCTCCACATCCACATGGAATCCACAAGGGAGCCGTCCAGATCAAAGATCACGGCCTCTATTCCTTCCAGCATCTCATGCCGCATACAGCTCTTCCTCCTGTTGTTCTCCTTGTTTTCGTATTCTTCCGAGATACCTGTCTTTGCCGCGCATAACTTTCACGCCGCCACATATATTTTCACAAAAGACGTTCTCGGGACGACTATGCTGTTCATCACAATACTTTTTCTTCTGCTTGCGGGCTGTATCCTGACAAATTCGCAGCTGAGCCTGCACTATGCCACTCTGGGACTGAAGCTGTGGTTCGACAAAATGATTCCCTCGCTTCTTCCCTTTATGATACTCTCCGGCGTCATGGTGCGCCTGCACCTTACGGAAAAGCTGGCCATGATCGCCTATCCCGCCGTAAAGCCCGTGTACGGCGTCCGAAAGAACGTGTGCTACTGTATGCTTCTGGGCTTTCTGTGCGGCTTTCCCATGGGGGCGAAGGTCACCGGCGAGCTTTTGGAGCACGACCGTCTTACGCTCAGAGAGGCCGAATATCTCATGGCCTTCTGCAACAACATCGGGCCCGTGTATTTCTTAAGCTTCGCCCTGCCGCTTCTGGGAAGGCGGCTTATCGCGCCGTACCTGTTCGGCATGTACGGCATACCGCTTCTGTACGGCCTCTTTCTGCGAAGGACGCTCTACCGCGATATCGGCATCGGCGGGTCTATAGAGACGGCGTCCCGCCCCCTGCCAAAGGAAACGCAGACGCCCTTCCCCGAAAGGTTCCTGGACGCCCTGGACAGCTCCGTCAGATCCTCCGTTCAGAGCATTCTGACTCTGGGCGGGTACATGGTGCTTTTCAATCTGCTGAATCTGCTTCCCCATGTGCTGCTGGGGCATTCTCTGCCGTTGGCCGCGCCCCTTCTGGAGATCACCGGCGGTCTTGGTATGCTGAAGGACGCCCTCCCCCTGTACAGCCTGCTGGCTCTGTCCTTCTGCGGGTTCTCCTGCATCGCGCAGACCTACAGCTGCATCAGGAACACGGACCTCTCGCTGTCCGGCTATATCCTTCACAAGGTCATACTGACTCTTTTGGGCGCCTGCTTTTATCTTTGCTGGTTCCTTTTGTCCCCGTCAACGTTTCTGCGCTGACGCCTGTGCTTCTTTCGTCTTGCGCGGTCGATGACCTGCGACAGGAGAAGCACGAAGAAGAACGCCGCCACTATCACAAGACATATTTTCAAAAAGGTCAGGAAGCTGATCTCCTTGGGCGCTTCATCGCTGTCATCGGCGCTTTCGTCGGTATCCTCCCTGCCGTTTCCGGACACGCCGCCGATTTCTTCCTCCGGCGTCTGTACCGGTCCGACTGCCTCCACAGCCTCCTCCCCGTAGGAATACTCTACGGCACTGATATAGGGATTGCTCTCCGTGTACAGATCGTACATGTTATACGCCCGCAGGATCACCGTGGGCGTCGTTCCCGAGGGAATCTGCAGATTCAGGGTGAAGGTGTCGGAGTAGCTTCCCGTCAGGGCGTCGCCGTTGGGCCAAATCTCTCTGCGGGTATATGTCTTTCCGCCGTCAATGCTGTAGGAATAGTAAAGGAGCGGTGTCTCGTAATCCGCCGCCGTCACGCTTAAGGAAAGCTGCCCCGTGTCATAATCCGTTTCCAGAAAATCGATCTGGCAGATCTCCGGCGGCGTTTCGTCCTTCTCCGTAAGGGGCGCCGTTACATCGGGGTGCGCTGGGGCCGGTTCATATCCCGAGTAGTCCACGCCCAGCACGCTGCTCTTCAGGCCGAAATATTTTGCCACGGCCGTGGCGTCAAGCCTTCCGAATTCCTGCAGTTCTTCGGTGGTGTCGCAGAATTCTTCGTCTCTTTCCTCATCTACATGGCAGTGTTCTATGATCACCGCCGGCACATCGACCTTCTCACAGAACCGGATAATCCCGTAATAATTGTCATCGTCGCTCTTGCGGCGGCTCTTGACGCCTCGGATAAAGAGACCCTTTTCCCGCAGATCCTTCAGCAGCCCGTTTCCGAACTGGTATCCGTAGTCATTGAACGGCGCATGTACGGAGACCCACACCTCGGCGCCGAAGAGCTCATGGCTTTCCGAGGCGTTATAGTGGATACTGAACAGAAAATCTGCGTCCACGGACTTGGCGAACTCAGCCCTCTCCTCCAGAGAAAGGTCGCGGTCGTCCGTTCTGGTCATGTGGACCTCCACGTCATCGTAGAGGGACAGCTCCTCGTACATTGCCTGCGCCGTAACGATGGTCATTCCCTTTTCTTCATAGCCGTTCTCGATGGTGCCCTGATTTTCACCGCCGTGCCCGGGGTCGATCACGATGACGAGCTTATCGCCCGTATCCTGCAGTCTGCCCTCCGCGGACGCCTGCATGGGAAAGGCGAGCAGCAGCGCCAATATTGTAAAAAAACCGGCTCTCTTGCGAAATCCGGTTTTTTGTTTTTTTATCTTGTTCACTTTCGCGTTATTTCTCATTGAATCACATCCAGTTCGCTGTCATCGTCCATATCTCCCATGGGAATAGACTCCATGTCTTCCTCCATGGGCTGCAGCGCACGGCGGTTCTGCTGGATCAGATCCCTGTACTGATTCAAAGATCCCAGCAGACTACTGTAGTTTGCCTCGGACGCCTGTATCGCGGAGACAATGATATTTTCCAGCTCCGCCAGTCTGTCCTCGGTGTACTGTGCCGCCTGCATTCTCAGTTCGTTGGCCTCCATGGTCGCCTTATCCAAAATTTCCTGCGCCTGCTGAGCCGCCTGTGTCACAACGATATTGGCCTGCGCGTACGCCTGCTGCATGATCTCATGCTCACTGATCAGCTCGTTGGTCTGAATGGTCGCTTCGTTGATCAGCGCTTCCGCCTTTGCTCTCGCATCGTTCAGGATAGCTTCCTTGTTGCTGATGATCTTCTGGTAGCGCTTGATCTCATCGGGGGTCTTCATGCGCAGCTCACGGAGCAGTTCATCGATCTCTTCCTTGTTGACAATGATCTCCGAATTTGACATGAATTTGGGCTTACAGTTGTCGATATACTCTTCCAGTTCGTCTATCAGTTGTTCGATTCTGCTGCTCATTGGCATCACTCCTTATCTGGTTTGCCGGTCCAATTGTCCGATCCGGTATTTTTCAAACATCATCTCTCCCACAAAGTCGGGAACCGCTTTCGATATGTCTCCTCCGAAGCTTGCGATCTCCTTCACGCTGGAGGAACTGAGGTACGCATACTCAAGGCTTGTGGTCAGAAAGACCGTGTCAAGCTTTCCGCCGGACAGCATGCGGTTCGTCTGTGCCAGCTGCAGTTCGTATTCAAAATCCGTGATCGCGCGCAGCCCCCTGACCGCCACATGCAGATCGTTGACCGCGGCATAATTTGTGAGAAGGCCGCTGAAGCTGTCCACCTGTACATTAGGCAGGTGCTTCGTAGCCTCTTTAAGTATCTTAACACGTTCCTCCACAGAAAACAACGGTGTCTTTTGATTATTATTCAAAACACTGACGATCAATACGTCAAAAATCTCCGCCGCTCTGTTGATAATATCCAGATGTCCGTATGTCATAGGGTCGAAACTACCCGGGTAGACCGCTCTTTTCATCTTTGCTCCTAATCTTCCTGAGGAATATATGTCTGTTCGTCTTGTATCGCTTTTCTCTCTCCGTCACAAATCCCAGCTCCTGCAGATAGGAAAAATCCGTGTCCAGAGACGTTTCCACTATGATGAGGGTATCTTGTGTCACATAGCTTTTTGCCTGGAGCAGTGCCAGCACGCCGCGTTCCTGTCCGCGCCCGTAGGGCGGATCCATAAAGATGACGTCCACCGTCTGCTCGGCAATACTGTTCAGCGCGCTGCAGGCGTCCTGTTTTATAACTATAGCACGTTCCTGCAATTTCGTAAATGCAAGATTTCGTTTGATGCAGTCGATGGCAGCGGGCGCATTTTCCACAAAATACGCCTTCCGCGCCCCGCGGCTCAGGGCCTCGATGCCGATGCCGCCGCTTCCGCTGAACAGATCCACGAACACGGCGCCCTGCACGTTCCACTGCAGCATATTGAACAATGTCTCCTTGATCCTGTCCGTGGTAGGTCTGGTGTCCGCGCCTTCGGGAGTTACCAGCGGGAGACTTTTTGCCGTTCCTGCGATCACTCTCATACTCGAATCTTCGTCCCCTTCGTGTCACGTCTGCCGTTCTTCAAGTCGTTCAGAAGGATCTCCTTCCCCTTATACTCGATGGAGGTATTGTCGAGAACCATGGTGTAGTAGACCTTCTCCACGGAATCCTTCGGCGAAAGCTTCATTCCCCGAACGCCCACGGCGCCCTTTTTCTTCTCCGGTATCTCCTCCACGGAAAATTTTAGGAATACGCCTTCCTTTGTCTGAAGTATGATGTACCTCTGTTCGTGCAGCGCGGCCACGCTGACCACGGCATCTCCATCCGTCAGATTGGTGGCAGCCACCGTGCGCTTGGACACGTCGAATTCCCCGCCGTCCACCAGCTTCATCATGGACTGTGCCGTCACGAACACCACCTGCCGCAGATTCAGCTCCGTCTGGCTGGTGATATACACGGCCTGCTCCTTCTCGGAATTGTAGTTGCTGATATTATCCAGAGGCGTGCCCTTGTCCCGAAATTTTCCGAACGGGATATCCGCCGCCTTGATGGTATGGAGCTGTCCGGTATCGGTAAATACGCAGACCTTGCCGGTGTTCTTACAGGAGAAGACGAATCGGTTCTCCGCGTCCGCCGCCTCCCTGTTGCGCTCGTAGGCAGCGGTGTCCATGGATTTGATATAGCCGAACCGGTCTACCAGGATACATATGTCGGTCTCCTCGATCTCCTTTTCTTTGTAGACGGCCTCCTCCACGTTGTCGATGACCGTGCGGCGCTTTCTGCCGTACTCCTTCTTGTATTCGTCCAGCTCGTTCATAATCACCTGGGCCATGGAGTCCCGTCGGTCGAGAATGTCCTCATAGCGGTAGATGTTCGCCATGGTGTCCTCATGCTCGTTGATCAGCGCCTCTATCTCCAGACCGATGAGCTTGTACAGACGCATCTCCAGAATGGCGTTGGCCTGCTTCTCGGTGAACATGAGCTGCGTGGCCATGATCTTTGATTCCTTCGTCTTGAATTTGATGCCGTCTATCTTTCCCTCTACCAGACAGGCCTTTGCCATGGCGCGGTCCTTGGAGCCGCGAAGGATCTCGATGATCAGATCGATCACATTGCACGCCTTGATCAGGCCCTCCTGAATCTCCTTGCGCTCCAGCTCCTTCGCCAGAAGATTGGTGTATTTTCTGGTGGCCAGCTCGTACTGGAAATCCACGTTGGCCTTGAGGATCTGCTTCAGGCCCATGGTCTCCGGCCTTCCGTCGCTGATCGCCAGCATGTTCACGCCGAAGGTGTCCTCCAGCCGCGTCTTTTTGTAGAGAAGATTTACGAAATTCTCCGCATCGGCGTCCTTTTTCAGCTCTATGACGATGCGGATCCCTTCCTTGGAGGACTGGTTGGAGATGTCCGTCACATCCTGGGTCTTCTTGGTCTCCACCAGAGCCGCCACGTCCGACAGGAACTTGGCGATGCCCGCCCCGATCATGGTGTAGGGGATCTCCGAGATCACCACGTTGGTCCTGCCTCCCTTGACCTTCTCGAACTCCACCTTGCCTCTGATCTTGATCCTGCCGGCGCCGGTCTCGTAGATCTCCTGCAGATCGTCCTTGTTGGTGACGACGCCTCCCGTGGGGAAATCGGGTCCCTTGAGGTGGCGCATCAGCTCTCGCACGGTGATATTTTCATTCTGCATATAGGCCTTCATGGCGTCGATGACTTCGCCCAGATTGTGGGGCGGCGTGCTGGTCGTCATGCCAACGGCGATGCCCTCGGAGCCGTTCACCAGAAAGTTCGGGATCCTGACCGGCAGCACCACGGGCTCCTTCTCGGTCTCGTCGAAATTGGGGACGAAGTCCACCACGTCTTTATCGAGGTCGCCCAGAAAGGCCTCCTGGGTCACCTTCTCGAGCCTTGCCTCCGTGTAACGCATGGCAGCGGCGCCGTCGCCCTCGATATTGCCGAAATTGCCGTGCCCGTCGATGAGCGCCAGACCCTTCTTGAAGTCCTGGCTCATGACCACAAGGGAATCATAGATGGAGCTGTCGCCGTGGGGATGGTATTTACCCATGGTATCTCCCACGATGCGGGCGCTCTTTCTGTAGGGCTTATCGAAGCGGATCCCCAGCTCGTACATGTCGTAGAGGACTCTGCGCTGCACGGGCTTCAACCCGTCGCGGATATCCGGCAGGGCTCTGGCGATGATGACGCTCATGGCATAGTCGATAAACGCCTTCTGCATCTCCTCGGAATATTCGGTTCTTATGATCCTGTTGTCGTCCATGTTATCCTTCCCTTTGCTGCAAAGATACTGTCAGCCTCTGCTGTGAGCGGTTAGAAGCACTTCTCACGCTGTTAGGCCTGCATATCCAGCTCCGCGTCGTGCGCGTGATCGTAGATAAAGGCCTTGCGGGGCGGCACCTCGGTTCCCATCAGAAGCTCCGTGACCTCGCTGGCCATGCGGGCGTCCTCGATCTCCACCTGCTTCATGCGGCGGGTCTCGGGATTCAGCGTGGTCTCCCAGAGCTGCTCCGCGTCCATCTCGCCAAGTCCCTTGTACCTCTGCAGGGTAAAGGGACCCTTGTGGGTCTTTCTGTAACGCTCCAGCGCCTTGTCGTCATAGAGATACTCCTCCTGCCCCTTGGCCGGCATGGCCTTGTACAGAGGCGGCATGGCGATATAGACATGCCCCTCAAAGATCAGCTCCGGCATAAAGCGGTAGAACAGCGTGAGCAGCAGTGTGGAAATATGGGCGCCGTCCACATCGGCATCCGCCATGATCACGATCTTGTCATAGCGCAGCTTTGTGATATCGAAGTCGTTGCCGTATCCTTCCGAGAAGCCGCAGCCAAACGCATTGATCATGGTCTTGATCTCCGCGTTGGCAAGCACCTTGTCGATGCTGGCCTTCTCCACATTCAAGATTTTACCGCGAATCGGCAAAATCGCCTGATACATGCGGTTGCGGGCCGTCTTTGCACTGCCGCCCGCGGAATCTCCCTCCACGATAAAAATCTCGCACTTGGAGGGGTCCTTGGACTCGCAGTTCGCCAGCTTCCCGTTGGAGTCGAAGGAGAATTTCTGCTTGGTGAGCAGGTTGGTCTTGGCGCGCTCCTCCGTCTTGCGGATCTTGGCCGCCTTCTCCGCGCAGCCGATGATGTTCTTCAGCATCTCCAGATTCCTGTCGAAGAATCTCACCACCTCGTCACCCGTGATCTTGCTGACCACCTTGGCCGCGTCCTGATTGTCCAGCTTCGTCTTGGTCTGCCCCTCGAATCTGGGGTCGGGGTGCTTGATGGAGACCACGGCGGTCATGCCGTTTCGCACGTCTGCGCCGGTAAAGTTCACGTCCTTCTCCTTCAGGATTCCCAGCTCTCTGGCGTAGGTGTTGATCACGTTCGTGAACATGGTCTTAAATCCCGTCAGGTGGGTGCCGCCCTCGGAATTGTAGATGTTGTTGCAGAATCCCAGCACGTTCTCATGGAATTCATTGATATACTGAAAGGCGACTTCCACGGAGATGCCCTCGCTCTCGCCGGAAAAATAGACCACGTCGTGGATCGCCTCGCTGGACTTGTTCATGTCCTTGATAAATCCCGTGATTCCCTCCGGCTCATGGAAGGTCACCGTCTCCGGCTCCTCTTTGCGCAGATCCCGAAAGACAATGGTGAGCTCGGGATTCAGATACGCCGTCTCGTGGAGGCGGCTCTTGATGTCGTCCTCCTTAAATCTCGTCCTGTCAAATATGGTGTCGTCGGGCAGAAAATTAACGCAGGTTCCCGTCTCCCGCGTCTTGCCCTTCACGGGCAGCAGACCGTTCTCAAGCTCCACCGTGGGATTGCCCCGCTCGTAGCGGTCCTCATAGACAAAGCCGCCCGTCTTCACGGTCACGGTCAGTCTGGCCGACAGCGCGTTCACCACGGAGGAACCCACGCCGTGCAGTCCGCCGCTGGTCTTATAGGCGCCGTTGTCGAATTTTCCGCCGGCATGAAGGGTGGTAAATACCAGCCGCTCGGCGCTGATGCCCTTCTCATGCATTCCCACGGGAATCCCTCTCCCGTTGTCGGAGACGGTGGCGGAGCCGTCCTTCTCCAGCGTGACGGTAATCGTATCGCAGAATCCCGCCAGATGCTCGTCCACGGAATTGTCCACGATCTCATAGATGAGATGGTTCAGACCCTTCGTAGATACGCTTCCGATATACATGCCCGGGCGTTTCCGCACGGCCTCAAGTCCCTCCAGCACCATAATGCTGGAAGCGTCATAATTGTCTGTCTTTGCCATTGTGGAAAAATACTCCTTGTCTCAGTGGAACCCTCCACATAATCTATAACATATATCTGTAATGTTCTATTTACATCCGCTCCGGAATCTTTCTGCAGCACGCAAGCGCCAGCGCGCCGGGGCCGATATGGCAGGATACGCTCAAGGAGAGCGGATCGATATGAATATCGTACCCGGGAAAGACCTCCTCTATCTCTCGGCGAAAGCCTTCCGCCGCCTCGCGGTCCGCCGTATAGGCAATGTCCAGCCAGATATGCTTATCCTCCGTCATGCCGCCGAACCGGTTCTCGATATCGCTCTTTATGGCGTTGACCATGATGGTCTTGCCGTGCGCGGTGGTGCGCGCCTTGGCGAAAGCGTCCAGCTTCTCTCCCTGTATCTGCAGGACAGGCTTCAGCTTCAGCATGGTGCCGATGGCTGCCGCCGCGGGGGTGATCCGTCCGCCCTTTTTCAGATAGAGCAGGGTGTCCAGCATGATATAGATGCTGCTGTTGAATTTGTCCGCCTCCAGACGATCCCTGATCTCCTTTGCCCCCAAGCCGGCCTCGGCCAGAGCAAGCGCGTCCAGACAGGACTGCCGCTGGGTGACGGAGATGCGCTGGTTGTTCACTACCTGCACCCTTCCGCCGTAATCCTCGGAGAGCATAAGAGCGCTCTGGCAGGAGCCCGAGAGTCCGCTGCTCATGGGAATATGTACCACTTCCTCATACTCTTTCAACAAGTTATCCCACAGCTCCATGACGGATTCGGGCGAGGGCTGGCTGGTGCTGATATTCGCTCCCGCCGCCAGCTTTTCATAGAACTGCTCCTGGGTCAGACTGATATCCTCGTAAAAGGTCTCCCCGTCTACCATAAATGGCATGGGCAGCACGAACACTCCCATTTCCCTGGCAGCGGTCTGCGTAATGCCGCTGTTGCTGTCCGTTACGATCGCTACTTTTGCCATAAAACATACCAAGCCTTTCCGTGACATCTTATCTTGCCACAATAAAAATATTTTAGCGTTATATGGTTCTAAAGTCAACAGTGTTTACCGTCTCGTCCAAAAGGCGTCTTTTCAGAGCCTGATTCTCCGGCCTTTCCAGATCGGGGTCCTGTGCGAGGAGAGCTTCGATGGCATCTGCCGCCTGCTTCAGCACCGCCGCATCTGCATAGATGTCCCCCATGCGGAAGGAGAACTCTCCGCTCTGGCGCACGCCGAACAGTTCTCCCGGGCCTCTCAGCCTCAGGTCCTCGGCCGCAATGCGGAAGCCGTCGTTGGAGCTGTTCAGGATCTGCAGGCGCTCCATGGTCTCCTTATCTTCTCTGGCGCTCACAAAGATGCAGTAGCTCTGATGCTCTCCTCTTCCCACGCGCCCTCTGAGCTGATGGAGCTGGGCCAGACCGAAGCGCTCCGCATTCTCCACCATCATCACCGTTGCATTCGGCACGTTGATCCCCACCTCTATGACGGTGGTGGACACCAACACGTCGATGGAACGGGCGGCAAATTCTTCCATGATGCGGTTCTTGTCGGCGGCGCGCATCTTTCCGTGGAGGTAAGCCACCGAAATGTCCGGCGGCAGAACGCTCTTAAGCTTTTCGGTATAATCCACCACATTTTCCAGGTCCTCCATCTCCCCTTCCTCCACCTGGGGACAGATCACATAGACCTGACGGCCCTCCGCCACCTGACCGGCGATGAACTTATAGGCCGTGGGCCGATAGGACGTGTTCACCACGCAGTTCTTGATGGGAAGCCTGCCCTGCGGGAGCTCATCCACCACGGAAATGTGCAGATCGCCGTACAGTATGATGGCGAGCGTCCGCGGAATCGGGGTGGCGCTCATGACCAGAATGTGGGGATCCTCCCCCTTCTTAGCAAGGTGCTCCCGCTGGCGCACCCCAAACCGATGCTGCTCGTCCGTCACCACCAGAGCCAGCGCCTTAAAGCACACCTTGCTCTGAATCAGCGCATGTGTGCCGATGATCAGGTTCGCCTCCCCCGAGGCGATCTTCTCATACGCCTCCCGCTTTTCCCCCGCGGTCATGGAGCCCACCAGAAGGACCGGCCGAAAGCATACGCCGTATTTCTCCACATATCCCTTCACCGTCTCGAAATGCTGTGCCGCCAGCACCTCCGTGGGCGCCATCAGAGCGCCCTGATAGCCGTTGGCCGCAGTCATCAGAAGGGCCAGCACCGCCAGAACGGTCTTGCCGGAACCCACATCGCCCTGAATCAGGCGGTTCATGCAGTTCTCGCTGCTCATGTCGTTTCGGATCTCCTGCCAGACCTTCGCCTGCGCCTTGGTGAGCGGAAACGGCAGCTGCTCCAAAAAGCGCACCGTGTCCGCGGTCTCGAACATCCGAAAACGGTTCCTAAGCCCCTCCCCCGCCTGACGATTCCGCCGAAGCAGGTAGAGGAAGGCGAAAAATTCGTCAAAGACCAGCCGCCGTCTCGCCTTTCCCAGCAGCTCCCTGTCCGTGGGAAAGTGAACGGTACATACGGCCTCCCGCTCCGGCATCAGATCGTAGGCGTCAAGAAGCGCCTGCGGATAAAATTCCTCCTCAAAATCGCACAGATCGAGGGCCTGCTTTACCGCCTTCTGCACCGCCTGATTCGTCAGCCCCTTCGTCAGAGAGTATCTCGGGAGCAGCCGGTCGGTCTGCCTGCGATATTCTTCCTGCGAAAAGATCTTGGGCTGTTCCATCAGCCTTGTTTTGCCGCGGCTCTGCACCGTCCCCCGAAACAGATAAAAGCTGCCCGGCTTCAGCACTTTCTTCAGAAACGGCATGTTGAAAAAGGTAAGCTGCATGACGCCGGTGCCGTCCGACACCGTTACGTTCAGAATATGCAGTCTGCGGACCCGCCGCTCGTTGGGGATTCCCGACACGGCCGCCCAAACGGCGCACACCTTTCCCGGGACGGTCTGTCCGATTGAAACGGGCTCCTCATAAATCTCGTAGTCTCTGGGGTAATGGCCAAGCAGGTCTCCCACGGAACGTATATCCAGTTTTTCAAAGAGTTTTCGGGTCTTCTCGCCCACGCCCTTCAGCTCCAGAACGGAAGTGCTGCGGTCCATCTCCATACCCCCTGCGCCCTATGCGCGCATACCGATCGGACTTGCTTTCTTGGCATTTTCCTGTATTTTCCTGTATTTCACTGTATCCCTATCCCATATTCCGTAAACAAATACGCACCATAGCCCCTGACCGGTCCGAAGTGCAACGCACTTGGAACCTGTCCGGCTGTGATGCGCATAAAGACTTTCTTCCTTCAGCGGCTCACTCCACCGACATGATATAGTAGTAGATCGGCTGACCGCCGTTCTGCAGCTCCACGTCGCAGTCGGGATATTTCTCTGCGATCCGCGCGCGGAACGCCTCCGCGTCCTCCGGCTTCACGTCAGCGCCGTAATAGATGCTGATGAGCTCGGCGTCCTCTGTGAAGAGTCCGTCGACGGTCTCCTCGGCCACCTGCAGAAGGCTCTGTCCCACCGCGAGCAGGCCCTTGTCGCCGATGCCCATATAGTCGTCCTTTTTAATCTCCTTGTCGTCAATGACGGTATCTCTGATGGAGTAGGTGATCTCACCGCTGTTCACGCTGCCGATCTCCTGAAGCATGGTCTCCTCGTTTTCGTCTGCGGACAGATCGGGGACAAAATTGATCACTGCAGTAATGCCCTGGGGGATCGTCTTGGTGGGAATCACCAGAAGGTTCTTCTCCGCCACCAGCTCGGCCGCCTGATTTGCCGCCAGGATAATATTTTTATTGTTTGGCAGGATAAAGATGTTCTTCGCATTCACCTTCTCCACCGCGTCGATAATATCCGCGGTGCTGGGATTCATGGTCTGGCCGCCCTCGATGACATAGTCAACGCCAAGGCTCGTAAATATCTCGCTCAAGCCCTCGCCGGCGGAAACGGCAATGAAGCCGAACTCCTTGGGCGGCTCTGTCTTCGCAGGCTGGGCCTGTTCCTTCTCCGCCATCTTGAACAGCTTCTCCTGATGCTCCAGGCGCATATTGTCGATCTTCATATTGGACAGGGAACCGTACTTCAACGCCTTCTGGATCGCAAGACCCGGGTCATTGGTATGTACGTGTACCTTGACCACGTCCTCGTCGGCAACACAGACGATGGAGTCTCCTATGGATTCCAGATAAGCCTTAAAGTCCATCTCCTGCTTGATGTTGAAGGGCCTGTTCAGCATAATGATAAATTCCGTACAGTATCCGAAGGTGATCTCCGCCTCCGCCTGAACCTCCAGGGAGCTCTTTCCCGCGCCGAAGCTCTGGCTCTGTCCGTCCGATATGGAGAAATCTATCTCTTTTCCGAGATAGGCATCATAAAATCCCGTGAGCACTTCCACCAGTCCCTGACCGCCGGAATCCACAACGCCGGCCTGCTTCAGCACAGGGAGCATCTCGGGGGTCTGGCTCAGCACATATTTTGCGTGCTCGATCACAGTGCCGAGGTAGGCATTCATATCGTCCACACCGTCGTCCACCAATTCCCGGCTCTTCTCTGCGATGCCTCTTGCAACGGTCAGTATCGTTCCCTCCTTCGGCTTCATGACAGCCTTGTAGGCGGTCTCAACTGCCTTTTCAAAGGCTTCCGCCATCACGGGTACGGTGATGATCTTTTCGTCCTTGATGCGTTTGGTAAATCCGCGGAAGATCTGTGAGAGGATCACGCCGGAATTTCCCCTTGCGCCTCTTAAAGAGCCGCCGGAAATCGCCTTGCAGAGAGCCTCCATGCTGAAGCTGTCGCCGAGAGCGGTCACTTCCTTTGCGGCGGACATGATCGTCATGGTCATGTTCGTGCCCGTGTCGCCGTCGGGAACGGGAAAGACGTTCAGCTCATTGATCCATTCTTTTTTATTTTCAAGATGCTTTGCACCGGCTAAGAACATCTTAGAAAGCATCTTCGCGTCGATTTGTTGTAAGCTCACGATATATCCTCCTTAATCAATCACTCGGACACCATCTACGTAGATGTTGATTTTTTTGATCTCAATACCGGTAAATTCTTCTACCTTGTATTTTACATTGCTGATGAGATTGTCGGCCACGGCCAGAATGCTTACCCCGTAAGCCACGATGACATGAAAGTCCAGAACCAGCTTATTATTGCTCAGGGACACGCTGATGCCTCTGGTGATGCTGTCTTTTTTCAGCAGTCTGACAAGACCGTCGCGCACACTCACACCGGCCATTCCGACAATACCGAAACACTCGACGGCAACGCTGCCTGCATATTGGGCGATCACTTCATTTTCGATCACAATGCTTCCCATGTGGGTATTCATAGAAGAACCTTTCATAGCGATAACCTTTCCTTTCCTTCAACCGGCCCCGGGCCTTCCCGACGCGCTGATGCCGATTGAACTGCAACCTATATCTTACCATCTTTCCCTGAAAAAGGAAATAATAAAAGTAAAAAAAGAAAAAAAGATTTTTTTCCACTTGCTTTTTCTGCATATTTCTGGTAGTATATCAATGTTGCGGGCATATTGCCCGATATTTTGCAAAAACGGATATATCGAGGAGGTGTCAAGATGGCTAAGTGTGATATTTGCGGCAAGGGCGTTCATTTTGGTAACAATGTAAGCCATTCTCATAGAAGAAGCAATGCGATCTGGAGCTCTAACGTTAAGAACGTAAAGTGCAAGGTAAACGGCGGTTCCAAGAGAATGCACGTTTGTACCCGCTGCCTGAGAGCAGGCAAGGTCGAGAGGGCCTGATTTTCGCGATTGAGCGCAGCATCATTTGAATCGTGATCATCATTGCAATGGGAATATCAATCGGAATGTGAAAAAAGAGCAGGCGACCTGCTCTTTTTTATTTTTCTTTTTTGTCTTCTTTATCTTCCTTTTTACTTTTCTTATTATTTTTCCTTCTTACTCTTCCCTGTTCTTTCGCCGCAGGTACTCTCTGTTGATGCTCTGAGCAAGCTCCTCGTCCCCGAACAGGTTGTCCGGATGAAATATCTTCACAAGGTCCCTGTAGCGCTTTCGGAGCGCCAGGGGATTGTTGGCGCCGCGAAACAGCAGACGCACGGAATCCTCCAACACGGGAAGACTCGTCTCCTCCCTGCCGTGTCTCGCCTTCTCCTCCAGAATCCTTTTTTGGCTCTCGAAAGCCCTCCTGTCCGCGTCAAGCTGGCGGAAGCCGTTCTGCAGGATCGCCATTTTCTTATCGAAGAACAGGCTTTCCTCCTTCAGCCGCTGCCGCTCCCGCACGGTGCGGCGGTTCAGCTCGTCCAGCTCCTTTCTGAGCTGTACCCGCTCCTTTAAGAACTTTTCCTGCGACGCATTCAGTTCCTTCCTTTCGTTCTCCAGACGGATATTCTCCTGAAAGAGCCAGAGCTTTGCGTCCCGAAGCTCGTCCATATCCTCCGCTCTGCTGATCTCGTCCCAATCAATCATTTCAATCAACCTTCAAATACGTCAAGACATCCGTTAATCGCTGCAAAAGCAGCTATAACCCACAAACAATAACAGTGCAATGATGATCAGTCCGATAAGACGGTTATGAATGAGCAGCATGACGAACATGCCGACAGCGATGAGAAACGCAGTGAGTCCTATTATCTTTTTCATGGCGCCGCGATTTTCTTTCCTCGTCTTATATATATGCACTGCCGTTTTTTTATTGCATCAATTCTGTTCGCCCTGATCCTTCTCGGGGAAAGCGATGTCCACCACTTCGGCATCGGACATCTCGTCCTTTGCCTTCGGCTTCGAGAACCTGTCCACCAGATCGGGGATCATATCCAGGACCTTGGTCACCGCATCCTGATTCTTGATATTGACAAGCTTGGTCACTCCGTCCTTTATCACGATCACTGCGCTGGGAGTCATCTTGCCGCCTAAGCCTCCCGCTCCGGAGGAGGAATGCTTGTCGCCGTTCGCGCCGGCTCCCGCTCCCACGCCAAAGCTGACGTCCACAAGGGGAAGAATAATGGTATCGCCCACCTGAGTAGCCTCTCCCACTACGGTCTTGGTGGAGAGTACGGTGTCCATTCCCTGAAGGAGGGATTCCACTACGCCCTGAAACTGATTGTCCTTATCTGCCATCTTTTCCTCCATTTCCGCGCTTGTCCTGCGCATTACCCTTTAACTTATCCAACAGCCGCCACAGACGCCTGTCAACGGCTACTCTCAGCAAATGCCAGAGCCCCACTGCAGCCATGACGTGTCCGGCCGCCTCGAACTCGCCCTGAAGCACCGCTCTCTCGAAATCCGGCGTGACTGCCACGTGGGGACCGAGCATGGGCGACAGCGCCGCATAGACGCCGAACGCATAGCCCGTGGTGTCCGGAGAACCGGTGCCGAACAGAACGTCGGCCTTGAGCTTTCTCGGCCGGATACTCTTCAGTATCTTAAAGATTCTGAGCTTTGCGTGGGAGAACAGAAGCCTCGTCTCCTCCTCCCGCAGCAGTTCGGCGTAGTAGGATATATTTTGCCAAATCTGCTTTATTTTATCATATGTATCGACAATTGTGTACTTTATCTTTTCAATTTTTTTGAAAAAGCCGTTCTGCGGCTCCTCCGGCGCCTCTTCCTTAGGCGGTTCCGCGCTCTGCTGCGAGGCTGCCCGGGCGGTGTCCGCCGTATTGGGCGCGCCGCTTTGTTCCGTCACCGTTCTGTCCGGCGCCTGATTGCCTGCTGTCCTTTCCGCCTCCTCGGTTTTTCCGTCAGTCTTTTTTCCGTCCTCGGTCTTCCTGTCTTTTGCCTTCTTATCTTTTTTCTTATCTTTTCTCTTCTTGTCCTTTGCCTTCTTATCTTTTGCTTTCTTGTCTTCTGTCTTCTTGTCCTTTTTCTTCTTGTCCGCCTCTTTTTCGGTATCCTCCCCCGTCTCGAAAAGCTTGAAGAACAAAAGCTTCACCGTCACTCTGCCGGGTTCGGGGTAAGCGTATCTGAGCCGCAGCAGGCCGAACAGCCAGTTGGCCTTCACCCTGACCGAAAGCTCCTCGGGCGTCTTTGTGCCCTCCGCGCGATAAGTGATCGGGAAGAACAGCACCAGCAAAATGACCAAAAGGAGCAGTCCCAAAAGCACGAGGAGCACGATTCCCAGCACGGATAATATCTGCAACAAAACGTCTAACATGACAAATACTCCTTCAGAGCACAATCGCCTCTGGCCGCAAGGCATTCCCGCACGATCTGCTCTACCAGCTCCACAGCCTCCTCACGGTCGCCGGCAATGCCCACCACATAGGGCGGGTGTTTCTTATAGTAGCTCTGCGCCAGCTGCTTTGCGTCGAATATGTCCAGTTGATCCGATGCGTTGCGGGAAATCGCGATCAGGTACACGTTGGAGAGGAGAGGCTTGCTCGCCAGTCTTTTCATAATCTTATCCAGTTTTTTCTCCTTGATACTGTCCCCCAGATACAGCTTCGGGCGACAGACGACCGAATTTGACATGCGGACCTCCTGACTTATATCGCCAGTATAACATAATTATTCCGTTTTGTAACCAAAAAACTGGGAATTGACATTTTTATCGCGTGTGATATATTGACATTGAATACAAAAAAGCCGAATACGGCGGAAAGCGGAGCAATATGACAGCGAATCATGATCTGCAGGGGGGATTTGTTCTTGACCGGAAGACGGGCTATTTTCAGAACAAGGGTGTAGATGTGATGGCGTTCGACGATATCTATCCTTCGGGGCACCAGTCCGGAGTAAGTATCCTCATGCACGGTATGCGCGTGGCCGCAAACGGTGACGTGCGTTTCGAGCCCACGCCCGGCCAGTGGCAGCCCGTACCCAGACAGGGGGAAAGGACCGTAGATGCGAATGCGGGCAGGATCGTCACCAGACTTCGCTATCCCGATGTGGACTCGCACCTGAAGGGCTTTAATCCCAGAATCTATCCGGATTATGCGTTTGAATATTCGGTGACCGTGCAGGCCTGCGGTCCGTCCGTCTCCGTGACGGTGGATCTTGACAAGCCTGTCCCTGCGGAATATGCGGGCAGACTATTTTTTAATCTGGAGCTGTTTCCCGGGGCTCTGTTCGGCAAGCCCTGGATCATGGATCATAAGCAGGGAATCTTTCCGCCCCAGCCAAACGGTCCCGTCATGACCCGTCCCGGCAATTATCTTCTCACAGAGCATCTGCCCGAGACGGAATTCGGCATCGGCCGCGTCAGGGCTGACGGAGAGAACCGTGAGTACAATCCCCTCATTGCCGACGACGTGATCGCCGAGCCCTACGCATCGGGCCGCCGCTTCACCGTCCGTCCCGACGATCCTTACAGCCGCTTCACCATAGAGAGCCTCACCTGTCCGCTCAGGCTGTACGACGGCCGCATGAACCATAACAACGGCTGGTTCGTGATAAGCAGCGAGATTCCCGCCTCCGCGGACAAGGGCGCCATACAGTGGATCATAACGCCGAACGTGGTGGAGGATTGGCTTTATCCGCCCGTTGTGCAGACCTCCCAGGTGGGATATCATCCGGATCAGCCCAAGATCGCGGTGATCGAGCTGGACAAGCGCGACGAAAAGCGGGAAACGCTCTCGCTCCTGCGCATCACAGCGGACGGCGAGGAGGAGCTGACCCCGCCGCCCCTCAGGGAATGGGGGTGTTTTCTTCGCTACCGCTATCTGCAGGCGGACTTCTCTTCCGTAAAGGAGGAGGGCCTGTACAAGATCCGCTACGGCGCTTCGGAGTCTTCCGTATTCCGCATTGCGGCCGACCTATACGACAGGGGCGTGTGGCAGCCGGTACTGGAATATTTCCTTCCGGTACAGATGTGCCACATGCGCGTGAACGAAAAATACCGTGTCTGGCACGGCCTTTGCCACAATGACGACGCGCGCATGGCTCCCGTAAACTACAACCACATCGACGGCTATATGCAGGGGCCGTCCACCCTGACCAAATATAAGAGCGGCGACGTCGTTCCGGGCCTGAACGCAGGCGGCTGGCACGATGCGGGCGATTTCGATCTGAGAATAGAATCCCAGGCCGGCGAGATCTATCTTCTCGCCCTGGTCTATGAGACGTTTCATGTGTACTACGATGCCACTACCGTGGATCAGGCAAAGAAAGTCACGGAGATCCATCAGCCGGACGGCAAAAATGATATTCTGCAGCAGCTGGAGCACGGCGTGCTTTCCGTCGTGGGCGCCTACCGCTCTCTCGGCAGGCTGTACCGCGGCATCATCTGCCGCGACCTGCGGCAGTATGTCCTTCTCGGCGACAGCGCCGCCATGACGGACGGCATCGCGGGGAATACAGATGACAGACTGGTGTTCACGGAGGACAATCCTCCCCGAGAACTCACCTGCGCCGCACAGCTTGCCGCGGCCGCCCGTGCCCTGAGAGGCTTTCATGACGCCCTGAGCGCGGATACTCTTGCGGTCGCCGAGGAGCTGTACGAGATCACGGTCGAGAGCGCCAAAACCGAACTGCCAAAGGTGCACGCCGCTGCGGAATTATATCTCTCCACAGGGGAGAAAAAGTACAGAGACTTCCTGCTCGCAAAGACGGATTTCATCACAGAGAACATTGAACATACGGGCTGGATCGCCTGCCGCGTGATAAAGGAGCTGGACGACGATACGTTCACCGCAGCCGTCTCAAAGGCCGTGAAGGGGCTGAAGACCCATTACGACGAACTCAGTCTGGAGACTCCCTACGGAATCCCTTATCGTCCCCGCATCTGGGGCGCCGGCTGGGAGATTCTCCGCATGGGCTGCCGCTACTATTTCCTGCACAGGGCGTTTCCCGACACCTTTGGACCGGAGCTTCTCTTCAGCTCGTTAAATTTTATCCTCGGCTGTCACCCGGGCTCCAATCCTTCCTCGTTCGCCTCCGGCGTGGGCGCAAGGTCCGCTACGACCGCATACGGCCTAAACCGCGCAGACCGGTCCTATATTCCCGGCGGCGTGGTGTCCGGAACCGCACTGATCCGGCCCGATTTTCCGGAGCTTCTGGATTTTCCGTTCCTGTGGCAGCAGATGGAATATATGATAAGCGGAGGCGCTTCCCACTATATGTTCCTGGTGCTCGCCGTGCAGCAGCTGCTTCGGGAGGAAAAATAGAGAATGCGCGAGACCGCGCCAAGATGCCGATTGACAATTTTTCATTTTAACATTATCTTATAATTATAAACATACTGCGTAATGATGCGAGGATATACAGGGGGGAACACTGATGAGAGTCGCCGCAAGAATGGAGCTGGGACCGGGAATGACTCTGGGGGAAGATGTTGCCGTGCAGGACACGGTACTGTTTCCCGCAGGAACCGTACTGACTGCAAACAACATAGAAAAACTGAAACAATATTCCGTTATGTGCGTCACCATCATGGAAGATGTGGATTTCGCCGTGACCCATTACGAGAAGCTGCGCTATTCCGAAGACTTTAAGCTTTTCGAGCAGAAGCACGCCGCGAATCAGGCGATCTACAAGCAGCTGATAACGGATTTTGCCACGTTCGGAAAGCTGATACCGGAGCAGTCCCTGATGAATATTTACAACGATCTTCGCTCCACCTACTCCTCCGAGGCGATGCTTTTGGACTATCTTTACAATCTGACGCCCAACGAAGACGAACTCACCTTCAACCACATGCTGAACTCCGCTCTTCTGGCGGGCGCATTTGCCGAGTGGGCTTCCATGTCGGAAACGGAACAAAAGAACATGATCCTTGCAGGTTTTTATTACGATATCGGAAAACTGAAGCTGCCCTATGAGGTATTGTGGCGCCCCGGCAAGCTGACACCGGAGGAATTTGAGATCGTGAAAAAGCACCCCGCCATAGGCTGGGCAATGCTCGGAAATGCCGGTCTGGACCCCTATGTGCAGGACGCCGTGCTCATGCACCACGAGCGCATGGACGGCAGCGGCTATCCCCATCAGTGCCGGGGAGAGGAAATCAATATCTATGCCCGCTACATCGCTATCGTGGACACATACATCGCCATGGCCTCCCCCAGACCGCACAGGAGCGCGCTCACGCCGCTGCAGATCGTCGGACATCTGGAAAAGGATATCTTCAAGTACGATGCGGAGATCCTTGTCCCTCTGATGCAGCGCATCGCAAATGCGCAGATCGGCTCCAAGGTCTGCCTGAACAACGAAACGGTGTGGGAGGTATTTATCCTCCACCCCGACAGACTGTCCCGTCCGATCCTGAAGAACGAGGATTCTGACATTCTGGATCTGGTAGAATATCCTGATTTGGAGATCGTCAAAATGATGTGATCCCCTGTGTCGTCACAGTTCTCCCTTCTCTCGGAAATATCCGTCGAACAGCCGTCTTGCCATCGGCACGGCGTAGTCTCCGCCGCTGCCCGCTCCCTCCACGATGATCGTAACGCAGACCTGCGGATCTTCGGCGGGAGCGAACCCTGTGAACCACGCGTGGCTGTCGCCCTTTACGTTGTTATACTCCGCGGAGCCCGTCTTTCCCGCGGCAGTGTAGGACTGTCCGGAAAGTCTGGTGGCCGTACCCTTCTCCACCACCGCCGTCATCATTTCCCGCAGAATCCGCGCCTCTTCCTCCGTCATTAAAGCGCCGTACTCCTTTGGCTGATAGGTCTTTATAACATTTCCCTCCGCACTCTCTATTCTGTCCACCACATAGGGCTCCATGAGGATACCGTCGTTGGCTATGGCGCAGGTGATCATGTTCAGATGTATGGGCGTGATCTCGGTCTTTCCCTGACCGATAGAGACCTGCATCATTTCCCAGTCCGGCGTGTCGGGGGATACCTCCGCTTTACTCTCGGAATAGCGCAGATCCAGCGGCAGCTCCCTGCCGAACAGAAGCTCATCTAACGTCTCGCCGAACTTTTCCCGATCCAGCGTCATGCCGATATTCGCAAAGGAAGAATTGCAGGATTTCGCAAAGGAGCTCTCAAAATCCACCCTTCCGTGGCTTGTTCCGTGATAGCAGTTGATGCGGTCGTCCCCATGTCGGTAATACCCGGGACAGCTAAAGGAATACGCGCCGTAGGTATCGGGATTCTGGCGAATATACTCAAGCGCCGTCACGATCTTGAAGGTGGAACCGGGCGGATAATACCCCTGCGTAGCCCTGTTGAGCAGCACGGAGCTGGAATCGTCTTCCAGAAGCGAATCCCAGATCACCTCGATCTCATTGGGATCAAAGTCCGGATGGGACACCATTGCCAGTATTTTTCCCGTGGGAACCTCCGTCACTACGACGGCTCCCTTGTATATGCCAAGCTGCTGGTCCGCCAGCTCCTGAAGCTTCACATCGAGCGTAGTGTACACGTTGTTGCCGGGATTCTTGTTGCCGGCTATATCGTTGGCAACCTTGCTGTTCAGAGAAATATTGGAGTTGATCAGGTAATAGTTGCACAGATCCTCCACGCCCATGCGTCCCTGCGTGGAATACCCCACAATATGGGAGAACAGATTTGCATAGGGATACTCCCGTATCTCATTCTGTGTAGAATCCTTCACCGTCTGCGCCAACACCTCTCCGTCGCGGGAATAGATCGTTCCTCTGTAGTTTTCCGACAACAGCAGCTTCTGCCGAGAATTGTAGCTGTTGTTGATCATATCCTGCTCGCTGGTAGCGACAAAATGGCCGAGATACCCTATCAGGAGGGCAAACAACACCGCGAACAGGCCGCCGCTCACTTTGATCGGCAGTCGATTGTCACGCTGCCCCGCTCTCTTACTGCTTTCTGTCTTTTTCTGCGCGTTTTCCGTTTTTTCCTGAGACGGTCTTCTTCCCACCGCGTTTGCCTCCTTCCTGCCGCAGCCGCATATAAATTCCCTGAACGATAAAGAACATGATCATGGAAGTCATGACCGAGCTTCCGCCGTAACTGATAAAGGGAAGCGTCACTCCGGTCAGCGGAATCAGTTTTGTTCCGCCGCCGATGGTGAGAAACACCTGAAATATGTACATGATCGCAATGCCGTAAACGATCAGCTGATAGAAGCGGTCCTTGATCTGCGACGATATCTTCAGCATGACAAAGAACAGACACAGCGACACCATAATGATGCAGATGCCGAATATGGCTCCCAGCTCCTCACAGACAGAGGAAAAGATAAAGTCCTCCATGACATAGGGGATATCGGTGGGCGTTCCCTTCAAAAGTCCCCTGCCAAACCAGCTTCCGCCGCCGATGGCAAAAAGCGACTGCGTGATGGCATAGCTCTGATCGTCCAGATAGGTCCACGGGTCACGCCATGCCAGAACTCTGGCCTGCACATGCGCAAAGAGCCTGTAGGCCATATATGCCGCACCGCTTCCCCCCGCCGCGCCGAGAAGCAGGTAAAGGTAATTTCCTGTGGCGATGAACACCATAAAGACATAGCCCACAAAAAAGATGAGCGCACTTCCCAGGTCTCTGGACAGCACCAATATGATCACATGCAGCCCCGCCACCGCCGCGGTCAGCGCCACGCGCCCAAAAGAGGCATTCTCCCAGAGCGCTCCGGCAAGGAAGAACACGAACAATATCTTTACAAATTCCGAGGGCTGAAACGTGACCTGACCGACGCTGACCGTGATGGTGAACGTGATCTTGGAGCCGTGAGTCACCTCGCTCAGGATCAGGACCGCGCTCAGGACGAAGACTCCCACAAGCCCGTATACCCACGTCATCTTCTTCCAGAATCGAAATCTCGACAGCATATAGGGAATCAGCAGGGAGATGATCAGGGAAATCAGCACGATGATATACTGACGCACGGCTCTGTCAAAGGAGAGCCTCGATATCATGCACAGTCCCACGCCGAGCAGCATACACATGCCGCCGAGCAGCATCCTGTTCACGTCCTCGTAGATCATCGGCACCATGATCGCCACTACCAGCAGAAAGACCTGCGCGAACAGATAGAAGAAGACATACTCCATATTGCCGCTGACCAGGGCCATGTGCAGAAAGCACAAAAGCTGAAGCAAAAATGTAAAGACACACTGTGCCGCGTAAAAGCCCGTCATCTTTTCGTCTCTTCGGAAAAGTCCGAGAAAGCTCAACAGCGTGTACATGACCATGCAGATCGTTATTCCGTATTTCGACAATTCAATAATATATTGCTGCATCTTATCCAAACCTCTGACATTTTTATTCCGCGCCGCGCCTTTCATGTCCCGTGGTATACTCTCCGGGCGGAAGCTCTGCGCCGTGCAGAAAGGCGTTCAGTATCGCCTTCAGCTCCTGTCCGGATTCCAACGTAAAATCCAGCCGCATGGCAAGCTTTCCCCTCCATTTTCCCACTTCCGCGGGAAGCGCCAAAGGAACGCTGTTGTATATGACGTTGGTGCAATGACTGCAGTCCGCCAGCACCGGAAAATCCTTCCGGTATCTGTCGGTGAGCCAGACTCTTTCTCCCTCACCGTCAAAGTCCCTTGTACTGCCGGCGCCGGTGCCGCTTTTCCCCTGCATTCTGCAGCGGTCCATGGTCTTCAGCACGCAGTTCGCCGTGACCATCATGGGAAGCCTCCCGTAAAAGACCTTCTCCATTACGTCCCTGTCCGCACACGTTCCGAGTCCGTCCGCCAGGGCGTGCTGTTCCCGTGCATTCAGCTCATACGGCATACAGAAGCCTTCCGCAAGTGCGCACAGCCTGCGGGCCGCTGTACTGTTCCATGCGTACACGCCGGCATCTGCTCTGCATTTTGCGCCTGCCTGCCTCTTCTGCAGGAATCCAAGCGCGTCGAGGGAGCGTATCAGATATCCGTCGAACCCGCACTTCTCCGTCACGCCGCACAGCCTTTCAAGAAAGGCAAGATCCGATTCCCGTATCACATAGGGCATGGCGGCCATTTTGCGGCAGGGACAGCAGGAACCGATCCTGTGGCAGAGCCGCCGCACTTCCTCCGTGTGCGCCAGCAGAAGCCCTGCGTCCACGTACAGCCTGCGAAGCCACCTGCGGCCGCTCTTTTCCGCCTCCGCTTCGCAAAATTCCATGAGCGAAAGAAGCTGCTCCTGCGTTCGGACAAAGATCACCCAATCCGCTTCCTCCGCCGGTTCTTTCGCCGGTTCTTTTGCCGGCTCTTTCTCCGGTTCTTCCCCGATATTTTCCTTCGGATATCCGCCGCACGGCAGAGCCCCTCCGGCGCAGGCAGCCCTTTTTCTCTTGTCCCCTGCAAGGAGCGCCTTCTCCAGTTCCTGCGCCGCCGCACGGCGAAGTTCATTGATCTGCCGCAGAGAATAGAAGGCGTCCTGACTGACCTGTATCTTCATCTTCTCCGCACAGAAAGGACTGTCCCCCAGCTTTCCAAGCTGTCTTTTCAGGTCCTCCTCCGTGATCGGCTGTTTTCGGGCAGCACAGACCGGTTCTCCCACGGCCCGCCCCTCTGCACCGTTTCGCGCAAGCGACACCGCCGCGGGCTGTCCTGTCATAAAGCTTGCGGACACCTGCACGGGAAGCGCGGGACGCTCCTCAAGGTATTTTCTGCGGATATCGGCAAGCAGCGCTTCGTCCGTGTCGCTGTATGCGGGACTGTCCAGGGTGACCATCTCTTTCCCGTTCCGCTTCCTGTAATAACCGTCGTGCACCTCGCTTCGGATATACAGGGAGGACAGCAGACGCCTGTCCTCCTCCAGGACGCGGTATGCGCAGGCCGCCTCCTTTGCTCCGAGCTTTTCGCGAAGCGAGTAATATCTGTCGATATATTTTCGATACACTGCGGTAACTCCCGCGGCATACTCGGCCCTCTTCATTCTTCCCTCAATCTTAAAGGAGTCGATCCCCGCCTCGATCAGTGCCGGAAGACAGTCGATGGTACACATATCCTTCAGACTTAAGGGGTATTTCACAGTCCCGCCCTTTCTGCCGTCCTCCTCCTTTGTATGTACCGTGTAGGGCAGGCGGCAGGGCTGCGCGCATCTGCCGCGGTTCCCGCTGCGCCCTCCCAGAATACTGCTGAAAAGGCACTGGCCGGAGTAACAGTAACACATCGCCCCGTGTATGAACGTCTCCAGCTCTATCCCCGTCTGCTTTTTGATTTCGGTCAGTTCCTCAAGGCTCAGCTCTCTGGCCGGAACGATCCGGCTGACCCCCATCTGTCTCAAAAGTTCGGCGCCGTACCGGCTGCACAGGGTCATCTGCGTACTCGCATGAATCTCAAGATTCGGAAAATGTTCCCTGATCACCTGCAGGACGCCGAGATCCTGCACAATGACCGCATCCAGGCCCGCCTGACAGAACGGCTCCAGATACTCGGGAAGCTCTCTGAGCTCCTGCTCCTTCAACAGCGTATTGACCGTCAGGTTCACCTTCACTCCAAAGAGACGCGCATACCGTATGCACGCCACAAGCTCTTCCTCTGTGAAATTCTCCGCATACGCTCTGGCGCCGTACCTGCGGCCTCCCAGATAGATCGCGTCGGCTCCCGCCCGCAGCGCGCCGTAAAAGCCCTCGGGGCTGCCCGCCGGAGCTAAGAGCTCTACTCTGCCTCTATGATCCATAGCTTCCTCAAACCGGCACAATTAACAGAAAAGCTGCCCGATCACACGGACAGCCGGCCTTATCATTTCTTTTTCAGTTCCGTCTCCAACTGCACGATCTTCTTTGCGTCGTCGTTGCGCTCCTGCTGCAGACTCTTGACCTGCTCCTGAGAGCTCTCCAGCTTGATCTGAGAAGAGATCAGCTCATGCTTTAAATCATACAGTTCCTTCTCCTTGGTCTGCAGTTCCTCCTCGAGAACGGCGATCTGCTTCTTTGCCTTAAAGTAATCGTCCGCAATGTTCAGCTGAAGCAGCACTCCCTGCGTCTCCATGGGCTGCCTCTTATAGCTGTCCAGCTTATTATACTCGGCTATCTTGTTGTTGATGTAGGAAGCGACCTTCTGAAGATATTCCTCACTCTCATATCCGCTCAGGGTAAAGACCTTGCCGTCTATGATTACCTCTGTATCCGTTTTGGAAGACATATCCGTACTCCTTTTGTAAAGCTGTACTTTGCTTGTTATCTGTTTTGGCTTATTATATCGCAAAACGCAGTCACAGGCAAGAAAAAATTGCGTTCCGGCTTCCGGCTGTTCCGGCTCCGGTGCTGCAATCCGGTCTCGGGGCATGACCCCACGCGCCTCACAACCCCAGTCCCAGATGACGATACGCAAGATCCGTCACCACGCGCCCTCTGGGCGTGCGGTTGAGAAAGCCGTTCTTGATCAGATAAGGTTCGTACACGTCTTCAATGGTGCCCGAATCCTCCCCGATTGCAGCCGCCAGCGTGTCAAGTCCCACGGGGCCGCCGTCAAATTTATTTATCATGGTCAAAAGGATATTTCTGTCGATATGGTCCAGACCCAGCTTGTCCACGTCCATCAGATCAAGGGCCGTTCTCGCGACCTCCTCCGTGATCACGCCGTCGTATTTCACCTGAGCGAAATCCCGAACACGCTTCAGGATACGGTTCGCCAGTCTCGGAGTCCCCCTGCTGCGTCTGGCCATCTCCATCGCTCCTGCGGGCTCCACCTCCACATCAAGGATCCTCGAGGAATGCAGAATGATCGTCTGCAGCTCCTCCACCGTATAGAACTCCAGGTGATAGAGCATACCGAACCGATCGCGCAACGGCGCCGTCAAAAGCCCTGCTCTGGTGGTGGCGCCCACCAGCGTGAACTTAGGCAGATCCAGCCGCACGGAACGGGCCGTGGAGCCCTTGCCGATCATAATGTCGATGCAGTAATCCTCCATGGCGGGGTAAAGCACTTCCTCCACCTGACGGTTCAGGCGGTGGATCTCGTCCACAAAGAGCAGATCCCCCTCCGCCAGATTGTTCAGAATAGCCGCCATCTCCCCCGGCTTTTCAATCGCGGGACCGCTGGTGACCTTCACGTGCACGCCCATTTCATTGGCGATAATGCCAGCCAGAGTGGTCTTTCCCAGGCCGGGCGGACCGTAGAAAAGCACATGGTCAAGCGCTTCCTTCCTCTGCTTTGCAGCCTCGATATATATCTTGAGATTTTCCTTTACCTTGGTCTGTCCGATATAGTCATCCAGCTTCTTGGGGCGAAGGGAACCTTCGAGCCGCATATCTTCCTCGGTGACATCGGTGTCGATCATTCTCTTTGGCATAAGGGAAACGTTCCTTTCCTAGAATAAGAACTTCAGCGCGGCCTTCAGCACTGCGCCGGAATCCATCTGCTCAATATTCTCGATCGCATTCACAGCCTTCACGGCCTGTGCCTGATTGTAACCCAGCGCCACAAGCGCTTCCACCGCCTCCGCCTTCTGAGGGGTATCCGCCGAGACGGCGTGCTCCGCGCCGTAGGCGGCGGCCTCTCTGCTTATCAGGGCATCGTCGATATCCAGCTTGCCCTTCAGCTCCAGAATCAGTCTCTCCGCCGTCTTGATGCCGATGCCCGGCGCCTTCGCGATAGCCTTTGCATCACCCGACACAATGGCGAACCGCAGGGAATCCGCGTCCAGCACGGCGAGAATGGACAACGCCCCCTTAGGGCCGATGCCGCTTACGGTAATGCAGCGCTTAAATATCTCCAAATCGTTGCGGCTTAAGAAGCCGTACAGCCAAAAGGCGTCCTCTCGGACACTGGTGTAGGTATAGAGCTTCACGGGCTCTCCGATCCCCGGAAGCCTGGCCGCCGTATCCGCGGAGATCTTTACGTTCATGCCGACGCCGCCCACGTCCACCACCACATTGTCGTCTGCGATATCTTCTATAATTCCCTGCACATATGCTATCATTTTGTCTCCCGTCTCGGCTGCCGCCCCGATGGATTTCCCGTCAAACACCGACCGGCGCAAGCGTCATCGGTGTTCACCCTGTTATTTTATCACATGCGAACATATGTTTCAAGAGCTTCCCGAATTATTAAGAATTGATGGGCGCAGATTTAGGCAGATTTTAAGGAACCCTTAAGATTGAGAGGCCAGCAGCTTATGATACACCACCCCGAAGCAGGCCAGATGGACCAGAAACGTAAGGGCCCAGCTTATGGGATAAGAAATATATAGGCATTGAAGAGTAGGCACCTGCCGAAACGCCGTGTAGATCCACACCACCCGGAACAGGCAGGCGCCGGTCAGCGACACCAGCATAGGCATAATAGAGTAACCGATTCCCCGCAGGGCGCCCACCATCACGTCCATGATCCCGCACAGGAAATAGGGCACGCAGATATATAACATACGCAGTATGCCGTAGCGTATCACTTCCTCATCGGAAGAATAAAGACGCAGCAAGACATTTCCGCCGAAGTATGCGCCGTTACCCATGAGCAGCCCTACCACGGTCACCAGTCCGAGGCAGACAGCCGTCACCTTCCCCACTCTCCGAAACTTCATTGCGCCGTAGTTCTGCCCGCAGAAGCTGATGGCCGTCTGGTGGAAGGAATTCATGGCCGTATACACAAATCCCTCGATATTGCTCGCGGCCGTGTTGCCCGCCATTGCTATGTAACCGAAGCTGTTTACGGAGGACTGGATCAACACGTTGGAAATGGAGAACAGAGCTCCCTGAAGTCCGGCAGGCATACCGATCTGGAACATCTTTATCAGCTTGTCGGGCGTTATCCTGATGCCCTGCAGGACCAGCCTGTAGGCGCTGTCCGACCGCGCAAGACAGCGGACTACCAGCGCGGCCGATATCCCCTGGGAGATCACGGTGGCAATCGCCACGCCGGCAACCCCCAGTGAAAATACGATCACCAGGAACAGATTTAGGGCGACGTTCACCATTCCCGCAATCAACAGGTAGTACAGGGGACGCTTGGTATCTCCCACCGCCCGCAGCACCGCGCTGCCGAAATTGTAGACCATCATAAAGGGCATACCCAGGAAATAGATCCGCATATACAGAACGGCCTGCGAGATCACGTTGTCCGGAGTTCCCATGAGGCTTAAGGCCGGCTGTGACGCCAAGACGCCCACGACGGTCAGAATCACACCGCCCACGGCCGCAGTGGCCACCGCCGTCTGCACCATACTTTTCAGTTCTTCCCTCTGCCCCGCTCCGTAGAAATGTGCCACCAGCACATTTGCGCCCACGGACAGGCCGATAAAGAGATTGACGATCAGATTGGTCAGGGCGCTGGTGGCGCCTACCGCCGCCAGAGAATCGCTTCCCGCGAAACGTCCCACCACCACAATATCCGCAGCGTTGAAGAGAAGCTGCAGAATGCCGGAAAGCATCAACGGAATGTAAAAGATCAGTATCTTTCCGAAGAGAGGGCCGTTGCACATATCAATCTCGTACTTTTTATCTTCTTTTCCCATAGCTTTATCATCTCCAAACCTGCCGCTGTCCGCAGAGCACCCGCGATTGGCCGCCAGAGCGTTCCGCGATTTTTCTTTATACTCCGGACAGTTTGAAACACCCCGCCAATGGCAGGGTGCTCTCCGTAACATCGTCCTCGTCCGCAGGATCACTTATTGTTAATGTAATTGATCAGTCCCTCCGAAGCAATGATCTTCTGCATGAATTCCGGAAACGCCTGACCTCGGAACGAGGTGCCTTTGGTCAGATCGGTAATGATTCCCGTATCAAAGTCCACCTCCACCTCGTCGCCGGCCTCGATTCCCTTGCTGGCCTCCGGACATTCAATGATAGGCAGCCCGATATTGATGGCGTTGCGGTAAAAGATGCGGGCGAAGGTCTCCGCGATAACGCAGCTTACGCCTGCGGCCTTGATGGCGATGGGCGCATGTTCTCTGGAGGAACCGCAGCCGAAATTCTTCTCGGCAACAATAATGTCTCCCTTTTGCACCTTCTTGACAAAATCTGCATCAATATCCTCCATGCAGTGCTCCGCCAGCTCTGCGGGATCGGAGGAATTCAGATATCTGGCGGGAATGATCACGTCGGTATCGACGTTGTCACCGTATTTAAAAACTGTTCCTTTTGCGTTCATATCACAACCATACCTTTCCGTAAATAAAAACTATATGCTTTCCGGCCCGCAGATCACTCCGGCGATGGCACTGGCTGCGGCCACCGCAGGACTTGCCAGATAGATTTCGGAGGTCACATGACCCATTCTTCCCACAAAGTTGCGGTTGGTGGTGGAGACACAGCGCTCTCCCTCCGCCAGAATACCCATATAGCCTCCCAGACAGGGACCGCAGGTGGGCGTACTGACAATGGCGCCGGCCTCGATAAAGGTCTTTAACAGGCCTTCTTCCATAGCCTGCATGTAAATTGCCTGCGTGGCAGGAATCACAATGCAGCGCATACCCTTTGCCACATGCTTTCCCTTCAGTACCTCGGCGGCAATGCGCAGGTCGTTCAGACGCCCGTTGGTGCAGGAGCCTATCACTACCTGATCGACGGCGATCGGCTCCATGGCTCCGATCTCGTCCAGAGTATGGGTATTCTCCGGCAGATGCGGGAAAGAGACGGTAGGACGCAGGGTACTCAGGTCGATGGTGTACTCCTCGTCGTAGACCGCATCGTCATCCGCCTCGTAAATCTTATAGCTCCTGGAGGAATGCTCCTTCATATACTGCTCCGCCAGAGCGTCCACGGGAAAGATACCGTTCTTTCCGCCGGCCTCGATCGCCATATTGGCAATGGTGAAACGGTCATCCATGGAAAGATTCCCTATACCGTCCCCCACGAATTCCATAGACTTGTACAGGGCGCCGTCCACTCCGATCATGCCGATGATGTGCAGGATCACATCTTTGCCGCTGACCCATTTGGAAGGCTTGCCCGTCAGATTGAACTTAATGGCCGCAGGCACCTTGAACCACGCCTTTCCGGTGGCCATGCCGGCCGCCATATCGGTGCTGCCCACGCCCGTGGAGAAAGCCCCCAGCGCGCCGTAGGTGCAGGTGTGGGAATCCGCGCCGATGATCACGTCGCCCGCCACGGTAAGTCCTTTTTCGGGCAGCAGCGCATGCTCAATGCCCATCTCACCCACTTCAAAGTAGTTCGTGATCTCATTCCTTTTGGCGAACTCTCTGACGCATTTGCAGTGCTCGGCGGACTTGATGTCCTTGTTCGGCACAAAGTGATCGGGCACCAATGCGATCTTGTCCTTATCGAACACGCCTTTTACGGTAAATTTTTCCATTTCCTTAATGGCCACGGGGCTGGTGATATCGTTTCCCAGCACCAGATCAAGATCCGCCTCGATCAGCTGTCCGGCCTCTACCTTGTCCAGACCCGCCGCCGCGGCAAGAATCTTCTGCGTCATTGTCATTCCCATATGCTGCAATCTTCCTTTCCCGAAATGTATGTCTGCACTGCTTGCTTCCTATCCGTTGTGCAAAATCCATGATAACACAGAAAAGGACATTCTTCAAATATAAGTTATTGATTTATGTTAATCTCTCTTATGAAGGCATATGGCGCACGCGGAGCAAAAGGCTGCCTGCACCGCGAACGGTTCCGTGTACGTGCCCTCCATGCAGTACGGAAATATAAGGCTGCCTGCGCCGCACGGTTCACAGGTCGGCAGGTCTTACGCCCTGCCGCCCTGTCTCGGGAAAACGGTAGTCGCCTTGAACAGATCTCCGTCCACCTCAAGCTCCAGAACGCCTCCCTGCAGCTCCGTAAAGCTTTTGGCAATGGCAAGGCCCAGACCGCTGCCCTCCGTATTTCTTGCAATATCCCCCCTGACGAACCGTTCGGAGAGCTCCGAAGCGTCCACAGTCAATTCCTTGGCGGATATGTTCTTGATAGTTATGACGACCGTGTCGTTTATTTCAAAGCCGTTCACGTAGACTCTGGTGCCGCGCAGCGCGTATTTCGCCACGTTCCCCAACAGGTTCTCATAGATCCGATAGGTCTTCTGACTGTCCAGAGAAAGGATTATCTTTTCATCGGGCAGGCTCATTCTCACATCTAACCCCGCCTCGTCCAGCTTATCCTTCATCTCAAAATGTACCTGCCGGATCAGATTCACAATGTCCACCGCCATGAGATTCAACGTGATATTTCCGGAATTCGCCTTGCTCACCTCAAACAGATCCTCAATGAGCACCTTCAGACGCAGGGACTTTCGCTCCAGCGTGTCAAGATATTCCCTGCGCTGCTCCTCCGTCAGCCCCGGATCCTTCAGGAGATTTACATAGGTTATAATGGCCGTGAGAGGCGTTTTCAGGTCATGGGACACATTGGTGATCAGCTCCGCCTTCATTCGCTGGCTCTTCACTTCCTCATCCACTGCTTTTTTAAACCCTTCCTGAATCTTGATCATCTGCAGCTTAAACGGTTCAAAGATACCCAGATCCTCTTCAATGCTCACATTCAGATTTCCCTCAGCCATTTCGTCCACCGCCTTCAGCAGGATCTGGTAGCGCTTCTGCAGGGCGTTTACATATTTTCTTAAGACCACATACAGAGCTGCGGAATAGGGAATCACCACTGCCAGCCCCCCCAGCCACAGCGAAGATATCACGAAGAGGATCAGGGCATTCACGGCAACCATTTTCAGAATGATGCCATTTGTCTTCCCTGTCAGATCCACGTGCAGGAAAAAGTCGAACAGCTCTGCGAACTTTCTCTTTGCCAGCGGGAAGAACCGATAAATCATGCTGCGCTGCTTCACGTATGTCTTTATCCCCGTCTCCCGTACCGCTCTGGCACAGACTCCAAGATACCATGCACTGAAAAAATAGATTGTTAAGAGCAGGAAATTTCCCGTCCAGACCAGCACCGTATCAAATACCGGTGATACGAACCGATGCCAGCCGCCCAGATTCTCTACCGCCTGACCGCTTGCCACGCCCGCGACCATGTACACCATCGGCGCAGCGGCCAGCAGCATGAGGAAGCCTGCAATAATCAGAAATTCCGGGCACCGGCCGCACACGCCCCTGCCTCGCCATGGCGCGGTCTTTCCCAGAATCGGAAGAAAACAGCCCATCAAAAGCACGGCAGCCCAAAACAATGTGAGATATCCGCCCACTCCTACGTCCAGATAACTCCAATAGCCCGTGCTGCTGTCATGGCGCATCACCCCATAACACTTCAGTTCGTCTCCGTGTCCGGTGTAATACCCAAACTCCCCAAAAATTTCATAGGTTCTGAAGCCGTATTGCTGCCGGATATTTTGGTTCCATTTTTCTGCGGTAACGGAATAGGTGACGGTACAGTCTCTGGGTCCTCTTATCGTTCCGTATCTGTCATAAGAGATCATGGCGGTATCAAATCTCTGAGTGTTCTTTAACGCCTGAGCGGCCGTGCGCCGAAGCAGCGTCACGTCGCCGTTTTGGAACAGGATATCCTCCACGGAGGCGTTCCCCGCGCTGTCGAACACATAGCTCACACGGAAAACGTCGTCCTGCCCCTGTTTTGCCAGCTCTTCTTCGGTCATGTTGGTAATATAATACCCTGTGCCGTTATCCTGAATACGGTAATTGTACAGACTGTTCAGCAAGCCGAAGTCTCCCTCCAGCCCCTGAAAGACACTGTCGAACATCGCAAGCTCCGCGCTCAGATAATCCAGATCCCCCTCCTGCACTCTCTGCCTGTCTTCTCCGCCTGCCGAATCCTCATATGCTTCCTCATTCTCCGCATATCTCTCTAGCAGACCTTCGTCCATGATCCATTCGTACCCTGCGTCCGGCTCCAGATATATCTCCCTGTAATCCTTCTGCACCCGTCCCTGCCGATTGTAGAGATCCCTGTACAGGAGAAATGTATTCTGATAGAGCCAGCCCGCGTTGGCCTCCGTCTCCAGATGCAGTTCCAGCTGCTCCGCCACCTTGGCGCGGAACATTCCGTACAGCATGGAAAATATCACGGCGCACAGGAAGCATACCAAAATTCCTCTCCATACCCACAGGGCATTTGAGTGAGTCCCGTCTTTGTCTGCATTCTCGGTTTTTGCATTTTTATACCATGCCATTATGCCTCTCCGTTCCGGGCAGCGCCCTGAAAAAACGCCTACTGCCGATCGATCTTATAGCCCACGCCCCACACCACCTTCAGATACTTTGGATTCTTGGGATCGATCTCTATTTTCTCTCTGATATTCCTCACATGCACCATGATGGTATCCGTATTCACCGCCTTCTCGTTCCAGATCCGCTCATAGATCTCATCTGACGAAAAGACCCTGCCCGGATTCTTGATCAGAAGCTGCACTATCTTAAATTCCATGGGCGTCAGCTTTACCGGTTCCCCGTCCACAGCCACCTCCACAGTGTCCTCGTTCAGCTCCAGTCCTCCGATCTGATAGACGTGTTCTCTCCCGCCCTCTTTGTTCACCGCGGACAGATACTTTGAATAACGGCGCAGATGCGAATTGACTCTCGCCAAAAGCTCAAGGGGCGTGAACGGCTTTGTCACATAGTCATCTGCCCCCATGTTGAGCCCCATGATCTTATCCACCTCCTCGGATTTCGCCGAAAGCATGATCACGGGAAATTCATAGTCCATGGCCCGCAGCTTCATCAGCATCGTCACGCCGTCCATAACAGGCATCATGATATCCACGATGGCCAGATGCAGCTCCTGCTCGGCGATCACCTTGAGACCCTCCTCGCCGTCCGCGGCCTGAAACACCTCATAGCCCTGATTGCGCAGATAGATTTCAATTCCCTCCCTGATCTCCCTGTCGTCTTCCACTACCAAAATGCGATATTTGCTTTCCATTTTATCCCCTCGCCGTCTTTGCGCCCTCAATTTTCGGACGCTGTCATATACTTTTTTACTTCGACAGAGCCTGCCGATAATCATATTATAAATGAAGAGCCGCCCGCAAGGCAACCGCCTCTTTACGGCATTCACACTGTCCCTATCCATTCAAGGATCCTGTCTCCCAACACATAACCGACCCCCACGAACACAAAATTCCAGACAACGATCCCCAGCGCGGAACTGACCACATACTCTCTGAGCGGCATCTTTAACACTCCTGCCGGAATGGAGACCAGCGTTCTGACCATGGGAAGCAGCTTGGCAACGAACACGCCGCCCGCGCCCCGCTGCCTTACCCACTCCATGTTCTTCTCAATGCCGGCCTTCTGTTTGGGAAAACGCTTGACATAAGCGTTCAGGAACAGTTCTCCGCCTTTTCGTCCGAACAGATACAATATCATGCTGCCCGACAGGCCGGCGGCGGCCGTGACGATCATGACCAGGGGAAAGCTGATATTTCCCTTCGCCGCCATAACGCCCGCAAGCGGCATGATCACGCCTGCGGGAAAGCCGGGAAGGTTCAGGTTCTCCAGCAGGACGACCACGAAGATCGCAGCGGCTCCGTATTGGGTGAAATATTGGGTCAGTGTGTTGATATCCATAGGAAATCCTCGGTCTGTTTTCTTCTGTGACATCGGAAACGTTTGCTTGCTTGATTGTTCGGAGACAGTATAAGACCAAAAACTAAACGGAAGATGTATGGATTTCTAAAGATTTTCTGTAGAAATTTTAAAGGCCCTTACGGGCAGAGCTTCGCCCCACTCCCCTTTGCGGGCAGCGCTTCGCTCTCCCCCTTTACGGGCAGCGCTCGCCCCACTCCCCTTACGGGCAGAGCTCGCTGAGAGAATTTCTTCTCTCAGCGGCCGCTTCGCTCGTCAAGGTCGAAAAAAGGCCCCCTCATGCAAGCAAGCTTGCCGAGGGGGCTTTTTTCGACTTTGACTCTGCCCTTACGTCAGTTGTTGATAAGTTTGTCTTCTTCGTTGTTCCAGCTGTAAAGCTTTCTGATCTCCTCGCCGACTCTTTCCGAAGGATGCTCGGAAGCCAGCTTTCTCATGGCCTTGAAGTGTACCTGCTTGCCTGCGGGAGACATATCCAGCAGGAACTCCTTTGCGAAGGTGCCGTCCTGAATATCGCTCAGTATCTTCTTCATGGTCTTCTTGGTCTCCTCAGTGATCAGCTTGGGACCGGTGATATAGTCGCCGTACTCGGCGGTGTTGGAGATGGAGTATCTCATGCCTGCAAAACCGCTCTGATAGATCAGATCGACAATCAGCTTCATCTCATGAATGCACTCAAAGTAAGCATTCCTCTCATCATAGCCGGCCTCCACCAGTGTCTCAAAGCCTGCCTGCATCAGCGCGCATACGCCTCCGCAAAGCACTGCCTGCTCTCCGAAGAGATCCGTCTCGGTCTCGGTGCGGAACGTGGTCTCCAGAACGCCCGCTCTGGCACCGCCGATTCCCAGCGCATAAGCCAGTGCAATATCCTGAGCCTTGCCGGTAGCGTCCTGCTCCACTGCGATCAGACAGGGAACGCCCTTGCCTGCCTGATACTCGCTTCTCACGGTATGGCCGGGACCCTTGGGCGCGATCATCGTAACGTCCACGTCTGCGGGAGGCACGATGCAGCCGAAGTGAATGTTGAAGCCGTGTGCGAACATCAGCATATTGCCGGCCTCAAGGTTGGGCTCGATGTCCTTTTTATACAGGTCAGCCTGCTTTTCGTCGTTGATCAGGATCATGATAATGTCTGCCTTCTTTGCAGCCTCTGCGGCGGTGTACACCTCAAAACCCTGCTTTACGGCCTTGTCCCAGGACTTGGAGCCCTCGTACAGGCCGATGATTACATGGCAGCCCGAATCCTTCAGATTCAGCGCGTGCGCGTGTCCCTGACTGCCATAGCCGATGATAGCAATGGTCTTTCCCTCCAGCAGGGACAGGTTACAGTCTTCCTGATAAAAAATCTTTGCCATTTCTCTTCCTCCTTTTATTTCATAAAACATGAAAATAAAATATTTATAACTGACAGGTCGTCCGTTACCGGCACCGCCTTCGGGCCGCCGCCCTGAAGCGTCCGGCAATGTTTCCCTGGAGCTAACTTATGTAAGTCACGTTCTCCGTGCCGCGGCCCAGTCCGGCGATACCGGTCCTTGCCAGCTCAAGGATCTCATAGCCGTCCAGCAGGCTGATGAACGCTTCGATCTTCTGCTGGTTGCCGGTAAGCTCTATCATCAGACTCTCCGGCGCCACGTCGATGATCTTGGCACGGAAGATATCCGCCACGGCGATCACGCTCTGGCGCTGCTCCGCAGCCGCTCTCACCTTCACCATGATCAGTTCCCGGTACACGCTCTCGTCAGGCTTCAGTTCCTTGATGTCCCGCACGTCTACCAGCTTGGCCAGCTGTTTCTCGATCTGCTCCAATATCTCATCCGCGCCGGACGTCACAATGGTGATCCGTGTAAATCTCGGATCCGCGGTCACTCCTGCGGTAATGCTCTCGATGTTGTAGCCTCTTCTGGAGAACAGACCCGTGATCCGGCTCAAAACACCGGAGGTATTGTTTACAAGAAGCTGATATACTCTTTTTTGCATATTCTTCACCTATCTTTGCTTGTTCCCATCTAAATTATTAATATAGCAAGTTCTTATGGGAATGTCAATAAAAATCAGCCTGCAGCCGTACTGCCGGCGCCTGTTGTCACCCCTCGTCGTTCTCGCAGCACTTTGCCAGCGCCACGGTACCGGTGCGGGCGACCTCGACGATGCTGACGGTGTGCAGCATATCGATGAGCAGCTTTACTCTCTCGGGCGTATCGCAGATCTGGAGCATCATATAATGCCTGGACATGTCCACGATATCCACCTTCATGATCTCGCACAGCTCCATGATCTCACGGCGGTTGTTCTTATTGTATTTGATCTTGATCAGCATCATCTCTCTGGCAATGCACTGCCGCTCCGCGTATGTATTGACCTTGATCACGTCCAGCTTCTTATTCAGTTGTTTTTCTATCTGTTCGATGGTGCGCTCGTCGCCGCTGCTGACGATGGTCATGCGGGAGGTCGCCGGATCGTCCGTCTCCCCCACGGCCAGACTGTCGATATTAAAGCACCTGCGGGAAAAAAGCCCCGCCACCTTGCAGAGCACACCCGAACGGTTCTCCACCAATACGGAGTAAATTCTTGTCTTCATACCCAACCTCGCTTTGCGTTAAACTAGATCCATGGGATCAATGATACACTCCAAAAGCATGGACTCATCATTCTTCAAAAAAGCCTCTATGGTCTCGTCGCACCGATCCATATTTTCAAGCCGCAGAAAGGGAATGCCGTAAGCGGCCGCCAGCTTCTCCAGATTCGGACTGCCGGAAAGGTCCACCACCGAGTAATTGTCCTTATAGGTAAAATGCTGGTACTGGCGCACCATACCCAGATAATTGTTCTTCAGCACTACGATCTTCACCGCGATGTCGTGCTGGCACATGGTCGCCAGCTCCATCATGGACATCTGGAAGGAACCGTCGCCGCAGACCGCCACCACCTGCCTGTCCGGCATCGCCACCTTGGCTCCCATGGCGGCGGGAATGGAGTACCCCATGGTACCCATGCCGCCGGAGGTGAGGAAACGTCCCTTTTTCACCTTCGCATAGCCGCAGGACCAGATCTGGTTCTGTCCCACGTCCGCCACATAGACCGCATCTTCCTGCATTCTGTCGGTGAGCCTTGAGATAAATTCCGCAGGGTCCACATAGGCGGGATCGGGGTGACGCTCCTTTTTCATCTCGGTGCGGTATCCGTTTAATGTCTCGATCCACTCCGCACAGCTGCAGGTGAACTCCTCCTTTTCCAGGTCGTTAAAGATATGCTTTGCATCGCCCACCAGAGGAATGGTGGGGCCTGCGTTCTTTCCGATCTCCGCAGGGTCCACGTCGATGTGCACCAGCACCTTGTCCTTTGTGATAAGGTCCGGCTGGTTCACGGCCCTGTCCGCCACTCTCGCGCCCACCATGATCAGAAGGTCGCTCTCATTCATGGCGCGGTTGGCAAAGGCCATACCGTTATTACCCACCATGCCGTAGTACAGAGAATGCTCCGTGGGAAGCACGCCCTTTCCCATCATGGTGGATACCACGGGAATACCGTGCTTTTCCGCAAATATTCTCAGTTCCTCCTGCGCGTCGCTCAAGATCACGCCGCCGCCCGCACAGATCAGGGGCCTTTTGGCCTTTGCAAGCTCCCTTGTGACCTTTTTGATCTGCACCGCATGTCCCTTGACGGTGGGCTTGTAGGTGCGCAGATTGACCTCCTCCGGATATTTGAACCGAGAGACGGCGGCATTCTGAACGTCGATAGGAACATCGATCAGCACAGGCCCCTTTCGGCCCGTGTTGGCAATGTGGAACGCCTCCTTGAATATTCTGGGAATGTCCTCCGCATTCCTCACAAGATAACTGTATTTGACAAAGGACTCCACCGCACCGGTAATGTCCGCCTCCTGAAACACGTCGCTGCCAAGCAGTTCACTGTTCACCTGACCGGTGATACAGATCAGAGGAATGCTGTCTGCAAAGGCGGTGGCAATGCCCGTGATCACGTTGGTCGCGCCGGGACCGGAGGTCACCGCACAGACGCCGGGCTTCCCCGTCATTCTGGACACACCGCTGGCCGCATGTGCCGCATTCTGCTCCGTGCGGATCAGGACCGTCCTGATGTCCGATTCCAAAATACTGTTATAGAACGGACAGATCGCCACCCCGGGGTAGCCGAATACCGTTGTGACCCCCTCCGCCTCCAGACATTTTACGATTGCATCTGCTCCTATCATTTTACCCTCTTTTCCGCTGCCCTCCGACAGCCCTTCCGTTTCTGTTTCTCTCCGATATCCCAATGAAAGACGGAATCGATTCAAAATTCTTCCTCTCAACAGCCGGTCAGCTTTCTGGCCAGCTTCACCGCTTCCGCCGCGTCCCGGGAGTAGCCGTCCGCGCCGATCTCCTCCGCATATTCCTGTGTGATGACGGCGCCTCCGATCATCACTTTGACGTCCAGCCCCTTTTCCTTCACCAGATCGATCACGTCCCGCATTCGCTGCATGGTGGTCGTCATCAGCGCCGACAGGGCGATGATCTGTGCGTGATTCTCCCGGGCCGCCCGGACGATTTCCTCCCCGGGCACGTCCTTTCCCAGATCGATCACCCGAAAGCCGTAGTTCTTTAACATCATTGCCACCAGATTCTTGCCGATGTCATGGATATCCCCCTCCACCGTGGCAATGACCACCACCGGCATGTTCTGCGAATCCGCGTCCTTCTTAAGAAGCGGTTCCAGGACCTCAATGGCATTCTTCATGGCCTCTGCGCTCCCTATGAGCTGGGGCAGAAAATATTTTCCCTTGTCGAACAGCTCTCCCACCTCGTTGATGGCGGGGAGCAGAACATGATCCAAAAGCGCCTGCGGAGCCTCTCCGGCATCCAGCGCCTCCCGTGTGATCGCCGCAATGCCGCTTCGGTTTCCTTTCAGCACGGCGCCTCTCAGGGCGGCAGTCTTCCCGCCTGCGGCGTCTTCCTCCCTGGGCATGCTCGCCGCCTTTGTCAGTCCGGTCTGATTTCCCACAGGAGCGCCTGTAAGGGCCTCCCTCTGTTTCCGGCTTTCCGCCACGGCGCCGGCGTATTCGATATAACGGACGTCCGCCCCCTCCTTGGCAAGCAGCAGATCCGAGGCCAGCGCACAACTGACCAGCAGCTCCTGAGAGGGGTTGGCGATTGCCATGGTAAGTCCCTCTCTGATGGCCAGCGCCACGAACGCCGTGTTCACAAAGCTGCGCTCCGGCATACCGAACGAAATGTTGGACAGGCCGCAGACAGTGGCCAGACCGTTCTCCCTGCAGTAGCGGATCGTCTCCAGCGTCTCCAGACCGGCGTACCTGTTGGCGCCCACGGTGGCCACCAGACCGTCCACCACCACGTCATCTTTGTCCAGTCCGCACTTATACGCTCTGTCCAGAACAGTCTCTATGATTTGCTTCTTCTCCGCAAGGCTTTCCGGAAGTCCCTTGTCGGAAAGGGGAAGCAGGATGAACATCGCACCGTATTTCTTTGCGATGGGAATCAGCTTCTCGTATTTTTCTTTCTCAAGAGAGACGGAATTGATCAGCGCTCTGCCGGGGTAAGCCCTGAGCGCCGCCTCCAGCACATCCACGTGGCTGGAATCCAGGGAAAGCGGCAGACTCGTCACCTGACAGACCTCTCTGACGGTCCTGAGCATCATTTCCTTCTCGTCGATGCCGCTCATTCCCATGTTGATGTCAAGGATCTTCGCACCGCCCTGCTCCTGTTCTTCCGCGAACTGCAGCACCTTATCCATGCAGCCCTCGCGAAGCTGTTCCTGCAGCTGTTTCTTGCCCGTGGGATTGATGCGCTCGCCCACAATGATAAATCCGCCGTCAAGGCCAAAGCGCAGGGTGCTCCTCTCGGAAGCAAGATAATGCACTCCAGCCTGCCGTCTTTCCACATGATACTTTATCTTTCTGCCGAAGGTCTCCCGCAAACTTCCGATGAACTCCGGCGTCGTCCCGCAGCAGCCCCCGAGAACGGAAGCTCCCGCCTCCGCCAGCAGCTTCATCTCCTCCGCGAACTCCTCCGCGTCCATGCTGTAAGCGGTACGCCCCTGCTCATCGAGAAACGGAAGACCGGCGTTGGGCTTTGCAATAATGGGGATTCGGGTACACGCCGCCATCTGCGCCACGATCTCGCGCATACGGGCGGGTCCAGAGGAACAGTTCACTCCCACGGCACAGGCGCCCAGACCTTCCAGTACCACCGCCGCCGTCTCCGCGTCCGTACCGTACAGGGTCCTGCCGTCCTCCTCAAAGGTCATGGTCACCATCACCGGCAGATCGCAGACCTCCTTTGCCGCGATCAGCGCCGCCCTTGCCTCCGCAAGGCTCATCATGGTCTCCACCACGAGCAGATCCGCGCCCGCCTCCTTCAGCGCCCGTATCTGCTCTTTATATACATCGATCAGCGTTTCCTGCTCCATGCTGCCTATGGGCTGCAGCTGCTCGCCGGTCATGGTCAGATCTCCCGCCACATAGACGGTCCGTTCCTGCGCAGACCCGGCGGCCTCCTTGGAAATGGCCACCAGCCTGTCTATCATATCCGCAAGCCGGTCCTCCAGACCATACTCCGCAAGCTTAATGCGGTTCGCCGTAAAGGTGGGCGCATAAAGGATATCCGTACCGGCGGCAACATAGTTCTTCTGAAGCGCCAGCATCACATCGGCGTGCTCCAGTATCCACTGTTCCGGGCAGACGCCGGAGAGCATACCCGCCCTGACCAGATTGGAGCCCGTCGCTCCGTCCAGATACACATATTGATTTGCCAACAAACTGAATTCTTCTCTCGTCATCTGCTAAAAGTGCCTTTCCGCGCTCAAACTACATTCAATCATACCACAGACATGTTTTAGTCGTAAAGGGGAGGATTTAACCTTTTCATGGAAAGTAGTTGCGAAATGACACGAATTGTGGTAAATTTTAAGAGTGTGTTAAATACATGACTTCCTGCGAAACAGCGGCACACATTGGAGGGTCTGACCATTGAAAAATAAAATTCGTTTACTATTCGCGGCTGCCCTTGCCTCGATCCTGCTGACGGCCTGCGGAGAAGACGCCGAACTGACACAGTTTCGGAACGATATGGACGAATTCTGTACCAAGATCTCAGAGATAGACAGTTCCATCAACAGCATCGATCCGGAATCGGATAGCGCCACCACAGAGCTCCTCTCCTATCTGGATGAACTGGACACCGCATTCCAGTCCTTTGCGACTCTGGATTTTCCTGAGGAATTCGATTATCTTGAAAACCTGGCCGATGAGTCCAGTCAGTACATGACGGAAGCCGTCAAAAGCTATCACGAAGCGTTTGGCGAAGGCTCCTACAATGAGTACACGGCGGCTTATGCAAAGGAGAATTATTCCAGAGCCTATAAGCGGGTGCAGATCATCATCACCTTTCTGCACGGCGAGGAGCCCGATGACGCCGATCTGACCATCGAATACGAATGATCGGCTTTTTGTGATTAACTTAGAGCCATCGGTTTCCGGTCAAAAAATAGTCACAGAAAAAGCGGTTCGGACGATTTGTCCCGAACCGCTTTCTTTTTGCATTTTATTCTTGCATTTTATTCCTGCCAAACAGCCGTATGATTCATTACTTGATGATCTTGATGCCGCCGATCAGAGGAAGCTCCTTATCGGTGTCCTGAACCGCGGAGATCAGTCCCATGATCCAGAATACAACGATCGCGATGACCAGAATGCAGTCAAGAACCCCGCCCACAAAAGGGATAAATATAATAACAAAGCTAATAATCCACGCAAGGTGAAGAAGCAGCGCATTGTTCAACTGAACCTTTGCATTCTCCTTGTCGCCTGCGCAGATTGCAATGATCCAACCGATAAAGGTCATATAAGCCACAATACCCGTTACTTTTTTGTCCATTTTACATCTCTCCTTTTTTCTTGATGAAATCTCATTTGCTTCAGAGCATCACAATGCCAAAACAAAACTTCAGAACATTTTTTAAAATAAAATTCCCCGCAATGATAACAAGCATCGCATAAAGGTATCCGGCGCGAAACTGCAGTCCCCTCTTTACGCCGAACAGGTGGAATCTCGCCAGCGTCCAGGAAAACATCAGGACAAAATACAGCGCCACGCTGTACGGGACGAGCGGATGATACCACAGCGCCTGCAGGATATGTCCGTGAAAAAGCGCTTTGACCGCACGTGTACCGCCGCAGCCGGGACAGTATGCGCCGCACAGCTCCCAGAATATACAGCCAAGCGGCCGCGACTCCAGCCACGGGATCACGAACTTATTGACGATCGGGATCAGCACGATGGCCACGCCCAGCCAGATCAGTCCCACACGATACAATGCTTCTTCCTGCGTCTCAGGTTCTTTCACTGCAAGTCACTCCCAGTAATAGCTAAACTCCCATTATCGCCATTATGGATCCGAATCCGTAGTAAACCAACATTACAATACCACCGATGATTCCCAGCACGATACCGATGATAGAGCAGACAAGACCTGCCGTACCTACGCCGTTCTTTCCCTGCTTGTTGCCGTTCACAGCCAGAATGATACCCACAATACCAAGAATGATAGAAATACCGCAGCCACAGCAACATACAATAGCGGCAATACCACAGATAAGAGATCCTATCTGCAAGCCGTTCGCCTTGTCTCCGGAAACGTTCTCGACAACAGGAGTCGACTGATAGTAGGTATTGGTCGTGTTGTCCTGATAGCTGGTGTACTGTGTTGCGGACTGATCCTGGCTCACAGTACTCTGTTCGTTGTTAAAATTCTGTCCGTCCATATTCCTCTCCTTTTATACTATACATTTCTCTTCAGCAGGCGTCCCATTGAAATCGCCGAAGGCATCGCAGAATTCTCCGCTCCGTATTCGTTTTTTGTTCGGAACGCCACACTACATACAAAGTTACATGAAAAAATATTTTTTGTCAAGATATTATGAAAAAATATAAAGTTTTTATTGTAGGATTACAATACATGTGTTACAACTGAATATTTAAAAAGCAGAGATGCTGCCTTTGTGTTATATTTTAGTC
>CANQJL010000001.1 GCA_947624245.1 uncultured Acetatifactor sp. | reverse complement strand
CAAGGCTTTTGGAGGATTTTATTAAAACACTGTAACCTCTGTTGAGAGGTCATAATTTGCTGATATTCAAATTTATAATTTTGGCATGTGATATGTATGGCAAATATTGCTTGCGAAAGGCCATGCTTTAGGGTATAATTAATTCCGTAATGAATTCGGTCTGACAGCCGGTCAGAATAATATCAGGAAAGGTGGTAATGACAATGCCGTTAGTTACAACAAAAGAAATGTTTGAGAAGGCATACAATGGCGGTTATGCGGTTGGTGCGTTCAATGTCAACAACATGGAGATCGTTCAGGGTATCACGGAAGCAGCCGGCGAGCTGAACAGCCCTGTGATCCTTCAGGTGTCCAAGGGTGCAAGAGCTTATGCGAACCATACCTATCTGGTGAAGCTGGTGGAAGCCGCAGTGGAGGAGAATCCTCAGATTCCCATCGCTCTGCATCTGGATCACGGCGATACCTTTGAGCTCTGCAAATCCTGTATCGACGGCGGCTTTACATCCGTTATGATCGATGCGTCCTCCAAGCCTTTTGAGGAGAACATTGCCCTGACCAAACAGGTCGTGGAATATGCTCACGCTCACGGCGTCGTAGTTGAGGCCGAGCTTGGTACTTTGGCCGGTGTTGAAGATGAGGTTTCCGTGGAAGCAGGTCATGAGTCTTATACCCGTCCCGAGGAGGTGGAGGAGTTCGTTTCCAGAACAGGCTGCGACTCTCTTGCCATCGCCATCGGTACTTCCCACGGCGCATATAAATTTACTGCCGCTCAGTGTACAAGAAACGCCGACGGTATCCTTGTTCCCCCTCCCCTTCGTTTCGATGTGCTGGAGGAGTGCATCAAGCGTCTGCCCGGATTCCCCATCGTTCTGCACGGATCCTCTTCCGTACCTCAGGAGTTCGTGAAGATGGTGAACCAGTATGGCGGAAATATGCCCGATGCGGTAGGTATCCCCGAGGAGCAGCTCCGCAAGGCCGCAGAGCTGGCTGTATGTAAGATCAATATCGACTCCGATATCCGTCTTGCCATGACAGGCAACATTCGGAAATACTTTGCAGAGCATCCGGATCACTTCGATCCCCGTCAGTACTTAAAGCCTGCACGCCAGGCCGTTAAGGACATGGTTGCCCACAAGATCGTCAACGTGCTGGGCTCCGACGGAAAGGCATAAAGCGCCGAGGACCGATCGGACTAAGGAGTTCTTAATTGTTCTGATAATACCCCCCCGACTGTTTGTGAAAACAGTTGGGGGATTGTTTTTCAGACTGCTTATGACCGGAGAGGAAAAGTTATGCCGCAATCCTATTTTCAAGAAGCTCTGTCAAATTATGCCAATGAGGCTGCAAGCGGCGGCGCGATCCGCCATCTCACAGACATGGGATATTCCGTAAGGCAGATCATGGAACGGCTGGATTTTCCCACACCGTTTGAGCGGGTGCAGAAAAGGGTGTGGGAGCGGCTGATCGAGACGGAGGTTATCCTGACGCAGGAGCCCGACGGCACGGCAAGGGAGAAGGTCTCTTATGTGAGGGAATATAATGAGTACGGCAGGGCGAGCTTTCGACGTGTGGCGGGACCGCAGAAGGCGGGCGGTCCGATACAGTGGAAGGAGATCACCGTGCGCAGAGACCCGCAAACCCTTCGGGATATGCTGCAGAAAAAGCTTGCCGTAAACGGGGAGGAATACTCGTATGTGTCCTGTGATTTCGGCCTGTTGAAGAACGGGCAGCCGGAGCGCTTTCGGAGCCTGCTTCAACTGCTGAATGAGGACCAGCGGGAGTATCTGCAGGATCTGCCGTGGATCGACAGGCGCGTGTATCACAGACTGAACGGGCGTATGAGAGCCGTTCTGATAAGGCTTTCGGAAGGTGAGAGCAGCGGCGGCGAATGCTTTTTTCTGAAGACCGGAGAAAAGATATGTTTCTGAGGAAAAGAAAAAAAGCCCTGAAAAGGGAGGATGCCAAGGAACCGGGTTCCTTGGCATTTATTATGAAAAAGTTATTGGTAAACAGTAAACTGCGTTGTAAGTTGTTTTAACATCGCTCGGATATCTTGATTTTAGTATAGGCGAAAGAAATGTCTAAAAAATGATGAGAATTAAAAAAAAAATTGAATGAATTGTAAACAAAATATGAACAAAAGAAAGAAAGCGGTACATCAATCCAGACGTACCACTTGATTTTTTCCGTTTGCTTTGGCTGTGTAGAGGGCTTTGTCTACTCTGCTGTAGAGAGCGTCCGGGTCTTCGCCGTCCCGCGCCGCGGTCACGCCGATGCTGACAGTCTGCGGTTTTGCTGTTTCATAGGAAACGGCGGCGAAATTTAGACGTATCCGTTCCGCCAGAGCGGCGGCCTCGTCCGCCGTGCCCTGCGACAGCAGGACCATGAATTCTTCGCCGCCCCATCTGCCGATGTAATACGAGTGCACGCCGATGACGGTCTGTCTCAGAACATCGGAGAGCGCCTGTATGACGTGATCCCCTTCCCTGTGGCCGTAGGTGTCGTTCACACGCTTGAAATTGTCGATATCCAGCATGATGAGCGAAAGCGGAGCAGGGGACTCGCTTGCGGTTCTCTTGTCCATGGCGATCCGAATCCTGCGTTCGATCTCGGTGCGGTTGTAAAGTCCCGTCAGCCCGTCTGTGATCGATGTCATTGCGAGCTTTACGTTTATCTCCTCCAGCTCGGCCGTAGATGCTTCGATAAAGGAAACAAAGCGTGAAATGATGGGAATTTTGTCAAGGTCGTCGAGCTGCGTGTCATAGATATGCGCAGGTTCCCCTGCCGCCGGCTCTCCCTCGCGCATGGCGGCGAGCACAAGCGTTACATTAAAATTGAGCATATCTCCGTCCATACGCAGAAATTCTCCGTGCGTATAAAATCCGCTGGTGACCGCCACCGCACGAAACGGAAGGGTCTCCTCGCTGATATTGTCGTCGCCCCAGAAGGCTCTGCGCGCGGCGCAGGAGAAGGCCTGTATGATCTGCGGCCTGAAGTCTGCTATCTTTTGGCCGTCCTTGCGGATACTCGAAAGGATCGTGTCGGGAACGCCGTATGCCATTCGCACGTAAGTACCTTCCTGCATGTCTGAGGACATGACGAAGGAACCGTCCTCATTGACTGCCAGAGGGCAGCGCAGGACGTCAAGGTCATTGTGGCCCACGAACAGCGGAAATTCCAGCGTATTGGAGAAAAATCTGTCATTCTTCTTAATCCCAAGAAATCTATGATATACGTCAAAAGCAGGGCGTCCGTCCAGCTCATAGAGTATCGCGCGGTCCGCCTTTGTGACGAGGAACCGCCTTCTGAGCGGCTTCCAGCCGGAAATAAAAGTGCTGTGGACATGGAAATCCGGACCGCCGAGCAGAAGAAAGATGATGCCGTGGGCGAGAAGGCCGTTGTCCTTGGAAAAGACAGCGGCAGTTTCGTCGTCCATGTTGGGGTTGAAGGCACCTCCGCCGAATACCTGTATGTCCTTCGGCAGCAGGGTCATTTCGTCACAAAATTCCTTCATGGACATATCCATGATGGTGGCGTGCATCTCTATGCAGCTGACCCAGGGATTCTCAAGACAAAATGTGCGAAGTTTCTCCACATCTTCTCTGACATTTTCTTCAAGAAACGGAAACTGTAAGATCGCCGCCCGCGTGGTCTCATATTCAAACACGGTGCAGGTCAGCAGGATCTTCGCGTCCGCAAGAGCGGCATTCATGATATTGGCATTTGTGGTACAGCCGAGGTATAATGCCTCCGGCATGTGTTCGTCAAGTAAGTCGCAGATATGTCGGATATGTTCCTGCTCCATATCCTCCGAATAGATACGGAACAGCTTCGTGTAGGCGGCATTTGCGCCGCACCATGAGTTGATCTCGTCTATTTGCCGGCAGAATGCTTCGTCGTCCGTATAGGCAATCTGGAACTGTTTCATTTTTAATGATTTCCCCTCTGTTTTCACTGTTGTGGCACATATATATGTACATCATACAACTTTTCTACATTTTTGACAACAATATAGCGAAATTCTAATCGGAAAATCAACTTAAAATATAAGAAACAAATTTTAGGAAGCGTGGAAGCTCAAGTCGGCGGGGCAGTATAGAGGCTCAGGTCAGCGTGCACTTGACATGGCAGGGAATGTAGTATATAATCTAATTTGATTGAGCATTATGATAGGGGGGGTAATCGTAATGAGCCGCCATCTATCTTGCGCGATGTTTTTTAGAAAGAAGACGTTCGGGAAATGAAAAGAAATAAGCTGATCCCTTTGGGATGTATGCTGCTGTGTCTTGCGTTTGCGCAGGTCGGATGCGCGGGCGGGAAGGATGCCGCGGAAAGCTGGGCATATATACATGATCCGGAAGTAGAGGTCTTTCGATTGGAGAATGACGGAAAGGCGGTCTACAAGGGGAATACATACGAATATTCCAAGGACGAACAGTTCTTCACGCTGACGGATGAGCAGGGGAATGTTCTGAAGATGCGATATACAGAGGACAAAGACGGAATGCTTCTCTATGAGACGACTACATATCAGTATGCGGGCGAGGGCGAAGCAGACGGCCTCATCGGGCTCTGGGAAAATGAGAGCCAGCATTGGTCCTATGAATTTACCGTCAAGGGGACTTTTCTGGAGGACGGTGTTTTCCCGGGATATTACATATTGGATGAGGAAGCCGGAACGATTAAATTGATTTACAATGACCATTTTGAGGATACTTACGTCTACTATTCCATTGAGGACGGCGAGCTTACCGTGGAGTATCCGTGGCCCATGGTCAAAATGGAATGATATGTGATAGGTAACAATCAGATGGAAGTAAGTTGTTTGGACTGATTGTTTCTATAGATTAAACTTTTATAAGGAGGGACTTAACATGAAACTGAAAAAAGTTGTTGCGCTCCTGCTTGCCGGTGCAATGGTACTGTCCATGGCGGCATGCGGCAATGACGGCGGAGCAAGCAGCTCTGCACCCGAGTCATCTGAGGAAAGCAGCGCCGCACCTGAAAGCAGCGAGGCAGATGACAGCAATGCCGAGGCAGAAAACACGACATCCGGCGTAGATCTGTCTGCTGCAGACTGCACTCTGGAGATGTGGTGTATCGCCACCGAGAGCGATTCCAACCGCCACTCTTACGAGGCAGCTATCGAGGAGATGGCATCTGAGTATCCCAACATCACACTGAATTGGGAAGCTTTCGAGAACCAGTCCTATAAGACCAAGATCAAGGCTGCTATGGCTGCAGACGAAGTGCCTGACATCTTCTTTACATGGTCTTGCGCATTCCTTGGCGATTTCGTTGCACAGGATAAGGTTTACTGCCTGGACGAGACATATGCCGAGTATCAGAGCGAGCTGCCTGAGGTTATGATGGCAAACTCCACCTATGACGGAAAGCACTATGGCGTGCCTCTTACAATGAACATTGTAGGTCTGTTCGCTAACATGGAGCTTCTGGAGGAGGCAGGCTATCAGGAGATCCCCGGAACCTACGATGAGTTTATCGCATGCTGCGATGCATTGAAGGAAAAGGGCATCATTCCTTTCGGTTGTGCAGGAAGCGAGACTTGGTGCGTGACCGAGTATCTTGAGTCTGTTATCGAGAAGTCTATCGGTGCAGACGCTATGAACGACATTTTCCTCGGAAGAGCAACCTGGAACAATCAGGAGGTTGCAGACGCAGTGGATACCTTCCAGTCCATGGTAACCAATGGTTACTTTGACCCCAACGGTATTTCCCTGTCCAACGACGAGGTAAAGGCTAACTTCATGGCCGGCAAGTATGCATTCTACATGAACGGTACTTGGAACTGCGCAGATTTTGCTAACGACGAGAATTTCTTCCCGAAGGTAAAGGTTGCAGAGTTCCCCGTTATCAACGCTGACAAGTCCGAACTTGGTCAGTTGATCGGCGGACCTTCCGATACTCTGGCTGTTACGGCAGCTTCCGAGAATGCGGCAGTTGCAGCAAAGTACACCTTTGAGCTCGGCAAGAAGATCTGCCATTACGGATATCTTGACGGCTGCGGACTTCCCGCTTGGACGCCTTACGGTGATACCAGCTCTGTAAACGCACTGACTCAGGATGTTGCACAGATATGCAACGAGGCTAAGGCTTACGTTCTGTTCGGTGATACCGCTATGAACGCAGACGAGGCTAATACCTATCTTGATTATGTTGCACAGGTTTACGGAAGCAACATCGACGGCAAGGGCTTCATTGAAGGTCTGGCTAAAGATATCAGATAATCCAGCAAACAGCCGATGCGGTCTTTCCTGATCTTCCTTATGGGGGAGCCGGAGAGACCGCATTTTTATTCTTTGGAAGGTAACTGAGAACATGAAAAATAAAACATATAGAAATGTGACGGTGTTCCTCTTCCTGCTGCCGGGATTGATTCTGTTCATCGGCGTGCTGATTGCTCCTATTATCATGTCGGTGGTCTACAGCCTGTATGATCTTCGGAGTATCAGTACACAGGGAATGGAATTTATAGGGCTCGGCAATTATCAAGAGTTGTTTACCAGCGGTTCCATCAGCTTTTGGAAGGCTCTCGGCAATTCCCTGCTCTTGGCGGCTCTTTCCGTGTTCATTCAGCTCCCGCTGTCGTTGGGATTGGCGCTGATGCTGGGAAAAGGAGTCAAGGGAGAGCGGGCGTTCCTTTCCGTTTATTTCCTTCCCGTGCTGATTTCCACGGTGGTAATCGGTCAGCTCTGGAGAAAAATCTATAATCCGGACTACGGTATTCTGAATGCCGTTCTGGGATTGTTCGGCGCGAGTAATGTGATGCCTACGGGCGGCTGGCTGGGAAATGTATCCTCCGCTCTGTGGTGCGTGTTTATACCTACTCTTTGGCAGTATGTGGGTTATCATATGCTTTTGATGTATGCGGGTGTGAGAAGCGTTTCGCCGGATCTCCGCGAGGCTGCAAAGCTGGACGGCGCTACTGACGCACAGGTGGATCGGTATATCGTCATTCCCTGCATCAAGCCTATTTTGCGTGTGAGCGTGATCTTTGCCGTGACGGGGTCTCTCAAGTCTTTCGACCTGATCTACGTCCTGACCAACGGCGGTCCCTTCCATGCAACCGAGGTGCCCAGTACGCTGATGATCAACATGCTGTTTGAACGCAACAGATATGGTATGGGAAGTACGATAGCGGTGCTTATGATTGCCCTGTGCTTTGCATTTGCCATAATTATTAGCGCTGTATTTAAGGAGAGGGATATCTATGGAAAAAAGTAAAGAAACCGGTCTCGAGCAGTATCATGTTCAGAAGACCAACAAATTTCTCAGGACGCTGATCTATATCGGGCTGATCCTCTGGGCTTTGATTGATCTGTTTCCCATCTATTGGATGTTTACCTTTTCTTTGAAGAGCAATGAAGAAGTATACGGCATGAACGTAATGGGTCTCCCGAAGGAATGGCTTTGGTCTAACTACCAAAAGGCAATGACCACGGGAAACATGCCCCGATACTTTCTGAACAGCGTGATCGTAACGGTGGTTACTATCGTGATATCGCTGGTTGCAGCGCTGATGGCGACCTATGCGATGACGCGCATTGTGTGGAAGGGAAGGACATTGATGAACAGCTTCTTTATGCTGGGAATCACGATTCCTATTCATGCGTCCATTGTACCTATTTTCATTACCTTGAGCAAGCTGCACATGACCAATTCTTATTGGTCTCTGATCATACCATACTCCGCATTTTCACTGGCCATGGCCATACTGATCTGTACAGGGTTCATGAATGATATCCCGAAGGATCTGGACGAGGCGGCGTGTATTGACGGATGCGGATTGTGGAAGACTTTCATGTTGATCATTGTTCCCCTGATGAAGCCGGCGCTGGCGACCATCAGCATCTATACGTTCCTGCAGTGTTGGAATGAGCTTATGTTTGCAAATGTCTTCATCAGCAAGGAGGCATTGAAGACATTGCCCGTAGGTATTCAGGCTCTTTCCGGACGGCATACTACAGAGTGGGGGCCTATTGGCGCGGCGTTGGTCATTGCAACGTTCCCGACGCTGCTCGCCTATGTATTTATGAGCAAGTCCATTCAGGAGAGTTTTATTGCAGGTGCCGTGAAAGGTTGAAAAAAGGCGATAAGCTGTACCGAATGTCAAAAAGCCGATATCTTGCGGGATATCGGCTTTTTTGGCAACCGCGCAAGTATCCGTACCGGTATACGCGCCTGTATCCGCACCTGTATCCGCACCCTTGAAACAATGCGGTACTGTTGAAAACAGCATCTTGTTTCCCGCGTGCGAAGATGGTATATTGACTATAACAGTTTGCTGGAACAAAGAAAAGTATGGATCGAGGAGGAAACAGGATATGGATAATTTTAATTTTTACTCACCTACCTTTTTTGCATTTGGAAAGGACCGCGAAAATGAGACCGGAGAGTACGTCAAACGCTTTGGCGGGAGCAAGGTGCTCATCGTCTACGGCGGAGGAAGCGTCATTCGTTCCGGTCTGCTGGACCGTGTGAGGGCGTCTCTGGACAGGGAGGCGATTCCCTGTGTCCTGCTGGGCGGCGTCAAGCCCAATCCCCGCAGCGGTCTTGTCTATGAGGGAATTGAGCTCAGCAGAAAGGAAAATGTGGATTTCGTTCTGGCTGTGGGAGGCGGCAGTGTGATCGACACATCTAAGGCCATTGCTGCCGGTGCGGTCTATGACGGTGACTTCTGGGATTTTTACAGCGGAAAGCCTATCGAGAAGGCGCTTCCTGTGGGTACGATCCTGACCATTGCGGCGGCAGGCAGCGAGGGCAGTCCTGACTCTGTCATTACCCATGAGAAGGGAATGCTCAAGAGAGGTGCAAGCGGCGATGCCATTCGTCCCTGCTTCAGTATCCTGAATCCTGCCCTCACACAGTCTCTGCCAGCTTATCAGTCTGCCTGCGGCATCACGGATATCATGGCGCATCTGTATGAGCGTTATCTGACGAACACCGAGGAGGTGGAGGTTACGGACAGATTGATCGAGGCGCTGCTGCTGACCATGATCCATGAGGGACCTCGCGTGATCGAGAATCCCGATCATTATGAGGCGCGTGCCAATATCATGTGGGCGGGTATGATGGCGCACAACAATTCCTGCGGCGTAGGGCGCAGTCAGGATTGGAACAGCCATAATATCGAGCACGAGCTGTCCGCGCTGTACGATTGCGCTCATGGAGCCGGACTTGCCGTGACCATGCCTGCAGTCTTCACCTATGTGATGCACCACAATGTGATGCGGTTTGCACAGGTGGCTGTCCGTGTCTGGGGCTGTCAGATGGATTACGCGCATCCCGAAGTGACCGCAAAGGCCGGAATCGAAGCGCTCCGGCGTTTCCTGCATTCCATCGGTATGCCCGGGAATTTTGCGGAGCTGGGGGCAAAGGAGGAGGATATTCCCTATCTGGTGGATACGCTCTGCAACGGAAACGGCCGCAGCGGTTCCATCAGCGGCTTTGTCATACTGGATCGGAAGGATTGCACAGAAATCTACCGGCTGATGTTGTAAAAGAGAAGGGGAGTGCTTATCAATGGAGTATGTGCCGAGAAATGATTCCAACCTGATTACCCGTGAGTATTTTGACAGTCTTCTGCTGGAGATGAGACATATTGACGCCGTCAAGCCCGCAGCGGAAACGGAGCTGTTCGGGGAAACGTTCTCTATGCCTATCGCCACGGCGGCGCTGTCGCATTTGAACGATACCTGCGAGCGGGGAATGGCCAAGATGGCGGAGGGCGCCGCTCTGGCAGGGGCGCTCTGCTTTTCCGGAATGGGAGAAAGGCAGGAGCTGGCCGATATGTGCGGGACAGGGGCGAAGGTAATCAAGATCATCAAGCCCCATGCGGACAATGCGGTAGTATTTGAGAAGATCCGGCAGGCGGAGGAGGACGGCGCCTTCGGAGTGGGAATGGATATTGACCATGCCTTTAACGGACAGGGGGAGTATGATGTTGTCTGCGGGCTTCCCATGAAGCCGAAATCCCTGGAAGAATTGAAAAGCTTTGTGCAGGCATCGAAGCTTCCTTTTGTGATCAAGGGCGTGCTCAGCACGGTCGATGCGCAGAAGGCCTTGGAGGCGGGAGCCGCCGGCATTGTAGTCTCCCATCATCACGGCATTATGGATTATGCGGTGCCGCCCCTGATGGTGCTGCCGCAGATCGTCAAGGTAATAGGCGGCAGGATCCCTGTCTTTGTGGATTGCTGTATAGAGAGCGGCATGGACGTATTTAAGGCGCTGGCTCTTGGCGCCGATGCGGTCTGTGTCGGCAGGGCGATCATGGAGCCCTTAAAGAAGAACGGCGCAGAGGGAGTACGAGACGCGCTCGTGCGTATGAACGGGCAGTTAAAGGGCGTGATGGCGAGAACGGGCTGCGCCCGCGTGGCGGATATTGACAGCAGCGTGATCTGGAAAAGAAACTGCAGAGAGGAGAGCGTACTGTGAGACTGGGCGGAGGAATCGAGAGAGAGTACAAAAACCCCGACGAATGGCTGAAGCTGGTGAGGGAATTGGGCTACAGCGCCGTCCTGGCGCCTGTAGACAGCAGCGCGGATCCCGGGGTAGTACGGGAATATGTGGCCTGTGCGAAGGCAAACGATCTGGTGATCGGTGAGGTCGGCGTCTGGAGGAATTGCCTCTCCAAGGACGATGCGGAGCGCAGGCAGGCCATGGAGTATGCGAAGGCGCAGCTTGCGCTGGCCGAGGAAATGGGAGCCTGCTGCTGTGTCAACATTTCCGGCAGCAGGGGCGAGATATGGGACGGCTTCGACCGGGAGAATTACCTGCCGGAGGTATATGAGATGGTGGTGGACAGCATCAGGGAGATCATAGATGCGGTGCGCCCGAAGCATACCTTCTACACGATTGAGCCCATGCCGTGGATGGTTCCGGACTCTCCGGAGCAGTATCTTGGGCTGATAGAGGACGTGGACCGGAAGGCGTTCGGCGTGCATCTGGATTTTGTCAATATGATCAACTGTCCCGCAAGATATGTGAACAGCACGGAATTTATCCGGCATTGTTTTGAACTGCTGGGACCTTATATCAAGAGTATCCACGGAAAGGACGTTCTGATGGAGACGGCGTACACCACCCTGATCCATGAGGTAATGCCCGGAACGGGAACCTTGGATTACACAGAAATACTGCCCATGGTGGAGAAGTTGAGTCCCGACATGCCGTTCTTTGTAGAGCATCTGCCTGATTTTTGCACTTATAAGCAGGCTGCGGACTATATCAGGGAGTGTGCGGGGAAGGCCGGAGTGGCGGTGCGGTGATCTTCCGGCAAAGTATGCGGATAAAAAAGGGATATCGGGATCGGGAGGACAGAAAATGACGGAACTTATGAACGGCCGGCCGCTGGATTGCACGGGCAGGCTCGAAAAGGAGATCAGGACCTACGATTTCCTTGACAGGCTTGGAATTGCGTACAAGCGGATCGACCATGAGGCGGCAACGACAATGGAGGTCTGCGCCGAAATCGACAAGGTCTTGCAGGCAGTTATCTGTAAAAATCTGTTCTTGTGCAACCGGCAGGAAACACAGTTCTATCTGCTGATGATGCCGGGAGATAAGAAATTCAAGACGAAGGATCTGTCAAAGGAGCTTGGCACAGCCAGGCTCTCCTTTGCCGATGAGAGTTATATGCAGAAGTATCTCGATATCGCGCCGGGTTCGGTCAGCGTCATGGGGCTGATGAATGACACGGAGAATCGGGTCAGGCTTGTGATTGACGAGGAGGTCCTGCAAGGGAAGGAAATAGGCTGCCATCCCTGCATCAATACTTCCAGCATCAAGTTTGCGATAAGCGATCTGACCGACAGAATCCTGCCCGCCATGGGGCACGATTATACGGTCGTTGCGCTGCCGAGGTATGAGTAGGTATTTCTCGTATAAAGACTCGAAGGAAACTTGGGGGACTGAATGTACAATATAGGAATATGCGATGACGGAAAGAATATCTGCGCTTCTATAGAAAAAATGATATCTGTGTGCGCAGAAAAGAAAAATATGGAAGTGGAAGTAAACGTCTGGTATGCCGGAGAACAGCTATGTGAGTTCCTAGAGCAGGGCGGTCAGCTTGATATTTTATTTCTTGATATACAACTTCTGGAACTCTCTGGGATTGCAGTCGGGGATTTTATCCGTAACAAAATGGAAGACCGTAAGATGCAGATTATTTATATATCAGGAGAAGCCTCTTATGCAAGGAGGCTATTCAAGACTCAGCCAATGGATTTTCTGGTAAAACCCATTACTCAGCAGCAGATTGACAACTCCGTGGAATTGGCGGTAAAGATTCTTGACAAAAAGGCTGCAAAATTTGAATTTCAAAACGGAAAAGAGCATTTGTTTGTGCCCTATGATGACATTCTGTATTTTGAGAGCAATGCCAGAAAAATAAAAGTGGTGAGGAATAAGGCGGCAAATGAATTTTATGGCAGTATGAAGGAGCTGGAAAAGAATCTTCCCATGAACTTTCTGCAGATTCATCAATCGTATATCATCAACAGAGAACATGTAGTGCGATATGCCTATGAAACGGTGGAGATGGATAACGGTAAGATTCTGATGATCAGCAAGACGCACCGAAGATGGGTGCGCGATAGATTATTACGGGGGGTGGTGATAAGTGACTGACTTTGTCATTTGTGTTTTAACGAATCTATTTAGGGTCTATCTGATCAGCAGATTTATAAGAGTCTTCCTAAGAGATGAGCAATCCATTAATGATACAGGAAATGGCAGTGATAACAGGCGTTTGCTGCATGGCTGTATGTATGCGTGTTTTTTTCTGGTCAATACGGCGGCATATCTTGTCTTTCACATGGCAGTTGTGAATTTTCTGTGCAACCTTATAGGAATCTGGTGGATTGTACTGACGTATACCCGTTCGGTGAAGATGAATCTATTTGTCACAGGCTCCGTCTATTTGATCAATATGGGATGTGATACTATAGCTACATTTTTGTTTGTCAATTACAGGGACGGAGAAAGCTTTAATCAGATCTATGAGGTGATTACGGTTTTTTTGATACTGATCTGTGAGCTGGTGACGGAAAAAATCGTAAACAACAGGCGGCATCAGGAAGGCATCAGAAATGTATCTTTAAGTCTGGTGCCGCTATGCAGTATCGGAATATTTTGTGCAACAGTATATACGGACAGTGTAACGGAAAAGGGAATCATCATTATAAGTACCGGACTGATTCTGATCAATTTTTTTACATATTATCTATATAATATGTTGTCCAGTATGATGACTGTGGAATTTGAAAACCGCTTGCTGCGCCAGAGAGTGCAGGATTATGCGGAACAGATGAATGTTATGCTGCAGAGTGAGGAAAAGGTGAAAGCGCTCCGGCATGACATGAAACATCATTTATGTGAAATAAAGATATTGGCTTCCCAAAACGAAAGCAGTGCGATTGAGGAATATATCAAGGATATGGAGGGGTTCATTGAAAATCCTGACGTAATCATATCCTCCGGCAATGCGGAAATAGACAGCGTCATGAATTATATGCTCAGACGGGCAAGGAAGGAACTGCATACCGTAAACATAAATGTGCAGCTTCCCAATGACGTGGGACATGCCTTTGACTTAAATGTTATTTTGGGAAATTTGTTGGAAAATGCCATCGATGCGGCGGCACAGACAGAGGAAAAATTTCTGGATTTTTCAGTGGAAATGAAACAAGGGTTTTTGAGGCTGCAGATTGTGAATAGCTATGGCGGTAAAATAGAGCAGGGGAATGGCAAACTTCTTACTACAAAGACTGATAAAAGCTTACATGGTATTGGACTGGAGAATGTAAGAAAGATTGTGGAGAAATATGATGGGAAGATGGAAGTTTATCCGGAAGAGAATCGATTTTGTGTTATGTTGATTTTATATATAACAGAATAAAATATTTCTATTTTTCAAGGCATGTCCTATGACTGGGACATGTTTTTTTATACACTTTCAGTGATGCTAAGATGCTAAGATTCTTAGATGTTGTCATGTGATATTCCCAATTTTTACAATAAAATATCCCAATTTTTACAAGAAGCGGCACAGATGATTTCTCCGTGATAGAATGTACTCCGAAAAGGCCGGAGGCGAATACAGTATGCCTGCTGTTGGGCCGTCAGTCCAAGGGACAGAAAGGAAAAGGAGTACAGGAATAAGATGAAAAAGAGAATTGGAGTGATTATTTTAGGACTGGTGATTGTGCTGGTAGCATGCGGAAATGGACAGATAGACGGAGCTTCAGGGGAACAATCTGTGGGGATAGGTAGTAGTAATGCGGGAGATAAGGAGCAGGATAACCAGGTGCAGACCATACTGACACTAGGAACATACGATACTCCTTGGGAGTTGACATATGCAGTGGAGGCTTATAACGCGCAGAACGGTAAATATGTTGTGGAAATTGTGGATTATCTTCAGGATAATCAGGATTTTGAAGCGGCCCAGAATCGATTTAATATGGATCTTGCTACTGGTAAAGGAACGGATATTATATGGATGTGTGACATGGTTGCAGATGATTTAGGATATGCAGGAGTGTTGGCGGATATGAATACCTATCTTACGTCGGAGAATAAGGAAAAATATTTAACTAATATTTTGGAGTGTGCACAGACTGGTGATAAGCTCTATGAAATTGCAGCAACTTTTACAGTTGGATTTATTGCAGGGCCCCCCTCAAAGCTGGGAGGGGAAACCGGTTGGACTATAGATGAGATGCTGGAGATGTTCCGAACTTATAACAAGGATGCCAATGCGCTTGGGGGTGTTGGGATAAACACAGCTCAAACGTTGGTTTTGCATGCAATAGAGGATTTTGTGGATTGGGATGCCGGCAGAGCAGATTTTTGTAATCAAGAATTTTATGACATTCTGGAATTTGGCAAAGATGAGAGCGGCTGGGTAAAAGTGACTCAGGATAGCGTGGCATCCGGAACGCATCTGGCTGTTATGAGTGGAATATCGGAAGTAACAGATATACAGTATATGAATTGGTTATTTGATGATGACTGGGTAGTAAAGGGGTGGCCCTGTGATCAAGGAACAGGTGTAAAGGTTTCATTTTTTAATTCTCTAGCCATCAGTTCCTATAGTCAATGTCCAGATGGAGCCTGGGATTTCATTGAGTACTATATGACTTTGGATTGGCTTGAGGATTATGCGATTCTTCATCCTGATATCCCTGCAAAGACATATCAAAGTATTCATGGTCTGCCATTAAACCGGCAGACGTTTGAGGAAGTTTTGGATTGGTCTATGGTTGAGTTAATTAACGATGAAACAGGGGAGCCAATTCCTCACTATTTTGGGGAAGAAGGTGTACCAAATTTTTATGCAAATTCTGCAGAAGATGTGGAAAAAATAAGAGAGATAGTAGAGTTAGTAGATGGAAGAAGCCTATCTAATCTATCATCTATTAACCTAATTATTGGAGAGGAAATCAGCGGATACAATTCTGGAGCACTGACCGCAGAACAGACGGCAGAAAAGATTCAGAGTCGGGTACAATTGTATCTGGATGAACAAAGAAGATGATTCCTAGGGGCAAAGGGAAAATGCGGAGGAGACAACTAAGGCGGCAGCAGACCTTTCCGAGGACATGTCCGTACAAAGCGAAGATATTCAGATCATGGGAGCATTCATGAACATAAAGGATTTTCTATAGAGAATTAGCTTTTCCTTTTGCTTCCTCGTATAACGCCAGAAACCCGTCACGGTTTTCCCGATACAGCTTTTCAAGTATATGTGGAAAGTTATCATCTGTATCATCCAGCCATTCGAGATCACGGAACACATTTGGAATGTATTGATACAGTCCCTCGGCAATCCGCTTTGCCTGCTCAATATCATTTACGTCACAATCCAGCATTTTTTCCCGTGTGAAGATAATCAGACGGACATAATAGGGCCCTCCCTTATAGCCTATCTGGGCGCCGATCCACAGAATCCGATTACGGGGAATTGCCCTTATTTTTTCCATGCTGTATCCGATCAGCAGCAGATAGGAGGGAGTCAGCAAAACCCGCGTATCATGCTTTATTGGGGTATTATAATCCAATGCCTCCTCATACAGGATTTTGCCTTCTGCCACCTCCCTGTTGATGATCTCCGCCGCCATCTCCTGCGTCGTTTCCCCTAAAGGAAGGAGCAGATTTCTTCCATTCTTTGCCGGCCGCATGGTGAGGATCAGGGTGATAAAGCTGCAAATCAGCATAATCCCAATTCCGCCGCGTAATAAGGTGACGATCAGTCTCGATCTCTCATCGCTGAAATCAAAAAGTTCGTCGCCCGCTCCAAAATAGATTACTGCAAAGGCGGCGATAAAAATTGCCATAAAAATCAGCCATAGCCGACGAAATTTCGCGTTTGCCGTCATCGATTCATTTTCCAAAAAATTTGCCGCCATAAATATTTTCCCTTCTGTCGGACGCCTATGACTTTTCGGATGCAGGGTTGTTCCTATACCAAGCTGTCGCTCTGTGCTATTCAACACTCTATCATATTACAGCTGCAAAAGTCAATTTGAATAAAATTCGGAAATTCACAAGAATCCCCTTGACTTTTTCTTTTCTATTCGGTATAATCGGAAACAGATGTTGCAAAACGATAGTTTCCGATTAAAGCGAGGACTAAAATCATGCCGCCAAAATGTAAATTTACAAGGGAAGAAATTGTGAAAGCAGCTTTAGACCTGACACGGGAAGAAGGGATTGACGCACTTACGGCCAGGGCGCTGGGGGCGAAGCTCGATTCCTCTGCCAAACCGATTTTTACCGTTTTTGAAAATATGGAGGAGGTGCAGTCGGAGGTCCGGAAAGCGGCAAAAGCGCTGTATGCCGACTATATCAAGACAGGGCTTTCCGGGGACATCGCTTTTAAGGGCGTAGGAATGCAGTATATTTTATTTTCCATAAAAGAGCCAAAGCTGTTTCAGCTTCTCTTTATGGCGGAACAGCCGCAGAAACCGCCGGTCAAGAGTATTCTGCCGGTCATTGATGAGAACTATCCGCAGATCCTCGCCTCCGTACAAAACGGGTACGGCCTGGAGGAAGCCGACGCCGAACGCATTTATCGCCACCTGTGGATCTACACCCATGGAATAGCGTCGCTCTGTGCAACGAATATGTGTTCCTTTACCGCCGAGGAGATAAACGGAATGATGACAGAGGTGTTCCTTGGTCTATTAAAAGAAGTCAAAGGGGGCCAAACAGAATGATCGCCATATCAGACATTGTAAAATCTTATGGGAATGCCGGAAATAAAAATCAGGTCCTCAAGGGCATCAGTTTGCAGATCACAGATGGGGATTTTGTTGTGATCTTAGGTGCATCGGGGTCTGGAAAATCTACTTTTTTAAATGTGATATCAGGGCTTGAGCGCCCCGACAGCGGAAGCGTTGTATATGGAACGAACGACATTACAAAACTGAGCGATGAAAAATTAACGCAGTTTCGCAAGGACAATATCGGTTTTATTTTTCAGCAGTATTATCTTCTCCCGAACATGACAGTGGAAAAGAATGTGCGAATGGGAGCCGACCTTGCCGGCAATCGGGAATACAGGGAAATGATAAATGCCGTAGGGCTGGAAAATAAAAAAGGGAAATATCCCAGCGAGCTTTCGGGCGGTGAGCAGCAGAGAGCTTCCGTTGCCCGTGCGCTTGCGAAAAAGCCAAAGGTGCTGTTTTTGGACGAGCCCACAGGCGCATTGGATGAACAGACCGGCAGACAGGTGCTTGATTATATCTGCAGGCTGCATAAGGAGTATGGCTTTACCATTGTAATGGTGACGCACAATCAGAACATAGCGGAAATGGCGAATACGGTCGTAAAAATGAACAGCGGGAAAATATCCGAGGTTTCTGCGAACGAAAAGCAAAAGACCGCTTATGAGATTGGGTGGTAATCGTATGATAGTAGGAATGAAAGACACAGTGAAGTTGATCGGCATCTTAGTGATTGCGGGCTGCGCCGTTTTCGTATGGACCTTGTTTTTGAATTATAATATTGACCTGGCGGCAATGAAAGACGAAATTACAACGCAGGCCGGTATGGCGATGTATCAGGCGCAGGTCTCAACGGGAAAAGTTGTGGCTGCCGTTTCGGGTGGGTGTCTGGTGCTCACATCTGTTGTGATGCTTCTTTTCTATATCAAGAATTACATAGACACGCACAGCAAAGAGCTTGGAATACTGAAGGCTCTCGGGTATTCCGGTCTTAAGATTGCAAAGCACTTTTGGGTGTTTGGGCTGAGTGTTTTTGTGGGTTGTGTTCTGGGATATGTATCGGCTTTTTGTTATCTGCCGTCGTTTTATGAGCTGCAAAACGCCGAACACCTTTTTCCCGAAATCAAGGTGCAGTTCCACTTATTTTTGGCGTTCCTTTTGATCGGTATACCTGCAATCGGTTTTTCAGTCTTAGCGGTCCTCTATGCCTTTCTGCGATTAAGGCACCCTGTCCTCGATTTGTTGAAAGAAAAGCGAGAGTATAGGACGAAAGTCCCCAGGAGAGAAACAAAGGATAAGCCTTTCCTGAAGGATTTGGCGGGAAGTACGATCAGGGAGAGAAAAACGCTTGTGTTTTTTGTTGCATTTTCGGCGTTTTGTTTCTCGGCCATGGTGCAGATGTCCATGTCCATGAAGGATCTTTCAAGTAAAACCATGGCGGTCATGGTGATAACGATAGGCTTGGTCTTAGCCTTTACGACTTTATTTCTATCGCTCTCCAGTGTAGTAAAAGGAAACACGAAAACCATCGCTATGATGAGGGTGTTCGGTTATAAATACAGCGATTGCAGCAGGGCAGTTCTCGGAGGTTACAGACTGTTTTCTTACATTGGCTTTGTGATTGGTACAGTCTATCAGTATGCATTATTAAAAATCATGGTAACGATTGTATTTGCCGATGTCGGAAGTGTACCCGAATATAACTTCGATTTTAAAATGTGTGCGGTTACATTTGTCTTATTTATCCTTACCTATGAAATCGTGATGTACGGCTACTCGCAGCGGATAAAGAGATTGTCGATTAAAAGTGTTATGTTGGAGTGATGGGAAATTGTTCTGTTCTCTGTCATAGGCAGACTTCTTCTGCAAGATTAGATTTTCGTCTTGAAAAATGCCGCAGAATTTGCGTGAAAGGAAAGATTTGACTTTTCAAGGAAAGGTTGATTGTGCGCAAAATTGAGGCTATACTCCCTGCATCTTATTCAAAAACTCCGACATCGTTACGATTTCTGGTGTTTCTACATTCTCCAATACAAGGAAATCCTTATCCCCCGTTATGAAGACATCTACATTCTCTAAAATAGCTGTTGCAAGAATCGGAGAATCTTTGACGTCTCGCACAGCAGGGAGCCCGTTGGCATCTATTTCCTTGGGAGTATATACCATTTCAAACGGAAGTTCTCTGAAAAATTGATCTAAGTACTTTCTTTTCAGTGGGAACTTTCGATCCACAACAAGACGCAGTTCCTCAATCACATAATCACACACGACAATCTGATGCTTATCTGTCAGTCGTTTTGCCAATTCCCTTGTTTGACTGGAGGGGAAGAAAATCATAGAAATGAACACATTCGTGTCAAGCATTATGCGCAATTTAATACCCCCTTACTTCCTTTCGGATTTCTTGCATGTAATCTTGCATATCCTTTTCCGTTTCAAATCCTGCCTTGGCTGCTTCTCCGGCAAACGCTTCCTCCACTCTTTGAAAAGCCAACATCGCAGAATTATCAAAATAGAATCTCCCGTTTTCCTCAAAAATCACTATTTTATCACCTGTTTTCAATTTCAATTTTTTCCTTACCGATACCGGAATTGTAATTTGCCCCTTACTTGAAATTTTTGCTATTTCCATAATCAACACCCTTTCTACTACGCTTTGCTTTCTTTACTTTCTTTACATTATATTATATGCAAAACACAGAAAAAATCAATGATAAACAGCAAAATTACCGCACATTATGCAAAATGTGCGGTAATTTTTACTTAGAGTGAGAAATCACACTCCCATGTTCCGTCGATTTGGAGCGGCTGATCCCCTTTGCTTGCGCCGACGAAAGCGGTTATCACTAACTTATATTCTCCGCTTCCGATATGGTCCAAAGGAATCGTAATTTCTGACACTCCGTCGATCAGATCGGACATTTCCGTCCTTTCTCCTTTCAAAATGACCTTTCCGGAGCTATCGATTATTTTGTAGTTTTCAATTCCGAAGGTTTCCATCTCGCTGTAAGGGACAACAGTGGGATCGACTGCCACGGCGCGAACAGTGATCTCATTTTCCTCAACGAAAACCTCTGCCTTGATTTCGTCAGAAGCCTGCTCATACTTAGTGCCGACTATGGCTCCCTTCCAGTCAGTAATGTCTCTGAAAAATCCCAAGCGGCCTGCCGCCGCGACTCCCGTAGAGCACAGACAAAGGATTAGAACGGCTGCTGCCATTGCCGGCCCTTTGAACCGTCTGCCGGCTTTGCTTTTAGGCATTGTGCTTTCCTCTGTTTCATATAGGGCGTGCGATTCGCAGTTTTTGATAATGCGTGCTCTCATTTCCTCTGACAGTTCAATTTTTTCTACTGAGCCTTTCAATCTCTTAAAATCCATCTACAGATACTCCTTTCGATATTTTTCTTCCAGCAGCTTGCGTCCCTTTTGCAGGCGCATCTTTACGGCTGACGGGGTTCTTTGAATGATTCGTGCAATGTCCTCGATGCGGTACTCCTCAACATAGTAGAGGACCAGGACAATACGAAATTTTTCCGGTAGGGACATGAGAGCCTCCAATATACCGCTGTTGTATGTATCGGAGGATACTCCCTGCAGATATTCAAGATTCATTTGCGGGTGCCGCAGCCGGAACCTCAGCATATCCCTGCATTGATTTCTTGCCGTTGTAATAAGCCATGCTTTCTCATGCTCGGAGTCTTCAAATGCAGGAGCTTTTTGCATATATTTGATAAGGGTCTCCTGAACGGCGTCTTCCGCATCTGCTTCACTTCTCAATATGACATAGCATATCCGAAACAGCATGTTGCCATAATTTTGAACAATGGTCTGAACACTATCAGCCGGCCGTACTGACGAATGATTCATTCGATAAAACCTCCTTTCATCTATAACACGTCCGAGAGTTCAATATGGTCAATTTTTTCAAAAATATCAGGCAACATTCAGATTCCTCACAGTAAAAGGACCCATTATCAGCCCTCATTGTCAAAGCAATTCGGGAAATAATGGGTCCTGTAGGTTTGTATCAATTATGCAAAACGGTACTGCGTCTGCCTGCAGCGAAGCTTCTCAGCACTTCTCCGGTTCCGGATAATCCACCCCGAAGGTCTCCGCCGTGACGGTCTTCATCACCTGCGGCTCCAGGGGCCTGTCGCTGTAGTCGGTGGCCGTCTCGGCAATCCTGTTTACCACGTCCATACCTTCTATTACTTTGCCGAACGCCGCGTAAGCGCCGTCCAGGTGCGGACTGGTCTTGTGCATGATAAAGAACTGGGAGCCTGCGGAGTCAGGCATCATGGACCGAGCCATGGACAGTACGCCCTCGGTGTGCTTCAGAGGATTGTCCACGCCGTTCTGCGCGAACTCTCCCTTGATGCTGTATCCGGGACCGCCCATGCCGGTGCCGTCGGGACAGCCGCCCTGGATCATAAAGCCCTTGATGACTCTGTGAAAAATCAGCCCGTCATAAAACTTCTTGTTGATCAGGCTTAAAAAATTGTTGACGGAGATGGGAGCTATGTCCGGATAAAGCTCCAGACGGATCACGCCGCCGTCGTTCATGGTAATGGTAACAACAGGATTCTTTGCCATATTCTTGTCCTTTCTGTCTGTTATTTCTGTCTTCCCCATGGTATAATGACCTTATCCAAAGCAGAGAACGGACGAATGGTCATCTGACCATAAATATAATATATCCCAAAACAGGGACATCGTAAAGAGAGAAGTGAATGTTGTGAGCTATTTAGACAGAATAAGGGTGTCCCTTCCGGAAGATGATGCAATGACGGCGGAGGAAGAGCCTGTACTCTATGTGACGGACGATGCGGCAGCGGCGCAGAGACTGCGGGAGCGGGGCGAGGCGGTCCTGATCTATCTTCATGAAGGGAACCGAGATCAGGACTTTTCGCAGTTCCTGTATGCCGTGGAGGACCCGTGGAATCTGGAGCCTGATTTTGCGGAGAGAGTTTACCGCCGCCAGAAGGGACTGCCCTGGAGGATTCTGGAGACGGAACGCTGTCTGGTCAGGGAGACGACGCCGGAGGACGTGGACGCCTTTTACCGCATCTACAGCGACCCCGCCGTCACGAAATACATGGAGGATCTCTATCCGGACAGGGAGCAGGAAAAGCAGTATATCCGCGAGTACATCGAGAAGGTCTATTCCTTTTTGGAGTTCGGCGTCTGGACCGTGCTGGAAAAGGAGAGCGGTCAGGTGATCGGGCGTGCCGGTTTCGCCTACAGAGAAGGATACGACGAGCCGGAGCTGGGGTTCATCATAGGTGTTCCGTGGCAGCGTCGGGGCTATGCGGAAGAGGTCTGCCGCGCCGTGCTGAAGTACGGCTGGGAGACGTTAAAGTTCGTGCGGGTCCAGGTTCTGGTGCGGCCGGAGAACGAGGCGTCCCTGCACCTCTGCCGACGGCTCGGCTTTCAGGAAAAGGGGCAGGTGAGCCTGCAGGGAAAGCAGTATCTGCGCCTTTTGACGGCGCCCAGTCCCGCAATCGTTCTGTAAAAGATAACTGTGAAAAATAACGAAAATAATATAAATTTTATAAAATTTATGTTAATTTTTGATGGTTGACACAATATTCTGCCGATGCTATACTCACACATAAGCAAAGGCGCTATGGGTTTATCCCGTAGTGCCTTTTTTATTTTATTATCTGAGGAGGAAAAGATTATGGCAGAGGAAATTTTAAGTGCTGTTAACGGTCAGGTCTTTGGCGTCTGGTTTCTGATCGGCGCTGCGTTGGTGTTCTGGATGCAGGCGGGCTTTGCAATGGTAGAGACCGGTTTCACCAGAGCGAAGAACGCCGGAAACATTCTGATGAAGAATCTGATGGATTTCTGCATCGGTACGGTAATGTTCATCTTGATCGGCTTTAGCCTGTTTCTGGGGGAGGATCTGGTAGGCTTTATCGGAAAACCGGGATTTGACATTTTCACAAGCTACGAGAGCTTTGACTGGTCCAATTTCGTATTTAACCTGGTGTTCTGTGCGACAACGGCCACCATTGTATCCGGAGCCATGGCGGAACGGACGAAGTTCCTTTCCTACTGTGTGTATTCCGCGATTATCTCGGCGGTCATTTATCCCGTAGAGGCCCACTGGACCTGGGGCGGCGGCTGGCTGGCTCAGATCGGGTTCCATGATTTTGCAGGTTCCAACTGTATTCATATGGTAGGCGGTATCTGTGCTCTGATCGGTGCCGCAATGCTCGGGCCCCGCATCGGCAAATTTGTAAAGGATAAGTCCGGCAAGATTACGAAGGTAAATGCCTTCCCCGGACACAATCTTCCTTTGGGCTGCCTCGGCGTATTTATCCTGTGGCTCGGCTGGTACGGATTTAACGGAGCTGCGGCTACCTCTATAGAAGAAATGGGTTCCATCTTTGTGACCACGACCATCGCACCGTCCGTTGCAACGGTGGTATGCATGATATTTACATGGATCAAGTATGGCAAGCCTGATGTGTCCATGTGTCTGAACGCTTCTCTGGCAGGTCTCGTGGCGATTACGGCGCCCTGTGATGTATGCGACGCCTTCGGCGCTATTGTGATCGGCGCTGTCTCCGGCGTACTGGTAGTCTTTGGCGTATGGCTTTTGGATTATAAGCTTCATATTGACGATCCCGTGGGCGCCGTTGCGGTTCATTGCCTGAACGGTATCTGGGGAACTCTGTCCGTAGGACTTTTTGCTACCGAGACGGCACCTGCGTTCGCAAGGGGAATCGGTGACGGCGTGACCTTCGGCGCGAACCAGATTGCAGGGGAAGGCCTGTTCTACGGCGGCGGCTTCCGTCAGTTGGGAATTCAGCTGCTGGGCATGGGCGCTACCATTGGCTGGACGGTTGTCACCATTGTGATCGCATTCCTTATAATCAAAGCGATTTTTGGTCTTCGCGTCAGCGAGGAGGAGGAGATCGTCGGACTGGATTCCAAAGAGCACGGCCTTGCTTCCGCATATTCCGGCTTCTCCATCATGGATATCTCCAACACCATGACCATGGAGGTAAACGAGAATACCGACCTTGGAACCAGCGATTACAACGAGGCATCTCAGGCGAAGCGTGATGCGGCCGTACCTGTGGCGGCGGCGCCTGTTGTCTCCGCTTCCGGTATCTATAAGGTAGTCGTCATTGCAAAGCTGTCCAGATATGATCATCTGAAGAAAGCAATGAACGATCTGGGCGTGACAGGTATGACGGTCACTCAGGTAATGGGCTGCGGCGTTCAGAAGGGAGCCGGCGAGATGTACCGCGGCGTAGAGATGGACGCGACGCTGCTGCCTAAGGTAAAGGTGGAGATCGTCGTCAGCAAGATACCTGTGGACAGCGTGATCGCGGCTGCCAAGAAAGCGCTTTACACCGGTCATATCGGCGACGGTAAGATCTTTGTATACAGCGTAGACAAGGTAGTGAAGGTCCGCACCGGCGAGGAAGACTTTGCCGCACTGCAGGACGTAGAATAAAATATAGAATAAAAAAGTTCCCCCTGAGCCGTTGGAAATGAGCCGGCGCAGGGGGATTTCAAGTATTTTAATCAGTTCCCGTAGAAGATCCTTGCTATGGGAGAGTCCGACGAGAGTATGATTGTCTTGTCGTCTCCCTGCATGGATACCTTCAGGGCGTCAAGGCTTCTCACAAAGGAGTAGAAATCCTGTCTGGACTCATCTGCATAAGCCTCCGACAAAATGCGCATGTATTCCGCCTCGCCGTCGGCGATCAGGATCTCGGCATTCTTTTGCGCCTCGGAGAGCATCACCGTTACCTCCTTGTCGGTGGAGTTGCGGATCATCTGCGCTTCGGAGCTGCCCTCTGCGGTGTAGGTGGCTGCGATGTTGTTGCGCTCGGAGATCATGCGCTCATACACGGCGTCCTTGTTGTCGGCGGGCAGGTCCAGCTTCTTGGTCTCCACGGCCAGCAGTTCGATGCCGTATTGATCCAGAGAATGGCCGATATTGTCGATAATGGCCTGGGACAGAACGCCGTTTCGTCCGGAGATGACGTTGTCCTGGGTGGTGCTGCTGATCACGTTCTTGGTAGAGTTGTAGACGATGGCGTCCAGACGGCTCTCCGCGTTGGTAATGGAGCAGTTCAGGGTCTGGGCGAACTTTAACGGGTCCGTGATATGCCAGAGCACATAGCTGTCGCAGATCATGGTCTTTTTGTCGCTGGTGATCACGTCGGAGGGAGACAGATCGTACAGCAGGGTCTGCTTCGGCAGCGTGTCCACGCTCTGGATGAACGGAATCTTAAAGCTGATGCCGGCAGTCGATACAATGTGATCGATGCGGCCGAACTGCCGAATCAGACTGTACTCGTTCTCCTGGGTGATCACGATGCCCGATGTGCAGACGATCAGCGCCGCTGCCACTGCAACAATTAAAAGAGTTCTCTTAATTATCTTCATTTTCCTCACCTCCGTTGTTGTTCTGGCTGTCCGCTGCGGCAGCCGCAGTCCCCGTAAAGGAATCCAGCGGATAGACCGTCTGGGTCCTGCCGTCGGGACTTTCGATGATGACCTTCAGATCCGGCAGCACCTCCTCCATGGCCTCATAGAACATGCGCTGTCTTGTAACGGTGGGATTTTTGATGTATTCCTCATACATGGCGTTGAAGCGCGCCACCTGTGCGGTGGCTTCGTTGATGCGCTCCGTCTTTTGCGCCTCCGCCTCCTTTACGATGGCATCGGCCTGTGCCTGCGCGGAGGGAATCTGTTCGTTGCGGTATTTGTTCGCGTTGTTCAGCGCCGTCTCCTTGCCCTGCTTGGCATTTTCCACCGCCTTAAAGGCTTCCATCACCTCCGTGGTGGGAGGCTCCGAGTCCTGAATGGTGATATTCACCAGCTGAATGCCGATGTCCTGTGCCTCCAGATCCTCCAGAATCAGTTCGCGGATCGCAGCCTGGATCTCATTTTTGCCGGTGGTCAGCACATCGTCCACCGAATAGCTGCTGATCACGGTCCTGATACAGCTCTGGCTGATATTGCGGAGGATTTCCAGCGGGTCGGAGGAGGCGTAGAGCGCCTTCACCGGATCGCTGTAGCGGTATTCCACGTAGAAGTCAACGTCGATAAAGTTGAAATCCGAGGTGATCATCACGGATTCTTCCGTCACCGTCTCGCTGGTGTCCGCGTCGTAACCGATGGAAAATCCCTGAATGGTGGTATTTACTTTTCTTACCTGCTGAATCAGAGGGAACTTAAAGTGGAGGCCGGGGGTGGTCACGGACTGCGCTTTCCCCAGAGTGATCAGCACGGCCTGCTCCTGCTCCTTGATCTCATAGGTACAGTTAAAGGCCAGCAGCACGACAACGATGACCGCGGCGGCGATGCCGATAATTTTACCGTAGGCGGCTTTTTGCGGCGGGCTTGCTTTTCCGCCGTCCATAGTCTCAAACCCGTTCTTTCTGTTACGGAGGGAATCTCCGTTAAAAAAACCCATGAAAACACTCCCTTTCCTTCTGTAAATTCTGTGGTCCTGCGCCGGACCTGTCCGCGATTCGGATACAAAGAACATCATACTAAAAATAAGGAGAAAGTGCAACGGTGCAAGTCTCAAATTTTTATTAAAAAACCGGTTGCGTGCGTGCCCGTGAAGCGATAATATGAATCTATGAAACCTATAAATATCAGCCTGTAAATGCAAAATATTTCTGAAAACGGGGAAAATTTATGAAAAATCTGACGCAGGGAAAGCCTCTGAAGGTCATCTTGCTCTTTGCGATACCGCTGTATGTCGGTCAGCTGTTTCAGCTCGGTTACAGCCTGATCGATACTAGGATCATCGGCAGCACGCTGGGAGATGTATCGCTGGCCGCAGTGGGAGCCACTACCTCCCTCAGCGATCTGCTGATAGAATTTCTGAACGGCGTGATCTGCGGTTTCGGAATCATCGTGGCCACCTGTTTCGGTGCAAACGATGAAAAAAGCGTGAGAAAGGCCATCGGAGGAACGGTGGCGCTGAGCGTGGGCCTTACCGTGGTGTTGAGCGGGGTGTGCCTGCTCTTTCTTCCCGGGATATTGGACTTTCTCAATGTGGAGCCGGACTTGGCTCCGGAGGCCTCGGCTTATATCGGTATCATCACGGCGGGCTTGATCGCAACTACGCTTTACAATATCTGCGCGGCCATTCTGCGGGCAATCGGGGATTCCTTTACGCCGCTTTTGTTTTTGGTCATATCCAACCTGCTGAACGTATTTCTGGATTATCTGTTGATTCTTCGAATGGATATGGGAGTGGCCGGAGCGGCCGTGGCAACGGTGATCTCGCAGGCCTTGTCGGCAGCGCTCTGCTTTTTGTATATGCGCAGAAAATATCCGCAGATCATTTTGCAGGGCTCGGATCTGATACCGGAGCGGGAGATGTACCGACAGCTTATTCCGCGGGGACTGTCCATGGGCTTTATGCTGTCCTTTGTGCTGATGGGTTCTCTGGCGCTGCAGACAGCGATCAACGCTCTGGGAAAGAACATTATTGTGGCCCACACGGGAGCCAGAAAAGCCACCTCGCTGTTCCTCATGATCTTCTTTGTGCTGGGCACGGCGCTGGCCACCTACTGCGGACAGAATCTTGGCGCGAAAGAATACGGAAGAATTCGGAAAGGCATCAGAGACACCGTTTTGTTCTCTCTGGGCTGGTATCTTCTGGTGCTTCTCATTGTATTTACCCTGTCGCCGACGATCATTCGTCTGATCACCGCCAGCACCGACGGGGAGGTCATTGCAAATGCCGTACTATATCTGAAAGTGAACGCCTCGTTCTACTTTCTGCCGGCGGTCATCTGTATTTTCAGGAACAGTATGCAGGGCTTCGGCGACAGTAAGACGCCTCTTATTTCCAGTCTTGTGGAGCTGATTGGCAAGGTCTTGATCGCGTACCTGTTGGTGCCGGCTGCGGGGTACATGGGCGTGGTCCTGTCGGAACCCATTGTGTGGGCGCTGATGGTCATACCGCTGGCGGTCAGTATGCTGAGAAATCCCATTATGCGGAATACGGCGGAGGGGATATGATATATCTGTATTATGGAAAAGAAAAAGGAGAAGCGAAATGTATGATGTGATCGTGATCGGCGCCGGAGTCTCCGGCTGCGCAGTCGCAAGAGAGCTGTCGCGCTACCGCCTGAGAACGGCGGTGCTGGAGAGGGCCTGCGACGTGTGCGGAGGCACCTCCAAGGCGAACAGCGGAGTGGTTCACGCCGGATATGACGCAAAGCCCGGCAGCCTGAAGGCAAAGCTGAATGTGGAGGGCAGCAGAATGATGGAGGCCCTGTCGAAAGAACTGGATTTTCCATATAAAAGGAACGGCTCTCTCGTCCTGTGCTTTGACGAAAAGGATCTCCCCGCCCTGCGGAAGCTTTACGATCAGGGTCAGGAGAACGGAGTGGAGGGGCTGGAGATCTTGAGCAAAGAACAGCTGAAGAAATTAGAGCCCCACGTTTCCGACCGTGCGGTGGCGGCGCTCCATGCGCCTGCCGGCGGCATCGTCTGCCCCTTCGGACTGACTTTGGCACTGGCGGAAAACGCGGCGGAAAACGGCGTGGAATTCCGGTTTGAGACGGAAGTGCTGAAAATAGAGAAGACTGAGACCGGCTACAGGATCTTTACCGATCGCGGAACCCTTGACGCGCGGGCGGTGGTCAATGCGGCAGGAGTCTATGCGGACCGCTTTCACAACATGGTCAGCGAAGAAAAGATTCATATCACTCCGCGAAAGGGCGAGTACTGTCTGATGGACAGGAAGGTGGGCGGCCTCGTCAGCCATACGATCTTTCAGCTTCCCACCGTTTACGGCAAGGGCGTGCTGGTGACACCCACCGTCCACGGCAATCTTTTGGCGGGTCCCACAGCGATAGACGTGGAGGATCCCGAATCCGTCAATACCACCTCCGAGGGTCTGGAGGACGTGATGAGGCGGGCTGCGCTCAGCGTGGACGATCTTCCGGTCAAGCAGGTGATCACCTCCTTTGCGGGACTTCGGGCGCATGAGGACGGAAACGATTTCATCATCGGTCAGGCCAAGGGCGCTTCCGGATTTTTTGACGCGGCGGGAATCGAGTCTCCGGGTCTCACCTGTGCGCCGGCTCTGGGAAAGTATCTTGCGAAGCTGATACTGGAGTATCTGCCCGCGGACGAAAAGCCGGACTTTATCGCCCGAAGGAAGGGGATTCCGAGCATGGCGCTGGCCTCCCTGGAGGAGAAAAAGCGGCTGATAAAAGAAAATCCCCTGTATGCCAACGTGATCTGCCGCTGTGAGCTGGTGACGGAAGGGGAGATTCTGGACGCCATTCACAGACCCTTGGGCGCAACGACGCTTGACGGCGTGAAATGGAGGACCAGAGCCGGCATGGGGAGATGTCAGGCGGGTTTTTGTTCGCCGAAGGTGGTGGAGATTCTGGCCAGAGAGCTGGGGAGAGACATGAGCGAGATTCGCAAGAACGACGGGGGCTCCCGATTCCTGACGGGGTATGACAAGGACGGGATCGACGGATGAAAGCGGACTTTTAGATATGGAAACTTTTAAATATAGAAAAGAGAGGTGCGGGTTTGAAGAAAGATTTGGTCATCATCGGCGGCGGGCCGGCGGGGCTTGCGGCAGCCATAGCGGCGAAGGAGGCCGGAGTGGAGGATCTGCTGGTGCTGGAGAGGGATTCCCGATTGGGCGGAATCCTGAACCAGTGTATTCACAACGGCTTCGGTCTGCATACCTTCAAGGAGGAGCTGACGGGGCCGGAGTATGCCGCCAGATATATTGAAAAGGCGGAGGCGCTTGACATTCCGTGCAAGCTGAACACTATGGTCATAGACCTTGCCGCGGAAGGCGGCAGGAAAAGAGTCACTGTCATGAACCGCCAGGAGGGGCTGTATGAAATCGAGGCAAGGGCGGTCATTCTCGCCATGGGCTGCAGAGAGCGACCCAGAGGAGCGCTGAATATCCCCGGCTATCGTCCGGCGGGAATTTACACCGCGGGAACCGCCCAGAGATACGTCAATATAGAGGGGAGAATGCCGGGCAGAGAGGTTGTGGTCTTAGGCTCCGGAGATATCGGTCTGATCATGGCGAGGCGCATGACGCTGGAGGGCGCAAAGGTAAAGCTCGTGGCCGAGCTGATGCCCTATTCCGGCGGCCTGAAGAGGAACATCGTGCAGTGCCTGGACGATTTCGATATTCCTTTAAAGCTCAGCCACACCGTAGTGGATATCAAGGGAAAGGAGCGCGTGGAGGGCGTTACCATCGCCCGGGTAGATGAAAATTCCAAGCCGATCCCCGGCACGGAGGAAGAAGTGGCCTGCGACACGCTGCTTTTGTCCTGCGGTCTGATACCGGAGAATGAGTTGTCGGAGAGCATTGGCGTGGCCATAAATCCCGCCACAGGAGGTCCCTTTGTGAACGAGAGCCTGGAGACGGACAGAGAGGGCGTGTTTGCCTGCGGCAACGTGCTCCATGTGCACGATCTTGTGGATTACGTATCCGAGGAATCTTCTCAGGCGGGGAGAAATGCGGCCGCTTATCTGCAGGGAGCTCTTGCCGGAAAAGGGAAGGCGATTTCCCTGCGCGCCGCGGACGGAATCCGATATACCGTTCCTGCATCTATCGACGTAAGCCGCATGGGGGAGACGCAGACCGTCCGTTTTCGGGTTGGCAGCGTGTACCGTGACGCCGCCTTGGAAGTGACCTGCGGAGGGCGGGTGCTGAAGCACATTGACAAGCGTGTTCTGGCGCCCGGGGAGATGGAGCAGGTGGTCTTAAAGAGATCCGAATTGCAGAATATCGGAAACTCGGAAAGTATCACTTTTTCCGTTCGGACGGAAAAGAGGGAGGTGTAGGAGCGAATGAGCGGCAGACGGGAGTTTGTTTGTATCAGATGCCCTCTGGGCTGTAATATCACGGTGGAGACGGAGAACGGCGGAATCAAAAGCATTACCGGAAACACCTGCCCCAGAGGAGCGGATTATGTGACGAAGGAGATGACGGATCCCAGACGCACGGTCACAAGCCTTGTCCGCGTCCGGGGCGGAGAGCTTCCGGTGGTTTCCGTGAAGACCGCCGGGGATATTCCCAAGGACAAGATAGCGGACTGCATCAGGGCATTGAAGGGGATAGAACTGTCCGCGCCGGTACGGATCGGGGATCCGGTCGCGGAAAACGTGTGCGGCACGGGGGTGGATATCGTAGCTGCCGCAAACGTCGGGCAGGCATAGAAAAAACCGCAGTCTGCAGAAAAAGACGGCGGAACAAAACAGCCGGCTCTTGATCGGCCGGCGGAAAAGAGGGGATATGCAAAGCTATATCATGGCGCTCGATCAGGGCACTACCAGTTCCAGATGCATACTGTTCGACAAGGCAGGCAGCATCTGTTCCATGTCGCAGAAGGAGTTTACGCAGATCTATCCCAAGCCCGGCTGGGTGGAGCACAATCCCATGGAGATATGGTCCTCGCAGCTTGCGGTGGCTGCGGAGTGTATGGCACTTCAGGGAATTTCCACGGAGCAGATCGCGGCCGTGGGAATCACCAACCAAAGGGAGACCGCCATTCTCTGGGACAGACATACGGGAGAGCCTGTTTACAATGCCATTGTCTGGCAGTGCCGCAGGACCTCAGATAGGATAGAGGAGTTGAAGCAGGACGGCTTTGACAAAGTGATCCTGCGCAAGACGGGGCTGATTCCCGACGCTTATTTCAGCGCGTCCAAAATAGCATGGATCCTGCAGAATGTGCCCGGCGCTCGGGAGAAAGCCGAGGCCGGAGATCTGCTGTTCGGCACGGTGGACACCTGGCTCATCTGGAACCTGACAAAGGGCGCGGTGCATGTGACCGATTATACCAACGCCTCCCGTACCATGCTGTTCGACATTCACAGGCTTTGCTGGGACGAGGAGATCATGGAATATTTCGGAATCCCCGCAGCTATCCTGCCCCAGGTGAAGCCGTCGGGCTGTATTTTCGGACATACCGACGCCTCCGTGCTGGGCGGCGAGATTCCCATTGCCGGGGCGGCGGGGGATCAGCAGGCGGCGCTGTTCGGCCAGTGCTGTTTTGAGCAGGGCGACGTGAAGAACACCTACGGAACGGGCTGTTTTCTCTTGATGAACACGGGCCGCAGGGCGATTTCTTCCAAGTCGGGTCTGCTCACCACCATTGCCGCGGGAACGGAAACAACTCCGGAGTATGCGCTGGAGGGCAGCGTCTTTGTGGCGGGTGCCGGTGTCCAGTGGCTTCGGGACAGTATGCGTATGATCAAAGATGCGCCCCAGTCCGAGCAGTACTGCCGGAAGGTAGAGGATACGGCAGGAGTGTATATCGTGCCTGCGTTTGCGGGAATGGGAGCGCCCTACTGGAACCAGTATGCCAGAGGGACCGTTGTGGGAATCACCAGAGGCTGCACCAAGGAGCATTTCATCAGGGCAGCGCTGGAGTCCATCGCCTATCAGACGGCGGACGTCCTGCGGGCCATGGAACAGGACAGCGGGATTTGTCTGAAGAGTCTGAAGGTAGACGGAGGCGCCAGTGCCAACGATTTCCTCATGCAGTTCCAGACGGATATTGTCAATGTGCCCGTACACAGACCGCAGTGCATCGAGACGACGGCCCTTGGGGCTGCTTATCTGGCAGGTCTTGCCACAGGCTACTGGAAGGACAGGGACGAGATCAGGGAGAACTGGCAGATCGGAAAGATCTTTTATCCCGCCATGGGAGAGGAGAAGCGCACACAGCTTTTGAAGGGCTGGAAAAGGGCTGTGAAATGCGCGCTTGTCTGGGCGGAGGAAGAATGACGGCCGGCGGATGACAGCTTTATTCTTGTAAAGTGCCGGAAAAAGAGTATAATGAAAATCACAGCGCGCGTGTGTAACGGCGCAGAGAATATCGGGGAGGCAGAAATGTTAGTTCAAAAGTACAAGGACATGTTATCGGGAAAATCCGTTATCAGAGAGCTGTCGGAATTTGCCACGGCCAGAGGAAAGGAGATCGGGTATGAGAATGTATTTGATTACAGTCTGGGAAATCCTTCCGTGCCCGTTCCCCAGGATCTGACCTTTAATATTATCTACTATGCCACAACGGATACGCAGTTCACCCACGGCTACAGTCCCAGTCTGGGAATCACCTCCGTCAGGGAAGCGGTGGCCGGCTCCTTAGAGAAGCGATTCGGTCTGCCTTATCGCAAGGAGCATATCTTCATGGCGTCCGGCGCGGCAGGCGCTTTGGCGCACGCCTTTCGTCTGGTGACCGAGCCGGGAGATGAGATTCTCACGTTCGCGCCGTTCTTTCCGGAGTATCACCCCTATGTGGATCTGACGGGAGCCGTGCTGAAGGTGGTGCCTCCCGACACGGATACCTTTCAGGTCAATATAGAAAAGTTTCGGGAGATGCTCTCACCGAAGGTGATGGCGGTGCTGATCAATACGCCTAACAATCCCTCCGGCGTGGTCTATTCTGCCGAGACCCTGCAGAAGCTGGCGGATATTCTCCGAGAGAAATCTGCGGAGTACGGACATGATATTTATCTGATATCCGACGAGCCGTATCGCGAGATCGTCTTTGACGGAGCGAAAGCCCCCTGTGTGTCGGCGTTCTATGACAACACCATCATGTGCTATTCCTTCTCCAAGGCGCTGTCCCTTCCGGGCGAGCGCATCGGTTATCTGGCCGTCAACCCGAACTGCAAAGATGCCGAGGTGATGGTGAATATGTGCGGACAGATATCCAGAGGCATAGGGCACAACTGCCCCGCGTCCCTCTTTCAGCTTGTGACCTCCAGAATGCTGGACGCTACGGCGGATCTGAGCGTCTATGAGACCAACATGAATATACTGTACAAGGAATTGATCGATCTGGGCTTTACCTGTGTGAAGCCCGGCGGAACCTTTTACATATTCCCCAAGGCGCTGGAGGAGGACGCAAAGGTGTTCTGCAAGAAGGCGTTAAAATACGACCTGATCCTGGTGCCGGGAGATACCTTCGGCGCGCCGGGTTATTTCCGCATGGCGTACTGCATTGAGACGGAGAAGGTGGAGAGGTCTCTGGAAGCGCTGCGGAAATTTGTGCGGAAAGAATACGGCGTGAAAAAGGGCGGAAAGGTGGAATAATCATGTATCAAGCCGGATTGGTTCTTGAAGGCGGCGGAATGAAGGGCATATATACGGCCGGCGTATTGGATTTCTTTTTGGATAAGGACATAGAGTTTTCAAGTGTGTACGGCGTTTCGGCGGGGGCGTGCCACATGTGCAGCTATCTGTCGAAGCAGCGCGGCAGGGCGTTCGATATCAGCGTGGACTATCTGGATACCAGACGTTATTGCAGCGTGGAGAGTCTTCTGTGCAGCGGCGACCTGTTCAATGTAGACATTTGTTATTCCCTGATACCGGATTATCTCTATCCTTATGATTACGAGGCCTTTCTGCAGTACAAGGGAAAAGCGTTCAGCGTGGCTACGGATATCGTCACCGGCAAGCCGGAATATTTCCGAATTCGCGATATGAAGAAGGATATCAACAAGATCAGGGCGTCCGCATCGCTTCCGATGGTGTCCAGAAACGTAAAGATAAACGGCAGGCTTTATCTGGACGGCGGCATCAGCGATTCCATTCCCCTGCAGCAGTCGGTGGTGGACGGCAATCGAAAGAATGTGGTAATCATGACGAAAGAGGTGGGTTATGTCAGAAAGCCCGCAAGTCATTTGGGGCCGATCAGGCTCCGCTATCTGAAATACCCCAAGGTCTATGAGCTGATGGCCGAAAGGCACATCAATTACAATGAACAGCTGAGGTTCATCGAAAAGCAGCGGGAGGAAGGGAAGGCATTTGTGATCCGTCCCAAGACCGCCGGTGATGTGAAGCGGGTGGAGAAGGATCCCGAAAAGCTCCGCGTGCTGTACCGGCAGGGGTATGATGACGCGGCGGCATGTTATATGGATCTTTTGAAGTTCTTAAATTCATGACACACCGAGGGAGATTAAAATATGTTTGAAGTGATCAAAGCTTTTATTTACGGCATTGTGGAGGGAATCACCGAGTGGCTGCCGATCAGCAGCACCGGCCACCTGATCCTGGTGGAGCAGCTCATTCCTTTTCGGGGCACCAGCGAAGGGTTTTTTGATATGTTTGACGTTGTCATTCAGCTTGGGGCCATTCTGGCTGTGGTGATCCTGTTCTGGAATCAGATATGGCCTTTTGCGCTGACCGCGAAATCCAGAAGGGGGCAGACGGGCGTTAAGTCTTTCTTTAAAAAGGACATATGGATCCTGTGGTTCAAGATTCTGGTCTCCTGCGTGCCCGCTGCGGTGATCGGCCTGCTGTTTGACGATGTGCTCAATGCGCTCTTTTATAATCCGGTCTGTGTAGCGCTGGCGCTGATCGTGTTCGGCGTCGCCTTTATTGTGATTGAAAACTGGAATAAGACCAGACAGCCAAAAGTGACAAAGCTGTCGGAAATTACATATCAGATGGCGCTGCTGATCGGCGTGTTTCAGGTGATCGCGGCGGTGTTCCCCGGAACGTCCCGCTCCGGCGCGACCATTGTGGGAGCGCTGCTGATCGGTGTGTCCAGAACGGTAGCCGCGGAGTACACGTTTTTCCTCGCCATTCCGGTGATGTTCGGCGCGAGCCTCTTGAAGGTGGTCAAGTTCGGCGCCGCATTTTCTTCCACCGAGCTGCTTCTGCTTGTGGTCGGAATGGTCGTTTCCTTCGTGGTGTCGCTGTTTGTATTGAGGTTCTTAATGGGATACATTAAAAAGCATGATTTTAAGGTCTTCGGATGGTATCGGATAGTCCTCGGAATCGTCGTTCTGATATTTTTTGCAGTGTCAGGTTAAAGAACAGATGAAAGAAAAAGTGAAAGAAAAAGAAAGAAAAATGCCTGCGGAGTTGACAATTTCCATGAAAAGGAATAAACTGTTTTCAAGCAAGCATAAACACTATTAAGAATAATAAAGCTTGTTAATAAGTTATTATAAGGGATTATGTGATTCACACGTGACAAGAAAGGAGAATTCAGTATGGCAGATCCTAAGAAGACAGAAAAGCCCGTGGTAAAGGCAGCTGAGACCACCACGGCACCCAAGGTAGAGGTAAAGAAGCCTGTGGTTTCCGTTGCCGCTCCCAAGACCGAGGAGAAGAAAGAGGCTCCGAAGGCAGAAGAGAAGAAGGAAACGGCACCCAAGGCAGCAGCAAAGAAAGCAGCTCCCAAGGCAGCGGCTAAGAAGGCAGCGCCCAAGGCGGCAGCAAAGAAGGAGGCAGCACCTAAGGCAGCGGCAGCGAAGAAGGCAGAGGCTCCTAAGGCAGCAGCAAAGAAGGCTCCTGCGAAGAAAGCGGCTAAAAAGGCAGAGGTAAAATCCGAGCTGCATGTTCAGTTCTCCGGTAAGTCTTATTCCAGAGAGGATCTGGAGAAGATTGCAAAGGACGTATGGAAATACGATCTGAAGCAGAAGGCAAAAGATCTTACCAACATCGATCTTTATGTAAAGCCCGAAGAGAACAAGGTCTACTATGTAATGAATCAGTTCACAGGCTCCTTTGATATCTAAGAAAATAATTGTTCTGATTATAAAAAGCGGCGTGACCAAGATCACGTCGTTTTTTATCGCGTGCACACGTTTCCGATGTCTTGCGGCGGATCGGCGGGCGCAGAAGAGGAGTTTTTGAAACGATATGAATATCAATCAGATAAAATATGTACTTACGGTGGCAGGTTCCTCCTCCATGAGAGAGGCTTCCACAAGATTATATGTGTCTCAGCCGGCGCTCTCCGCAAGTATCCGCGAACTGGAAGAAGAGCTGGGGATTCTGATCTTTGAGAGGACCAATAAGGGAATTTCCCTGACGGACGAGGGCAGGGAATTTGTCTCCTATGCCAAGAAAGCGGTAGGGCAGTATGAGATCCTCGAGAGCAGATATTTGTCAAAGGACAGCGGCAAGGAAAGGTTTTCCGTGTCTACCCAGCATTACAATTTTTCCGTAAAGGCCTTTACGGATACGATACGAAGCATGGAACCCGACAAATATGTGTTTTCCATTCATGAGACCAAAACCAAGGAAGTGTTGGAGGACGTACACAGCTTAAAGAGTGAGATCGGCGTGATCTCCTTTTCCAGCTCCAATGAGGATGTGATCAAGAAGCTGTTCAAGGATTATCAGCTGGAGTTCATACCGCTGATGAAGCGTGATACTTACATTTATGTATGGCGGGATCACGAGTTCGCCGATCGCAGGACAATCTCTCTGGACGAGCTGAAGGATTATCCCTGTGTTGCGTTCGATCAGACGAATGACGGTAATTTCTATCTCACAGAGGAGGCGATGGCAGACTATGATTTTGATAAGATGATCAAGTCTGACGATCGGGCGACGACGATGGAAATCATTGCGGAGCTTGGAGGCTATGCCGTGGGCTCGGGAATGCTCTCGGAGGAGGATGCGATTTTGCCGGGCCTGGTATCCATAAAGCTTCAGGAGGAGGATCCGCTGATCATAGGCTATATTATGCGAAAGGGAATTACCTTGTCTGCCTATGGGGAAAGGTATGTGGAAGAGCTTTTAAAATATAAGGAATTGTAGACCGCATGGAAAACAGGGACGGATGGAAGGCTGCTCAAAAAGGGCAGCCTTTTTATTTTGGTCTGCGATAAGGACAGCTTATCATTAACGATAAAAGGAAGCAAATTTTCAAAATAAGGTTTCGATGATATGATAGTCACAACAAAAAAACAGGTAGGATTTGGCACTACCGGTAGGAAACAGGAGGTTAGATTATGAAAAAAGGTATTTTCGGAAAATTGGTCACGTCGGCGCTGACCTTGGCAGTAAGCATAGGCGTACTGGCAGGCTGCGGACAGCCCGATGCACAGGAGGCCAACAACACAGCCGATACCGGCGACAGAGTCTACAGAACCGTTGATGAGATCAAGGAAAGCGGTGAGATCAATATCGGCGTCTTTTCAGACAAAAATCCCTTCGGGTATGTGGATGAGAACGGCGATTATCAGGGATACGATGTATACTTTGCGGAGAGAATCGGAGAGGATCTCGGCGTCAAGATCAATTATGTATCCACGGAGGCTGCCAGCCGGGTGGAATATCTTGAAACGGGAAAGGTAGACATTGTACTTGCGAACTTTACGGTGACGGAGGAACGTGCGGAAAAGGTAGATTTTGCGCTTCCCTATATGAACGTGGCGCTGGGAGTTGTCTCCCATGAGGATAATGTAATTGAAGATCTCGGCCAGATTTCAGCCGACGATCAGGTGATCGTGATTTCCGGAACGACGGCGGAGACTTATCTGGAAAAGAATTATCCGGATATCAAGCTTCAGAAATTCGACACCTACGCTTCTGCCAAGACCGCGTTTGAAAACGGAACCGGCGTCGCATGGGCGAATGACAATACCGAGGTGATCGCGTACTCTCTGGAAAATGAAGGCTATGTGGTGGGAATCCCTTCGCTTGGCAGCCAGGACACCATAGCTCCCGCGGTCTCAAAGGGAAACAGCTCGCTGCTCGATTGGTTAAATGCGGAGATCGAAGCGCTGGGGCAGGAACGGTTCTTCCATGCCGACTATGAGGCGACGCTTCTTGATACCTACGGTGCGGATTATGAAGACACGCTGGTGGTAGAGGGCGGAAAGATATCGGCAGACGCCGAGCCTGCAGAACCGGCAGCGGAGCAGGGCACCGAACAGGCACTGGATATTGTACCGGGAAATGGTGAGACCATCAAGATCGCCGCTTCCCCCATTCCTCACGCGGAAATTCTGGAAAAGGCAGCGGAGATTCTTAAAGATTACGGATATGAGCTTGACATTGTAGAGTTTGAGGATTATGTTCAGCCCAACCTGGTGGTGGAGTCCGGAGAATTTGACGCAAATTATTCACAGCATCTCCCTTATCTGAACAGCTTCAATGAGGAAAAGGGAACGCATATCGTAAGCGCCGGCGGAATCCACTATGAGCCCTTCGGCATCTATCCCGGCACAAAGAAGAGTCTGGATGAGATAGCGGACGGAGACAGGATAGCGATTCCCAATGACACCACCAACGAGGCGAGAGCGCTGCTGCTTCTGCAGGATAACGGACTGCTCACATTGAACGACGACGCGGGGCTTACCGCCACGGTCAACGATATCAAAGACAATCCTCACAATATTGAGTTCGTGGAGCTGGAAGCCGCACAGGTGGCAAGAGTTGTCGGGGAAGTGGAGTATGTCGTATTGAACGGCAACTATGCGCTGGAGGCCGGATATTCTGTCGGACGAGACGCGATCGCCTATGAGGCAAGCGACTCTCTCGCAGCACAGACCTATGTAAATATCATCGGAGTTTACGAGGGGAATGAGAATACAGACAAGATTAAAGCCCTGGTCACCGTTTTAAGATCCGATGAGATCAAAAAGTTCATTGAAGACACATATGACGGAGCCGTGATCTTCTTCGAGGGATAGGAATGTGAGACAAGGAGAGGCGCAAAAGCCTCTCCTTATTATTATAATGATAGGGTGAAAGACTATGATTGCGGTCGAGATAAAACATCTGACGAAAAATTTTGACATAGAAGGGCATACCATCGCAGCGCTGAAGGATGTGAGCCTGACAATTGAAAAAGGGGATATCTTCGGAGTGATCGGAATGTCAGGGGCGGGAAAGAGCACCCTGGTGCGTTCCATCAATTTTCTGGAAAAACCTACGGACGGAAACATCTATGTAGAGGGTGTCGATCTGGGAACGCTCTCAGAGCGTGAACTGCGCAGGATGCGTTCCAAAATAGGAATGATTTTTCAGAACTTCAATCTTTTGGAGCAGAGAAATGTCCTTGACAATGTGTGCTTTTCCCTTGAGATTAACGGCACGAAGCGCAGGGAGGCAAAGAAGCGGGCGTTGGAGCTATTGAAGCTGGTAAAGATCGAGGACAAGGCGAAGGCCTATCCCTCTCAGTTATCCGGCGGTCAAAAGCAGCGTGTGGCGATCGCAAGAGCGCTTGCCACAGATCCGCAGATTCTTCTGTGCGACGAAGCGACCAGCGCGCTGGATCCGCAGACGACTGCTTCCATTCTGGAATTGATCAAGGAAATCAATGAAAAGCTTGGCATAACCGTTGTGATCATAACGCACCAGATGTCCGTGGTGACGGATATCTGTAAAAAAGTTGCCATTATAGATAACGGAAAACTGGTGGAGACGGGAAGAGTGGAGGAAATTTTCAACGATCCGAAGTCGGACGCTGCCAGAGAGCTTCTGCTGGGAAACAAAATTTCCTTCCAGCCGCTGAAAAAGCTGGAGGAAGGGCGCAGGATACGAATCGTCTTTCGGGAAAATTCGGCGTATGAGCCGATTCTTTCCAATCTGATACTCAAGCTGCAGATTCCCGTCAACATTCTGAAAGCCGACACAAAAAATATCGGCGGGAAAGCGGTCGGTGAGATGATTCTCGGTCTGCCGGAGGACGGCGGACAGCAGGCGGATATTATTCGGGAGTTGAAAAAAACGGGAATCTATGTGACGGAGGTGAGTGAAATTGAATGAGAAAGTCATATGGATGCTGGTAGAGGGCATAGGCGAGACCCTGTATATGACGCTGGGTTCTGTGATCATCGGCTATGTGATTGGGCTTCCGCTGGGCATTCTGTTGTATGTTTCCGGAAAGAACGGATTGAGACCGTGCGGGCTGCTCTATCGGATATTGGATTTTATATGCAACATTATACGGAGCATTCCGTTCCTGATTCTGCTGATACTGCTGATTCCGTTCACAAGACTGCTGGTAGGGCAGAGCTACGGTTCGACGGCTACCATCGTGCCCTTAGTGGTGTGCGCCGCCCCCTACATTGCCAGAGTGGTGGAATCCTCCCTGACCGATGTGGACGCGGGCGTCATCGAGGCTGCGAAGGCCATGGGCGCAAGCAATCTGCAGATTGTCTTTAAAGTGCTGCTGGTGGAAGCAAAGACATCTCTGCTCACGGGTTTTACCATTACCACAGGACTTCTTCTGGGATATTCCGCTATGTCGGGCACCGTCGGAGGCGGAGGTCTGGGGGATATTGCGGTTCGTTACGGCTATTACAGATGGCAGACGGGCATTATGATCGTCACGGTCATTCTTCTGATTGTCATTTTTCAGATCATACAGACCGTCGGAATGAAGCTGTCCAAAAAACTTGACCATAGAAAGCGGTAATACATATGGACTTTGATGTTTTAAGCTTTTATTTTCCAAAATATGCAGAGGCGTTTCTGCTCACGGTGAGAATCGGATGGCTGGGAATCTTTTTGTCGATCGTGATCGGAATCGTTTCAGCCTTTGTTATATATTTTCGGGTTCCCGTGCTTTCACGCCTTATCGGTGCCTATGTGGAGATCTTTCGGAATACGCCGCTGCTGGTGCAGCTGTTCTTCCTATATTTTGGAATTCCGAAGCTGGGCCTTAATATCTCGGCGGAAACGTGCGGAATTGTGGGTCTGGGACTTCTGGGCGGCAGTTATATGTCGGAAGCGTTCAGAAGCAGTCTCGGCGCGATTCCGAATTCACAGAAGGAGAGCGCCGAAGCCCTTGGGCTGACCTCCGTTCAGACCTTTTTTCAGGTGATCTTACCGGAGGCCTGGGTATTGAGCGTACCGGCGGTGGTGGCGAACGTGATCTTCCTGCTCAAGGAGACCAGTGTGTTTTCGGCGATCAGTCTGATGGATCTGATGTTTACGGCGAAGGATCTCATCGGGCTGTACTACGACACCACAGAGGCGCTTTTTATGCTGGTGGTATTTTACATTATCATGCTCGTGCCCGTGTCGGCAGCGGGCAGCATACTGGAGAAAAGAGCAAGATATAAAATGTTTGGAGAATAGAAGATGGGCTTTGAATTATTGTTAAAGGGAAATAATCTTGGCAGGCTTTTCGGAGGGCTTGCCGTTGCGCTGAAGATCAGTCTGCTTTCCGTCTGCATCAGCCTCGTCCTGGGCACCGTTCTGGGAAGTCTGATGAACGACAGACATCCTCTGATAAAAGGCGTGTTAAGAGGATACCTTGAGATCGTCCGCATCATGCCCCAGCTGGTACTCCTGTTCCTTGCCTACTTTGGGACCACAAGAGTTCTGGGGATCAATATATCTGCGGAAACGGCTTCCGTCTTTGTGTTCTCCTTTTGGGGGACGGCGGAGATGTCCGACCTTGTTCGGGGAGCGCTGTCAGGAATCCCGTCCGTCCAGTATGAGAGCAGTATGGCGCTTGGACTGAGCGATCTTCAGACGCTTGTTTTCGTTATCCTGCCACAGATCATAAGGAGAATGATCCCGCTTTCCATCAATCTGATCACCCGAATGATCAAGACCACAAGTCTGGTCATGATGATCGGCATTGTAGAGGTCCTGAAGGTAGGGCAGCAGATTATTGAGGCGAACCGCAAGATCGATCCGAACGCGGCTTTCGGAATTTATTTTACCGTATTTGTACTGTACTTCATCGTATGCTGGCCGATCAGCAGGCTTTCAAAGTATCTGGAGAAAAAATGGGAGGCATAACATCTGTCGGAGCCTTAGGGCGGCAGGGAGGAACAAAATGGACGAAATTTTAAATATCAGAGGTATCAGTAAGAAATATGAGGATCTTGTTGTTCTGGACCATTTGGATCTGCAGGTAAGGAGCGGAGAGGTGGTGGTCATTGTGGGGCCGTCCGGCTGCGGAAAGAGCACGTTCCTCAGATGTATCAATGCGCTTGAGAAGGTGGACGACGGTGAAGTGATATTGGACGGCAAGGTCATCGACCCTCAGGATAAGCATTTGAGCAAGGTGCGGGAAAAGATCGGAATGGTCTTTCAGAGCTATGAGCTGTTCCCTCATAAGACAGTCCTGCAGAATCTTGTGCTGGCGCCGGTCAGAGTTAAGAAAATGAACCGGAAAGAGGCGGAGGAGGAAGCGCTGCGTCTCCTGGAGAGGGTCGGACTGCTCTCCAAAAAGAACAATTATCCGAGACAGCTTTCCGGCGGACAAAAGCAGAGAGCCGCAATCGTCAGGGCGCTTATGATGAATCCGGAGATTCTTCTTCTGGACGAGATCACGGCGGCGCTCGATCCGGAGATGGTCAGGGAAGTGCTGGAGGTGGTGCTGGATCTGGCGAAAGAGGGGAGGACAATGATCATCGTGACCCATGAGCTTCCGTTTGCGAAGGCTGTGGCAGACCGTGTGGTCTTCATAGACGGCGGCAGGATCATTGAGGAGGGAGAACCGAAGGATTTCTTTGAACACCCCAAGACGGAAAGACTGCGGAAGTTCTTACATTCGTTCACATATGAATAAGTAAGGAAAGGATTCATGCAAATCTTCTGCAGGGACGGGGGCTGCTGCAAAATAGATGGGTAATCTATGGAGCGGCAGCTCTCTTTTTTTGGTTTTAGAATTATTTTATATTTATTTTGAAATAAATCGGTTGACAATATATGGGGTAAGTGATATTTTATGTTTAGCAAATGTTAGCACTCTCTTGCGTCGAGTGCTAACAGGCTTCGGAAGGGAGGTGTCCGAAATGGAGCTGGATGAGAGAAAGAAAAAGATTCTTCAGGCAGTCATTCGCAACTATCTGGAGACCGGAGAGCCGGTAGGCAGCAGAACCATTTCAAAGTACACCGACCTCAATTTAAGCTCCGCGACCATCAGGAACGAGATGGCGGATCTGGAGGAGATGGGATATATCCTGCAGCCTCATACATCTGCAGGCAGGATTCCTTCCGACAAAGGATATCGTCTCTATGTGGATACGATGATGGAGGAAAAGGAGCGCGAAGTCGTTGAGATGAAGGAAATGCTGGTGGAACGTCAGGACAAGATGGAGACGCTCCTTCGGCAGGTGGCGAAGGTGCTGGCGCAGAATACACAGTACGCCACCATGATTTCGGCGCCCCAGACCAGGCGCAACAAACTGAAGTTCATTCAGTTGTCCCGCGTAGATGAAAAGCAGATACTGGCGGTCATCGTGACAGAGGGAAATGTGGTAAAAAATAACATTCTTCCCGTGAATGATGAGCTGAGTGATGAGACATTGTTAAAGTTAAATATATTGTTGAACACTCATCTGAACGGATTGGCTCTCGATGAGATCAATCTCGGAATGATCTCTCTGATGAAGCAGCAGGCAGGGCTGCACAGCGACATTGTGAGCGATGTGATCGACGCGTTGGCGGAGGGCATTCGGGCCGAGGAGGATCTGGAGATCTACACCAGCGGAACCAACAATATCTTCCGCTATCCGGAGCTGGCGGACCAGCAGAAGGCCAGTGAGCTGATCAATACTTTTGAGGAGAAACAGCTTTTGGGAGAGCTTCTGCAGGACACGCAGGCGGAGGAGAACGGCACGGGGATTCAGGTCTATATCGGTGCGGAGACGCCGGTGCAGAGCATGAGGGATTGCAGTGTAGTCACAGCCACCTATGAGCTGGGAGACGGCATGAAGGGAACCATCGGAATCGTAGGACCCAAGCGAATGGATTACGACAAGGTGGTGGCTACGCTGAGGACCATACAGACACAGCTCGATGAGCTGTACAGAAAGGATTGAGTCATATGGCAGAACAGAAAAAGCAGAAACCGGAGGATATTTCCGAGACAGAAGAGATGGAACCCGCAGAATCCGCCGAAGAGACGGAGGAGGAGACCGAGGAAAGCGCGGCGGAGACCTCCGAGGACGGAGAGGATTCCGAAGGCGGAGAGGACTCCGGAGAGGGCAGTGCCGGAGAGGACGGCGCAAAGAGCTGGAATGAAAGGCGGGCGTCCAAGAAGCAGGCAAGGCAGAATAAAAAAGAGGAAGCGTTCAAGGAGCAGATCGCACAGCTGGAGGACAGAGTCAAGCGTCAGATGGCCGAGTTCGAGAATTTCCGAAAGAGAACGGAGCGGGAGAAGCAGGCCATGTTCGAGACGGGCGCCAGGAGCGTGATCGAGAAGATGCTTCCCGTGGTGGACAATTTCGAGAGAGGTCTGGCCACGGTGCCCGAGGAAAATAAGGAAGATCCCTTTGTGGACGGCATGAATCGGGTCTACAGACAGCTGCTCACGGAGCTTGACAATATAGGCGTCAAGCAGATCGAGGCCGTGGGGCAGGAGTTCGATCCGAACCTGCACAACGCGGTGATGCAGGTGACCAGCGAGGAGTATGAATCCGGCATTGTGGCTCAGGAACTGCAGAAGGGCTACACCTACAGAGATTCCGTAGTGCGCCACAGCATGGTGGCGGTGGTGGAGTAGCCGGACGACAGGGAGTGCAAGGCAGGAAGTACAAAGCAGGAATACAGGACAACAATTATAGAGCCAATCACAATCAAATCATAAATATCAGGAGGACAAAAAAATGAGTAAAATTATTGGTATCGACTTGGGAACAACAAATAGCTGTGTGGCTGTAATGGAGGGCGGCAAGCCCACCGTTATCGCAAATGCAGAGGGCGCAAGGACCACACCCTCCGTTGTGGCTTTCACAAAGACAGGAGAGAGACTGGTGGGCGAGCCCGCGAAACGTCAGGCAGTGACCAATGCGGAGAAGACGATTTCTTCCATCAAGAGAGATATGGGTACGGACAGAGGGCGCACCATTGACGACAAGAAATATTCTCCCCAGCAGATCTCCGCTATGATCCTTCAGAAACTGAAAGCGGATGCGGAGAGCTATCTGGGCGAGAAAGTCACCGAGGCGGTGATCACTGTTCCTGCATACTTCAACGACGCTCAGCGTCAGGCGACCAAAGACGCAGGCAAGATCGCCGGACTGGATGTGAAGCGTATCATCAACGAGCCCACGGCTGCGGCTCTGGCCTACGGTCTGGACAACGAGAAAGAACAGAAGATCATGGTATACGACCTGGGCGGCGGCACCTTCGATGTGTCCATCATTGAGATCGGCGACGGCGTTATCGAGGTTCTGGCAACCAACGGCGATACCCATCTGGGCGGCGACGACTTCGACAACAAGATTATCGACTGGATGATCTCCGAGTTCAAGAAAGCGCAGGGCGTGGATCTGAGCAATGACAAGATGGCGATGCAGAGACTGAAGGAGGCGGCCGAGAAAGCCAAGAAGGAGCTTTCCAGCGCCATGACCACCAACATCAATCTGCCCTTCATCAGCATGAATGCCAGCGGGCCGCTGCACTTTGACATGAATTTAAGCCGCGCCCAGTTCGACGATCTGACCAGGGATCTGGTGGAGAGAACCGCCATTCCCGTACAGAACGCCATGAAGGACGCGGGCCTGACCAACGCAGATCTGGGTCAGGTGCTTCTGGTAGGCGGTTCCACCCGTATTCCCGCCGTGCAGGATAAGGTGAGACAGCTCACCGGCAAGGAGCCCAGCAAATCTCTGAACCCTGACGAGTGCGTGGCAATCGGCGCTTCCGTACAGGGCGGAAAGCTTGCGGGCGATGCGGGCGCAGGTGAGATCCTGCTTCTGGACGTGACTCCGCTGTCTCTTTCCATCGAGACCCAGGGAGGCGTTGCGACCAGACTGATCGAGAGAAACACCACCATTCCTACCAAGAAGAGCCAGATATTCTCTACGGCGGCAGACAATCAGACGGCTGTGGATATCAACGTGGTACAGGGTGAGAGACAGTTCGCGAGAGACAACAAGTCTCTGGGACAGTTCCGTCTGGACGGTATCCCTCCCGCAAGGAGAGGCGTGCCTCAGATCGAGGTTACCTTCGATATCGATGCCAACGGTATCGTGAACGTTTCCGCGAAGGATCTGGGAACCGGCAAGGAGCAGCATATCACCATCACAGCAGGCTCCAACATGTCTGACGAAGACATTGAGAAGGCCGTGAAGGAAGCTGCAGAGTTCGAGGCTCAGGACAGAAAGCGCAAGGAAGCCGTGGAGACAAGAAACGATGCGGACTCTTTCGTATTCCAGACCGAGAAGGCACTGGAGGAAGTGGGCGACAAGATCGGCGACAGCGACAAGGCTGCGGTACAGGCCGATCTGGACGCAGTGAAGGCTATCCTGGAGAGAACCAAGGATCAGGAGATGAGCGACAGCGATATCGACGAGCTGAAGGCTGCAAAGGAAAAGCTGACGAACAGCGCTCAGAGCCTGTTCACCAAGATGTACGAGAGTATGCAGCAGGCGCAGGGCGCGGCAGGTCCGGGTCCCGACATGGGCGGTGACGGCGCGGCAGATGCGGGCAGTACGTCTTCCGCCGATGACGATGTGATAGACGGAGACTTCAGAGAAGTCTAAGAGTATGACAGAATGCTGTTTGTAGTAAGAGGTGCAGAAAATGGCAGAGCAGAAGCGGGACTATTATGAGGTCCTCGGCGTTGAAAAGAACGCGGATGATGCCGCAATCAAAAAAGCATACAGGGCGCTGGCAAAGAAATATCACCCCGATGTGAATCCCGGTGATGCGGAGGCCGAGAAAAAGTTCAAGGAGGCTTCCGAAGCCTATGCCGTTTTGAGCGACCCCGAGAAGAGACGTCAGTATGACCAGTTCGGACATTCTGCTTTTGACGGAGGCTTCGGCGGAGCGGGCGGTTTTGACTTTAGCGGCGCTGATTTCGGAGACATCTTCGGGGATATTTTCGGGGATCTGTTTGGCACGGGCCGCAGCAGGAGCCGCAGCAACGGTCCCATGAAGGGGGCAAATCTGCGCACGAGTGTGAGGATCTCTTTTGAGGAGGCCGTCTTCGGCTGCAAGAAAGAGATAGAGCTCAATGTGAAGGAGACCTGTAAGACCTGTAACGGATCCGGCGCAAGGCCCGGCACCAGTCCCGAGACCTGCAGCAAGTGCGGGGGAAAAGGACAGGTGGTGTTCACGCAGCAGTCCTTCTTCGGCACGGTGAGAAATGTCCAGACATGTCCCGATTGTCAGGGAACCGGAAAGGTCATCAGGGAGAAGTGTCCGGACTGTCACGGCACGGGGTATATCCCCATGAAGAAGCGCTATTCCGTGGATATCCCCGCGGGCATTGACAACGGCCAGTCCACACGGATGCCCGGGCTGGGAGAGCCCGGCGTCAACGGCGGTCCCAGAGGCGATGTTCTGATAGAAGTGATCGTGGGACGCCACCCCATCTTCCAGAGGCAGGATTTCGATATTTATTCCACGGTGCCCGTATCCTTTGCGGTGGCGGCGCTGGGAGGAGAGATCCTGATCGATACGGTGGACGGAAAGGTGATCTATGATGTAAAGCCCGGCACGCAGACAGATACCAGAGTCCGGCTGCGCGGAAAGGGCGTGCCGTCATGGAGAAATCGGGACGTCCGCGGTGACCACTATGTGACGCTTGTGGTTCAGGTGCCTGACAGGCTGAAGCCGGAAGCCAAGGAACTGCTCCGTCAGTTCGACGAGATAACGGGGGATTCCCTGAATGCGGCCAAGAACGCCGCCTCCGCTGACAGCGGCGACAAAGAGAAGGACGCTAAGGATAACAAGAAAAAGAAATTCTGGAAATAAAAGTGAAGACCGGAAGGTAAAAGGGATTGCTGCTGCCCAGCAATCCTTTTTGCGGTATGGGTATAAGTGCAGATGACAAAGGAATTTTCGGGAGTGTTGTGCGATCTTTATATTGCTGTGCTGGCTGCGGTGCTGCCGTTGTACACGGGAGGAACGTATGTGATGCTGGGCGACGGCAAGTACGCCCTGTTTCTTCGCGTGTCCCTCTTTTGTCTGGGCGCGTGGGCGCTGACGGCGCTTGCGGGACGGCTGCTGCAAAGATCGGGCAAGCTTCCTGCTGCGGGGGAAAACCGCCTTTCAGGCTCTGCGAGGGAACTAAGTCCCGTAGATATCTGTATGCTGTTCTACGGGGCGGCGTGTCTGCTCTCCGCTGTCTTCAGCAGCTACGGAATGACGGCATGGACGGGCTATCGGGATTGGCACATGGGAGCGCTGTCGCAGATCGTTTTTGTGGCCGTTTACTTTTTTGTCTCCAGAAGCTTTTGTGGGAGCGCCTGGCCCATATATCTGTGGGAGGCCGCCTTTTTTGCCGTGACGGTCCTGGGATTCTGCAGCCGTCTGGGCTTTGATCCGCTGGGGCTTCTGCAGGGTTTTCGGGAGAGCGATTGGGAGTACAGTCATTTGATTTCCACTCTGGGAAATATCAACTGGTTCTGCGGCTACTGCGCCGTGGCCCTTGCCATGCCTGTGGCGGGATACCTGAAAGCGCAAAAAATCAGAAAGTATGTACTTTTGTACATTGTGTGCGCGGCGGGTTTGGTGTTACTATGTATACAGGGCAGCGATATCGGGCCTGTGCTTGCCGCAGTCTGTCTCGGCGTGTGCCTTCTGGCGGGGCGCAGGAATGCGGTCGTGTTCGCAAGGACGATGCTTTTGGCGGCAGGCGTATTTTGGGGTCTGCCCTGCTATGGATGTGCCGTGCGTCTGCGGGGAGAAGCCGCCCTGCAGGCCCTGCCTGCGGACGGAGTGGGAATTTCCGTGATAAGCTGGGGCGGCTGGTGGATTCTCGGAGCGGTGTGCGCGGGGGCCTATTTTGTGATCCGCAGACTGGGGCGGGCAGAATCCGCCGCAAAAGAGCCGTCTTCCGATGAGAAGCTTTCAGAGATATCCGGACGAAGCAGGTCAGTGGTGCGCGGCTTGTGGCTGGGGACGGTGTTTCTTGCGGCTTTGGGACTGCTTGCAGGCGGAGCGCTGTATGTGAGCAAAATGCTGGGCAGTGACGGCTGGTCAAGCGGCAGAGGCGCTCTGTGGAAGCTGTCCCTGCAGGGATTTTGGCGGGGCGGCCTGAAACAGAAGCTGCTGGGAGCGGGTCCGGACTGTTTCGCAGAGTATATTTATTCGGTCTTTGCTCCTTTTGAGCTGCCGGCGGTGACGGGGCACTGGGCCGACGCGGTGTTTGCCAACGCTCACAACCAATGGCTCAATCACCTGATAAATACAGGAATACTGGGTCTGGCGGCAGCAGTGGCGATAGCGGCGGCGGCCTTCGCAAGGTATCGCCGGTATCTGCCCGGAGTTTTGGCGCTTGTGCTGTACGGGCTGAATTCTCTGGTAAGTTTCCAGCAGGTCTTAAGCACGCCGCTGTTCTTTTTACTGCTTGGAATCTGTGAGTATACCGTGCGCAGACAGGAAGCCTTATCAAACGGTCTTAGGCCGCAGAAAGCGGCGGAATGAGAGGAAGTATGAAGTGGATCAGAATCAGGATCAAGACAACTACAGAGGCGGAGGATATCATCATCAGCACGCTCTATGACATCGGCCTGGAGGGCGCTCAGATCGAGGACAAGATTCCCTTGACGGCGCTTGAGAAAGAGCAGATGTTCGTGGACATTCTTCCGGAGAGCCCGGAAGATGACGGCATTGCTTACTTGAGCTTCTTTGTGGAGAAGAAGGAGGACGGCAGCGTAGAGGTCATGGGGCAGCCCACGGACCTGGAGACGCTGCTCGGGAGCGTCAAGGGCGAGCTGGAGGATCTGAGGCAGTTCTGTGATATCGGCGAGGGGACCGTCACCGTAGATGAGACGGAGGATATTGACTGGATCAATAATTGGAAGCAGTATTTCCATCAGTTCTATATCGACGATATTCTGGTGATTCCGTCCTGGGAGGAAATGAAAGCGGAAGATGCGGGCAAGACGGTGCTGCACATCGATCCGGGCACCGCGTTCGGAACGGGAATGCACGAGACGACGCAGCTCTGTATCCGCCAGCTCAGAAAGTACATTACTCCGGAGACGGAGCTTCTGGATGTGGGAACCGGCAGCGGTATCCTGGCGATCCTGTCGCTGATGTTCGGCGCGAAACATGCGGTGGGAACGGACCTTGACGTGTGTGCAGTGGAGGCCGTTGCACAGAACTGTGAAGCCAACGGCATCGCTCCCGAGAGGTTTGAAATGCTGATCGGCAATATCATTTCGGATCAGGAGATTCGGGATAAGGTCGGATACGGCCGCTATGACATTGCAGTTGCCAATATTCTTGCCGATGTTCTGGTGCCGCTCACTCCGGTGATCGTGGATCATCTGAAGGAGGGTGGAATTTACATCACCTCCGGAATCATTGACGACAAGGAGGAGACGGTGGTGGAGGCCGTGAAGGCGGCCGGACTGCAGGTGCTGGAAGTGACGCATCAGGGCGAGTGGGTCAGCGTTACGGCTAAGAAACAGAAAAATGTATGACCTGTGGGACAGATTGCGGAAAAGGTAAGAGGAGCACACCCATGTACCAGTTTTTTGTGGAACCGTCACAAATCAACATATCTGACAAGAGCGTCATAATATTGGGCGCAGACGTCAATCACATTAAGAATGTGCTGCGTATGCGGCCCGGCGAGGAGATTTCCGTCAAAAGCGGTGCGGACGGGAAAGAATATCGGTGCGGTATCGTCTCTCTGGAGGCGGACAGGATCCTCTGTGAACTGCGGTTCGTGAAAGAGGACTCCGTGGAGCTGCCTGCCAAAGTCTGGCTCTTTCAATGCCTGCCCAAGGCGGACAAGATGGAATTTATCGTGCAGAAGGCCGTAGAGCTCGGCGTATACGGGATCGTTCCCGTGGCATCGAAGCGCTGTGTGGTAAAGCTGGACGAGAAAAAGGCTGCGTCCAAGATTGCCCGGTGGCAGGGCATCGCGGAGGCAGCAGCCAAGCAGAGCAAGCGGGCGATCGTACCCAAGGTGTGGGAGGTGGTGGACTTTTCCCGAGCGGCGGCGATGGCATATGACATGGATGTCAGAATAATTCCCTATGAGATGGCCGAGGGAATGGGGCGGACGAGGTCCATTATCGAAGGCTTAAGACCGGGGCAGAGCATTGCGGTATTTATCGGTCCCGAGGGCGGCTTTGACGAAGCGGAGATCCGCGAGGCGGTGCAGAATGGTGTGGAACCGGTTACGCTGGGAAAACGGATCCTTCGGACGGAGACCGCCGGCATGACGGTGCTCTCCTGGGTGATGTACCGACTGGAGGAGCAATAGAGAGTAATATATTCCAAATACGACAAACATTGACAAGGACAGCATTTCCTGCATATGCTAACTATAAAACAGCACGGTTTTCAAAACGGAAGCTTTAGAACGGAGGAAGCAATGGAAGTGTATCTGGACAATTCCGCCACTACCCGGGTGCTGCCGGAGGCGGCGGAATTGATGACGAAAATAATGTGCGAAGATTACGGCAACCCTTCCAGTCTTCATATGAAGGGCGTTGCGGCGGAGCAGTATCTTCGCTATGCGCATGAGACTTTTGCACGGCTTTTAAAGGTAAACGAAAAGGAGCTGGTCTTCACCTCGGGCGGAACGGAGTCCGACAATATGGCGTTGATCGGCTGCGCGTTTGCCAACAGAAGGAAGGGCAGCCATCTGATCACCACACAGATAGAGCATCCAGCGATCCTGCAGACAATGCACTATCTGGAAGGCGAGAACTTTCGCGTCACGTACCTGCCCGTGGACCAAAGCGGCCGCATTTCCCTGAAGGATCTGCAGAACGCCATGACGCAGGATACGATTCTGGTGTCCGTCATGCACACCAACAATGAGATCGGCTCCCTGCAGCCCGTTGCGGAGGCGGGCGATCTGATCAAACGGATCAATCCCAATACCCTGTTTCACGTGGATGCGGTGCAGGGGTTTGGCAAGGCAAAGATCTACCCGAAGAAAATGGGAATCGATCTTCTCTCTGTCAGCGGACACAAGATTCACGGGCCCAAGGGCGTGGGACTTTTGTATATCGGGGACAAGGTAAAGATTCAGCCCATTCTGCACGGAGGCGGACAACAGATGAATCTGCGGTCCGGCACGGACAATGTGCCCGGCGTGGCGGGCATGGCCAAGGCGGCTGAGCTTTTGTACGCACACTATGACGAGGATATGGAGAGACTGTATCGGTGCAAGCGGCACTTTATGGACGGCGTCAGAAGGATAGACGGCGTCAGAATCAACGGGCTTTTGCCGGATTCTCCCGACGGGGAAGGAACCGCCCCCCACATTGTCAGCGTTTCCGTGTCAGGGGTCCGCAGTGAAGTGCTTTTGCATGCGCTGGAGGAAAAGGGCATTTACGTGTCGGCGGGAAGTGCCTGCGCAGCCCGCAAGCCTCAGCCGTCGGCCACACTGAGGGCTTTGGGAGTGGAGCCGTGGATGCTGGAATCCACAGTGCGGTTCAGCTTCTCCGTCTATACCACAATAGAAGAAATAGACTATACATTACAGACAATGTATGATAAAATTCCTATGCTGCGGAAATATACCAGAAGGAAATAGAGAGGTCAAGATGTTTACAGCTTTTTTGTTAAAATACGCTGAGATCGGCGTGAAGGGGAATAACAGATATCTCTTTGAGGACGCGCTGGTCCATCAGATAAAGTTCGCGCTGAAAAAATGCGAGGGCACCTTTGAGATCAGAAAGAATCAGGGGCGGATCTATGTGGAGGCGCAGGGAGAGTTCGACTATGACGAGACGGTGGAGCATCTGCGGCATGTCTTCGGAATATCGGGAATCTGCCCCATGATCTACGTGGAGGACGAGGGGTTTGAAAAGCTTTGCGACACAGTTGTCAGATATGTGAAGGACGTGTATCCGGACTGCAGCAGCACCTTCAAGGTCAATGCAAGGCGGGCGAGGAAGAACTATCCCAAAGAATCCATGGAGATCAATGCGGATCTGGGGGAGGCCATTCTGAATGCCTGCCCGAAGATGCGCGTAGATGTGCGGGAGCCGGAGATCATGCTCCATGTGGAGATACGGGAGAAGATATATATTTATTCCGTTGAGATTCCGGGACCGGGCGGTATGCCGGTGGGCACAGGCGGAAAGGCCATGCTGCTTTTGTCCGGCGGGATCGACTCCCCGGTGGCGGGATATATGATCGCAAAGAGGGGCGTGAAGATAGACGCCGTCTACTTCCATGCGCCGCCCTACACCAGCGAACGCGCCAAGCAGAAGGTGGTGGATCTGGCAAGAATCGTGTCAAGGTATACGGGTCCCATTTACCTTCATGTGATCAATTTTACCGACATTCAGCTCTACATTCATGAGAAATGCCCGCATGAAGAGCTGACGATCATCATGCGGCGCTATATGATGCGCATCGCGGAGCATATAGCCGGGGAGACGGCGTGCCTCGGCCTGATCACCGGCGAGAGCATCGGGCAGGTGGCGTCCCAGACGATGAATTCCCTGGCAGCCACCAACGAAGTGTGCACAATGCCGGTGTACCGGCCGCTGATAGGCTTTGACAAGCAGGAGATTGTAGAGGTCTCCCAAAAGATCGGGACCTACGAGACGTCCATTCAGCCCTATGAGGACTGCTGCACTATTTTTGTGGCAAAGCACCCCGTGACGAAGCCCAATCTGAACGTCATCAGGCGGCACGAGCGCAATCTGGACGAGAAGATCGACGAGCTGGTAAAGACCGCGCTGGAGACCGATGAGCTGATCGTCGTGGAATAACAGAATAAAAGGAAGACCTCAAAGTCTTACGCTCTTTGAGGTCTTCCGATCGTGTCCGATACCATGTATCCGTACACTATGTATCGATGCAGAGTACAGTTCCTATATGATGTAAGGCTTCAGAGCTTCCAATACTTCCTCTGCGCCGTCCTCGGCATGAATGTTCAGATCGATGGGTTTGGAAAGATCCAGACTGAAAATACCCATGATGGATTTTGCGTCGATGACGTATCTTCCTGAAACCAGATCAAAGTCGAAGTCGAACTTAGTTACGTCGTTCACGAAAGACTTTACCTTGTCGATGGAATTCAGTGAAATCTGCACGGTCTTCATATTGACACCTCCTTATTGTTGTCACAGCTTCTCCCTATATATTAGTGGCAGGAGGAGCAAAAGTCAAGGAAAAAACAGAATGAAAAAAATTGCATTTCACAATCTCGGCTGCAAGGTGAACTCCTATGAAACGGAAGTAATGCAGCAAAAACTGCAGGAAAAAGGGTATCATATCGTGCCCTTTGATCAGAAGGCGGATATTTATATTGTGAATACCTGCACCGTCACCAATATTGCGGACAGAAAGAGCAGACAGATGCTGCACCGGGCCAAACAGAGAAATCCGGAGGCCGTGGTGGTGGCCGTGGGCTGCTATGTACAGACGGCATACGACAGGATAGAGGAGGACGACAGCATCGATCTGGCCATCGGCAACAACCAAAAGAAGGATATCGTGGAAATACTGGAGAAGTATCTGGCCGACAGGGAGAGCAAGACTCTGGGGGGCACGACGATTCCCGACATCGCGCATACCTGTCAGTATGAGGAGATGCAGCTTAGGCAGACGGCAGAGCACACGAGAGCGTACATCAAGATTCAGGACGGCTGCAATCAGTTCTGTTCCTACTGCGCCATTCCGCTGGCCAGGGGACGGGTGCGCAGCCGGAAGGAGGAGGATATCCTGCGGGAGATTAAGGGAATGGTGGACGCCGGCTACCGCGAGGTGGTGCTGACGGGAATCCATATCAGCTCCTACGGCATCGACTTTGAGAGGAACGGAGCTTATGCCGGCAGCGGCACTCTGATTGATCTGATCGAACAGATACACGGTATCGAGGGGCTTCAAAGAATCCGCCTGGGCTCGCTGGAGCCGAGAATCGTCACGGAGGAGACGGTAAGGAGGCTGGCAGCGCTGCCTAAGCTCTGTCCCCATTTTCACCTATCGCTCCAGAGCGGATGTGACGATACCTTAAAGAGAATGAATAGAAAGTACACCACCGGGGAATACTATGAAAGTGTGGAGCGCCTGCGCAGTGCTTTTGACTGTCCGGCCGTCACCACGGATGTGATCGTAGGCTTTCCGAGGGAGACAGAAGAGGAATTCGCCAGGACAAAGGAATTTCTGGAGAAGGTCGGCTTCTATGAGATGCACATTTTCAAATACTCAAAGCGTCGGGGGACCGCAGCGGCAGAAATGCCGGATCAGGTGCCCGAGGAAGTGAAGACGCGAAGGAGCGGCGAGCTGTTTGAACTGGAGAGGAGACAGTCCATAGAATTCAGGAGGCGTTACATAGGGAGAGAGGCTGAGATACTTCCGGAGGAGACAAAAAGAATCGGGGGCAGGGAATATCTTTTGGGGTATACAAAGGATTATGTCAGGATTGCGGTTTCCTGTGAGGAAGGAGCGGCGAAAGCCGTCCCCGGCCGGCTGATTTCGGTACAAGTCAAAGATTTTCTCACAGAAGAAATCCTGTTGGCTTGAATTTTCGGAACAAATGAGTTATGATAGAAAACAGTAAGGTGCAAAGGATACAAAAGGACGGGATAAATATGCAGGATTTAGGAAGTACACAATATTTTAACGTTGAGTCGGAGCCGGAGACCGGAGCGAAGCTGGTGCTGTCTGCGGTGTATGAGGCGCTGACCGAAAAGGGCTATAATCCGGTAAACCAGATCGTAGGCTATATCATGAGCGGAGACCCGACCTATATCACCAGCCATAAGAACGCCAGAAGCCTGATCATGAAAGTGGAGAGGGACGAGCTGGTGGAGGAACTGCTGACGGAGTATATCAACGCGAAGAACTGGCAATAGATCTGACGGGGAGGATATCCGTGAGGATAATGGGATTGGACTTTGGCTCCAAAACTGTGGGCGTGGCTGTCAGCGACAGTCTGATGGTGACTGCACAGGGCGTCGAGATCATTCGCCGCAAGGAAGAGAACAAGCTGCGTCAGACGCTTGCAAGGATTGAAGAACTGATCGTAGAGTATGAAGTGCAGGAGATCGTTCTGGGCTGTCCGAAGCATATGAACGGCTCCGAGGGCGTGCGCGTCGAACTGACGCGGGAATTTCAGGAAAAGCTGGAGCGCAGGACCGCTCTTCCGGTCACATTATGGGATGAGCGGCTGACCACGGTCGCGGCCGACCGAATCATGACGGAGGCGGGCGTTCGCAGAGAGAACAGAAAAGATTACGTTGACATGATAGCCGCCACACTGATCCTGCAGGGATTTTTGGACAGGCGCAATCGGAAATGACCAGACGCAGCATCGCCGGAAGGCGGGAAAGAGGAAGCATGGCAAAGCTGGAGAAGATCACTTTCAATCCCCACGGAGAGGAACCGGTAGATTTTTTTGTGTTGGAGCAGACCAGGATCGGCGGCTTCAACTATATTTTGGTGACGGATTTTGAGGAGGGTGACGGCGAGGCTCTGATCCTGAAGGACATCTCCAAGGACGGCGAGGAGGAGAGCGTTTTCACCATCGTTTCCGACGACGAGGAGCTTGCCGCCGTGGCCGGTGTCTTTGAAAATATGCTGGAAGACGTCAAATTTGTCTGATCTAATCAGGTAATTTAGCTGCCCTGAGACGGGGTCGGCTGTTGTTTATAGAACCATGCAGTTGTCGAGTGAGCTGCATCTGATCGACCGGATCGGTTTTGATGGCGGGTTTGTGCGCCGGAGGACGGAAACCATATGTGCATGAACAAAAGCGCTGCCATCACAGGCCGTTCCGCAGGAAATGTTTCACGTTGTCGATCGAGAGGGCAGGCTCTTTGGCCTCTGTATAGAATGTGGAGGACATTTCATTGAAGAAAAAAGAGAATAGCAATGTCTCCGGGCTGAAGATCATTCCTTTGGGCGGCCTGGAGCAGATCGGCATGAACATTACTGCCTTCCAATATGAGGACAGTATTATTGTGGTGGACTGCGGTCTGTCCTTCCCTGCAGACGACATGCTGGGTATAGATCTTGTGATTCCCGACGTGACTTATCTGAAGGACAATCTGGATAAGGTGAAGGGATTCGTGATCACCCACGGACATGAGGATCATATCGGCGCGCTGCCCTATGTTCTGAAGGACATCAACGTGCCTGTCTACGCTACCAGGCTGACGATGGGTATTATCGAAAATAAGCTGCGGGAGCACGACCTGATGCAGACTACCAAGCGCAAAGTGGTAAAGTTCGGACAGTCCATCAATCTCGGCCACTTCCGCGTGGAATTCATCAAGACGAACCACAGCATTGTGGACGCGGCGGCGCTGGCAATCTATTCGCCTGCCGGCGTGGTGGTGCATACCGGTGATTTTAAGGTGGATTACACTCCGGTATTCGGGGACGCCATCGATCTGCAGCGGTTTGCGGAGCTTGGCAAGAAGGGCGTGCTGGCTCTCATGTGCGATTCCACCAATGCGGAGCGTCCCGGGTTCACGCCCTCGGAGCGAACGGTGGGTCCCACCTTTGACACGCTGTTCGAGGAGCATAAGAACACCAGAATTTTTGTGGCGACCTTTGCGTCGAATGTGGACCGTGTACAGCAGATCATCAACACGGCATACAAGTTCGGCAGAAAGGTGTGCGTGGAAGGCCGCAGCATGGTGAGCATCATCGAGACGGCCAGAAATCTGGAGTGTATCAATATTCCCGACAATACGTTGATAGAAGTGGATCAGTTGAAGAATTATCCCGACGAGCAGCAGGTGATCATTACCACCGGCAGTCAGGGAGAGAGCATGGCGGCTCTGAGCCGTATGGCCAGCGGAATGCACCGCAAGATCACGATCGGGGCGGGAGACACCGTTATCTTTTCCTCCAACCCTATCCCGGGCAACGAGAAATCGGTGACGAAGGTAATCAACGACCTGCTGATCAAGGGCGCTGACGTGATCTTTCAGGACGCTCATGTGTCCGGACATGCCTGTCAGGAGGAGATCAAGCTGATCTACACCCTGATCCGTCCCAGATATGCCATACCCGTGCACGGCGAGTACAAGCACCTGAAGGCGCAGGCAAAGATCGCACAGAGCCTTGGCATCGGGAAGGAAAACATATTTATCCTTTCCTCCGGAGAGGTGCTGGAGCTGAGCAGTGACAGCGCTAAGGTGACGGGGAAGGTTCCCGTGGGAGCGATCCTTGTGGACGGCCTCGGCGTGGGCGATGTGGGAAATGTCGTCCTTCGGGATCGCCAGCATCTGGCGGAGGACGGTATCATGATAGTGGTGATGAGTCTGGACAGATACAACAGCCAGCTTGTGGCGGGACCGGATATCGTCACCAGAGGCTTTGTGTATGTGAAGGAGTCGGACGAGCTCATCGAGGAGGCCCGCCACACCGTGGACGATGCGCTCCAGAGATGTCTTGACAGGGGCATCACGGACTGGGGCAAGCTGAAGAATACGACAAAGGACGCCCTGAGCGATTACGTCTGGAAAAAGACGAAGCGCAGACCCATGATTCTGCCTATCATTATGGAGGTTTAACGAGAGGTCATGTACAATCTTGACAATGCTACAGATGAATTTATTGCCGCTATCTTAAAGTCGGAGGTATATCTGAACTATACCAGAGAGCTGGCTAAGGTAAAGAGCCAGCCGGAGCTGAAGGCACAGATCGACGAGTACAGAAAACGAAATTATGAATTTCAGTGCAGCGCGGATAATGATTTCGGGAAGCTGGACCGTTTTGAAAAAGAGTACGAGGAATTTCGGGCGAATCCTCTGGTGGCGGATTTTCTGGCCGCTGAGCTGGCCCTGTGCAGGATGATGCAGCGCATCAATGCCCGTATCACAGAGGGCTTGAATTTTGAATAAAAAAACTTATGATGTTTGAAAGCGTGGATCACGCGGATAGGATTGTGTATGAAAGCGAAAAGTTTGATAGGCGCCGTGCTGGGCGCAATTTTCAGAGTGGTTGCGACGATATTTGTGATATATGTGATCTATCGGGGCGCCATGATATGCTACGATTACGGATACCGTACTTTTACGGAGCCTGCCGTCTCCGCGGGGGAGGGGAGGACCGTTACCGTTGCCGTCACGGAGGATATGACACCCTCGGAGCTTGCGAAGATTTTGGAGAGCAGAGGCTTGGTCAGAGACGCGAAGCTTTTCACCATTCAATATTATCTGTCGGAATACAGAGAAGATGTGGGACCCGGAGTGTTTGACTTAAGCACCTCCATGACGGCCGAAGAGATTATGGCGGCTATGGTGGTGGAGAAGGAGGAGGACACCGAGGAGCCCGCAGAGGAGGCCGCACAGGAGTAGACTGTCGATGAGTGATCCGTTCGGGATAAGGCCGGCAGATGTGGAAAGGATGCGGGTATTCAGATGATGATAGACGAGCGAGTGGGAGCCTTCATTGATTCTCTTGACAGGGGAAACACTCCTTTTCTGGATGAAATAGAAAAAAATGCCATTGAAATGCAGGTCCCTGTGATCAGAAGATCCATGCAGAGCCTGATCAAATTTCTTTTGGCGCTTCTAAAACCGAGGGATATCCTGGAAGTGGGGACTGCCGTTGGCTTTTCCGCGCTTTTGATGAGCGAGTACGGGCCTAAGGACTGCCATATCACTACCATTGAGAAGTATGAAAAGAGGATTCCTGTGGCGAAGGAAAACTTCCGGCGAAGCGGACGGGAGCAGCAGATCACACTTCTTGCGGGAGACGCCGCAGAGATCCTGCGGGAGCTGGAGGGCCCCTATGACATGATCTTTATGGACGCGGCCAAAGGGCAGTATATACATTTTCTGCCAGAGGTGATGCGGCTGCTTGCGCCCGGCGGATTGCTCTTGTCCGACAATGTGCTGCAGGACGGGGATATTATCGAATCTCGGTTCGCCGTGACCCGAAGAAACAGGACGATACACTCCCGTATGCGGGAATATCTGTACGCGCTGAAGCATACGCCGGGACTTCAGACGGTGATTCTGCCTGTGGGAGACGGGGCGGCGCTGACGACGAAGACGGAAGGACAAGTATGAACGGAGAAGCGATACATAACAAAAGACCTGAACTGCTCATGCCGGCAAGCAGCCTGGAGGTGCTGAAGGTCGCCGTGATCTTCGGGGCAGATGCGGTCTATATCGGAGGGGACGCATTCGGACTTCGGGCCAAGGCAAAGAATTTTTCCGTGGAGGAGATGGCCGAGGGCATTGCCTTTGCGCATACCCGCGGTGTGAGAGTCTATGTCACCGCCAATGTTCTGGCCCACAACGACGATCTGGAGAAGGCGGCGGAATATTTTGCCGAGCTGCGGGACATGCAGCCGGAGCATTGCGATGCGCTGATCATCTCCGACCCCGGAATGTTTGCCGTGGCGAAGAAGGTGTGGCCGTCGGCGGAGATACACATCTCCACCCAGGCGAACAATACCAACTATGAGACGTACCGCTTCTGGTGGGAGCTGGGCGCAAAGCGGGTGGTCTCCGCCAGAGAACTGTCCCTTGCGGAACTGAAAGAAATACGGGAAAGGATTCCCCGGGAGATGGAGATAGAGACCTTTGTTCACGGGGCAATGTGCATCTCCTATTCCGGCAGATGTCTGCTCAGCAATTATTTCACCGGCCGCGATGCCAACAGGGGCGCGTGTACCCACCCCTGCCGGTGGAAGTATGCCGTGGTGGAGGAGACCAGACCGGGGGAGTATCTTCCGGTGTATGAGAACGAGCGGGGGACCTTTCTGTTCAATTCCAAGGATCTGTGCATGGTGGAATACCTTCCGGAGCTTTTGGATGCGGGAATCGACAGCTTTAAGGTGGAGGGCCGTATGAAGACGGCGCTCTATGTGGCGTCCGTCGCCCGTGCCTATCGGAAGGCCATCGACGACTGTCTGACCGGCGAGGAAATCTACAGGAGGAATCTGGACTGGTACCGCGCCGAGGTGTCAAAGTGCACCAACCGCCGCTATACCACGGGATTCTTTTTCGGAAAGCCCTGTGAGGACGCACAGATCTACGACAGCAGCACTTATGTGAACGAGTACACCTACTTGGGAATCGTGGAGGAGGTGCGGGAAGCGGAGGAGATGTTCCCGCAGCAGCTTTCCCGAAAGCAGACGCCCTGCCGGCTGGTGCGCATCGAACAGCGCAATAAATTTTCGGTGGGCGATGCCATAGAGATCATGCGTTCCGACGGCTGTGATGAGACGGCCGAGGTGCTGGCCATGTATGACGAAAACGGCGGTCCGCTGGAAAATTGTCCTCATTCCAAACAGGTGATCTGGCTGGAGCTGTCAAAAGAGGCGCGGCAGTTCGATCTGCTGCGGGTGCGTTGTGACGAATCCGGCTGATTTCCGTCAATATGTCCAGTGGACAAGCAAAAATCAACGGATTTTTTGCCGAAATTGAGAAAATTAATTTTAGGTATTGCATTTTTGAAAAAAGTGGGTTATCTTATAGAAAACGAAACGTTGGGTGATTTCATCCGTGTTTCTGCACAGTGTTATTTGTTGAACGAGGAGGTTCCATAGTAACGGGTTTACTTTGGGACTCTTTTTTTGCAGATACACAGTCGATCGAAAGCAGCCGACGACTGCCGGCCATGACTTAATAACGTCATGGTACAAAACAGGAAAGGAAGAATGAAGATGAGTGAAGTATTGAATGTGGAAGAGATTTTTGCCAGCAAGGTATTCACTCTTGGGAAGATGAAGGAGAGACTGCCCAAGAATGTGTACAAAGAGGTGAAAAAAGTCATGGATCAAGGCGGTGAGCTGTCCCTGGCTGCCGCAGACGTAGTAGCAAAAGCTATGAAGGATTGGGCTGTAGAGCACGGCGCAACCCATTATACTCACTGGTTCCAGCCGCTGACCGGCATTACGGCCGAGAAGCATGACTCCTTTGTGACCCACCCCGACGAGGAGGGCAAAATGATCATGGAGTTTTCCGGCAAGGAGCTGATCAAGGGTGAACCCGATGCTTCTTCTTTCCCCTCCGGCGGTCTGCGCGCTACCTTTGAGGCCAGAGGATATACCGCGTGGGATATCACCTCCCCCGCTTTTCTGAAGGAGGACGCAACGGGCGTGATCCTGTGCATTCCCACGGCATTCTGCTCCTACACGGGCGAGGCTCTCGACAAGAAGACCCCGTTGCTCCGTTCCATGGAGGCTGTGAGCGAGCAGGCGCTGCGCATCGTCCGCCTGTTCGGCAACACGGAAGCCACGAAGGTGGTGGCCAGCGTGGGACCGGAGCAGGAGTATTTCCTGGTAGACAGAGAAAAATATTTACAGCGTGAGGACCTGATCTTCGCAGGCCGCACACTGTTCGGCGCACCCGCTCCCAAAGGACAGGAGCTGGAGGATCACTACTTCGGCACTATCCGCGAGAGGATCGGCGCATACATGAAGGATCTGAACGTGGAGCTCTGGAAGCTGGGCGTGACTGCCAAGACCCAGCACAACGAGGTGGCTCCCGCGCAGCATGAGCTGGCTCCCATTTATGAGACCGCTAACATTGCGGTGGACCACAACCAGCTGGTGATGGAGACCATGAAGAAGGTCGCCGGCCGCCATGGACTTACCTGCCTGCTGCATGAGAAGCCTTTTGCGGGAGTGAACGGCTCCGGTAAGCATAACAACTGGTCCCTGGGAACCGACAATGGTGTCAACCTGCTGGATCCCGGCGATACCCCCAATGAGAATGTTCAGTTCCTTCTGGTGCTGGCATGTATTATAAAGGCAGTGGACACTCATGCGGATCTGCTCCGCCAGAGCGCATCTGACGTCGGAAACGATCACAGACTCGGTGCGAACGAGGCGCCTCCCGCAATCATTTCCATGTTCCTGGGCGAGCAGCTTGAGGACGTGGTAAAGCAGCTGGTGGAGACCGGTGAAGCCGCACATTCCATTCAGGGCGGCAAGCTGCTCACGGGCGTTTCCACTCTGCCCGATCTGGATAAGGATGCCACGGACAGAAACAGAACCTCACCGTTTGCCTTTACCGGAAATAAGTTCGAGTTCCGTATGGTGGGAAGCTCCGATTCCATCGCAAGCCCCAACACGGTTCTGAACGCCATTGTTGCCGAGGCCTTCTGCGAGGCGGCAGATGTCCTGGAGAAAGCGGATAACTTTGACGCTGCTGTGCACGATCTGATCAAGGAGTACCTGACAAAGCACCAGAGAATTATTTTCAACGGTGACGGTTATTCCGACGAGTGGGTTGCCGAGGCGGAGAGACGCGGCCTTCCCAATATCAAATCCATGGTGGAGGCTTCCTCTACCCTGACCACCGACAAGGCCATCAAGCTGTTTGAAAAATTCGGTATCTTTACCGAGGTGGAGTTAAAGTCCCGTGAAGAGATCCTGTATGAGACCTATGCGAAGATGATCAACATCGAGGCGCTCACCATGCTGGATATGGCGAAGAAGCAGATCCTTCCCGCGGTAATCAAGTATACCAAGAGCCTTGCGGATACCGTGCTGGCCGTGAAGGAGGCAGGCGCAGACGCAAGCGTTCAGACGGATCTTCTGAATGCGGTCTCCGTTAAGCTGGCAGAGGCAAAGAAAGCGCTGCTGGAGCTGGAGAAGGTGGAAGAGCAGGCCGGCACCATCGCAGACCAGAAAGAGCAGGCATTCTTCTACAAGGATCAGGTCCGCACGGCAATGGACGCATTGAGAGCGCCTGTAGATGAACTGGAGATGATGGTCGATAAAAAGGTATGGCCGATTCCTACCTACGGCGATCTGATCTTTGAGGTATAAGACGCATTTTCAAGAGAATAGATCAAGAGAATAGAGCTTGAGCAAAAGGGTAAATCCCCGCAGCCTTGATTTTTCAGGGCCTGCGGGGATTTTTAAATGATGCGGGTGCTTTGACTTTCAAACCAGCTCTTTCCTGATCTTTCTCAGCTGCCTGAACAGGGCATCGCAGTCACAGCTCACATTTTCCGCAAAGTAGATCTGATACAGAGCGTCGGCCTGCTCGTCCGTGATCTCCCGTCGGCTGTGGCGTCTGATCCATTCGATCTGTTCCTGCAATGTGCGCAGCCGCTGATAATTCGGATGGTGCTTTGCAAGATAGGACAGTATGCGCCCATATTCCAGCTTTACCCGCTCCCTGGCAGGAAGCCTGCGTTCTTTTAAGGTACGGCGCAGACCTGCGGCTCCGAGACCGATCAGGAAGAAGGCGGCGGCCCCTGCCAGGATATAGCCGGTGCCTCCCAAGGCGCCTTCCAGATAAGCGTTCCAGTTTCCTGTAGGTATATTCAGATCTGTGTCATCGTTTCCGCCGTTCATAAAGGAGTCCCAGAAGGAAGACATTTCTTCCTGTGAGGTCTGGGCCGGCGTCGGGTCCACCGCGATCCAGCCTTTCTCTTTTACGTAGATCTCCACCCATGCGTGGGCGTAGGAGTCCGGTATCTCCAGTTCCACGAATGCCGTTTCGCCCAGAGGGGCATATCCGTCATAGTAATCGTGATAGTCGGCGCCCTCCACCAGCACGGCGCCCTCCAGCACATCTGAATAAGAAAAGGCGTAGCCCTCCACATAACGCGCGGGGATTCCCATTTCCCGAAACAGCATGGTCGCCGCGGAGGCGAAATGTGTGCAGTACCCTCTCTTGTTCTCGGTCAGGAAATGGGTGATATAATCGGGGTCGCCTATATAAAATCCCGGGCGCATGGTATAAGAGTAATTGTCTCTGAAAAAGCTCACGATCTGCCCTGCGATTTCCTCCTCCGTACCGGAAAAGCCGGCTTCCCGGCATATCCCTGCAACGGCGGTCCGGCAGCTGAGAGGTACTTCCAGAAAGGCGTCGTCCGGTTCGGATGCGGGAATGTCCGTCCCGCTCACGGCGGGATAGTAGACGTAGACGGATACGCTGCCGTGCTTCTCTGTCTCCGCGGAATCGGTATAGTAGGGCCGATAGTCGTAAGCGTCGTCGGCTTTCATTCGCTCCACTTCCATAACGCCTCTGCCCTGCAGAATATCGCCGCCGTTTTCCCTGCTTTCGGCGTAGCTGTCTCTGCGTATGCTCATACTCATTTCCATGGCGCCATCTTCCGACAGGCGAAGCTCTGCCGGTGTCCATCTGTCGCCGGTATATTCCTTTCCGGTAAAGGCCTTCAGATAGACGTTCTGATAGTCATAGGGGGTGTACCTGACCTTCAGCACCGTCTCGTATGTAGGCATGACGGCGGCGTCCTTGCTGAGCAGACCGCCGCTGACGCCGGCGCTGGCGCCCGATCTGCGAAACAGCGCCATGATACCGTACTGAGCGAACCGGACCATGTCTTCCTCTGAGGCTTCCTTGACGGTATTCTTGGGGACAGCGTACCTGTATATTCTCTCGGGCAGCACAAGGGAGACGGTTCTCACGATCAGGATCGCGGCGACCGCCGTGAGAGGAAGGGTATAGCGTATCTGTTTTGACAGATTTTCTCTCACGCCTGCGCTCTGAAGGATCGCCGCGGTAAAGTAACCCATCAGCAGAAACAGCACATAGATCAGATTGGGAGAACGGTCGAAATAGAAAAGAACGGCATAGGGGGGCAGCGTAAGCAGCACCGCTTTGAACAGGCTGCATTTTGTCTGCATCATGATATTCAACAGAATGATGCTCACCATGCCCCAGAACAGCGCGAACATAGTGACTGTCGTATATGTCTCGTCCGCATTCAGCGAGTATACAAATCCGTCTGTGACGCCAAGATATTGTCTTGAAATTTCGTAGACTCGGTTGACGATGGCGAAAAAGCCGTTGTTGATAAGGCGGTATCTGGAGACCGCAAGATAAAGATAGAGCAGGAAACACGCAGAACTTGCCAAATTTTCCAGCCATCTTTTTTCGGTCTCGTACACGGCGCTCAGAAGAAGGGCTATGATAAAAAGCGCCAACATACACAGACCGCTGCTGTACTCTATGTCGAGGGCGGACAAAAAGCCGCCCAGAGCGCCGTAGGCCAGCAGAAAAATGAGGAGCGCCTTTGCAAGAGCCGAAAAAAAGTCGTACTTATGGCGCTCCCGCGGCTGCACGAGAGTCATATCCGGAATGTCGGTTGTCTGCCTTCTACTGAATATACGCACCTTTGTATGCTCCTGTCTGCACCAATATATAACTCTCTCCGGAATGTTCTATGGCCATCTGCGCCTCGGCCTCCCCGGGCCGATGCAGGCCGCTGTCGCTTAAGGTCTCCTCCAGCGCATGTTCCAATTCCCCCTGCTCCGCTATAAAGGAACCCTGCAGAACGCCGCCGCGTCCCGGCCGATAGAGCTGTATGGGATAAGCATTCTTAAGGAGAAGCAGGCACAGGGCGTACAAGGATTCCACCAGAGCGTCGTTGCGCTGCTTGTCGTCGCTAAGCGGCAGCAGAACATTGATCTTTTCGCGCCCTGACGCCAACCGCTGCCGCACCATCAGCTGCTCCTGCTTGGCGGACAGCTTCCAGTGAATGTTCTTCAGCTCGTCCCCCGGAATATACTCCCGCACCTCATAGTCCGGGTTATAGTCGGTGCCTCTCTTCCTTGTCTCGTCCTCCTTCGGAAAATTGTCCACACAGCCGGATAATTCCTGGTCTGCAGCGTCCGAGAAGGAAGGCCATACGACGGCATACGCATTCGATCGTTCACAGTCCCGCAGACGGAACAGATGCAGGAGATCAAAGACTTCAAAGCTCTCTATCCGCACCTCCACTCGGCCGGCATAACGGCTGAGCAGGTGCTCCTCTATGGTGCTGCCGCTTCCGGGCGCCACCCATATATGCTGTTTTTTCCGCTCCGTATAGCCGGTAAAGACATTGCAGAAGCAATAGGTCACATCTGCGGTGAACACGGAGAATCTTCGGGGATTTTGTACTTTGATAAGGAGCGTGAACTCTGTATTCCGGCCGACTTTGTTGTCGGGCAGCTGCGCGCCGATTCCCAGAGAAGCCCTGGCTCCCTGAAGCAGCAGAAAGGACACCGCCGGCCCTAAGAGTATCAGGACAAGCGCCAGAAACAGAAAATAGCTTCGGAAAAAATTCCATAGGTACAGGACGAATGCGAACAGCAGGCAGAACCGCAGGGCCCCTGCCGGGCTTAAGCTCAGCTTTTTCATCAGACTGCGTGTATCCTTTCCGTGATATCCCGAATGACATCTGACACATCGGTGCCCTCGGCGCGCACTCTGGGATTCAGATGAATGCGGTGCCGCCACACGTCGTCGATCACGGACAGCACGTCCTCGGGAATCACATATTCGCCGCCCCGCAGGAACGCCATGGCCTTTGCCATCTTTAGAAGCGCGATGCCGCCACGGGGACTTACGCCCAGCGCGATGTCGGGATTCTGCCGGGTCTCCTCGGTGAGGCGCACCACATACTCGTAAATATTATTTTCCACATGGAGAGCTTCCGTCTTCTGCCGCAGCTGCATTAAGCGCTCTGCGGTAATCACGCGCTGCACCTGCTCCAGACCCTCTCCCGCGCTGTTCTTTAGAATCTCTAACTCCGCATGGCGCGAGGGATAGCCCACGCTCAGGCAGATCAGAAAGCGGTCCAGCTGCGATTCCGGCAAAAGCTGCGTTCCGGAGGAGCCGAAAGGGTTCTCGGTGGCGATCACGGTAAAGGGGCTTGGCAGAGGGTAGGACACGCCGTCCACCGTGACCTTTGCCTCCTCCATGACCTCCAGCAGTGCCGACTGCGTCTTGGAGGAGGTGCGGTTCAGCTCGTCCGCCAAAAACAGGTTGCAGAACACGGCTCCCTTTTTATACTCGAATTCGCGGGTGGCGCTGTTGTACATGGTAAAGCCTACAATATCGCTGGGCAGCACGTCCGGCGTGAACTGCATTCTCTTATACTCCAGCTCCATTGCCCGGCCCAGCGCCATGGCCAGCGTGGTCTTGCCTACGCCGGGAATGTCCTCCAGAAGAACATGCCCGCCGGCAAGCACTGCCGCCAGAACCTTGCGAATGACTTCGTCCTTGCCCTTTATCACTTTTCCCACTTCTGTGACGATCTGTTCCGACTCCGTATTCATACGCCTGTTTCCTTTCTTGAATCATGCATAAATTATAGCACTTTTTCCGCTGTTTTCAAAGAAAATCTGAATTGGGTATTGCAAAGTGGAAATACTTCATGTATAATACATCAGGTAACATAAATAGGGCTATCGCCAAACGGTAAGGCAACGGACTCTGACTCCGTCATTTCAAGGTTCGAATCCTTGTAGCCCTGCTTCGGTGCCCCTCCAGACACGTGTTTGGGGGGGCTTGCTGTATCCGATACAAGAGACGGTATCCGCAGCACGGTAATCTTCAAACATTATGATATTCATAAGAAAGACAAGAGGTACGTTTATGGAAGGAATCACGCCGGAAGGAAATAACGGTATACAGAACGGTATGCAAAACGGCGTACCGGGCGATCTGCAGGAGGGGCAGGACATTGTCAGGACCGCGAGAAAGCATTTTTCAAAGCTTGGTCTGATGTTCTTTATCGGCTCGGTCATTATTTTCGTCCTGGGAATGATCGTGTCCTTTGCGGGGAAAAGGATAAAGCCCGAGTGGCTGGAGAACGCCGATATCGCTCTGATATTGAACGGAGCGATCATGTATCTGGCGGGGCTGCCCATTCTGATCCTTCTGGTAAAGAGGATTCCCGCCGTAAAGGTGGAGCAGCATCATATGAAAGCCGGACACTTTGCGCTGTCGTTTCTCATGAGCTATGCCATCGGCATTGCGGCGAACTTTGCGGGGATGATTATCACAATTTTCATCAGCGTGGTAAAGATGCTTGTATTCGGGGGCGGAGACGGGGTGAACAACGAGATGCTGGACCTGATCTCCGGCAGTAATATCCTTCTCATGTTCGTGATCGCCGTCTGCATTGCCCCCGTCTATGAGGAATATGTCTTCCGCAAGCTCATCGTGGAGCGGACGGTGCAATACGGACAGGGCGTTGCGGTTCTGCTCTCCGGTCTGATGTTCGGACTATTCCACGGCAATTTCAATCAGTTCATATTTACCTTTCCGCTGGGTGTGTTCCTCGCTTTCCTCTATGCAAAGACGGGAAAGCTGAAGATAACAATCGCCATTCATATGATCATTAACTTTATCGGCAGCGTGATTTTGCCCTGCGCGATGAAGCTGATCGACATTGATGAATATATGAAACGATATGAACTGTATCTGGAACTGCTTCCGGAAAGAATGAATGAGGCGAGTCAGCTCATCTGGGGATTCTTCGAGGATCACTGGATCGGATTCTTGGTGTTTTTTGCACTGCTGGGCTGCATATTCTGCGCAGTTATCGCCGGTATAGTGCTGTTCATCGTCTTTGCGGCGAAAAGGCGGTTCCGGTTCGACAGGGGTGAGATTCAGATTCCCAAGGGGAAACGGTTCAGCACGGTGATCCTCAATCTCGGCATGATCCTGTTCCTTCTCTACTGGTGCGCAAGGATCGTCATTCAGTTGTTTGCGTGAGACGGAAGGAAGGCAGAAGTCATGTATACATTTGAGAGCAGAATCAGATACAGCGAGACGGATCAAAACGGCAGGCTCACCCTGTCCGCCCTGATCAATTATTTTCAGGACTGTTCCACCTTTCACTCGGAAGATGCGGGCCTCGGCATAGAATATCTGCGGGACAGAAAGCTGGTATGGGTGCTTTCCTCCTGGCAGATCGTGGCAGAGCGCTATCCTCTTCTGGGGGAGAAGGTGACCGTCGGCACACAGCCCTACGATATGAAAGGGTTTCTGGGCTACCGAAATTTCTGGATGACCGATGCGGAGGGGAGATACCTTGCAAAGGCCAATTCTCTGTGGAGCCTATTGAACACAGAGACCGCAAGGCCCAGTCAGGTGACGCAGGAGATGGTGGAAGGCTACGGCATGGGCAGCAGGCTGGAGATGGACTATGCCCCCCGCAAGATCGCCGTCCCCCAGGGAGGGACCTTCCGGGAGCCCATTGTGGTGAACAGTCATCATCTCGATACGAATCATCATGTGAACAATCAGAAATTTGTGGATATGGCCATGGATCTTCTGCCGGACGGTCAGGCGGTGGGACAGCTGCGCGCGGAGTATAAGAAGCAGGCATTTCTGAACGATGTCTTAAAGCCGTATGTGGCGGAGGCGGAGGGGAAGACCGTGGTATCCCTGACGGACGAAGCGGGTCAGCCTTATATGATTGCGGAGTTTTCTTAAGAAAGGAACCATGTGACGGAGATGTCGAAAATACGTCTGGGAGAGATACAGGAACTGGAAATCGTAAAGAAAGTGGAATTCGGGGTGTATCTGGCGCCGAGCCGGGAACAGGAGCAGGACCGCATTCTGCTGCCGCTCCGGCAGGTTCCGAAGGGCAAGGAGATAGGCGACAGGCTTTCCGTGTTCGTCTACCGCGATTCCGAAGACAGGCTGATCTCCACGGTCAGAGAGCCGGGGCTTACGTTGGGACAGGTGGCGGAGCTGACCGTTGTTCAGGTGGGAAAGATCGGCGCGTTTCTGGACTGGGGCCTGGAGAAGGATCTTCTGCTGCCATTCAAGGAGCAGCGCGGCAAGGTGGAGCAGGGCAAAAAAGTGCTAGTGTCCCTTTATATCGACAAGAGCGACCGTCTCTGCGCGACGATGAACGTATACAAGAACCTGCGCAGCGACAGCCCCTATCAGGCAGGGGATAAAGTGACCGGGCGTGTCTATGAGATCAGCGACAATTTCGGAGCCTTTGTGGCGGTGGATAACATTTATTCCGCGCTGATCCCCGCCAAGGAGCTCTACGGCAGGGCGGAATTGGGAGAAGACGTGAATGCCCGAGTGGTAAAGGTGCTGGAGGACGGCAGGCTTTCCCTGAGTATCCGTGACAAGGCGTACCTGCAGATGAGTGCGGACGCCGAGGCGATTCTCCGCCTGCTGGACAGCTATGAAGGCTCTCTTCCCTTTAATGATAAGGCGGCGCCGGAGGTGATCAAGCATGAGACCGGTATGAGCAAGAGTGAGTTCAAGCGCGCCGTGGGAAGACTTTTGAAGGAAGGGAAAATCGAGATTACGGAACACTCTATTCGCAATATCAGATAATTGTTAAAAATATATATTTTGCGGAAAAGTATGGAAAAACGCAGTGACTTGTGTTACTATAAAGATGATTCAAGTACTGCACAAAGGGGGAATGACAAATGGATATCGCAGGTGTTTCAATGGCATTGTCAAATGTTTCCCTGCAGTCTCAAGTAGGAACCGCCGTGTTGAGCAAGGCGCTGGATACGAACGAGGCGTTGGGAGCCGGTCTCATCGAGATGATCGATTCCGCGGCGATGGAGCGCAGCGTAAATCCCGCTGTGGGTTCCAATCTGGACCTGTATGTCTGATGTTTGATAATTGACTGCTAAAACTGCCTGAGGGAAGAACATCAGGCAGTTTTTTATGTGAAAAATTTATAAAATCCTATTGCTTTTTCACCGTATTTTTTGTACATTTGTATTATGCTGTGTGTATATTTCACAGCGCTAATGTACGGTTGCCGTGTTTGAAACGGTCAAAGGAGCGGGATTTTATGATATCTAATCAGATTTTACAAAATACCATCGACGGCCTGAAGAGTATTACCAGAGTGGACCTTTGCGTCATGGATGCCGACGGAAAAGAGGTGGCCTCTACCGCCGAAATGAAGCACGATGCAAAGACCTCTGCGGATTTTGCGTTATCCCCCGCGGATTCTCAGGAAATACAGGGCTACCAGTATTTTAAGATATTTGACGAGCAGCAGCTGGAGTATATTCTCGTAGCGGGCGGAACCGGCGAAGACGCGTATATGGTCGGGAAGATCGCCGCATTTCAGATACAGAGTCTGCTGGTGGCATACAAGGAGCGTTTTGACAAGGATAACTTTATCAAGAATCTTCTGCTCGACAATCTGCTGCTGGTGGATATTTACAGCCGTTCCAAGAAGCTGCATATTCAGGCCGACGTGCCTCGGGTAGTGATGATAGTGGAGACCGGAAGCGGCAAGGACAATAATGTCTTAGAGCTTGCAAGAACGTATCTTGGAAGCAACGGCAAGGACTTTGTGACGGCGGTGGACGAGAACAACGTGATCGTTGTGCGGGAGCTGTCCGAGGCGGACGCCGCAAAGGAGATCGAACGCCTGGCGAAATCTCTGGAGCATTTTCTGGAGAAAGAGGGCATTCAGGATATGCGTATCGCATACGGTACGGTGGTCAGGGAGCTCAAAGAGGTCAGCCGCTCTTACAAAGAGGCCAAAATGGCGCTGGACGTGGGAAAGATCTTTTTTGACGAGCGGGACATCGTGGCTTACAGTGAACTCGGCATAGGGCGTCTGATCTATCAGCTTCCCATTCCGCTCTGCAAAATGTTCATCAAGGAGATTTTCGGCGGGAAAAGCCCTGACAATTTTGATGAGGAGACCTTCACGACCATATACAAGTTCTTCGAGAACAGCCTGAACGTCTCGGAGACGTCGAGACAGCTGTTCATACATAGGAACACGCTTGTGTATCGTCTGGATAAGCTTCAGAAGAGCACGGGACTGGATCTGCGCGTCTTTGAAGATGCCATTACCTTCAAGATCGCGCTGATGGTGGTCAAGTATATGAAGTATATGGAGAGCGTAGATTACTAGTTTTGGAGGAAGACCAATGGCAAACAAGGAACAGCTGAGAAAAAAGCGGGAGCAGCTTATCGAGGAGAACGGAGTGATTTTTCTCGATAATGTGAGTAAGGCTTACTCTACAGGCTCTCCGGCCTTGAATAATATTTCGCTCAGCATAGGGAGAGGCGAATTTGTATTTATTGTGGGAGAGACCGGTTCCGGCAAATCCACATTGATAAAACTTCTGCTGCGGGAGCTCACTGCTACCAGCGGCAGTGTTTATGTTATGGGACATGATCTGGCAAGGCTGAAGCGCAAGCAGGTTCCGAAATTCCGCCGTAATATCGGCGTCGTCTTTCAGGATTTCAGACTGCTTAACAACAGAAACGTCTATGAGAACGTGGCGTTCGCCCAGAGGATCGTGGAGACTCCCAACGCCGAGATCAGGAGAAACGTTCCCACCATATTGGCTACGGTGGGACTTGCAGGCAAATACAAGGCCAAGACAAATCAGCTTTCGGGCGGCGAGCAGCAGCGCGTAGCTCTTGCGAGAGCGCTGATCAACAATCCGGCGATCCTGCTGGCCGATGAGCCCACGGGCAACTTGGATCCCAAGACCTCCTGGGAGATCATGCGCCTGCTGGAGGAGATCAACGAGAGCGGCACCACGGTGGTAGTGGTGACCCACAGCAGAGAAATCGTCAACGCTATGCACAAGCGTGTTGTCACCATGAAGAAAGGCGTCATAGTCAGCGACGAGGAGGGAGGCGAATACATCGATGAAGATTAGTACACTGCTCTATACCATCAAACAGGGCTTTGCCAATATCTTTCGCAATAAGTGGTATTCCCTTGCTTCCGTAGCGACCATATCCGCCTGCCTGTTCCTGTTCGGCGTGTTTTATTCCCTTGTCGCCAATTTCAGGAGCATTGTGATGCGCGTGGAGGAGGGTGTTGCACTCACCGTATTTTTCCATTACGAGGAAGGCCCCATAGGCGACAAATGTGAGAGCCACACACCGGATCAGATTCCCACGGACGAAAGACTGGAGGAGATCGGACAGATGATCGCAAAGCGGCCGGAGGTCTCCAAGGTAGTGTTTGTCAGCGACGAACAGGCGTGGAAGGATTTCTCCAAGCCCTACGGCGAGGAATACGCAGATGTCTTTCCCGAGAATCCTCTGGCAGGCGAGAACAACTATGAAGTATACCTCAATGACGTCTCCATGCAGAGCGCGCTGGTGACGTGGCTGGAATCCATTCCCGAAGTGCGCGTGGTGCGGTATTCCGCCCTGACCGCCGATACTTTGAGCGGAGCCAATCTGCTCATTGCCTATGTATCGTTAGGCATTATTGTGATTCTGCTGGCGGTCAGCATTTTCCTGATCAGCAATACGGTGGCAATCGGTATCTCCGTCCGTTCCGCGGAGATCAACATTATGAAATATATCGGAGCCACGGACTTCTTCGTGCGCGCTCCGTTCGTGCTGGAGGGCATGATCATCGGACTGATTGGCGCGGTCATTCCGCTGGGATTGATCTACAGCCTCTATGAATATGCCCTGGAGTATATCAACGGCAGGTTCACTAACCTAAGCAGATTCTTTTCTTTCCTGCCGTTGGAGGAGATATTCCATGTTCTGACACCTGTGTCGATTTTAGTGGGCGTAGGGATAGGATTTCTGGGAAGCGTAACGACGGTAAGAAAACACTTGCGTGTGTAAGACATTTACGTGTTTCAAGCGCTTGCGTGTATAGGTGATGGCAATGAAGAAAAAATCCAGAATTTACATGGTCCTTACCGCGGCAGTCTGTGCTATGCTGTTATCGGAATCGGGAATGCGCAGAGTGTCGGCCGTGCCGCTTTCTTCCATCACTTCCGACAGTATTCGGGAGAAGGAGTCGCAGGTAGAGCAGGCAAGACAGGAAAAGGAAAATTTACAGAGCGGTCTCACAGATCTGCAGAAGCTGAAAAAAGATCTGGAGTCCAAGCGGACCGATCTGAAAAATTACGTGGCGGAGTTGGACAGCAGTCTGGCGGAGATTCAGCAGAATATAGAGGATCTGAAGCAGCAGATCGCGCAGAAGGAAGAGGAACTGATTCGGACGCAGAATGAGCTGGACGAAGCGCTGGAAAGAGAGACGTCTCAGCAAGAATCCATGATCGGTTACATAAAATATACATATGAGGCCGGTAATTCTCAGGCAATGGATATGCTGCTTGCCGCCAACGAATTCGGAGATTTTCTGAACAAGGCGGATTACGTGGAGAAGGTGCTCTCCTATGAGCATATGATGTGGCAGGATTATAAGAACACACGGGAATATGTGGAGCTGTGCAAGGAACAGCTGGAGCTGGAGAAGGAGATCCTGGATCAGACCAAGGCCAACGCGGAGACCGAAGAACAGAGTATGCAGGATCTGATCGATCAGAAGACCCGGGACATCATAAGCTACGAGACCGATATCACAAATAAGGAGCAGGCCATAAAGGAGCTGGAGGCAGAGATAGCGGCCGAGAATGAACTGATCGCATCTCTGGAGGCCGCCATAGCGGAAGAGAAGAAGAAAATACTTGCCGGCAACGGAACGGTCCTGTCATATGACGGCGGCATGTTCAAATTTCCGCTGGCAACCTACACCAGAGTCACTGATGAATACGGATGGCGTATCCACCCTATTTTGGGCGTGGAGCAGTTCCATAACGGCGTGGATCTGGCGGCGCCTGCCGGAACGGCTATCTTTGCGGCCTACGACGGAAAGGTGGTGGCCGCCGATTACAGTCAGACCATGGGGAATTATGTGATGATAGATCACGGAGACAGTCTGTATACGATTTACATGCATGCTTCCGCGCTGTATGTCAAGACAGGCGACATCGTGGTCCGCGGCGAGACCATTGCCGCAGTGGGGACGACCGGAAGATCTACGGGCAATCATCTCCATTTCGGCGTGCGGCTGAACGGCGAATACACCTCGCCGTGGAATTATCTGAAGCAGTAGCGGGCAGACGGCTCTGCCCGGCATAAAGGCAGTGCAGAAAAGAGGAGTCAAATGGACAAGAACGAGGCATATTTTGATTACGTTTCTCAAGGACAGCCCTCACCCTCCAAGCCGCCCAAGGCTGAGAAGGGCAGCGGCGTCGGTCTGTTTTTGGGCGGTCTGTTCACCGGATTGGGCGTAACGCTTTTGATCGTTGCCGTGGTCTATTTAAGCGTCGGCCTGCAGCGGATCGTGACAAGCCGGTCAGTGGTGTCCGGCGGTTCCGTGGTAGATGAGACGTTGATGTCCAAACTGCAGATGCTGGAAAAGACCATCGATCAGAACTATTATCTGGACGAGGTGAGCGATGAGGAGATCCGAGAGGGTATCTACAGGGGAATGCTGGATTCTCTGGGCGATCCCTATACGGTGTACTATTCTGCAGACGAGCTGAGCAGTTTTATGGAACAGACGGAGGGGCTGTATCAGGGAATCGGAGCTTACATGGCTCTGGACAGTGAGACGCAGCTTCCTATTGTCACAGGGCTGATACCGGGTGCACCCGCAGAGTCGTCCGGATTGAGACCGGACGATCTGGTATATGAGGCGAACGGCGAGAGTCTGCTGGGTCTGTCTCTGGACGAGGCAGTGGCGAAGATCAAGGGGCCTGAGGGCACCGATGTGACGCTCTCCGTGCTCAGGGACAACGAGGAGGATCTTCTGGAGTTCACGATCACCAGAGCCAGCGTGGAGGCGCCTACCGTGACGCTTACCATGATGGAGAATGACATAGCATATATTGAGATTCAGGAATTTGACGATGTGACGGTGGATCAGTTCGCGGAGGCCCTTGCGGAGGCAAAGGGCTCCGGCATGAAAGGAATGATCCTGGATCTGCGCGGCAATCCTGGGGGGAAGCTGGATGCTGTGGTGGACATGGCCAGAATGATCCTGCCGGAGGGAATGATCGTATACACCGAGGATAAGAACGGACACAGGGACGAGTACACCTGCGACGGGAAGAGAGAGCTGGATGTTCCGCTGGTGGTCCTGGTGGACGGCAATTCCGCCAGTGCGTCGGAGATCATGGCCGGTGCCATCAAAGATCACGGAATTGGCACACTGGTGGGTACTACTACCTTCGGAAAAGGCATTGTGCAGCAGATCATTCCGTTCCGTGACGGATCTGCCGTGAAGATGACCATCAGCGCTTACTTTACGCCCAACGGGAACAATATTCACGGCACCGGTATCGAGCCCGATGTGGTGTGCGAGTTTGACAGCGAGGCATATTACGGAAGTGAAGACCATCCGGATAATCAGTTGGAGAAAGCGAAGGAAGTTCTGTCGGAGCTGATGGGAAATTAATCTATGTGAACAGCAGAACAATATCAGTACAGAACAAAGGTTCGATTTTGTTCTGTACTTTTTGTTGATATTCTGTTATACTGTGGAAAGAACAGCAATGGCTGCACGGGTTGCGTGAACGGCCGCGCAGAGAGGAGAAGACCGCCGTGGATCATTTTGTGCTTCATTCGGATTATCAGCCCACCGGAGATCAGCCGAAGGCCATCGAGGAGCTGGTAAAGGGCTTTCGGGAAGGAAATCAGTTTCAGACCCTGCTGGGCGTCACGGGTTCCGGCAAGACCTTTACCATGGCGAACGTCATTCAGGCTTTGAATAAGCCGACGCTGGTCATCGCTCACAATAAGACTCTGGCGGGGCAGCTCTACGGGGAGTTCAAGGAGTTCTTTCCCGAAAATGCGGTGGAGTATTTCGTGAGCTACTATGACTATTATCAGCCGGAGGCCTATGTGCCGTCTTCGGATACCTATATCGCCAAGGATTCTTCCATCAACGACGAGATCGATAAGCTGCGTCTGTCTGCGACAGCATCTCTTACCGAGCGCAGAGACGTGGTCGTGGTGGCCAGCGTATCCTGCATTTACGGTCTGGGAAGTCCGGACGAGTATCAGGACATGGTGGTGTCCCTGCGGCCCGGCATGGTAAAGGATCGCGACCAGGTGCTTCGGGAGCTTGTGGACATTCAGTATACCCGCAATGAAACGGATATGCAGCGCGGGTGCTTTCGGGTCCACGGAGACGTGATCGAGGTATACCCCGCGCAGGGCGGAGATTACTTTATCCGCATTGAGTTCTTCGGCGATGAGATAGACAGGATCACGGAGGTGGAGCCTCTGTCGGGGAGGGTTCATGCAGCATTGAGCCATGTGGCCATTTTTCCGGCCTCTCATTACGTGGTCTCTCAGGACAAGATAAAGGCCGCCTGTGACAATATCGAGATAGAATTGGAGGAGCGGGTGCGTTTCTTTAAAGGGGAGGACAAGCTGATCGAGGCGCAGCGCATTGCGGAGCGGACCAATTTTGACGTGGAGATGCTGCGGGAGACCGGCTTCTGCTCCGGAATCGAGAATTACTCCAGACACCTGAACGGAATGCCGCCGGGAGCGCCGCCTATGACGCTGATGGACTTTTTTCCGGATGATTTCCTGATCATCATAGACGAGTCCCACATGACGATTCCGCAGATACGCGGCATGTACGCCGGGGACCGCTCCCGCAAGACCACGCTGGTGGACTACGGTTTTCGGCTGCCGTCTGCGCTGGACAACAGACCTTTAAATTTCAGTGAGTTCGAGTCCCATATCTCACAGATGCTGTTCGTGTCGGCTACGCCGTCCGATTATGAGGAGGAGCATGAACTGCTGCGGACGGAGCAGATCATAAGGCCCACCGGCCTCTTGGATCCGGAGGTGAATGTGCGGCCTGTGGAGGGACAGATCGACGATCTGATCGCCGCCGTCAATCAGGAGACACAAAAGCACAACAAGGTACTGATCACCACACTGACCAAGCGAATGGCGGAGGATCTGACGGACTACATGAAGGAAGTGGGGATTCGGGTCAAGTATCTGCATTCGGACATCGACACGCTGGAGCGGGCGGAGATTATCCGCGATCTGCGTCTGGACGTATTTGACGTACTGGTGGGAATCAATTTGCTCAGAGAGGGACTGGATATTCCGGAGATCTCTCTGGTAGCCATTCTGGATGCGGACAAGGAGGGATTCCTAAGGAGCAGCACGTCCCTGATACAGACCATCGGCCGTGCCGCAAGAAATGCGGAAGGCCATGTGATCATGTACGCGGACACCGTGACGGAATCCATGCAGGAGGCATTGGACGAGACGAACCGCCGCCGCAAGATCCAGATGAAATATAACGAGGAGCACGGCATCACGCCCAAGTCCATTCAGAAGTCTGTCAGGGATCTGATCAGCATTTCCAAGGTCATTGCCAAGGAGGAGCTGCAGTTCGAGAAGGATCCCGAATCCATGAGCCGCAAGGAGCTTGAGAAGCTGATCGCCGAGGTTCAGAAGAAGATGCGGCGGGCGGCTGCAGACCTGAATTTTGAGGCGGCTGCGGAGCTGCGCGACAAGATGATAGAGCTGAAGGAAAAGCTGAGAGATCTGGACGAGGAGTAAACGGTATTGGACGAGGAGAAAAGAACCATGGAAGACAGAAAGAAGATGCGCCCCATGGGATACATTAAGATCCGGGGAGCGCGGGAGCATAATCTGAAAAATATCGACGTGGATATTCCGAGAAATGAGCTGGTAGTTCTGACAGGCATGTCAGGTTCCGGAAAATCCTCTCTGGCATTCGACACCATCTATGCGGAGGGGCAGAGACGCTATATGGAGTCTCTTTCCTCCTATGCGAGGCAATTTCTGGGGCAGATGGAGAAGCCCAACGTGGAGAAGATCGAGGGGTTGTCCCCTGCTATTTCCATCGACCAGAAATCCACCAACCGCAATCCCCGCTCCACGGTGGGAACGGTGACGGAGATATACGATTATTTCCGTCTGCTCTACGCAAGGATCGGTATTCCTCACTGCCCGAACTGCGGCCGTGAGATCGCAAGGCAGACCGTGGATCAGATGGTGGATCAGATCATGGCTCTGCGGGAGGGAACGAAGATCCAGCTGCTGGCGCCTGTGGTCAGAGGCAGGAAGGGCGAACATGCGAAGGTGCTGGACCGCGCAAAGAAAAGCGGCTATGTGCGCGTGCGTGTTGACGGCAGCCTTTATGAGCTGACCGAGGATATTTTTCTGGACAAAAATATCAAGCACAATATCGATATCGTGGTGGACCGTCTGGTGGTCAAGGCGGGCATTGAGCGCAGGCTGGCGGACTCTATCGAAAATGTATTGGAGCTGGCGAACGGACTTCTGGTAGTCGACGTGATCGATGGGGAACCGCTGACCTTCAGCCAGAGCTTTTCCTGTCCCGACTGCGGCATTGGGATCAGCGAGATCGAGCCCAGAAGCTTTTCCTTCAACAATCCCTTCGGCGCTTGTCCCGTCTGCTTCGGTCTGGGCTATAAGATGGAGTTCGACGTGGATCTTATGATACCGGATCAGAGGCTCAGCATCAACGAGGGAGCGATTACCGTAATGGGCTGGCAGTCCTGTACGGACAAGACCAGCTTCACCAATGCGGTCCTCAGAGCGCTGTGCAAAGAGTATCACTTTGACTTGGATACGCCGTTTGAAAAGTATCCCGAGAAGATCAAAAGGATACTCCTCTACGGCACCGACGGGAAAGAGGTGGAGGTCCACTATCAGGGTCAGCGGGGCAGGGGAGTCTATCCCGTGGCCTTCGAGGGACTGATCAAAAATGTGGAGAGAAAATATAAGGAGACCTTTTCCGATGCCATGAAGCAGGAGTACGAGACCTTTATGCGCATTACGCCCTGCAAGGAGTGCGGCGGCAGGCGCCTGAAGAAGGAGTCTCTGGCGGTGACGGTCTGCGATAAGAACATATATGAGATCACCTCCCTTTCCGTCAGGGATCTGAACGAATTTCTGAAGACCATGGAGCTGACAGACCAACAGCAGCTGATCGGCAGACAGATACTGAAGGAGATCGGAGCGCGGGTGGGCTTTCTGGTGGACGTGGGGTTAGATTATCTGTCCCTTTCCAGAGCGACGGGGACGCTCTCCGGCGGAGAGGCCCAGCGAATCCGTCTTGCCACACAGATCGGATCCGGTCTGGTGGGCGTCTGCTATATATTGGACGAACCCAGCATCGGTCTGCACCAGCGGGACAATGACAAGCTCTTAAATACCCTGAAAAGTCTCCGGGATCTGGGCAACACCCTGATCGTCGTGGAACACGACGAGGATACCATGCGGGAGGCGGACTATGTGGTGGATATCGGCCCGGGCGCAGGATCCCGCGGCGGAGAAGTGGTCGCCTGTGGTACTGCCGAGGAAATCATGAAGGTGCCGGAGTCCGTCACGGGACAGTATTTAAGCGGCAGGAAGCAGATTCCCGTGCCGAAGGAGCGCCGAAAGCCCACCGGCTGGATCAAGGTGGTGGGCGCCCGGGAAAACAACCTGAAAAACATTGACGTGGAGTTTCCTCTGGGCGTCATGACCTGTGTCACCGGCGTGTCCGGTTCGGGAAAAAGTTCTCTGGTCAACGAGATCCTTTACAAGCATTTGGCGAGAGATCTGAACAGGGCCAGATGTATTCCCGGAAAGCACAAGGATATCAAAGGCCTGGAACAGCTGGATAAGGTAATCGCCATCGATCAGTCGCCCATCGGGCGGACGCCCCGGTCCAATCCCGCCACATACACGGGCGTCTTCGATCAGATTCGGGACCTGTTCGCCTCCACGGCGGACGCCAAGGCAAAAGGCTACGGCAAGGGCCGCTTCAGCTTTAACGTAAAGGGCGGGCGCTGCGAGGCCTGCGGCGGCGACGGCATCATAAAGATTGAGATGCACTTCCTGCCGGACGTGTATGTGCCCTGTGAGGTCTGCGGCGGAAAACGGTATAACAGGGAGACGCTGGACGTAAAATACAAGGGCAAGAGCATTTTTGACGTGTTGGATATGACGGTGGAGGAGGCGTATTCCTTTTTTGAGAATCTGCCGTCTATTCGCCGGAAGATCGAGACGCTCTACGACGTGGGCCTCTCCTATGTGAAGCTGGGCCAGCCTTCCACCACTCTGTCGGGCGGCGAAGCTCAGCGCATCAAGCTGGCCACGGAGCTGTCCAGGCGCAGCACGGGCAGGACGATTTATATTCTGGACGAGCCCACCACAGGTCTGCATTTCGCAGATGTCCACAGATTGGTGGAGATCCTGCACAGGCTGGCGGACGGCGGCAATACTGTGGTAGTCATCGAGCATAATCTGGATGTGATCAAGACGGCGGACTATATTATCGATATCGGTCCCGAGGGCGGCGACGGCGGCGGAACGGTGATCGCCAAGGGAACGCCCGAGGAGATCGCAAAGAACAAAAAGTCCTACACCGGTCTGTATGTGAAAAAGATGCTGGATAGGAACAGCGGAAAGAACAGCGGAAAAAATAGTGGGAAAAAATAGCGGGAAAATTTGCGAAAGCCCTAAAGATTTTTGAAAAATGTGCCGATGATATACTTACAAAGGCATGGAAGCGGAGAAACGGACGGACGGAACCGTTCTTTTCTCCGCGTCTGCATTTTTTTAAAAATTTAATCTTTCCCCTCTATGAAAATGGAAGTATATCGGTTATAATAAATAATGTATGACTAAATTTTGTTTGGATACCGAGTCCATCAGAAAGGGGTAACAGTAACATGCAGTGTACAGACATTGGAATAGATCTGGGTACGGCCAGCATTTTGGTTTACATCAGAGGAAAGGGCGTTGTGCTGAAGGAGCCCTCTGTTGTAGCTTTTGATAGAGATACCAACAAGATTAAAGCAATCGGCGAAGACGCCCGCCTGATGCTGGGCAGGACGCCCGGCAACATTGTGGCAGTCAGACCCTTGCGCCAAGGCGTGATCTCCAATTATGAAGTGACCGAAAAGATGATGAAGTATTTCATTCAGAAGGCGCTCGGGAGAAGGACGTTCAGAAAGCCCCGCATAGCGGTGTGTGTACCGAGCGGCGTCACAGAGGTGGAGAAGAAGGCCGTGGAAGACGCTACCTATCAGGCAGGCGCTAGAGAGGTGGCCATTATCGAGGAGCCCATTGCGGCTGCCATCGGCGCAGGCATCGACATCTCTAAGCCCTGCGGAAACATGATCGTGGACGTGGGCGGCGGCACCTCCGATATCGCGGTGATCTCTCTTGGCGGTACGGTGGTCAGCGCATCTATCAAGATCGCGGGAGACGACTTTGACGACGCCATTGTCCGGTACATGAGAAAGAAACACAATCTTCTGATCGGTGAGAGAACTGCGGAGGATCTGAAAATAAAGATCGGCACCGCATACAAGAGACCAGAGGTCGACTATATGGACGTGAGAGGACGAAATCTGGTGACGGGACTTCCCAAGACGGTAAAGGTGTCCTCGGAGGAGACGGAGGAGGCTCTGCGGGAGACCACCGCACAGATCGTGGAGACGATCCACAGCGTATTGGAGAAAACGCCCCCCGAGCTTGCGGCGGATATCGCGGACAGAGGAATCGTTCTCACCGGCGGCGGCAGTCTGCTGAGGGGACTGGAGGATCTGATCTCCGCCAACACGGGAATCAACACCATGACGGCGGAGGATCCCATGACGGCCGTTGCGATCGGCACCGGAAAGTATGTGGAATTCCTCTCCGGCTACAGAGATAATACCTAAGCTGCGAAGATCGTACCTGACAGGAGGAGCACGGGATGTTAAAAGGACTGTATACCGCATATACGGGAATGCTCAATGAACAGCACAGAATGGATACGTTGACGAATAACCTTGCCAACGCCGCAACTGTGGGATACAAGAAGGAAGGCACCACCAGTCAGGCATTCGGAGATATTCTGGCGCTGAAGATCAAAGATGCTTCCGTGGGAATCCGCAACGTGCAGCCCCTAGGCTATGACAATCCCGGCGTAAAGATCGGTGAGAACTATACGGATTTCAGCCAGGGCGGTTTCCGTATCACTGACAATGTATACGATCTGGCAATTTCGGGCAGCGGCTTCTTTGTGATAGAATTTACCAACAAAGCAGGCGAGACCTCCACAATGTACACCCGTGCTGGTCAGTTCACGCTGAATCGGGAAGGCTTTCTGGTGACTACGGAGGGCGACTATGTATTGGACGTGAACAATAACAGAATCCAGCTGGATACCCTGACGGATTCCGCCATCGACACCAGCGGAACGATTTATCAGAACGGTGAGCCGGTGGCTACCATTCAGCTGGCGGATTTTGAAGATTACAATTATCTGGAGAAATACGGCGAGTCCTATTACCGTCCCGTTGAGGGCGCTGCTTTTACTCCCGCCGATGCGACGATCAATTCCGGATATCTGGAGATGGCCAATGTCCAGGTGGTATCGGAGATGGTGAACCTTATCGCCGTTACCAGAAATTACGAGAGCGGTCAGAAGATTATCCAGACCTTGGACAGCACTCTCGAAATAGCCGTGACGCAGCTTGGCAGAGTGCAGTAGCGGTAAGCTGAGGGCGCAGTAAGTCAGATGTGACCGGCGTGCAATGCCGGAAGACAGACAGATGACATATTTGTCATAAATGCAAATATAATCAAAAGCAGAAAGGAAAGGTACATATGGTTAGGAGTTTATGGACGGCTGCAACGGGAATGATTGCGCAACAGGTCAATCTGGATACCATTGCAAACAATTTGTCAAACGTAAATACCAACGGCTACAAGACACAGGTCAATGAGTTCAAGACGCTTCTGTTCCAGACGCTTCAGACCAGAACGACCACTGCCAACGGAGACAGAAAGCCCACCAGCGCACAGGTAGGTCTGGGTACGCGAAATTCGTCCATCACGTCTATCTTTAAGACGGGCAGCATGTACGCATCGGAGAGCGAGACTGCTTTCGCCATCAACGGCAAGGGCTTCTTCGCGGTCCGCGGGCAGGACGGAGAGACCTATTACACGAGGAACGGCAATCTGCTCTGGTCTCTGGCCACAGACGGAAATATGCTGTGTACCACGGATGGCCTGCCTGTCCTGGATACGGAAGGGGACCCCATCATACTGGGCGATGAATATATTTTGAGCCAGATCACCGTGACGAAGGACGGCGAGGTGTGCTATCCTGACGAGAACAACAATCCCCAGTCGCTGGGAATTACCATCGGCGTGTACCAGTTCAACAATCCTAACGGACTGGAGAGACTGGAGGGCAGCCTTTTTGCACAGAGCGCAGCCAGCGGTCAGCCCCTCAATGAGGCCACGACGCCCGGCATAGAAAAGAGTCAGATCATTCAGGGCTATCTGGAGGGTTCCAACGTTCAGGTGGCGGACGAAATGGTAAATATGATCGTGGCACAGCGTGCATACGAGATGAATTCAAAAGCAATTCAGGCGTCTGACGAAATGCTTCAGCAGGCGAATAACTTGCGCCGCTAAGCTCAGCCGGACGTGTCATGCGGAGAAAAATCGTGCTTGCACGAATTTTTCGCAGCATGATATGTCCGAGGGAGCGCCATTTCATGAGCAAAGGGAGCCGCAGAGCGGCGGAAAGCGCGAAGCGCGTCTTTGCGAATGGCGCGAGCTGAGCGTTGTCAAGCGCGAGCAAAGGGAGCCGCAGAGCGGCGGGGAGCGCGAAGCGCGCCTTTGCGAATGGCGCGAGCTGAGCTGCATCAACTTAGGCAAAACGCCGAAAGGAGGATCATACTATGGTCGATATGAGCGATATTGCTTCCATGTACAGCGATTATTACGCGTCTGCCGCGAACCAGTCTGCCAATAAGCTGCAGAACAAGCTGGAGGGCACGGATTATTCCAAGGCTACGGACGAGGAGCTGATGGACGCCTGCAAGCAGTTCGAGGCATATTTTGTGGAGCAGATGTATAAAGGCATGATGAAGACGCTTCCCCAGAGCGAGGAGACTTCCAATTATACCTCCACGATGATGGATTTTTATAAAGACCGAATGGTACAGGACGTAGCGGAGATGACGTCCCAACAGTCCGATTTGGGTCTGGCTAAGATGCTGTACGAACAGATGAAGCGCAACTACGGGGTTTCGGAGCTGCCGAAGGATCAGGAGGCAGACGCAGGAGAGACCGAAGACAAGGTCGATGCGGAGCAGACTCCCTCCGTATAGCGGAGATTGACCGTATGGTATGAAGCAACAGCGGATATATGGTAGTATGAGTAGAATATTAGAGGAAAATGTAAGGCTGCTGGCATAGCAGCCTTATGTGCGTGAACGTATGGAGACGATCAGCGGATATGTAGAGCATATCATATTTCAGAACAGTGAGAATGGCTATACGGTATTGAATCTGATGACCGCCAGCGAAGAGGTCACCTGCGTCGGTATGTGCAAGGGCTTAAGTCAGGGGGAAAATATTACCGCGCAGGGCGAGTATACGGAGCATCCCGTGTATGGCAGACAGTTCCGCCTGAGCGGCTTTCAGGTGACGGCGCCAAAGGACAGCGTCAGCATGGAACGTTACCTGGCTTCGGGGGCGGTAAAGGGCGTGGGAGCCGCACTGGCGGCAAGGATTGTGAAAAAGTTCGGCGACGATACATTCCGCATCATTGAGGAGGAGCCGGAGCGTCTGGCGGAAGTCAAGGGGATTAGCGAGGGGAAGGCCAGAGAGATTGCCGTGCAGATGGAAGAAAAAAAGGATCTTCGAGACGCCATGGTGTATCTTCAGCAGTATGGGATATCCAATGCGCTGGCTGTCAGGATATATGAAACTTACCGGCTGGAGCTGTACAGCGTCCTGAGGGAAAATCCCTACAGACTGGCGGAGGATATAAGCGGCGTGGGCTTTAAAATGGCAGATGAGCTGGCCGCAAAAATAGGGATCCATACGGACTCGGACTACCGCATTCGCAGCGGCATTCTGTATACACTGTCCGACGCGGTGGGCGAAGGGCACTGTTACCTGCCGGTGAATACTTTGGTGGAACGGGCGCACATACTGCTGGGCGTTGCGCAGGAAAATATACGGCAGCAGATGGACAATCTGATGATGGACAAAAAGCTGGTCATTAAGGGAGAATGCGTCTATGCGCCGTCCTATTACTATGCCGAGATGAACTGTGCCGTGATGCTGCGCGAGCTGAACGTTTCTATGGCGGAGGCGGATAACCTGCCGTCACAGGACGAGGCTGTCAGGAAACATCTGGAAAAGCTGGCGGCGGACCTTAATATGGAATTGGACGAGCTGCAGCTTCAGGCAGTTTTTCAATGTATTCGAAACGGAATCTTTATCCTCTCCGGCGGACCGGGCACGGGAAAGACTACGATCATCAATATGATCATTCGCTATTTTGAGTCCTGCAGATTGGATATTCTGCTGGCGGCGCCTACCGGCCGTGCGGCAAAACGTATGACGGAGGCCACGGGCTTTGAGGCCAGAACGATACACCGTATGCTGGAGCTGAACAGCGCTCTGTCGGACGAGGACTCCCAAAAAGTGAGATTCGAGCGGAACGAAGATAATCCGCTGGAAGCGGACGTGATCATCATAGACGAGATGTCCATGGTCGATATCCGGTTGTTTCAGGCGCTGCTGAAGGCGGTGATACCCGGCACCAGACTGATCCTGGTAGGAGATGTGAACCAGCTTCCCAGCGTAGGTCCCGGACAGGTGCTCAGGGATCTGATCGAAAGCGAAGCGTTTCCCATGGTCAAACTGCAGAAGATATTCCGGCAGGCGGAAAAGAGTGACATTATTGTCAATGCTCACAGGATCAACAACGGGCAGCAGATTGCGCTGGATAACAAATCTCGGGATTTTTTCATGCTGGAAAGAAATGACGTCAATGTCATATATAAACATCTGATACTGCTCATTCGGGATAAGCTGCCCGGATATGTTCAGGCCGCGCCCTTTGACATTCAGGTGCTGACGCCTATGCGGAAGGGCGCCTTGGGCTGCGAGACCCTGAACAGAATTTTACAGGAATATTTAAATCCTCCCGACGGCAGGAAGAAGGAACACGTAGCCGGCGACACCGTCTATCGCGAGGGCGACAAGGTCATGCAGGTGAGGAACAATTATCAGCTGGAGTGGGAAGTGGTCAGCCGCTATGGCATTCCGGTGGACAGCGGGACCGGAATCTTTAACGGCGATATGGGAAGGATCCTAGCGATCAACGAAGCCGCGTCGCTTCTGACGGTAGAATACGACGAACAGAAAAGGGTGAACTATCCGTTCGCCTTGTTGGAGGAACTGGAGCTGTCATATGCCGTCACGATACACAAATCCCAGGGAAGCGAATATCCGGCGGTGATACTGCCGCTGCTTTCCGGGCCGAAGATGCTGTTCAACCGAAATCTGCTCTACACCGCTGTCACCAGAGCGAGGAACTGCGTCACCATATTGGGCAGCAGCGGGACGGTGCGCGGCATGATAGAAAACGTCAGCGAGAACAGGCGCTATACCGCGCTGAATCAGAGAATACGGGAGATCTGTGCCATTGCGGAAAAAGAAAATTTATGAGAACAGAATCATCAAGACGGCGATCCAGCTTCTGTATCCGCTGCACTGTCCGGTCTGTGACAGGATCGTGCGTCCCTGGGGAGAGAAGATTTGTCCCGAATGTCTGCCGAAGCTGAAGCTGCTGACGCCGCCGTGGTGTATGCGATGCGGGAAAAAGCTTTCGGAGGAGGCGGAATTCTGTTCTGACTGCCGGACCAAAGAACACGTTTTTCTCAGGGGACGGGCATTGTATGAGTACGACAGCGCCGCAGCGTCCATCTATAAGTTCAAATACGGAGGCCGCAGGGAGTATGCCGCTTTTTACGGAGAGCAGGCGGCGGAATATCTGGGGGATTTTATCCGCCGTGTCCGGCCTGACGGGCTTGTGCCGATTCCGCTGCATCCGAGCCGCAAAGCGGTCCGAGGATACAATCAGGCGGAGCTTTTCGCCAAAGAGATCGGAAAGAAAATGGGAATCCCTGTATATACTAAAACACTGAGGAGAATTAAAAATACCGCGCCGCTTAAGAAATTAAATCCTAAAGAACGTCAAAATAATTTGAAAAAGGCTTTCAATATATCGGGAAATGATGTAAAATTAAATACGATTATACTGGTGGATGACATCTATACTACCGGGAGTACCATGGACGAGGCCGCAAGGACGTTAAAGGCGGCGGGAGCGGAGAATATTTATTTTGTCGCTCTGGCCTGTGGTACGGGAATTTAGTGCAGGAGTCAATACATTAGCTGTGCAAAACGGAGGATACTATGAATATCAGAAATTGCAGAATGTGTGGACGAATCTTTAACTATATGGCGGGCGCGGTAGTCTGTCCCGCCTGCAGGGAGACTGTGGAAGCCAAATTCCAGGAAGTAAAGGAGTATATCCGCGAACATCGCGGCGCAGGCATCAGAGAGGTGGCGGAGGCCTGCGATGTGGATCCCGGCCAGATCCGTCAGTGGTTAAGGGAGGACCGTCTGGAGGTGACGGAGGATTCGCCCATGTTCCTCAACTGTGAGTCCTGCGGCGCGCCTATCAGGAGCGGGAAGTATTGCGACAAGTGTAAGCTGGACATGTCAAGGAGCTTTACCAACGTGATTAAAAGCAGCCGTCCCGCGCCGCCTCCGGAGAAGAAGGCTGCCGCGGAAGATCCGAATGCAAAAATGAGATTTCTGAAGTGACGGTTCGGATCTGTCGATCGGACCGCAGAAAGGCGGGATTATCCAAATGTTGAATGAAGAGCGAGTTATTCTGATGACACGGATGGCGTCCTATGAGGGCAGTCCTGAGGGGCGGCGGAATGTAAAGATAGGGAACTACTTTCGCAGCGATTATCTTGCTTTACAGCTGCTGAAATCTCTTGCGAGCGTCACCATCTGTTTTGCCGTGATTTTCGGACTGTATATATTTTATGATTTTGAGGACTTCATGCAGAATCTGTATGAGATCGATCTGGTGGCGTTTGTCAAGAAGGTCATTATATACTATGGTGTCGCCGCGGGAGTATATCTGGCGTCCACATATGCCGTATGCACGTATCGGTATGCCAAGGCCAAAAGAGATCTGAAGAATTATTATCACAATTTGAAAAAGCTGAATTCCCTGTACGACGAACAGTTCTGACGGGAGATTGGCTGGAGGATGGAATGACTGATTTACTGGAAATAAGAGAAAAGATCAAGCTTTTTTACAGCAAGTATGAGGTATTTCTTCTGCCTGTGATCAAATTTTTGATTGCATTCATCACGTTGAACGCGCTGAACGGCAAAATGGGATACATGGTGAGACTGGACAATATGGCGGTAGTACTGATCGCCGCGCTGGCGTGCTCTTTTTTGCCGGTGGGCTGCATTGTGCTGTTCACAACGCTGTTCAGTCTGCTTCACATGTATGCTCTTTCCATGGAAGTGGCTTTGGTGGGATTCTGCTTTTATATGGTGATATACCTGCTGTTCTTCCGCTTTGCCCCCCGGGATTCTCTGGTGATAGTGCTGACGCCGCTTTTATTCTCACTTCGGATACCCTATGTGATGCCGATTGTGGTAGGCCTGGTATGCGGACCGGCATCTGCCGTATCCGTGGGCTGCGGCGTAGGGGTTCACTATCTGCTTCAGACCGTGACGGACAATTCGTCGGCGATCAATACCATGGGCGAAGACGACCTGTCCGGAAAGCTCCGCCTTATGATCGACGGTCTGTTAGGCAACCGCGAGATGCTGGTGATAGCGGCTTCCTTTGCCATTACGGTGCTGGTGGTGTACCTGATTCGCAGAATGTCCATCGATCACGCATGGACTATTGCAATGGTCTCCGGCGCGCTGCTGAACATTGTAATTCTGTTGATCGGGGATCTGATATATGATATCAATATCTCTGTGGTGGGAGCGCTGCTCGGTTCGCTGCTGGCACTGGCCGCAGCCAAGGTCGTGGAATTTTTCCGATTTTGTGTGGACTACAGCAGAACAGAGAAGGTTCAGTTTGAAGATGATGAGTATTATTACTATGTCAAGGCGGTTCCCAAGATGTCGGTGGCGATGTCTACTAAGACTGTGAAAAAGATCAGCAGTCAGTACGAGCGTGGAACGGCTGCACAGACCAGAGGGGGCGGGTCTGGTTCCCGCGGCTACGGGAACCAGCAGAAGCACAGGGGTGAATCGGGACATACGACGCCCGCCGGTCAGGGAGCTTCGGGCAGAGGACGGAAACCTTTAGATTTTGAAGAATATTAAGAAAGCTATGAGATGGAACTAAGATGCGGTTGGTTGACGTAGTTGATTATCTGAAAGGCTCTGTTATCTACGGAATAACGATGGACATAGGCGATGTGTTTGAAATAATCATTATCGCCTTTTTGGTGTATTATATTTTGGTCTGGATGAAGGCTACCAGAGCATGGCTGCTGCTCAAGGGACTGCTTGTCATCGGGGCCTTTTTGCTGTTGGCCTATATGACAGACATGAGCACCATTATCTGGCTGGCGCGCAATGTAATCGGTTTTGCCGTGATCGCGCTGATCGTCGTGATTCAGCCGGAGCTTCGCCATGCGCTGGAGAATCTGGGAAGGCGGAATTTTCTGCCGGCCGGACTGTTCTCTGACGCAGCCCGCAGGGAACAGGAGATCTTTTCGGAAAAGACGATAGGTGAGATCACCAAGGCCTGCGTTGAGATGGGCAAGATGAAGACCGGCGCGCTGATCGTCATTGAACAGAAGGAGTCTCTCAAAGATTACGAGCGCACGGGCATCGAGGTGGACGGAATCGTTACCAGCCAGCTGCTGATCAACATTTTTGAACACAATACGCCCCTTCATGACGGCGCCGTGATCATTCGCGAAAACAGGATCACGTCTGCCACCTGTTATCTGCCGCTTTCCGAAAACTCGGGACTGAGCAAGGAACTGGGCACAAGGCACAGAGCCGGCGTGGGCATTTCCGAGGTGACGGATTCCCTGACGGTCATCGTTTCCGAGGAGACGGGCAAGATCAGTCTCGCATACGGCGGAGAGCTTGAGAGGAATCTGAATGCCGAACAACTGAGAGAGCGGCTGCAGGTAATGCTGAACAATAAGACCTTGAACGATCAGTCGGAGAGTAAGCGCAAATGGCGGGGAAGGCATAAGGTCAAAAAGAAATGAAGAAAAAGATTTTAAATAACTGGGGACTGAAGCTGGGATCTCTGGTACTCGCGTTTGCAATATGGTTCCTGGTGGTGCAGATCGACGACCCCAAGGAGAGCAAGACGTTCACCGGCATTCCCGTGACCATGACGAACGTGCAGCTTTTGGATCAACAGAACAAGGTATACGAGGTGCTGGACAATACCGATACGATCCGCGTCACCGTCCGTGCGCCTCAGAGCGTCATCGACAATCTTCGCGCTTCCGATATTGTGGCAGAGGCCGATATGAGCAAGCTGACGGAGATCAATACCATTGTGATCTCTTTGAGAGTGCTGAATAACGATGTGGACAGCATCAGATGCAACCCCGATGTTCTGAAGCTGAACGTAGAGGACAGAAGCAGCAAGTGGATCGGCGTGCGGTACGGTTCTGTGGGAGAAGTGGCGGAAGGCTATATGGTCGCAAGCGTACAGCCGGATCAGACAAGAATCGAAGTCTCGGGCCCCGCGTCCGCCGTGGAGCAGATCAGCTACGCCAGCGTAGAGATAGACGTGTCCGGCGCTACCGCGGATGTCTCTGCAAATGTGGAGATAGCGCTTTATAACTCCGAAGGGGTATTGCTGGATCTTCCCAGTGTCACCAGGAATATGAACTATGTGAGAATGGCGGCGGAGGTGCTTGCCGTGAAGGAGGTGCCTATTGTTCTGAACACCACGGGTTCGCCCGCGGAAGGCTTCCTGACAACGGGCGTGATAGAGAGCGACCGTTCCGCTGTGAAGATAGCCGGCTCCGCTTCTGACCTGGCAAATGTGAGCAGCATCAATATTCCTGCGGAAGAACTGGATATTTCCGGTGCGGAGAGCGATGTGACCGCAACGATCGATCTCAGGGAATATCTTCCTGCCAATATCAGACTGGCTGACAGTGACTTCAGCGGACGTATCAAAGCCACAGTATATATTCAGCCTGAGGTGAAGAAAGTGCTTGAGGTAGACCATGAGAAGATCAGGGTCGTCAATGTACCGGAAGGGTTGGAGGTGCAACTGCCCGAAAACGTCGATAACAATTATGAGCTGAATGTATCGGGACTGGAAGCTGCAATTTCGGCACTGCCTACGGGTACTATGGGCGGGACTGTCGATATTGCCGCATGGATGAAGAAGGAAAATATGGAAGAGCTTGCGCCCGGGGTGTATTCCGTGCCTGTGTCTTTTAGCTTGTCAGATGACATTAATATTGAAAATCCGATGTATATAAGAATAACAGTGGTTAATTTGGAGGATTAGAAGACAATGGCCAGATTGTTTGGAACGGATGGCATCAGAGGTATTGCAAATGAGGAACTGACACCAATGCTTGCGATGCAGCTGGGACAGGTGGGCGCATATGTGCTGACAAAGGAAAAGGAGCATAAGCCCACGATCATGGTAGGATGCGACACGCGCATTTCGGGCGACATGCTTGCCAATGCGCTGATGGCAGGAGCGTGCTCCGTAGGCGCCAACTGCGTCTACGTGGGCGTGGTCCCTACGCCGGCGGTGGCGTATCTGACTCAGAAATACAGGGTAGATGCGGGAGTGGTCATCTCGGCCTCCCACAATCCCGTGGAATTCAACGGGATCAAGTTCTTTGACGGCAACGGCTATAAGCTGCCGGATGAACTGGAGGATGAGATCGAAGCGCTGATAAGAGAAGATATGCCGGGGATCAAGTTTCCCATCGGTCCCGGCGTGGGAAAGATAAAATACCGCACCGACGCAAGAGAGGAATACATAAATCATGCGATAAAGGCCGTTCCGGTGGATCTGACAGGGTTGAAGATCGTTGTGGACTGTGCGGAGGGCGCTTCCTATTATACTTCCGTGGAGGCGCTGAAAGAGCTGGGGGGCACCGTGGTAGCCATTCACAACAATCCGGACGGGACCAACATCAATTCAAGCTGCGGCTCCACTCATATGGAAGAGCTTCAGGCGAGAGTCGTCTATGAGAAAGCGGATGTGGGGCTTGCGTTCGACGGGGACGCCGACAGACTGCTGGCGGTAGACGAGAACGGCAACGTCGTTGACGGAGACCAGATCATGGCCATTGTGGGCAACCACATGAAAGCGCAGGGAAAGTTGAAGCATGACACGATCGTGGCGACCGTTATGAGCAATCTGGGATTTTTCCTGATGGGAGAGAAGAAGGGCATCACGATAGAGCAGACGAAGGTGGGCGACCGCTATGTGCTGGAGCGCATGAAAGAGATCGGCGCGAGCCTCGGCGGAGAGCAGTCCGGACATATTATCTTTCTGGACGAGAACACCACGGGAGACGGCCTGCTCAGCGCGCTGCATCTGCTTCAGGTCATGCGGGAGACGGGAAAGCGTCTCTCCGAGCTGGCGGCCATCATGGAGGTGCTTCCTCAGGCATTGGTCAATGCAAAGGTGGCGGACTATAAGAAGCACAAGTACATGGAATATCCTGTGATCGTAGATGCGATCCGTGAGCTGGAAGCAAAGTTCGAGGGTCAGGGACGAGTGCTGATCAGGCCCTCCGGAACGGAGCCGCTGGTGCGTGTCATGATCGAGGGGAAGGAACAGCAGGTGATTCAGCAGGAAGCGCAAAAGCTGGCGAATCTGATTCAGGATGTCATGTTTTAATTTCGGCATAATTTCAGAATTCGCTTGTATTTAAAACGTAATCATGCTACAGTAAACATATGGGGAGCTTTTGCTGACGGATCGGCAAGGGCATTAGAATCAGAGGATGGTATAATTATGGTAAGTCAAAAAGTAGTGATCAAGAATCCTACCGGTCTTCATCTGAGGCCGGCCGGTATTCTTTGCAAGGAAGCTATGCAGTTCAAATCATTGATCACATTTTCCTCCCGTGATAACACGGCAAATGCGAAGAGCGTGTTAAGCGTATTGGGCGCATGTGTGAAGAGCGGGGATGAGATTGAGCTGATCTGCGAGGGGGAAGATGAAGAAGAAGCCTTGGCCACATTGATCAAAGTGGTCGAAAGCGGATTGGGAGAATAAGAAACAGGATACCTGTTATGCAGGTATCCCGTTTTTTTATTCTCTGAATGTGAAATTGTCGCCGTTCAACACAATACATACCATGGTCTTGCCGGTATTCATAATAATTTCGTTTCCGTATTCGTCATAGTATCTGGTGGCGCCGTAATCGCTGCTTTTCTCCCAGGTAACATGGATTCCCCGACCGTTTGTAAAATACCATCCGTCGCAGGTGTTGTCGTGGCAGTCGAGAGCCATATAGCCGTCGTCGTTCAATTCCTCATAGTTTACATACTGTACCAGGATATTTTTGAATTTCAGCTGCTCTCCCGTGGCGGCGTCTGTGTGAGGTCCGTCGTCTCCGCCCGACAAGTGCTGGGAACGGTAGTAAAGCCCGTCGTCCTCATTGTATTCAAAGTAACATCTGGTCAAGGGATAGCAGCCGGACATATCAATGTATGTTGCACCGACGGCGTCGTCACCGTACTGCGTCAGCATGTTTTGATTGGCCTTGTCGGTAAATCTGTAGTGATGCTCGTCGCACAGGCCGCGATACTGCAGGGAATACCCCTTCTTTTGAATCACGTTCCATATATTTTTGCCGGTGGTAAAGAGGTTGTGAGGCATGGGGCGGCTTTCGTCTCTGAAAAATGCCGAAGAGTCGGTCCCAATGTGGTCGTTGATGTTCTGGGTATCCGGCTGCGCCAGCAGATCGTCTACAAAATAGGGCCCGCCGCTGTGGACGAGAAAGGCGTCCCATTCAAAGGCCCAGTAGGCGTAGTATGTGCGCAGGCTTCGAATGTTGCCGATGGTGCCCAGATCCTGCCAGTCTTCAAAAACGGCCATCATTCTCGAGACCCTTTTTTCTACATTGGCCTCGTAGATCACGGAAGCCCGGGAAAGGTTGTACTGAGGGAGGGCGCCTGCCTCATTGGGAACGATCACTGCAATGGGCCTCGTCTGCGCCACGTCGCTGTCGACCCATTCGTTGGTCAGACGGCTGCGGACCATGCCTTCATGAGGCGGCTGCAGGTCATCGGTGCTGGTGCCGAAAGGATTGTCATCGGATATTATGTTGTTTCCGGATACTGCGTTTTGCTCGGAAGCCGAGTGCTGAGATTCCGGAGTATCGGTATCGCCGGAATCGGCCTTGCTGCAGGCGGACAACAGTAAGATAGCTGCCGTCAGGAGGATTCCGATTTTTGCCTGTCTCATATTGTATTCTCCCGTAAGACAGGGAAAATCCCTGTACAGTTCTTATTTTACCACTTTTTACTTTTTCAGTCATCTGTATCTCATAAAATTAATAATTTTTAATTATTGATGCCGCATAGCAGGTTTGTCTTGCGAATTAAAAGACAGAATAGTATACTGGGGTGTAAGAAAAGAAAAGGAGACGTTCAAGTGAGCCTGCTTAGTGTGATTGTTCCCTGCTATAATGAGGAGGAGAGCGTAGCGCTCTTCTACTGCGAACTGATGAAGCAGTCTTCTTATTTCGCAGAGAAGGGTGTTGACATTGAACTGTTATATATTGACGACGGTTCCCGCGACCGAACGGCAGAGGAAGTCAAGAAGCTTCGCGCGCAGGACGAGAGGGTCCACCTGCTGTCTTTTTCCAGAAATTTCGGCAAAGAGGCGGCAATGTACGCCGGACTGGAGCATGCCGCGGGAGATTATGTAGTGCTCATGGATGTGGACCTTCAGGATCCGCCGGCCCTTCTGCCGGAAATGTTCTCGTATGTAGAACAGGGATATGACTCTGTGGCCACCAGACGAGTGAACCGCAAGGGAGAACCTCCCATTCGAAGCTTCTTTGCCAGAATGTTCTATCGGCTGATGAAAAAGATCTCTAAGACGGAGATGATGGACGGCGCGAGAGACTATCGCATGATGACTAGGCAGATGGTAGACGCCATTCTCTCCATGCAGGAGTACAACCGTTTTACCAAGGGAATATTCGGCTGGGTCGGATTTGAGACAAAATGGTTGGAGTATGAGAATGTGGAGCGTGCCAGAGGGGAGACAAAGTGGAGTTTCTGGAAGCTCTTTCTGTATTCCTTAGACGGGATCACCGCTTTTTCCACAGTCCCCCTGCTGTTGGCTTCGGTGGTAGGTGTGGTCTTTTGCGTCATAGCATTTTTGATGATCCTTTTTATCATAGTGCGGAAGCTTATCTTTGGCGATCCCGTATCAGGCTGGCCTTCGCTGGTGTGCATTATCCTGATGACCAGCGGCGTTCAATTCTTCTGTACCGGAATTTTGGGACAATATTTGGCCAAGACTTACATGGAAGTCAAGAGACGCCCGATATATCTGATCAAGGAAATACAATAATTTAACGAAATCTTAGCGGCGGAAAGGCTTCCCAATAGATGTCATATATGGTAAAATTTTCCCGTTCATCCCAGTTAAGGGCTTTTACTGGAAGAAGGGAAGGAGTCATTTAGGTGGAATTGAGTGTTGTAAAAGATTGTGACCTGGAGAGATATATCACCGACATTATGCTGGATATTGGGGTTCCGGCACATTTGAAGGGATATCATTATCTCAGAGATGCCATTATGTTGTCGGGCAGGGACATGGAGGTGGTCAGCAGTGTGACAAAGCTGCTCTATCCGACCATCGCCAGACATTTCCACACGACAGATCAAAAAGTAGAGCGTGCGATACGCAACGCCATTGAAGTGTCATGGTCCAGAGGAAATGCCAGAACGTTTGAAGAAATGTTCGGCTATTCCGCGATGTCCGGCAGAACCAGACCTACAAACAGCGAGTATATCGCGCGAATCGCGGACAAAGTCCGTTTGGATATTAAAGCTATGTAAAATAACTAACAGCAAAAGCCCTTTTGGTATGTGGATGAGCGCAGCCGGCGCAGTGATGTGCCGGCTGCTTTTGCTTGTACCGAAGGGCTATTTGTGTTATATTAATCAGGACGAAAGGTATCCGAGGGAGACAAAGAAATGGCGCTTTTGATCTTATGCATGATACTTGTTCCGCTGTGCATCGGAAACGGTGTTCTCCGTGTGATATACAGGAAAAAGGCCGCAGCGGATTTCGGTGCCGCAGACGCCTGGCTGATTGGCGAAATAGCTGTGATCGGCGTGGCGGAAGCGGCGCATCTGGGATGTGTGTTTGCCGGCTGGTCCTTTTCCCGCGAAGCGACGGTGTTCGGCATTGCCGCAGGCGTGCTTGCCCTGGCCGGGTTGGCGGCCGCATTTTTTCCCCGCGCCGGGAAGGGTTTAGGACCGTTCCTTCGTCGGTTTCGTCAGGGCTCCCGTCAGGAGCTTGTACTGTTATTGCTGTTCGGTGTGCTCGTTCTGTCTCAGGTCGTCTATATCCTGTCGGGAAAAGGAATCTACTGCGATGGGGATATGACGGCGGAGACCGTGGGGAGCTTCCTGTATACGGACCGGGTGTACGAGGTGAACCCTATGACGGGGGCGGATTATGTCGGAGGAGTTCCGCTTCGGTTGAAAATATTATGTCTGCCGGGACTGTACGGTGCGCTTTGCCGGCTGTTTGCTCTGCAGCCTGCGGAGGTGGTCTGGAAGGCGATTCCGCTGGCGACGCTGGCGGGAGGTTACTGTGCGTTTTCCTGTCTGGGCCGCTGCCTTTTTGCGGAAGACGGGAAAAAGCGGTATTGCTTTCTGGTGTTGACGGCGCTGTTGGTCTGGGCAGGAAAGTATGCCCTGTGGATGGACGGGTTTGGAATTTTGTGCAGCGGCTGGCGCGGCGTGGTCATTCGCAATACGGTGTTGGTGCCGTATGCCGTATCCTTGTGCCTTCGCAGAAGGTGGGTGCCGGTGGTGCTCTGCATTGCGGCCGAGGCTTGCATTGCCTGGACTCTGTACGGGGCAGGCATCTGTCTTCTGACAGCGGTGTCACTATTGGCCGTCCGCTTTGTATTGCAGAAGGCGGAGACCCCTGACGGAAAGGAGGCTGCGTCATGACGGAACTGCTTGCAAATGCATGGAAGGGCTGGCAACAGTTTACGGAGGCGGGAAAACTGGCGGCGCTGTTTTTAGCCTCTCTGCTTTTTTTGTGGCTCGGGGGTAAGTATAAGACCCGCAAGTCTTTCTTTGTATATACGGCATTGATGACAGTGTGCTGTATTTTTCCGGTGACGGCGGCGCTGCTGATGCTGTATCAGACCAAATTTTATGACTATGTATGGATATGGAGCACAGTGCCGATGACCGCCGTGACCGCATGGGCCGGCACGGAGCTTTTGGACGGACAGTGGCAGGGCTTCCGCATAGCTGGCTTAAAAAGAGGTCTGCCTGTGACGGCGCTGCTCTTGGCCATGATCCTGCTGTGCGGCGGTGTGGGAAATGACGGGTACGACAGAAGCCCGGAGGGGGATCTGGGCGCCCGGGCCCGTGAAGTGCTGCAAGCCGTAACGAGTCAGCAGCAGGAGGGAGCCTGCCTGTGGGCGCCCGGAGAGATCCTGGAATATGCCAGAGAGGCGGATCCTTCCGTCCGGCTGCTGTATGGGAGAAATATGTGGGATATAGCGCTGAACGCTTACACCTATGATACTTATCCGCAGGAGCTGAGGGATCTGTATCTCTGGATGGAGAATGTAGATGAAACGGGCGAAGCTGTGGTGACGGACGATCAGGGCGAGAAGGAGATCCTGCGGGGAGAAGACTGTGTGCGTATCGCAGCCAAGGCCGGCGTCACCGACATTCTGCTGCCCGATCGGATAGAATCGGAGAAGGCAGAGGAATACGCCGCAATATTAGGGGGAAAATCGGTACAGGTGGACGGATATTATCTCCTTAGCAGATGAGGGTAAAATGTTGAATGAATTGGTCAGTATCATCGTTCCGGTCTATAACGCGGAAAAATTCATCACGGAGACCATAGACTGCGTCCGTGCCCAGACATATTCCGAGTGGGAACTGCTTCTGGTGGAGGACTGCAGCAGGGACGGCAGCGCAGACAGGATTGAAAATTATATCAAAGAAAAATGTGACACGCGTGTCAAACTGATTCGCCAGCCGTTCAATCAGGGTGCGGCAAAAGCCAGAAACCGCGGAGTGCAGGAGGCGGCGGGAAGGTATATCGCATATCTGGACGCCGACGATCTCTGGCCGCCGGAAAAGCTGGAAAAGGAACTTGCGTTTATGCAGGAGAAGGGGGCCGCCTTTGCCTTTACCGGCTATGAGTTTGCCGACGAGCGCGGAATAGGAACGGGAAAGATAGTGCATGTTCCGGAGACGCTGAATTACCGGCAGGCGTTGAGCAACACGACTATTTTTACCACTACCGTTATGTTCGACACGGATAAAATTTCAAAGGATCTGTTGGAGATGCCGGAAATCAAAAGCGAGGATACCGCCCTGTGGTGGAAAGTGCTTAAGAACGGTTACATTGCCTACGGCCTGAATGAAAATCTGGCTCGATACCGACGGGCGGGCAGGTCCCTTTCCTCCAACAAGCTGGAGGCGCTGCGGCGCATTTGGAATCTTTACCGGAAAGGGGAAGGCATGAGCCTTTTGGAAAGCGCATGGCATTTTTGCGCCTGGGCTGTGCGCGCCGTGCGCAGGAGACTGTGAGAGATTAGCCGTTTTATGCAGACTGGTGTTTGGATGAAATGGAACTATTTGTGGTATGAGGTATGGAAAATAAAGTAGGGAGGACAACAAAGTGATTTCAGTGATTTTATGGTTTGTGATTTTATCTGCGGGAAGCGTATATGGTGCAGCCGTTTGGAAAAAGCGCTATGAAGAGATGCTTCCGGTTACATGCTCGGTTATTGTGCTTATTCTCTTTATATGTGGAATTTTGGGAAATTTAAAAGCCGGTGTTGCCATAACAATGCTACTGGCGACAGCCCTGTACATTTTCACTGTAATACATTTGATTAGATTAAAAGATATTCAGGATTTCAGAAAACATTTGATTACCTCAGGGGGGGTAATCTTTTGCAGTATTCTTGCGGGCGCAACCCTTTTCAATTATGGCAAACTAGCTGCTGACTGGGATGAATTTTCTCATTGGGCAACAGTAGTGAAAGCCATGGTTGCGCTGGACGATCTTGGCACCAATCCGACTGCAAATCTTCGCTTTCCGGAATATCCTCCAGGAATGGCTCTTTTCCAGTATTTTCTGCAAAAGATCTATCTTTCTACCGGTGGAACAAGATTTAGTGAATGGCGTTTGTATCTGGCATATCAGGTACTGTTTTTTGCTTTTGCCATGCCATTTTTCAGTAATATAAAGCAGAAAAAAGCATGTTCCGCCATTGTCTCTTGTATTGTTGTTTTTCTGTGCCCTCTTATTTTTTTTAATACAGTATATACAACATTATATATTGATCCTATGCTGGGAATGCTTGCCGGAACGGGCTTGGCAACGGTTTTTTTATGCGAGAGCAAGGACGGGCTTTATACCCTGAGAATTGCATGTACTTGTATGATGCTGGTGCTGTGCAAGGATGCCGGAACATTGCTCGCCGCATTTATTGTAATGGCCTATATAGCGGTTCAGCTATATGATAATAGGCAGGCACCGCGAAAAGTTTGTAAAAGAGTAGTAGCAGAGAATTTTTTTGTTATTTTGTCATTTTGGCTGCCAAGATTTATATGGAGCGTTCATTTAAAGAATACGGTGGACAGTAAAACATTTACTGTACCGATAGATATGAGAAAGCTTTTTAATATTATTACAGCACGGGAGCAAGGCTGGCAGAGAGTGGTCTGGGAAGGGTATTTTAAAAAGCTGGTTACGCAGACGTTACCACTTGGGACTACCGGTATCTCATTTAATTATTTGGGATTAGCGTTGTTTATGCTGGGAGCGGCAATGGCTTTGTTTCTGCAATGTGAAAAAGAGCAGGAGAGTAAAAAGTTTAAAAGTACATTACTGATGGTTGTTATGAGCTGTCAATATATTATTTATGCGGTAGGATTATGTATCTTATATATGTTTAAGTTTGGAGAATATGAAGGCTCCAGATACGCTTCGTTTGAAAGATATATGAATATTGTAAATCTGGGCATGGGGGTTTTTGTCATATTGTGCCTGCTGAAGATTTTTCAAAAAAGTGAACGTATAGTAGAAAACGGAATTCTTATCCTCGGCGGTATCATACTGATTTCACCAATGGAATGTGTAGGGGATTATCTTAGACGATATTATGTTGCCAGTTCTTTGAAAACAAGAGTGCCTTATGAAGCAATTTCTGCTGAGATAGAAAGATGTGTGCCGGAAGAATCAACGATGTGGTTCATAGCTCAGGAATCTCAGGGGGTTGAACAATGGATTGTTGGCTTCAATATACAGGAAAAATTTATAAAACGCCAGTCATGGGGGTGGAGTATCGGAGAACCCTTTTATGAGGGAGATGTGTGGACTGTTTCCATGACGGCGGAGAAGTGGAGGAATCAACTGTCAGAGGGTTACGATTATGTTGTCTTGTATAAAATTAATGACTATTTTGTTCAGAATTTTGAAAGCGTATTTGCGGATAGTACTCAAATTACCGAAGGAGCAGTCTATAAATGGAACCGGCAAACGGAACTGCTTGAAAAATGCGAATGACCTGAGAAGGAATAGGATGGTAACACATGTATTGTAATCCTACAAAGAAATCACGTAGCCCAAGAGATTTCGTCTGTACGAAAATGATATAATGTGGTATACTATAAGGTATTGTATCAGCATTTCGGAACCCGGAGGAAAAAATTTTGAGTGTCAGTACCAATGAAAAGAAACTTAGAAAATTGGAATCCTTCAAGAGACTGATCAATCTTGGACTTACGGCAGGGTGTATCGCTCTTGAAATCGCTGCTTTTGCATATAACTGGCTGACAAATTTTCAATTCAGCGTGGTAGAACAGCTGCGGAACTTCTGGTTCAAGGGCCATTTGCTTGAGATTGCCATCTACGGGATTATTCTCTTCTTCTTTTCCCAGATGTACGGCGGAATGCGGTTGGGGTACCTGAAGAACAGCGAGATTATTTTTTCTCAGATAGTTGCGACGATTATGGCAAATGTGCTGATCTACGGCGAGCTGTCCGTGATGGCGTTTCAACTGTTTGTGCCCAAGGTCTTCCTCATGATGATGGCGGAGCAGGCGGCGATCATCATCGTGTACCTGAATGTGGCGAATAAGGTCTATCGTTCCATCTTTCCGCCCAGAAAGCTGCTTTTGATTCACGGGGACAGGCCTGTGGACAATATCTGCAGCAAGTTTGAGAGCCGAAGCGATAAATATGTCATTACCGGTATGCTGCATGTGTCGGAAGGCTTTGAGAAGCTGTGCAGCTCTATCACGAAGGCCTATGAAGCCGGAGAGTGCAATGCGGTAGTGCTGGGAGACATCTCGGTGGAGGAGAGAAGTCCTTTGTTGAAATTCTGTTACGGCAGGTCGATACGGGTGTATCTGCTGCCTAAGATCACCGATGTCATTTTGGCAGGCGCGGAAGAATTGCATGTCTTTGACAGCCCCATGCTGCTCACCAGAGAGTACAGCCTGACGGTGGAGCAGCGGTTCTGCAAACGCCTGATTGATATCATCTGCGCAGTAGTGCTGTTGGTCATAACGTCGCCGATCATGCTGCTCACGGCGCTTGCGGTGAAGCTTTACGACGGCGGGCCGGTACTGTATAAGCAGGTGCGCTGTACAAGGAACATGCGGAAGTTTTATATCATGAAGTTCAGAAGCATGCGTCCCGACGCGGAGCAGGACGGAGTGGCAAGACTGGCACAGAAGGGCGACGACCGCATCACGCCCGTGGGTAAATTCATCAGAAAGTGCAGGATCGATGAACTGCCTCAACTGTTCAATATTCTTCGGGGAGACATGTCCTTTATCGGTCCGAGGCCGGAGCGCCCTGAGATCATCGAGCAGTATCTGGAAGTCATGCCGGAGTTCGCGTTCCGCACCAAGGTGCGGGCGGGGCTGGCCGGTTTTGCCCAAGTCTATGGTAAATACAATACGTCGCCTTACGACAAGCTGAAGCTGGATCTGACCTATATAGAGAATTATTCCGTCTGGCTGGACATTAAGCTGATGATGTTGACCATCAAGGTCCTGTTCTGGCCGGACAGTACGGAGGGCGTGGAGACAGAGCAGATCACGGCGCTGCGGGAAGAACGGCGCCTGAAGGAACAGGCGGATCAAAGCGGAAAGGAAATATAGCTATGTGGGAAGGAAGCTACGGAAAAGAGCCTTTTGACCTGCGGCTGACGCTGCTCAGGGTGATCCGCAGGCTGCATCTTATCATTGCCGTGACGCTTGCCGGAACACTTGTTTTTGGCGGCGGTTATTATGTGAAGAACGTACTGCTTAGGTCCGAACCTGTCTACAGTGCAGAGTCCATCTGCCGCATAGAGTATGCGGTGTCGGAAGAAAAAGACGTCAGCACCGTGCATATCAATGAGATGACATGGAATACCTATGTGGACACGAAGCTGTTTCAGGACGCGGTGCGCCGTTATCTGCCGGAGGAAAGCCGTTACACCGACGGCGAGCTGGCAGAGGCAATTGACGCCGTGGTGGCCTCCAATTTGAAGGTCCTCACCATCGTAACGACTACGGGGTCGCCGGAAGAGAGCCTTGTAATCGCAGCTGCCGCGGAAAAAGCCCTGACGCGGGACTTCCCCGGGGAAATCAGCGAGATATCCTCCGCCTCGGTCATCGATCCCGCCCGGGAAGCGCAGGAAGTGTATCCGGACGTAAGACCGCTTCGTGCTTTTGTGCTGAGTGCGGTCCTGTCATTCTTCTTTATTCTGACGGCGGTGCTTTTAAAGGAGCTGGGCGACGACAGCATATGGCTGCCTGTCACACTGGAGAGGCGGTATGGGCTAAAGACGCTCGGAACGGCAAAGAGTCCGGATTTTGCGGAGAATCTGAGTTATCTGTTTCAGGGAAGAGAAAAGGTGGCGGTCTGCCCCGTTCAGGAACATACGGATCCCGCACAGGTACTCTCGGAGCTAAGAAAGGCATACCCGGAGCTTGTACTTTTGAAAGAAGAACACGGGTGGTATCCTTCGCCTTCCCCCATCCTTTGTCCGGAAAGCTGCGAAACGCTTCGAAGCGCAGGGGGAATCCTGCTGGTGGCGGAGGCCGGAAGTCATGTGGGAAAGCAGTTTGAGTATGTGACGGAGTATCTGCACAGGCAGGACTGCAGGATCACGGCCGTGCTCCTGTGGAACGCGGACGAACGGCTGTTGAAACAGTATTATAGATTGGGAAAGAAGGCGTGAAGCGCGAGACGGACAGGGAGGACATATGAGAGTTCAGATCCTTGCATCTGTGATGAATCAGAATCCGGAGGAGATCGCGGACAGAATGCGGATCGACTCGGACGCAGTAATCATAAACCAGTGCGGCCGTCTCGGATACGAAGAGACGGAATACAAGGGCCACACCCTGCGGTTCTATTCCTTTCCCGACAGAGGCGTCGGCAGGAGCCGCAACGAAGCCATTCTGCGCGCGGACGGAGATATCTGCGTATTCTCCGATCAGGATATCGTGTATGAGGACGGTTATGAGGAGGCAATCTTAAGTGAATTTCGCCAAAACCCCGCCGCAGACATGATACTTTTCAATGTGAAGGTGAAAGAGGACCGGCGCACCTACAAGATTACGGAGAGAAAGAGGGTTCACTGGTATAACTGCGGAAGGTACGGAGCAGTCAGCTTTGCCCTGCGCAGGGACAGTTTGCTTGCCTCCGGCGTCACGTTCTCCCTTCTGTTCGGCGGCGGCGCCAGATATCTGAACGGGGAGGACAGCCTTTTTCTGAAGGAGTTCCTAGGCAAAGGATACAGAGTGTACACGTCTCCCGTTGTCATCGGTTGGGAGAGGGACGACGAGTCCACCTGGTTCACAGGGTACGACGAGAGGTTCTTTCATGACCGCGGTGTTCTCTACCGCTATCTGTACGGAAGGCTGGACCTGCTCATGACGTACAGATTTCTTTTGGCCCATCGCAAAAAGCTGTGTGCGGATGCCGGATTTTGGCAGTGCAGCCGCTGGATGCGGGAGGGTATAAGAGAGGCTGCCGGACACAGACGACGGAGCAGAGACAGCGAATGAATCGGAATGCCGTCACATAGAAGGAGGCATATATGGAAAAAAGCGCACTCGTCTATATTGTGCTGTCGCTGGTGACGGTCCTGCTGGGACTGTTCGTGGATAACAGAGAGTATGTGCCCGCATATATTCGCGGCGGCAGAAAATACGGAGAGCCTGCGGGCCTGAACCGGCAGCAGGCGAGAAACCGGGTGGCCGGCATTGCCATCTACTGTCTGCTCGCCGGCGTAAGTGCCTGTCGCATTGCGGTGGGGAACGATTACTGGGTCTATCGAGACAATTTTAAGCTGATTGCTCAGAATCGGCATGTGGCTTCGGAAATCGGATTTAATCTGGTGGTCAGGTGGATACAGATGCTCTTCGGATATGACAGGTATCTGCCGGTATTTGCGTTCTTTTCCCTTGTGACGGTCTTCTTTTTTGTGAAGGCGCTGCATGATCAGGGAAGCTGTTATGCCTTTTCCCTGTATTTGCTGCTGACGGGCGGCTACTATTTCAACAGCCTGAATTCCGTGCGCTATTATCTGGTGCTTGCCATTGCGCTCTACAGCATGAAATACGTGCTGCGGGGCGAATACGGGAAATTCATTCTCTGGATTCTGGCAGGCGCCCTGTTCCATAAATCGGTGCTGCTGGTGATTCCGGTCTATCTGACGGCGCGCTATCTGGCGGCCCGCAGACTGAAGCGTTGGCATTATGCGGCAGGCGGCATTTTGCTTGCAAGCCTTCTCTTCTGTCAGGATATCTATCGGGACATTATTTTCCGTTTTTACCCATATTACAGGGACTCGGTCTTCGACAACGGCCGGTTGTCCTATGCAAATATCCTGAAATGCGTCTGTGTGCTGATCCTGGGGATTTGCTTTTGCAGGAAGAGCCTTAAGGAGGACATGACGGAGCGGTTCTATTTTTTCCTGAACCTGTTCGGCCTGGCGGCGTACTGCTGCGGCTCCTTTGTGCCGGAGATTTCCAGAGTGGGCTATTACATGATAATATCTCAGGTCTTCCTGCTGCCGAGACTGTTGGCCCGGATGGAAAACAAGACGCTGCGCAGATTGGGATATGCGGGGGTGATCGGCGCATTCGGCGTATATTTTGTACTGCTCCTGCGCGGTATGTATGCAGTGGATGTGAGACTGCTGCCGTACCTGAACTGGATCTTTAACTGAATCGGAGGGAATATGAAAGTTCTGTGGTTATGTAATGTGATCATGCCAATGATAGCGGAACAACTGAATCTGGAAGTGACGAACAAGGAAGGCTGGATTACCGGGCTTGCCGAGGTGGTGCTGAAAAATGCGCAGGAGAACAATCTGGAGCTCTCTGTGGCCTTTCCGGCGCCGAGGGTAATGTTTCCCGAAAACCATGATATCTGCAGACGTGTGATTGCTTTGGAGAATACGTCGCTCACCTGCTATGGCTTCTATGAGGAGACGGGTCACGCAGAGATATACGATCGGACGCTGGAGAAGAAATTGCGGAAGATCCTGGATGCGGTGAACCCTGACATTGTACATTGCTTTGGAACGGAATATCCCCATACGCTGGCCATGGCAAGGATTATTCCGGATAAGGGGCGGCTGCTCATCGGCCTGCAGGGGATCTGCGCCATGTATGCGGAAGCCTATTTTGCCAATCTGCCCAACAAGGTGGTGAAAAAGGTCACGCTGAGAGACTATCTGCGCAGGGACAACATGATCGAGCAGCAGCAGAAATTCGTGCGGCGCGGGGTCATGGAAAAGGAAGCCATTACGCTGGCGGGCAATATCACGGGCCGCACGGAATGGGACAGACTGTGCACCAGAAAATGGAATCAGACGGCCCGCTACTTTAACATGAACGAGATTCTGCGCCCGGAATTTTACGGGGTAAAATGGCAGGCAGATCAATGCATTCCCCACTCCATCTTTATGAGCCAAGGTGATTATCCGATCAAAGGGCTCCACTACATGCTGCAGGCCATGCCTGCGATACTGGCAAAGTATCCCGATGCGACTCTCTATGTTGCGGGGAACAGCATCGTCAATTACGCCACCCTGAAGCAGAAGCTGAAGATATCGGGTTATGGGAAATATCTGAGAAAGCTGATGAAAGAGAACGGACTGCTTGACAAGGTCAGATTTCTGGGAAAGCTTTCGGCGGAACAGATGCGGGACAGATATTTGCGCAGCAGCGTGTATGTATGCTGTTCATCGCTGGAAAATTCTCCCAATTCTCTGGGCGAGGCCATGCTGCTCGGTATGCCGTGCGTCAGCGCGGATGTGGGAGGTATTCCCAGCCTGTTTTTCGACGGCGAGGACGGTATCCTGTACGAGGGCTATCGGATCGGCAGAAAGGCAAAAAATAATACGAAAAGTTTTTCCGACGAGAGCGACGCACAGATGAAGGCAGTGGCAAAGCGTCTTGCAGGCGCCGTGATTCGGATGTGGAGCGATCCAGAGAAACAGAAGGAATACTGTCAAAATGCAAGTATTCATGCAAACAGGACCCATAAACGTGAGAGAAATTATCAAAAATTGATGGAGATTTATGCAAGAATACTTTCCGGAGACGAGGGAGACCGTCCGGAGGAGAACATGACGGGGAACGATCGCCCGGAGGATGAGAAGGGTATTTCATGAGAGCCGTATTTGTGTCAAATTATATCAATCATCATCAGATCCCTTTCTGCAACGCAATGAGCCGGCTGCTGGAGGGGGAATTTACCTTTATCCAGACGGAGGCCATGGAGCCAGAGCGGGTCAGAATGGGCTGGCATGAGGAGGAACGCCCCGGGTATGTCCGGTGCTGGTATGAAGAAGAGGCCTTCTGCCGCAGACTGATCATGGACTGCGACGTGGTGCTGTTCGGCGGAACCGACGACGAGAGCTTCATTCGGGAACGCCTGGCTTCTGGCAGACCGGTGATCCGCCTGAGTGAACGTCTGTATAAGACGGGACAGTGGAAGGCGGTAAGCCCCAGAGGCCTTCGCCGGAAATATATCGATCATACACAATACAGGAACGGCAGCGTGTGGCTGCTGTGCGCGGGAGCGTATGTGCCGTCGGATTTTCATATTGTCCGGGCCTATCCCGGGAAAATGTACTGCTGGGGATATTTCCCCGAGACAAGGAGCCATGATCTGGACCGTCTGTTCGCACAAAAGGGCTGGGAGGGTAAGCCCTATCTTCTCTGGGCGGGCAGAATGATCTACTGGAAGCACCCGGAGCTGGCGCTTGAGACGGCCCGGTATCTGAAAGAGCAGGGCATCGACTTTCACATGGATGTGGTCGGCGACGGTGAAAAAAAGGCCCAACTGGAGGAGTTGCGGCACAGCTACGGATTGGAAGATCAGGTGAGCTTTCCGGGATTTCAGTCTCCGGAGCAGGTGCGGGAGCGTATGGAGAAGGCGGATATTTTTCTGTTTACCAGCGACCGTCAGGAAGGCTGGGGGGCGGTGGCCAACGAAGCCATGAACAGCGCCTGCGCTCTGATAGCGGATCATATGATCGGCGCCGTGCCGTATCTGATCGACCATGGGAAGAACGGTTTTGTTTATCGGGACGGAAACGCGGAGGAGCTCTTTTCCTTTGCCGCCCGGCTGGCTCGGGACAGGGAGCTGTGCAGAACCCTCGGAAGATGCGCATATCGCACTGTAACGGAGACATGGAATGCGGAAAACGCAGCGGAACGGCTTTTGAAACTGACGGAAGACCTGCTCGCAGGAAAGGACGACCTGTGTAAAGCGGCCTCTGCGGAGGACTGCTTTGGGGGAAAACTGTCGCCCTGTGCCCCCGCTCCGCTGTTGTCGGAGAGAGGGGCGGCGCGGCTGCTGAAACGGCAATGAGGACTATGATGAACGAGAACCCTTTGATCACCGTGATCGTACCGGTCTATAATATTTTAGAATATCTTCCGCGATGCGTTCACTCTATCACAGAGCAGACGTACCGCAATCTGGAGATCCTTCTGGTGGACGACGGCTCCACGGACGGGACAGGGCAGCTGTGCGACAGGCTGGGAGAGGAAGATGAGCGCATCAGGGTCTTCCACAAAGAGAACGGGGGATCCTCCTCCGCAAGGAACCTGGCGTTAAAGCATGCGTCAGGGGAATATGTGGGATTTGTGGACAGCGACGACTATATCAGCCCCCGTATGTATGAGAGGCTCCTGCAGGCAATACAGGAATACGATGTGACGGTGAGCCAGATCGGCAGAGATGAGATCGACGAGAACGGGAATAGGCTGCCTAACATCTGCGAACCTCCCACGGAGCCCGAGATCTGGGAGAACAAGGAATTTCTGCGGGAGCTTTTGATGCACAGGGGAGACTGCTCCTTCTGTACCAAGCTGATTCGCAGGGATCTGTTCGGGGAGAACGAATTTCCCACGGGAAAGCTGAATGAGGATTTTCATCTGCTGGTGCGTATGCTGCCAGAGATCGGCAGATTGGTGTCGCTTCCCTGGCAGGATTATCATGTGTTCTACCGTGTGGGGAGCAATTCCAGGAAGGCGGATCGGGAGGACTTCTCCAGAGTATATGCGGATTGCGTGGAAAACGCGGATATGGCGGAGGCAATGGTGCGGACGGATATGCCGGAGCTGACCGAAACGGCGCTGCGTTTCGGCGTATTTCAACGTCTGGAATACCTGTTGCACATTCCGATTTCTCAGATGACCCGTGACAACGATATGTATCGGGAAATCGTGGCATACCTGAGAAAAAATTGGGGGAAAGCGATGGGGAACCCCCTGCTTACGCCAAAAAATAAACTTTACCACACACTGTTCGCGCTGAGCCCAAGAGGGATCAGGAAGCTGCACAGAAGGATAAGAGGATAGGGAAGACTTATGAAAATGTTCAAATTCACATATTCTGTCAGACGGGCGGTCTACACGATATGCTTTTTTGCTTTTTGCATCATCGACCAGAGGATTAAGACCTGTTCAGGGCTGGACGGCTGGCTGGAGACATTCCGGGATCTCACAGGGATTGTGATGGCGGTAGTCATTATGTCTCATTATCGTCTGAGGGATATTACAAGGCGGAAAATACCATATCTGATTTGGACCGTAATCTGTCTGACGGGTACTCCCTTTGCCTTTTTGTGGGGAAAGAACAATATGCCGTTTTTGAATGACTGGGTTGTCGTGCTGCTCAATGTCATACTTTACGGGTACATTCTCATTCAGACATTTATCAGTACAGCGGTGGAGAAGAGGTACCCTGTGCTGAATAGGAGGTATCTGGCAGTCTGGCTGCTCATGATGCTCCTTATGATTCTCTCCAGAAGCAAATACATTTGGCCGGCGACTTATCTGGTGATGTTCGGGGCGTTCTATCTGACGGACTATTCGAAAGAGGAGCAGGAGGATCTGTTTCAGGGGATGTTGGACGGGATGATTCTGGGATTCTTTGTTCTGCAGGGGCTTTGCTTTGTATTCCGACCCTATGACACGGTGCGCTACAAGGGGGTTTTTTCCAACCCGAATTTGAACGCCTTATTCTATCTGGAGGTGCTGGCGGCGGTTTTCTGTAAGATTTTATGGGCCGCAAAAGCCAACGCAGGCAGATTGGTGAAGCTGTACTATTGGGCGGGAGCCGGAGCGGTGCTTTCATTCGAACTGATGACGATTGGAAGAGCAGGGTGGCTGACGGCCATTGTGTTGATATTCGGTTTTATAAAGTTTCTCGTCAGGATGCGGCCGCTGCAGCGTTGGTGGAAAAGCTTGGCAGTGCTCTGTCTGTGTGTGGCGCTGACATTTCCCTTGTGCTTTGGTGCCGTCAGATATTTGCCTCCGGTGTTTCATCATCCGGTCTGGAACTGGGGAGAGTGGAGCGAGCAGCGTGTACATTCCTGGGATCCGTGGGACTCGGAAAAATATGTGGACATAGACGAGTATCTGGATGCGGCGCTGGGAAGAATCTACGGGGGCTTTACAAATCTGTTGGAACATTCTCCCTTTTTGATGAAAGCGAATGCCGCGGAGAAAAACCTTCCTCCCAATAAGATTCCGGTGCTGTCGGAAGATCAAAGCCAGTCAGACACCATTCTGATAAGAAAAACTATTTATAGCTATTATATTCATCACTTAAATCTGCTTGGACACCCTTATGAGGAACAAGGGTTCCAGTTACAGAAATATTACTGGATTGGCCATGCCCACAATATCTTCCTACAGTATGGCACCGATTTCGGAATTCCCGTTATGGTCCTGTTTGCAGCGTTGATTCTGTGGGGCACTGCAGTACAGTGGAAGAGATTTATGGAATACGGTTCTGTGGAGCATGCGGCGGCGTGGATGTATCTTCTGATTCCCGCAGTGTTTGGCATGGTCGAATATTCGTGGGGCGTGGGGAGCCTCAGTATTACAATGCTGTTCGTGGCATGGAGAAAGGCGGTCTGTGATGGAAAGTAAAAAAATATTAAAGATTCCGCCCAATCGCATTGCGGCGTTGATATTACTGGATATTATGTCCGTTATCATATCGTCCTTTGGGGCGTTATATATCCGGTTCGATTTTTCGTTCCGCAATGTAGCGTACACGGAATATTTTGTGACATTCCAGCACATTTTCATCCCCAATATCCTGATTGCCGTGATATTCTTCTGGCTTTGGAAGCTGTACAAAAGCGTCTGGCGCTATGCCAGCGCTAATGAGTTGCTCAATATTGTTTTTGCCACTTCCTGTATTGCGGTCATACAGACGGTCTTCTGTTATGCGACAGGCCTACGGATGCCGAGAAGCTATTATGTTCTCTACTGGTTTCTGCTTACCGTAATGGTATGCGGCACCAGGTTCGGTTACAGGATATTGAGAATCCTTAACAACAAGCGCACGGCTATTGCCGGAAAGAACCATCGGACGAACACCATGGTCATCGGCGCCGGTGCCGCCGGCAACATGATCTTGAAGGAGATCGAGAGCAGTCAGTATTTGAATATTCAGGTAAAATGCATCATTGATGATCAGCCCGGCTGTCACGGAAAGCTTCTGCGGGGCGTGCCCATTGTAGGGGGGCGGGACAAGATACTGGACGCGGTCAGGCAATACGGCATCGATGAGATCATTTTTGCGATTCCGTCGGCAAGCGTTCAGACAAAGAAGGAAATCCTTGATATCTGTAAGGAATCAGGGTGCAAACTGCGTACTCTGCCCGGAGTGTATCAACTGATTAACGGAGAGGTGTCCGTCGCCAAGCTGAAGGAGGTGGATATCGAGGACCTGCTGGGCAGGGAGCCTGTCAGCATCAATACGGAGGAAGTGCTGGGATATGTCAGGGGGAAAGTGATCCTTGTGACCGGCGGGGGCGGTTCCATCGGAAGCGAGCTGTGCAGACAGATTGCAGCGCATGATCCGAAACAACTGATCATCGTGGATATCTATGAGAACAATGCGTATGAGATCCAGCAGGAGCTGCTTCGAAAATACCCGGCGTTGGATCAGGTGGTTTTGATCGCGTCCGTCAGGAATACCAACCGTATGGACCGGATCTTTGCCACATACCGCCCTGACATCGTATACCATGCGGCCGCCCACAAGCATGTGCCGCTGATGGAAGCAAGCCCCAATGAGGCCATCAAGAACAATGTGTTCGGAACCTACAAGACTGCCATGGCGGCGGATAAATACGGAGCGGAGAAATTCGTGCTGATCTCCACGGACAAAGCGGTAAATCCCACGAACATTATGGGGGCCTCCAAGCGGATCTGTGAAATGGTGATTCAGATGATGAACCAGAGGTCGAAGACGAATTTCGTGGCAGTGCGCTTCGGCAATGTGCTGGGAAGCAACGGAAGCGTGATACCGCTGTTCAAGCAGCAGATCGCGGAGGGAGGTCCGGTGACGGTCACACATCCTGACATCATTCGGTATTTTATGACCATACCCGAGGCGGTGTCCCTTGTGCTGCAGGCAGGCGCGTATGCAAAAGGAGGGGAGATCTTTGTACTGGACATGGGACAGCCGGTGAAGATATTGGATCTGGCCCTCAATCTGATCAAGTTGTCCGGCTACAAGCCGGGCGAGGATATTGAAATCAAATTTACGGGGCTGCGGCCCGGAGAAAAAATGTATGAGGAACTTCTTATGGACGAGGAGGGCCTCAAAAAGACAGACAACAAGATGATCTATGTCGGGCGCCCCATTGAGTTCGACGAGAAGAAATTTGAAACGCAATTGGAGCGTCTGTCAGAGGATGTCAAGCGAGAAACAGGAGATGTGCGGAAGACGGTGCAGGATATTATAGGCACATATCATTACGAATAATTTTAGGAAATATAAATTATTGGATAAAATAACAGTAATTTTATTCTATTCGTAAAATAAAGCCCCGCAATATCTAAAATGATTTACAATATAATTTAGTTTCCGTGTATTAGACAAAAGAGAGGTGCGGGTATGGAAGTAGGACAAATGATTGCTAAATTGAGGAAAGAAAAGAATTATTGTCAAAAACAGCTGGCGGCTCAGTTGAACTTATCCGTCAGTACCATCTCAAATTATGAGAACGGGGTTCACTATCCGGATTATGAGACGTTGTGCAAGATCGCGGATTATTTCGGTGTGACTACGGATTATCTGCTGGGACGTTCCAGCTATCGGTACAATCCGCAGAAATTGAACGAGCCAGTGACCGAAAGATTTCATTTACAGGATTATGTGGACACCATTTTTGAAATCGATATGAAATATCGAGAGAGCGTCATATTGTATGCGAAGTTCTTAAAGGATCAGCAGGACGCAAAGGACTGAACCTGAATGAACGGCGGCGCAATGGAGAGACTCCTAAGGGAGTCTCTCTTTTTGAGAACACTTTTTTGAACTGTATCTTAAATGGTAATATTCTTTAGTTGTGCTGTCGGAAAATACATGATAAAATAAAAAATAACAGGCTGTTTTGCGAGGCGTCGAAAGTATGTACGATGTGTTGAAAAATGTGATTGACAGGGTGCTGGCGATGATAGGGATTCTTATCTTGTCGCCGGTGTTTCTTGTGCTTATTTTGGCAATTAAATTAGATTCCAGAGGGCCTGTTTTGTTTCGGCAAAAAAGGGTGGGGATACACAAAAGCCATTTTCATATTCTGAAATTCCGAACCATGCGGATTGACACCCCAAAGGACACCCCCACTCATCTTCTGGAGAACCCGGAGCAGTATATTACCGGAGTGGGAAAGTTCCTTCGCAGGACAAGCCTGGACGAGCTTCCGCAGATTATCAATATCCTGAAGGGCGATATGGCCATAGTGGGGCCGAGGCCGGCGCTGTGGAATCAATACGATCTGATCGCCGAGCGGGACAAGTACGGGGCGAACGATGTGCTTCCCGGCCTTACGGGCTGGGCGCAGATCAACGGACGGGATGAGCTTCCCATTGCCGTCAAGGCCCGCCTGGACGGGGAGTATGTGGCTAAGAGAGGCTTTCGGATGGATCTGAAGTGTATCTTCGGAACGATCGTATCCGTTGCAAAGCAGGAGGGAATAGTGGAAGGCGGCACGGGAGCGATGGAAAAGGGCAGAGAGGAAAAGAGATGAAGCGTGTTTTGATTACCGGTGCCAACAGCTATATTGGCACCAGCTTTGAAACGTGGGTAAAAGAACATGCACCCTCCATTACCATCGAGACATTGGACATGAGACAGAGCAGCTGGCGTGAGAAGGACTTTGGAGGATTTGACGCCGTTTTCCATGTGGCAGGGATTGCCCATGCGGATACAGGGAAGGTGACGGAGGAACAGAAGGCTTTATACTACAGCGTAAATACCGATCTGACCATAGAATGTGCCCGCAAGGCCAAGCGGGACGGTGTAAAGCAGTTTCTTTTCATGAGCAGTATCATCGTGTACGGAGAGAGCGCAGGGATAGGGAAGATGCGTGTGATCACATCCGATACGCCCGTGTCGCCCGCCAATTTCTACGGGGACAGTAAGGTGAAGGCGGAGGAGGGACTGCAGGAGCTGGTCTCGGAAGAATTTAAAGTGGTGATATTGAGACCGCCCATGATCTACGGAAAAGGCTCCAAAGGCAATTATCCGCTGCTGGCAAAGATGGCACGGAAGCTTCCGTTCTTTCCCGATGTGAAAAATCAGCGGAGTATGCTGTATGTGGAAAACCTCTGCAAATTTGTCAGTTTAATGATAGTCAATGAGGAATGCGGGATTTTCTTCCCGCAGAATGCTGAGTATGTACAGACCGGCGAGATGGTGCGGCTGATTGCAAAGGCCCATGGGAAAAGGATCCGACTGAGCAGGATATTTACGCCATTTTTAAAGTGCATGAGTTTTTTAGGCGGCAAGCCGGGCCGCCTGGCAGACAAGGCGTTCGGCAATCTGGTATATGAGCAGGATATGAGCCGATATCAGGAAGATTATCGTATATATGGGCTGGAAGAGTCGATCCAGAGGACGGAGAAGAAGTCTTAAGTGATGAAAGAACACATACTGGTTATTTCTCAATATTTTTATCCAGAGGAGTTTCGGATCAATGACATATGCAGGGAATGGGTAAAACGAGGGCATCAGGTGACTGTGGTCACAGGGATTCCGAATTATCCTCAGGGGCGTTTTTTAAAAGGGTATGGGTGGTTCAGACGACGCAAAGAGTGTTACGAGGGAGTCAGAATCATAAGGCTTCCCATCATTCCGAGGGGAAAAAATCCTCTGATGCTGGTTTTCAATTATTTTTCCTTTGTCATTTCGGGGTTTTTTTGGAAGTCTTTTACCGGAGTAAGAGCGGATCAAGTTTTTATATTTGAAGTCTCGCCTATGACACAGGCGCTGGTAGGAGTCTGGTATGCTAAAAGGCGAAAAATTCCCTGCTGTATTTATGTGCAGGATCTGTGGCCTGAAAATGTAGAGGCAGCGGCAGGGGTCAGGAACCGTCGAATCTTGGGCTGTATTGATAAAATGGCAGATTACATATATCGAAACTGCGATATGATTTTGGCGACTTCCCAAAAGTTCGTGCAGCGGATCGAAGAGCGAAAAGCGGCATTCACAGAAAGCGGAGACAGTAAAGTAAAGTTTTGGCCGCAGTATGCAGAAGAATTTTATCAGCCGGCAGAGAAAAAGCCGCTGGCGGATCTGCCGGAGGATGGAATCTTTAAAATTGTTTTTACCGGAAATGTGGGTTATGCTCAGGGGTTGGATATTCTTCCTGATACGGCTGTCAAGCTGCAGGAAAAGGGAATACGCTGCAGATTTGTCCTGATAGGTGACGGAAGATACAGGGAGGAATTGGAAAAGAGCTTTGCGGCAAAGGGCGTGTCCGAAATGTTCTGCCTGTTGGGAAGAAAAGCACCGGAAGAAATTCCGTTTTATCTGGCCGCATGTAACGTGGCATTTATCTCCTTTGCAGATAATCCGTTGTTTTCCATGACGATACCTGCTAAGCTGCAGTCCTATATGGCCTGCGGGATGCCGATTTTGGCAGTGGCGGACGGAGAGACAAAACGGATTGTAGAGGAGGCCGGCTGCGGGTGGGTGGTTCCTATGGGGGACGCCGCTCTATTATCGGAAACCATTCAAAGCATCATGAAAGATTATGAATCGGTCCGAAGCGACATGGGACAAAATGCCTTAGCTTATTATCGGACGAATTTTGATAAAATGCAGCTGCTGGATCAGATGGAAAAATATTGGAGTGAGCATGAATCGGTATGAGAGTTTATCAGATCAATGTAGTCTGTGGAAGCGGAAGCACGGGGAGAATTGCAACGGACATCAGCCTCATGCTCAAAGAAAACGGGGATCAATGCCGGATTGCATATGGGAGAGGCACCGCGCCCAAGGAGTTAGATGCGTTTAAAATATCCAGCTTGCCGGACAACTATATACACGCATTTCTGACAAGGGTAACTGACCGACACGGCCTGTATTCCGTTCGGGCAACGAAGCGTTTGCTCAAAGATATCGAACAGTATGAGCCGGATATTGTCCATCTGCACAATCTACACGGCTATTATGTCAATTATGAGATGCTGTTTGCATTTTTGAAGGGATACGGTAAGCCGGTCATATGGACGATGCATGACTGTTGGGCATTTACAGGTCATTGCGCCCACTATGAATCTGCCGGCTGCATGAAATGGAAAGAGAGCTGTGAGGACTGTCCCAACATAAACGCGTATCCGGCAACCTTTTGTAAAACACGGACGCATGATAATTATAACAAAAAGAGGGCGGCGTTTACAGGATTGCAGAACATGACCGTCGTGACGCCTTCGGTCTGGCTGGGTAAACAGATTGAAAATTCTTTTCTGGCATCGTACAGATGTATTACGATTCCAAACGGTGTGGACCTGGACAAATTTAAGCCCAGGCAGAGCGATTTAAAGCAGAAGCTGGGCTGTAACGGCAGGAAACTTCTTCTGGGCGTGGCGAGCGTTTGGACAAAGAATAAAGGGTATCAGGATTTTCTTGCACTCAGGAAAATACTGGAACGGCAGTATATGATCTGCATGGTGGGTTTAAGTGAAAAGCAGATGGGAACTCTGCCGGAAGGAATTATAGGAGTGCGCAGGACAGAGAGTGTGGAAGAGCTGGCACAGTATTATTCTGCAGCGGATGTTTTTCTCAATCTGACTTATGAAGACACTTTTCCAACCACCAACATAGAAGCGCTTGCCTGTGGTACGCCGGTCATTACTTATCGGACGGGAGGAAGCCCGGAAATTCTCGGAGAAGGATGCGGCAAAGCAGTGGAGAAGGGCGATCTCGATTGCCTGATGAAAGAGATCGGGATATGGTCAGAGCGCGACTGTGCGTCTCAGTGCAGGGAAAGGGCCATGCAGTACGATAGAGAAGAGTGTTATCGAAAGTATATACATTATTATCATACGCTTGTTTGAACTTGCAAGAGTTTATAATTGAAACTCAGTGTGGCGGAGGTGTATATGCAAAGGCTGGACGATAAAGAAGTACGGGAGATACAACTTCAGATTTTGGAATATGTCGCAAGGTTCTGCGAGAAAAACGGGATTCACTACTGGTTGGATTATGGCACTCTGTTGGGCGCTGTGCGTCATAAGGGGTATATCCCATGGGATGATGACATTGATATTGGGATGCTTAGACCGGATTACGATCGGTTTATGAATACTTTTAACCGAGAGGGCGGCAGATATCGGTTCTGGTGTCCGGAGAGGGATGACGACTTGTTTTATCCCTGCGGGAAGGTGGCAGATATGCAGACGCTGCTTTATGAACCGGATGAAAAGGGAGTTGCCTTTGCAGTAAACATTGATGTATTTGTGTATGACAATGTGCCGGACGAAAAAAGCGCATGGAAGATGTATCGAAAAGTACAGCGGTGGCTGCTTTTGAATATGCTGCAGCACAACCTGATCTCCGACAGGGGAAAATGGTACAAAAAGACGGCTAAAAAGGTGTGCAGTACACTCTTAAAGCCGTTTCCTTCCAATTATTTTGTGAAAAAGATAGCTCAAAATGCCAGATGCTATGAGAAGACGGAGACGGAACAGGTGGGGATGTTCATGTGGAGCGACCGTCTGCTCTGGGATAAGGAGGCAGTGCGGTCTTACGAGAAGGTGACGTTTGAGAACCGGACATTTGACGCTCCGGTGCAATGGGATGAATGGCTGACAATCCTTTATGGAGATTATATGCAGCTTCCGCCGGAGGAAGAGCGCGTGACTCATCATGCTTATGTAGCATATTACAAACCTTAACTGGAATAGAAGGGAAATGACTATGAAAACAGTTTATACCTGTTTCTGCACAGATGTTCTGCATGAAGGACATTTGAATATCATTCATGAGGCTTCTAAATTGGGAACCGTTATAGTGGGAGTCCTCTGTGACGCCGAAATGATCCGATACAATCGGTTTCCAACGAAGTCTACAGAGGAAAGAGTAAAAATGCTGGAAGAAGTACCAGAGGTGGATAAAGTCATTGTGCAGAATACGATCATGTATGACGATGTGATCGGAGAACTGCACCCGGATTACGTTGTCCATGGCAACAACTGGGATGCTCCGGGAATGGCGGGAATCAAAGAAAACATTATATCGCTATTGAAAACGTATGGGGGAGAGCTGGTAGAAGTGCCGTACACCTATAACCCATCCATTCAGAAAATTGACCGGCAGATGATAGAGAAGCTTTCTATGCCGGAATTTAGGCGAAGCAGGCTTAGAAAACTTTTGAAGCTGGTTCCGATTGTGAAGACCATAGAAGTGCATAGCGGCCTCACTGGGTTGATTGCTGAGAAAACGATAGTGTCTAATGGCACGGCAATCGATCAGTTTGATGCCATGTGGATTTCTTCGCTTTGCGATTCGACGGAAAAAGGGAAACCGGACATCGAACTGGTGGATATGACTTCCCGCTATCGGACGATCAACGATGTCATGGAGGTTACGACGAAGCCAATCATTTTTGACGGGGATACTGGAGGAATTACGGAACATTTCGTATATACGGTCAGAAGCCTGGAGCGAATGGGTGTTTCCGCTGTGATTATTGAGGACAAGACGGGCCTGAAAAAAAACAGCCTGTTTGGGACAACGGTGGAACAGACGCAAGCTTCTATCGAGGAGTTCAGTGCAAAAATTGCGGCAGGAAAGCAGGCACAGCTTTCTGAAGACTTTATGATTATTGCCAGAATCGAATCGCTGATTTTGGAAAAAGGAATGGAAGATGCGCTAAAGCGGGCTTTTGCCTTTCGAGACGCAGGAGCCGATGGCATCATGATTCATAGCCGCCGCAAGGAGCCGGATGAAATACTGGAATTCTGTGACAGATTCAGAAGAGAAGACCAAAAGACACCGATTGTTGTTGTGCCTTCCTCCTATAATATCATTACTGAACGGGAACTTGCCACCCATGGTGTGAACATTGTCATTTATGCAAATCAACTGCTGCGAGCCGCATTTCCGGCTATGGAAAAAGCAGCTCAGAGCATCTTGACACATCATAGGGCATATGAAGCAGACAAGGAGTTAATGTCGATTAAGGATATTATTACTTTGATTGATGAAATTTAAAAATAAGTGCGTACGGAAAAACAAGGTTATTGTATCCGAAATATGTGAAGGAGATAGTGGAAAAGAGGAAAACAATGAAAAATAATTGCATGAAATATGGGAAAAGCGTAGCCCAGAAACGGAATTAAATTCTATTCGGGGGGGGTAAAGAACTCTTTTTGGAATTAAAACGGCTGGATGGCTGGGATTCTACAGGAGAAATGCTTACATATGAACAGTTTTATGAACAGTATGTTCAAATTAATAATGAATTAAGCTTTTGCGCCAGAACTGGCAGACGCGAGATAAAAAGCATATTTGAAGTTGGATGTGGATCGGGCCCTAATTTATACTTATATCAGCAGGATGGTATGCAGGTAGGTGGAATAGACTATTCGCATTCGCTTATTGATATTGCGAAAACTGTATTAGAGAATCCGATGGAGCTGATTTGTGACGAGGCGATTCATCTGTCGGATACCATTGTCTATGATGCAGTTTTGTCAAATAGTGTTTTTTCCTATTTTGACAGCTATGAGTATGCAGAAACTGTGTTAGAGAAAATGTATCGCAAGGCAAATTATTCCATTGGTATTGTTGATATTCATGATATTCGTAAAAAAGCGGATTTCTTGGAATATCGAAAACAGGTTGATGCCAACTACGAAGAGAGGTATAAGGAATTGCCTAAGTTTTTTTATGACAAAGAATTTTTTCTAAAATTTGCTGAAAAACATGATATGAATATCCGCTTTTCTACAGAGAATATGAGAAATTATTGGAATAGTGATTTTGTGTTTCAGTGCTACATGACAAAAAATTAGAGAAAAGGCGTGACGCAGATGCAAATAAAAAGAAACGTTTTATTAAATCCTGGCCCGGCAACCACAACAGATAGTGTAAAAATGGCTCAAGTGGTTCCGGATATCTGTCCCAGAGAGGCAGAGTTCAGGGAAATTATGGACGACATCCGGAATGATTTGGTGCGGATCGTACACGGAGACCTTGACATCTATACGGCTGTGCTTTTCTGCGGTTCAGGGACTATCAATATGGATGTGTGCCTGAACTCTCTGCTGCCTGCAGGAAAGAAAGTTCTGGTAATCAATAATGGGGCATACAGCCAGCGGGCTGTGGAAATATGTGAATATTATGGGCTTGAGTATATCAATTTGACTTTTGCATATAATCAAGTTCCTGATTTGGCATTAATTGAAAAAACTATGCATGAACATCCGGAAATTGCGCTAGTGTATACGACACACAACGAAACAGGCACAGGGCTTCTCAATCCTATTCGCGACATCGGGAAGCTGGTACATCAATTTGGAGCAGTGTTTGTGGTGGATACCACTTCGTCTTATGCGATGATTCCCATCGACATGGAGAAAGATCAGATAGATTTTTGCATGGCATCCGCCCAAAAGGGTATCATGGCTATGACAGGTCTTTCTTTTGTCATAGGAAAAAAAGAGTTGATCGAACAGTCCGCTTCCTTTCCGAAAAGGTCTTATTACTGTAATCTATTCCTGCAGTATGATTATTTTCAAAAAGCAGGGGAGATGCACTTTACCCCGCCGGTTCAGACAATCTATTCGGTAAGACAGGCTCTAAAAGAGTACTGGCAGGAAGGGGAAGCTGAAAAGTGGAAAAGGCATACACGGGTTTTTGAAGCAATTCATAAAGGACTGAAGGAATTGGGCTTTCAATGTCTGATAGACCGCAAATTGCAATCGGGACTTGTTGTTGCAGTTCGCTATCCAGATGATGAAAACTGGAGCTTTGAAAAGGTACATGATTACTGTTATGAGCGGGGATTCACAATTTATCCGGGGAAAATAGCAGGAAGCAACTCTTTTCGCCTATGCGCCCTGGGAGCAATTGATCAAGAGGACATTGAATGCTTTTTTAAAGTCCTGGAACAGGCAATGCGGCAGTTCAAGATAAAGATCCCTGTGGAATATCGATAGAAGATTTTGATTTTAGAAGCCGTGAAAGCGACAGAATGAGAGGATTATGAGACAGGAAATAGCGGTGTTAATGGCGGCCGGACTGGGGAGCAGGATGCGCCCTCTTACAGAGAAAATTCCAAAGCCATTAGTGACGGTCAACGGAAAAGTTTTGATAGAAACAATGATAGAGGGATTGTTGCAACGTGGTGTCAGAAGAATCTATGTGGTCGTCGGCTATAAAAAAGATATGTTTGGATATTTGCAGGGGAAATACAGTCAGGTGACATTGGTTGAGAATAAAGACTATCAGGTAAAAAATAATATTTCCTCTATTTATGCTGTCTGTGAATATTTGGGTGATGCAGATTGTTTTATCTGCGAATCAGACATTTTGGTGAAAAATCCTGATATTTTTAGGGCTTCGCTGTCACATTCCTGCTATTATGCAAAGATGGTGAAGGGATATTCTAGCGATTGGATTTTTGAGACGAGAGGGAACCGTATTGTCCATATCCAAAAGGGCGGGACAGATTTATATAATATGACAGGTATTGCTTTTTTGACTCAAAGAGATTCAAAAGTTTTAAAGGAAAAAATCCAATCTCTCTATAACTGTCCCGGAACGGAAAATTTGTTTTGGGATGAAGTAATGGATCAGATTTTAGATCAAATTGAGGTGCGAATCAATAAAGTGAGCAAGGATGCCTTGATAGAAATTGATACTGTTGAAGAGCTTGTGGCGTTGGATGCGAGCTATGAAGAATGGCTGTGCAAAAATGATGAAAGCAAGGTGAGAGCAACTATATGCGAGCAGAGAAACTGATTGAAATCATAGGTTCTGATTTTTATACGGGGGTTCCGGATTCCCAGCTAAAAGCACTGTGTAATTATCTGATGCATACATACGGCACAGATCCTCACCATCATGTGATCGCGGCCAATGAGGGAAACTGTGCTGCGCTGGCAGCGGGCTATCATTTGGCTACAGGAAGGGTACCCGTTGTGTATCTTCAAAATTCCGGAGAAGGAAACATTATCAATCCGGCGGCGTCTCTTCTGAACGAAAAGGTCTATGCTATTCCGACCGTGTTTATTGTGGGATGGAGGGGCGAGCCCGGAGTTCATGATGAACCCCAGCATGTCTTCCAGGGTGAAGTGACGGAAAAACTCTTGGGAGTAATGGATATCCCGTTCTTTGTCATCGGAAAAGATACAGCGGATGAGGCGGTGGCGGCGGCCATGACGGAATTTCGATCTGAGCTGGACAACGGCAGAGATGTAGCTTTTCTGATTCGAAAAGGAGCTTTGACTTATGATAAGAACGTCGAGTATGGGAATGGACATAAGCTGCTCCGAGAAGAAATTATCCGACACATTGTGGCGGTAACAGGTGAGGATCCCGTTGTCTGTACCACAGGCAAAGCGTCCAGAGAGCTGTTTGAAATCAGGGAGGATAGGGGGGAAAGCCATCGATATGATTTCCTGACAGTGGGCTCCATGGGACACTGCAGCAGCATAGCCTTGGGAATTGCACTCCAAAAGCCGGAGAAAAAAGTCTGGTGCGTAGATGGAGATGGAGCCGCCCTGATGCATATGGGGGCGATGGCTGTGATCGGGGCGAACAGCCCGGGAAATATGGTTCACATCGTAATCAACAACGAGGCCCATGAAACGGTGGGGGGTATGCCGACAGTGGCGGCAAAAACAGATCTGGTACAGATAGCAAAGGGCTGTGGATATCCGTATGCGGTCAGTGTAGATAAGCTGCCTGATTTGGACAGGGAATTGTTATTCGCAAAAGAAAGAGGGCAGCTCAGCTTTATTGAAGTTAAGTGTGGGATCGGGGCCAGAGAAAATCTGGGGAGACCGACGACTACTGCGTTGGAAAATAAGAAGGCTTTTAGGGAAATGCTAGAAACTTGAAGCATGATTTAGTGTATGAACAGCAACCTTAAGCAGGTAAATCCGAATGGGATGCCAGGGGGATTTCCGGATGAAAACCGTTGAATGACAATGGCTTGTATGTTACAATCAAACCGTATGCTACTGTCGAAATTGATTCATGATTAATTGCCTTTGACTTGTCTGATTTTATATGGTAAAAACGTAAAATTGAAAGGATATCCGTTATGAAAGCTATCAGAATCCTGTTAGTTGGTGATAGTACATATAGGATGTATTCACATGCATTTTATGACGCATGGAGAAAATTAGGCTGTCAGGATATTTACTACTTTCAAACAAACAATTATTTTGATTTTAACTCTGAAAAGAGCAATTATTTTTTAAATCTTTTGTCTCGTGCCCAGTATAAAACAGCATTCGGACCGCGCGTACAAAAGCTGAACAGGCAAATGTTGAAGATAGCGGAAGATTTCAAGCCGGATTTGGTATTTCTTTATAATACAAGACATGTTTACAGGCATACGCTTGAAAAGATAAAAGGACTTGGAAGTGATATCTTTCTTTACAGCAATGACAATCCATTCGGAGAGTATTACCCGCATTATTATTGGAGACATTTTAGAAGAGGGCTCTCTGTGGCATCTGCCGGATTTGTTTACCGTCGGCAGAATATCAGCGACTTTGAAAATGCCGGCTGTAAAAGTGTGTATCAACTGAAATCCTATTATATTGAAGAAAGGAACTATTATATAGAAAGACCGGCGATTCAAGTGCCCAAAGTGGTCTTTTTGGGGCATTATGAAAATGATGAGAGAGGAGAATACATTAAAGCGCTTTTGGAAAGAAAAATAGAAGTCGGCATTATAAAGACTTCTTGGGAGAGATTTGAAGAGAATAATCCATATTTGGTAAAATTGGAGAATACACAGGCATTGTATAATGAAATGTTAAACGCAGCTGAAATTGCTATTGTATTTCTATCCAAAGTCAATCATGATACTTATACAAGACGCTGCTTTGAAATCCCTGCAGCTAAAACGATGATGATAGCACCATATACGGAGGATATAGCAGCCATGTATAATGCAGATGAAGAGGCGGTTTTTTACTCAAATAAAGAAGAATTTGTGAATAAAATTTGTTATTATCTGGAACATGCGGATGAAAGGGAAAAAATTGCGGAGGCGGGATACCGAAGGCTGTTAAAAGATAAACATGAAGTGACAGATCGTGCAAAATTTGTCCTGGATATTTTTGAGAAGATGCGTTCTGAACAATGAGGAAAGTAGAAAATGAAATCAATAGTACTGCTGACAGATACATTGACTCCTTACCGCCATCCTTTTTTTACGGAGCTGGCCGTACAGGCCAAGAAAGAAAAAATTGATTTTAAACTTCTGGTGATGCAGGCAGACGTTAGTTACAGGTCGTGGAAGTACAGCGATTTTCAACAGGATTATGCAAAATTATTAAAAAGAAAAGTTCTGTTTGGCAAGGCGGATCGCCTGTATATCAATTCAGACTTAAGACTGTGTCTCGATGAATTGAAACCGGATATACTAGTTCTATCAGGGGGATATCCATTACTACCCGTATGGCAGGCTCTGTTTTGGGCAAGACACAAACACTGCAAACTTTTCTTTTGGTCAGAATCTCACTTGAACGAAACAAGAGACTACAATCCTTTTATCTATTGGATTCGTGATAGAGTGAGACGGATATTTTATGGGAAGTTCAGGGGGGGAGGATATTGGTATCCCGGCGAAAAGGCAAAAGAATTGATCTTAAAATATGGCAGCCCGGAAGCGGAATATATCCATGTTCCGAATTTGATTGATAACAAATCGTTTTGTCAGCTGCAGAAGGATATTTGCCTGACGGTGGATGAAGTGCGAGAGAAATATGGATTATCAAAAGGAAAGTGCCTTTTTTTCTCCGCGGCACGTCTGACACACGTAAAAGGTTTAATGCCATTTATGGAGATGCTGAAAACGGTAAAGGGTTATGAGAAAATCCAATTGGCTGTTGCAGGAAATGGTGAACTTGAAACAGAGTTGCGCGAGTATGCGCAGAAATACCATGTGGATTTAAAATTGTTGGGATATCAGGATAAAAGCGCAATCGTAGAATTGCTGTATTGTGCAGATGTATTTTTTCTCCCATCACTGTCTGATCCGAATCCACTTTCCTGTATTGAAGCACTTTGGTGTGGAAAACCGTTTTTTGTATCGGAGCATGTGGGAAATTATCCTGAAGTAGTAGAACAAGGAAAGAACGGCTATGTATTCTCCTATCATAATGTACAGGACTTTCAGGAAAAAATTACAGCTTTACTGGAGGCAGACGCAGATTGGTACAAGCAGGCAGAGGCATGTTCGAGAGAAATAGCGGAGAACAATTTTGAAATAGAAAAGAGTGCCGCAGAAATTGTTCAGACAATGAAGCGGTTGTTTTAGCGGAGAAGCAGAATGAACGAAAAGTACAGGGAGCCGATTTGGTGCCTAAAGGGCCTGGCCATTATCAGTGTTATATATGCCCACTGCCCCAATAGGGTTTCGTATAGTGCGGTTGATGCATTCTTGGATAATGTACGCAATAATATCGGAACGGTGGGCGTCCCCATATTTTTGCTTCTTTCCGGTTATCTTTTTCATAATAATATTTCTGCGAGACAATTTTGGCGAAAAAAACGAAAACTTATGATACAATGGTTGTTTTGGGGGACAGCGGTCTGGGGGTATGAGGTATTACGCAAAGGTTTAGGATACGCCAATTTGCTTAAATGGCTGGCAGGCATAGGAACATATCTTTGGTTTATGCATACAATAGTTATTTTGTGGCTGATATTTTATTATGCGAGAAATGTGAGAATTCAGATAACACTGTTCGTATTGAGTCTACTATATCATATTATAACTTATGATTTTGGAATAAGGACGTTTATTAATGATATTGGAGTGGTTAATAATGTACTGTGCCATATGCCGTTTTTTGCTTTTGGATTGTGCCTTCAAAACGAGAGAGCTTATGGGTTCTTAGAAAGACTATTAAGAAAAAAGTACATATGGTTTAGGGGGGGCATTGCCCTAATCTGTATCTTCTTTGCACTGCTGATAAATAAGAATAAAGTCGCCTATGGATCTCCGTTGTTTCTCATGTTTATTGCAGGAAGCGGAATACTCTGTATAGAAATCTGCAGGATTATTCGGCAAAATGAAAGAATAAGCAGTATATTGTGCTGGTTGGGGAAAAATAGTTATATCATCTATTTAACTCATATGCCGATTGCGGGGATAGTATCCAATGTCTGTTCAAGAAGCAGATACCTGTTATATGGCGTTATATTATATCCGCTGGCTGCAGTGGCGGTTTCGGCGGCGGGGGTTTTTCTGTTAGATAGGATATGCAAAAAAATAAGTGGATGTTTTGGATACAGACATAGGAGAACGGACTATTAAAAGGGGATAGGTATGCAGATTTTAATTGAAAAGCAATGTATAGTAGAAATAAATTCTAAAGATATGGTTTGTAATCAGAGTGAAGATGGAAAAATCCTGTTTTTTGCGTATGAAGAAGTAAATGTCTTAGGGCTGAGAAAAGACAGCTTGTCGGATTTTGCGAAAAAGCATAAGGGAATTTTAGTTTATACTGGCCCTGATTATATAGAGGTATATAATGATCCTTTTGCGTCGGTGCCACTATATATGGCAAATAAGGGGAAAAAATATTTATTAACGACAGATTTCAGACTCTGTTACGATTATGCAGAAGGAATAGACAGAGTTGGTATTTATGAAACACTTTTGTATGGAAGCGGTATCGGGATCAGAACAATTTTTAATAATATACAACAGTTTCCGGCTGCCTCAAGGTGTGTCCTGAATGAGAATGGCGGAAGAATCCTGCCATATTGGAATTACACTATCTTGCAAAGGGCAGATATGGAAGAAGAGGCAGTTGCGGCAGAGCAAGTTTATTTGAAACTACAGGCAATCTTTTCAAAATATAAAGGGGACAAGATTGTTATGGGCCTTAGCGGAGGGGTGGATAGCCGGTTGTCAGCTTGTATGTTGGCCGGCACTGGGCAAAAAGATGTAATGCTATATACATTTGGCTACAGCCGGCACATAAAGGAGTACCGGATTGCTTGTGCTGTGGCAAAAAGGCTGGGTTTTGCACAACCGCATTTTGTTCCGTTGAAGGCGAAAGATTATATGAATAACCTATCCGTGCCGATCAAGACAGGGGGCGGGATTGCACTGAATCATATGCACATGTATCGTTGCTTGTCTGAATATGACAGCGAGGATAAAGCGATAGCTCTTTCTAATTATTACAGCGATGCTGTTATGGGCTGGGACGCTAGAGCAGAAAAGGCAAAAGAATCTATGGAGGAGAGTGCTTATTATAGTACTCTGCAAAATACGGAACTTCGGATTCCATGGGAGATGAAACGGGAAATAGAAAAGGATCTGGCCGTACTGGCAGAACGATATCCGGGCGACAAAGGTAATTTTTCCTGCATGGACGAGTTTATTTATGTAATAGAACGTAATCCTAAATTTCATGTTAGATTATCGGCACTGTGTCGGGAGCGGATGCCGGTGGAACTACCCTATGCAGATTATGAATTGTTGGAATTAATGTTATCGATACCAATAAAATACAGAGCAGAGAAACGGGTGGAACAATATATTCTGGATAATTATTTTTTCAGTATGAAAGATATATCATCCCGGCGGTATTTTGGAAGAGGAGAATCCACAGAAAAAAGATATGGGTTGGCAGACAAGATTTATTATCGAACCGGTTATTATATAATGCGTTTTCTTAACCTCGTCAATGTGCTGCTAGCCTGTGTTTCAGGGGATCGTTTGCAAGTGATAAATCCCTATCAGACCGAGAATCAGACGATTGTTTTAAATTCTGCTTTGTGGAGCAGGTATCAAGAGGCGCTTGCAATGCTGGCTGACGGTGGATATCTGGAAAAAAGTGATGCAGTGAGATTGAGCAAAAAGGAAAGAAGAGGGGGGAACACATCTGTGAAGTATGCTGTTATAGGATTGGCAGAGTGTATTAAGAACATGAAAACATGTGGAGGGAAAAAGAATGGCTAAAACAAAAAAAATAAATATTGTGTCGATGATTCTTATCAGCATTGTTACATGTGCTCTGATGTTTGCATTGAACCAAGTGACGGCATTTAGAAGCGACGACTTTGGGCTAATGAAATCTTGGAAGACGGGACAGCCGACACAAAGTTTCAGCGATATTTTTTATACACAGCTACATCAGTATTTCTCTTGGGGCGGCCGTACGGTCGCCCATACGATTGGCAGAATATTGATGTGGTGGAAAAAACCATATTCCAGTCTTTTAAATGCGATAGTCGTTGCGGCACTAAATTTAATATGTTGTTGCTATAGTAAGAATCGGAATGCATTTACATTATTGATGTCGACTGCTCTGATTTATTTTTTGAATCCCGATTTTGACGGGACATGTAATTGGATAACAGGAAGTGTTACTTATGTGTGGACAATTACGATATGCCTGCTCTTTTTCCTGCCATATCTTGGACTGTTGGAAAATAAGACATACACGCATACATCTGTGGCGGCCTCGATCGGATTATTGTTACTGGGTGTTTTGGCGGGCTGGACCGTCGAGAATATTGGGCCGACGTTTGTGCTTATGGTCTTTTTTATCATAATAGATGTAGTGAAAAGTAAGAGATATCTTCCCAAGTGGACTATTACAGGAGGACTAGGCCTATTGACGGGGACAATATTCATGTTGGCAGCGCCGGGCAGCAGAGTTAGAGCAGGGATGATTAATCCGGATGCGGGACTGCTCAAGACCCTGATGCTGCGAGGGTACTATATGGAGCGGGCAATCTTCAGCTACCTGTTTCCGACGCTCTTGATAGGGGGGGGTTCTGCTCCTTGCCTTACGGTATGTGTACCATGAACTGCCGGACAAGCCGGCTTGCTTGTTTATAGCTGCAGGGATCGTATCTGTGGGCGCAATGATATTATCACCCACATATCCTCCCAGAGCTGTGCTTGGTTCTATGATTTTCTTTATCATAGCTATTTTGCGTATGATTGATCAGATTCTGGATAAAAACGAAAGATTTCTTCGTATCAGCTATCCGACGGCGTGTTTTGGATATTTGGCTTTTGCAATGCAGATGTTGACGGCAGTGGGATATATGACATTAAAGTCTGTTTCGGTCATGCCGGACTTTTTGTGAGGGCTTGCACTTTTATTATTACGGCGTAAAAGGAGCGGTCACATGGCGACAAGGGAAGAACAGACAACGAGAAGGAAGGAAAATGTTGCAATAGACTTGGGGAAAATGTTTGCAACGCTGTTTATTGTGATGATTCATTGCTCTCCAATAAAAGGTATGACTCCGTTGGTGCTCAGGGGGGGTATCTGGAGATTGGGCGTTCCGTTTTTCTTTATCACTTCCGGACTTTTTTTAAGTGAAAAGGAATGGAAAGGAGACCTGATTAAAAGTTATCTTACCAGATTGATAAGGGTATATCTGATATGGTGTGTCATTTATGCTCCTTTATATATGCCGGCATGGTTGGAGGATGATAGAAATGTCCTGCTAAAGACAATACTGTTCTTTCGACAATTTTTCATGGGAAATTTATGGGGGGTGCTGTGGTTTTTTCCAGCGCTGATTGCCGCCGTGCTTTTGTTTGTACTTTTATATCGGAAGCTGCACTTATCCGACAGACAGTTATTGTGTGTGAGTATTTTTGCTTATACGTTAGGCGTAATGGGAAATATGTGGCAGCCTGCCGTTTCAGGCCTGCCAGTTATTGGAAAGTTGATTGATGGCATGGTATTGCTCTTTGGGCATACAAGGAATGGTTTGTTTGAGGGACTTCCCTGCATTGTTTTCGGATATTTACTGTATCGTCGTCAGGATTCTTTTCAAATATCCCAATACATGACCATGCTGTCAGTGGGACTTCTGATGCTTATTCTGGAACCGACTGTTATAGATAAGATTTGGGGGACGGGAAGTTTAGACATCGGGTTTGGCGTGATGATGAGCAGTGTGTCACTAGTAGCGATTTTAAATTATCTTGGAAAAACGTGGTCATTTGGAGAGAAATTTGGTATAATGGCGCGTAAGCTTTCTTTACTGATTCTTTTGATTCATCCGTGGGTGATTGACGGAATATTAGTGAAATATGAAGAAAGCAGTTTGTGGTGTTTTATGGCGGTCATAGGAATATCCATGGTACTGGCTACGGCAGTATTGTTTTTTGAAGGGAAACATAAGTGGCTTATATACCTGCATTAGACAAGCAGGATAATGCACAAAACAGCTTGAATTGGTTTTGTGGAATGGTATAGATGTCAAGATATATAATGTGCTGAATGTAGAACATTATCTGAAACGATGTGCGAGAGGAATTAGCTATGATTATCTGTATGACCGGCGGAATTGGCAATCAAATGTTTCAATATGCATTTGGGTTGTCTTATGTTAGAAAGCATAAAGAAAATTTGTGTCTGGATACGTTTTACATAGGAAGGGATAAACGGAGAAAACTTGAAATTGATAAATATAATATAAGTTATAAAAAGAAAAGTTGGTTAAGAGGATTCATATATTGGGGTGGAAGAAAACTTTTGCAGACTGATGACAGTCGGCGTAAGTGGTGGGATAAAAAAACACGTACTGTTGTCGAACACGTTCCATTTGGATATCAGAATATAGATATTCCAGAAGCATATGTGGTTGGCGATTGGATAAATCTGCAATATTTTCAAGAATGTCGTATTTGTTTACTAAATGAATATAGATACAAAGGGAAAGTGGGAGAAAGGCAGAAATGTATTATTAAGAATATTCGGAATGAAGACTCCTTAGCTGTACATGTGAGAAGAGGAGACTATTTGAAACCTCAAAATAGTCTGTATAATGTAGTAGAGAAAAAATATTACGAGAAAGCGATTTCGTACCTAAAAAACAATGTGGATATTTCGCATATATATTTTTTCTCAGATGACATCGAGTGGTGCCGAAGTGAGTTTAAGGATGTTGAAAATACGATATTTGTGGACTCAAATTTGAGCGAAAATGAATTGATAGATCTGGAGATGATGCGAAATTGCAAATATTTTATTATAGCAAATTCTACATTTAGCTGGTGGGGGGCATGGCTGTCCGAGCGAGAAGGGAAAATTATGATAGCACCAGAAAAATGGTTTGATGAGAGTAGATGCGATGACCTTAATAAACGCATAGTGACAAATATATTAAGTGATTTTGTAATCATAGGAAATTGATAGTTTACAATGTAGATATTATGAAAACTGCAGACATTTTCCCGTTGGTTATGCTAATAATGATATTTGTGAGATGTTGAAGGGGGAACAATATTCGTAAAGGAGGAGATGGTCATATGTCTATAAAAAGAGAAAACAGAAATGAAATTAACAGGAGTGAATGGCTGAAAGCACAACTTTTAGCGTTGCCGGCAGGGACTTCAATTTTAGATGCCGGCGCAGGAGAGCTTCGTTGGAAAGATACGTGTAGTCATTTGCAGTATGTCTCACAAGATTTTTGTCAATATGATGGGACCGGCAATTCTAAAGGATTGAATGGGGGAAATTGGGATACAAGTAAAATTGATATTGTCAGCGACATTATCGACATTCCGGTAAAAGATTGCTCGTTTGATGCTATTTTATGTACGGAAGTTTTAGAACATCTCCCGTCTCCTGAGTTAGCAATACAAGAATTTGCGCGTATTGTTCGTCCTGGGGGGGTACTGATTCTGACGGCACCTTTCTGTTCTTTGACACATATGGCGCCGTATCATTTTTGCACCGGATTTAGTTGTTATTGGTATGAAACTATATTAAAAAAATATGGATTTAAAATAGATTGTCTTGAAAGCAATGGAAATTATTTTTCCTATATGATACAGGAATTGAGCCGTATTTCTTTTGTTATGAAGAAGTATTTAAATAAAAAGAGTATAATGATCAGGCTTCAAAGCGAATTGCTTTCAATGGCTTTGAAGAAGTATACGCAGGGTAATGTATCGGATGAGTTACTGTGTTTTGGTTATCATGTAAAAGCAACTAAGATATAATGCAATATAAATATTCTATTTGCAGGGAAACGAAGGTGTTATTCTATGAATTTGACAATGTTAATAAACGATGATATATAGGGAGATTGCACTTTAAGAGAAAGGTCAAAATGCGTTGAGAATAAAAAATGCTTTAAAAAACTCTGTTAATTCTATATTGTGTTATTTGACTACCACAGTGCTTCTAATCCTGTCAAGAAGGATATTTTTGGATTCCATTAATATAGATTCTCTGGGCCTCGAGGGCGTATTTAAGGAGGTGTTGAGTCTTGTTTCGATAATGGATTTGGGTATGGGCGGGGCAATTACCTACAAATTGTTTCAGGCTGTTGCGCAAAAGAAAGATGATGAAATAGAAAAGTTAATGTGCTTATATAGAATTCTGTATTTTGCTATGGCGACGGGTATTTTTGCCATTGGTATGTTAGCAATACCCTTTATACCGATTCTGGTTGCAGGAACTGATCTACCTTTTAAATACTTGCTTTTGGTGTACATTTTGCAGCTTTTGGGAAGCGTTAGTAGTTATTTTATGGGTTATTACAGACTGAGAATCAGGGCCGAACAGAAAGATTATCAAATTGCGCGGGTAGATATGTGGGCGGCGCTTGCGGGACAGGTATTACGTATTTTAGTTCTGTTGACTTTGGCAAACTACTTGATTTATATTACAATTACAATTATACAAAATGTTTTTTCTAATATTCTGTTGTCATTATTGTACAAAAAGCAGTTTGGAAAGATTACCAAAAAATATGTTACGATAAATGACATAAAGGAGTTAAAGTTATTTAAAGATATCAGAAATTATTTGCCGTATAGATTAGCCGTCATTATATACAGCTCGACAGATAATATTGTTATATCTTCTATACTGGGAGTAGGGCAAGTTGCTTTGTTTACAAATTATACTTTGATCGTGAATCAATTAAGTTTAGTAGTTAGTAAATTAGTAGATCCGTTACTTAGCGGGATAGCGAATTTAATATATTCTGATGAACCAAAGAAGGGAAGAAAGATTATTGGTGCTTTAGATATGCTGTTCTTCATGGTTGGGTGTTATTTATGTGCTTCTGTTGTGGTGATTTTACAACCGTTTATCAAAATATGGCTTGGAGAACAGTATTTGCAGTCTATGGGTTTTGTCCTATTGATAACCGCTAACTTATATATTGTTTGGGCAGGGAAGTGCATGGCATTGTTTAGAGATGCTTTAGGAGATTTTGAACATGATAAGAAGATTATGGGCTTAGCGGCAATTTTTAATTTGCTGCTTTCTCTTGCACTGGTTCGAAAGTTTAGATTTAGCGGAATAATCTTTGGTACTGTAGTGGGGCATATTATTATTTGGTATGCCAGAACAAAGGTAGTATTTGATATTTATCTAAAGGAAAAGATGGGGAAGTATCTTGCTGCCCAAATTGCCAGAGGATTATTGGCAGGAGCGGAATGTGTTGTAATATTATTCTTGGAATGTAATTTTCCATGTGGTTGGATAGGAATTCTTGAGAGAGGATTTGTCACATTCTTGATTATTAATAGCTTTAACATACTTATTTTTGCAAATAATAGAGACTTTAAAACACTTCTGGAATATGTGAGAGCAACTATTAGACTACAAAGAAATAAAATATAAAAAGCCGTTTGCAATGGAGATAATTTGTTTTGTTGCTATAGTGCCATGGACTTCGGATAGCATAATCAGTTGTATTGGGCGTTTATAAAAAATGAAAGAGGAAGGTTATGAATAAGAAAAGAGCATTAAGATTTTTAATGAGACATCCAATTTTGTTTTCTCTCTTCAAATGTTTTAGAGAAATCCCTGACTTACATAGGGGAAAAAGACAACTTCACAAGGACTTAAGAGAGTATAATCATAAAAATCAGACAAGTTTTGTATTTGAAAGACAATATGCTATTTCCTGTTTTACTGATAGATATCAGAAAGCTGGAACAGAGGGGCAGTATTTTTGGCAGGATTTATGGGCAGCACAGCTTATTGCAAAGAACAAACCATATGAGCATTATGATATTGGATCTCGAATAGATGGGTTTATTGCACATCTGTCGTGCTTTATGGAGCGTATTCATTTGATTGATGTCCGCCCTTTTGACATGAATATTCCCGGAGTCGATTTTAAACAGGAGGATGCAACGAACCTAGGGGGGGTACCAGATGAATCTATTATCTCTATATCTGCTCTTTGCTCTTTAGAACATTTTGGGTTAGGCCGATATGGCGACCCGATTGATCCGGAAGCGTGTTATAAGGCAATGAGGAGTATAGAAAGAGTTCTTGCTCCGGGAGGACATGCCTATATATCGGTTCCCGTTGGTTGGGAGCATTTGGAATTTAATGCCCATAGAGTTTTTTATCCTCAGACTATAAAAGATATCTTTTTACATTGTGACCTTGTTGAATTTTCTACCACAGATGGTAATTGCATTGAAAAAGATACTCCTATTTCGAAATATGATAATGAAAAGGATAACATGGGGGGCAGGTTTGGTTTATTTCATTTTGTGAAAAGACCGTATGCACAACTTCCAGATATATAAAAGGAATAGGGTGAATATATGTTAATATCATAATAATTTATTATGAGCTGCAGGCGATTACTCTTGGAAGAAGCAGGAGTGGACGTAAATGAATAAGATACTGATTACGGGATTGCCGGATTGAGTTTTTCAGCTGTGGTGGAAAACTTATTGTACAATACAAAAGCGGAGGAAAAACAGATTGGCTAAGAAAACAATCCATTTGGACAACAGGACAATCTTAATAACAGGCTTTGCAGGTTTCATAGGAGCCAACCTTACCCGCCGTCTATTGAGCGAATGCATTGAGACTATCATTGTTGGCGTGGATAATATGAACGCTTATTATGATCGGCAGTTGAAAGAGCATCGAGTGAAGGAACTGTTGGACATGCAGCCTAAAGAGCAGTCGGCCTTTGTTCCGCTATGCGGCATGGATATTTCCGATAAAGCGGCTGTGGAGGAGGTCTTTCGCAAATATCGACCGTCTGTTGTTGTAAATCTTGCTGCGCAGGCGGGGGTGCGGTATTCCATCACTGATCCGGACGCCTATATCAATTCAAATCTTATCGGGTTTTACAATATTCTTGAGGCTTCCAGGCATTCTTATGAGAATGGAGATTCCGGTGTACAGCATCTGGTCTATGCTTCGTCTTCTTCCGTTTACGGGGGACAGACCAAGGTTCCGTTTAGTGAATCGGATTCTGTGGACCACCCTATAAGCCTGTATGCCGCTACCAAAAAAAGCAATGAATTGCTTGCTCATGCTTATGCCAAGCTCTATAATATTCCATCGACCGGTCTGAGGTTTTTTACGGTCTATGGGCCGGCAGGCAGGCCGGACATGGCGTATTTCGGTTTTACGGACAAACTGAAGGCAGGAGAGAAAATCAAGATTTTCAACTACGGAAATTGTCAGAGGGATTTTACATATATCGACGATATAGTGGAAGGTATTGTCAGGGTGATGCGGGGTGCGCCTGAGAAAGCAAACGGCGTGGACGGACTTCCGATACCGCCTTATGCCATCTATAACATCGGCAACAGTCATCCGGAGGACTTAATGGAATTTGTGAATATACTGGCAGAAGAATTGGTCAATGCCGGTGTCCTGCCAAGCGGCTTTCAGGTAGAAGATTACATTGAGAAAGTTCCCATGCAGCCGGGTGATGTGCCTGTTACTTATGCGGATACGAGTAAATTGGAAAGAGATTTTGGGTATAAGCCGAAGACTTCTCTGCGAGAAGGTCTGAAGCGGTTTGCCGAATGGTACAAAGCATACTATAGCTGCTGAATGGAAGGTCGGTATCAGGGGAGGGATACGGAAATGATGCGCGGAGACGGAAAGAAATATAGAATTGCAGTTGCGGGAACCGGTTATGTCGGGTTGAGTCTGGCTGTGCTGCTGGCGCAGAAGAATACCGTGACGGCCGTGGACATTGTCAGTGAGAAGGTTGAGAGCATCAATAAGCGGATTTCACCTTTTGCGGATGCATATATTGAGAAGTATTTTGCGGAAGCGGAACTGGATCTGAAAGCGACGGTTGACGGGGCCGACGCCTATAGCACTGCGGATTATGTTGTCATTGCGACGCCTACCAATTATGATTCTCGGAAGAATTTCTTTGACTGTTCCGCGGTGGAAGCAGTCATCGAGGCGGTGATCGAGGCAACGGCAGAGCGCAAAGAAAAACCTGTGATTGTGATCAAATCTACTGTGCCTGTGGGATATACCGAATCCGTGCGGCATAAGTACGGAACGGACAATATAATGTTCAGCCCGGAGTTCCTGCGGGAATCGAAGGCATTATACGACAATCTGTATCCCAGCCGGATTATTGTGGGATGTGATGAAAACAATAGGAAGGCAGCAGCCGATTTTGCTGCTCTCCTGGCAGAAGGCGCACTGAAGGAGGATATTCCGACGCTGCTCATGGGAACCGCGGAGGCGGAGAGTGTGAAGCTGTTTGCCAACACTTATCTTGCGCTTCGGGTATCTTATTTTAATGAACTGGATACTTATTGCGAGATGAAGGGATTGAACACGGCAGATATTATATCCGGAGTGTGTCTGGATTCCAGGATAGGGGATTACTATAACAATCCGTCTTTCGGATACGGTGGATACTGTCTTCCGAAGGATTCCAAGCAGCTGTTGGCTAATTATCAGGATGTGCCGGAAGAATTGATACGGGCCATAGTGGAAAGCAATCGGACCCGCAAAGACTTTATTGCCGACAGGGTGCTGGAAATGGCCGGATTATACGGAAACTCCGAAGAGTATACGAGTCGGCGGGAGGAACAGACAAAGGATATCGTAGTAGGTGTATACAGGCTTACTATGAAAAACAATTCGGATAACTTCCGCCAGTCTTCCATACAGGGCGTGATGAAACGCATCAAGGCAAAAGGTGCGACGGTCATTGTGTATGAGCCGACGCTCGAGGACGGTTCTACTTTTTTCGGAAGTCGTGTCGTAAATGACCTGGATGAGTTTAAGAGACTCAGCAACAGCATCATTGCGAATAGATACGACAATGTGCTGGATGATGTGAAGGAAAAGGTATATACCAGAGATATTTTCAGACGGGATTAGATTTGGAGCGGCTTTGATGGCGCTATCTCGCTCTGTACAAGTTCTTTTTAATATGCTATATTAATGAAAGTAAATTTAGCTTGCTATACTATAATCTACCGGATAAAACAACCAACGAGGTGACTATGTTTACAGGGAAGACACTATTGATTACCGGCGGGACCGGATCCTTTGGCAACGCCGTCTTGAACAGATTTCTTGCTACGGACATCGGCGAGATCCGCATTTTTTCCAGAGATGAGCTGAAGCAGGACGATATGCGTCATTTTTATCAGCGCAATTTTCCGGAGCACAGCAACAAATTAAAATTTTACATCGGCGATGTCAGAGATCCTCAGAGCATCGCCAAAGCCATGTATGGCGTAGATTATATTTTTCATGCGGCAGCGCTGAAACAGGTCCCTTCCTGCGAGTTCTTTCCTATCGAGGCGGTAAAGACTAATGTGCTGGGAACGGAGAATGTGCTCCAGGCAGCGGTGGAAGCAGGGGTGAAAAAAGTCATCTGTCTCTCTACCGACAAGGCGGCCTATCCGGTGAATGCCATGGGCACCTCCAAGGCCATGATGGAAAAGGTCATTGTGGCGAAATCCAGAACCGTGCCACCGGAGCAGACCGGCATCTGCTGCACCAGATACGGAAACGTGCTCTGTTCCAGAGGGTCTGTGGTGCCGCTGTTCATCAGCCAGATCAAGGAGGGCAAGCCTCTTACTATAACCGACCCCACTATGACCCGCTTCGTGATGAGCTTAGAGGAGGCGGTGGAGCTGGTAGTGTATGCGTTCCAACATGCCGAGAGCGGCGATATCATGGTGCAGAAGGCGCCTGCCTGCACCATCGGCGTACTGGCGCAGGCTGTGAAGGAGCTTTTCCGTTCCGACGCGGAGGTGAAGGTCATCGGCATTCGCCATGGGGAGAAGATGTATGAGACGCTTCTCACCAATGAGGAGTGCTCCCATGCCATTGACTTGGGAAATTTCTATCGGGTACCGGCGGACAAGCGCAGCCTGAACTACGACAAATACTTTACGAACGGCAATCCGGAAAGAAGTAAACTGTCTGAGTTCAATTCCAACAATACCGTTTTGATGAATGTGGAGCAGGTGAAGGAGAAGCTTCTGACCCTGTCTTATATCCGAGAGGAGATCGCGGCTTTTGAGGGGAAATAAGCGCTGCGACGTGCATGGAGGGTGGCATGAAGGTACTTGTGACCGGAGCTGAGGGCTTTATCGGGAAAAATCTGGTGACGGAATTGAATAGAAGGGAAGGGGTGGAAGTCCTTCCCTTTGATATCGATACACCGAAGGAGCGGTTGGCAGAATACTGCGGGGAGTGTGACTTTGTCTATCATCTTGCCGGCGTCAATCGTCCGGAACGTGTGGAAGAGTATATGGAGGGAAACTTTGGATTTACTTCACGGTTGGTGGAAACGCTGAAAAAATGCGGAAATACCTGCCCGATCGTCATTTCCTCCTCTGTTCAAGCCTCTCTGGAAAACCCCTACGGACAGAGCAAAAAGGCCGGAGAAGACATGCTGTTTTCCTATGGGCAGGAGACGGGAGCGCCGGTATATATTTATCGTTTTCCCAATGTGTTCGGGAAATGGTGCCGTCCCAACTATAACAGCGCGGTGGCCACCTTCTGCTACAATATCGCTCACGGTCTTCCCATACAGGTCAACGACAGGAAGACGGTCCTGCGTCTGGTCTATATCGATGATGTAGTGGAGGAGCTGATGCAGGCCTACGACCGGCATCCCCATGTCAACGCCGACGGATACTGCTATGTGCCTGTGGAGCATGAGGCGGCGCTGGGAGAGATCGTGAACCTGCTGTATAGTTTTAAAGAGAGCAGGCACAATCTCATGCTTCCTGACATGACGGAGGGAAGCTTAGAGAAAAAGCTCTACAGCACCTATTTGAGTTACCTGCCCGAAGACGGATTTTCCTATTCGTTGGACATGAAAGAGGATGAGAGGGGAAGCTTTACGGAAATACTTAAGAGCGTCGACAGAGGCCAGGTATCGGTCAACATTTCCAGACCCGGGATCACGAAGGGCAACCACTGGCATCATACCAAGAATGAGAAATTTGTGGTGGTAAGCGGAAAAGCTTTGATACGGTTTCGCAGACACGGAAGCGACGAGATCTTTGAGTATCACGTCAGCGGTGATAAGCTGGAGGTGGTGGATATTCCGACGGGATATGTCCACTCCATTATCAATGAGGGGGATACGGATCTGGTCACGCTGATGTGGTGCAACGAGTGCTTTAATCCGGGAAGACCGGATACCGTTTATGAATCGGTAGACCAAGGAAGAGAGAGGGATGTAAATTGAGCAAGCTGAAGATAATGACTGTGATAGGCACCAGGCCGGAGATCATCAGGCTTTCCGAGGTGATCAAAAAGTGCGACAAGTACTTTGAACAGATTCTGGTTCATACAGGGCAGAATTATGATTACGAGTTAAATCAGATTTTTTTTGAAGATCTTGGACTGCGGCAGCCCGATCATTACCTGAACGCGGTGGGGAGCGATCTGGGCGAGACTATCGGAAATATTATCGCGAAGAGCTATAAGCTGATGGCGGAGGCAAAGCCGGACGCTTTCTTGGTGCTGGGGGATACCAACTCTGCATTGGCCGCCATTTCTGCGAAACGCCATAAGATCCCGATTTTTCATATGGAGGCGGGGAATCGCTGCTTTGACGAGAATCTTCCCGAGGAGACGAACCGGCGCATCGTGGATCACATTGCCGACGTAAATCTCTGCTACAGCGAACACGCCAGAAGATATTTAAACGCCGAGGGTACGGCGAAGGAGCGGACTTATGTGACGGGATCGCCTATGGCGGAGGTGCTGTCTGTCAATATGGAAAAGATCATGGCCAGCAGGGTTCTGGACACGCTGGGGCTGGAAAAGGGAAAATATATCCTTCTGTCTGCGCACAGAGAAGAAAACATCGATCAGGAGAAGAATTTCTTCGCCTTGATGGAAGCGGTGAACTGTCTTGCGGAAAAGTATCAGATGCCCATAATTTACAGCACGCATCCGAGAAGCAGAAAATTTATCGAGCAGAGAGGATTCGAGTTTCATCCTTTGGTCAGGAGCCTCCAGCCTTTTGGGTTCTCGGACTACAATCATCTCCAGATGAACGCTTACTGTGTGGTCTCTGACAGCGGCACACTGCCGGAGGAAGCCGCTTATTTTAACGCCAAGGGGAATCCTTTTGCCGCAGTCTGCATCAGAACGTCGACGGAGCGTCCGGAGGCCTTGGACAAAGGCAATTTTATTCTGGGCGGAATTACGTCCACGCAGGTGCTTCAGGCAGTGGATATGGCAGTCAGAATGAAAGAAGAAGGCGATTTGGGCGTTGCGGTTCCGGATTATGTGGACGAGAATGTCAGCGCCAAGGTGGCAAAGCTCATTCAGAGCTATACGGGAATCATTGACAGGATGGTGTGGAGGAAATAATACGCAGCACATCCTTCACAGAATCGAACGTATAGGCAGGCTTTATCTCACCGTTTCGGATATCCTCCACGGTTGCCTCCCCTGTCAGCACACAGACGGAATCTACCTTTGCGTTGATTCCGCTGGCGATATCCGTATACAATCTGTCTCCGATCACTACGGTCTCCTCCTTGGAACAGCCGTACTTTTCGCGGACAAAATCGATCATAGTCGGCTCGGGCTTGCCGATAAATACCGGTCTTCGTCCGGTAGCATTCTCGTACATCATACAGAAGGATCCGCAGTCCGGAACGAAGCCAAAGCTGACGGGGCACACGTAATCCGGATTGGTGGCGATGTAAGGGATATCCTTTTTCAGCATTCTGCAGGTGTCGTGCATCTTTTGCGTCGTGAGCTCTGTGTCATATCCCACAAGGATGACCTCCGCCCGATCCGAATATTCCGCGACCACATCAAGCCCCGCGTCTCTCAATTCTTTGATCAGCGATTTCGTCCCCTGACAGTAGATGCATTTGCCGTGATGGTGCTCCTCCAGATACAGGATCGTGGCCTGCGCGGACGTAAAGAAATCATTCTTGTCTGCTGCAATTCCCATTCGGTTCACCTTCGCCACGTAATCCTCCACGGACCTGGAGGAATTGTTGGTGATAAAGACATACCGTCCGCCCCGCTCTCTTATCTTACGGAAAAAATCCAATACGCCGTCGAACAGCCTGTCTTCTTCGTAGATGGTGCCGTCCATATCCAAAAGAAATAATTTCTTGTCTTTTAAACTGTCGGCATTCCTGCCGAAATAATCTCGATACATTTCCCCGTTCTCCGTGTGCATGGGCACATATTTAAGTCACTGTCCCTTCACTAATATAAAAAAAGGTGCAGGCGGTGTCAAGTAACGGAAGACAATTTCTTATTGCAGGATCTTCAGAGTTTATATATGGTAATAAGATAAAGTATATTATTCATACAGAAAGGGGAAATCAAAATGATCTACACAAAAGACAAAGACCATCTGGATCAATACGCGGAATATTTATTCCGAAACGAATTGTCCGAGGGAACGATCTCCATATACAGAAGGCAGGCCGCGCTTCTGTTGGAGTATCTGCAGGGGCGGCCGATTACGAAAGAGGGAATGCTCGAATATAAGAAATTTTTGATCCAACAGAGAAAAAAGCCGGCCACCGTAAATCTCTATATAGTGGCAGTCAACAGCTATCTCAGATATGCGGGATATCAGGATTGTACGATCAAGACTGCCAAGGTGCAGCGCAATCGGTGCCTAGAAAACGTCATCAATGCGGAAGAATACCGGAAAATGAGCGAGTACGCCCGGGAAAGCGGAAGGATCAAATATTATTACATTATAAGAGTGTTGGTATTTACGGGAATAAGGATCGGCGAATTGGCATCTCTGACAGTGGAGGTGCTTTCTTTAGGAAAATTTACGGTGGAAAACAAGGGAAAGCTGCGGGAGGTATATCTGCCGCCCAGACTGACCTCGGATCTCAGCGCTTACTGCAGGGAACAGCAGATAGAGACGGGGGTAATCTTTCGGGGAAAAGGGCAGAAGCCGATCGGCAGGACGGCGGTGTATAAGATGTTCCTGCATTTGGCCGATATGACGGGAGTGGAAAAGAAAAAAGCTCACCCCCACAGCTTCCGGCATCTTTTTGCAATCACCTATATGAGGCAGTATGCGGATCTGACGGAGCTTGCCGATATTCTCGGACATTCCAATCTGGAGACGACCCGTATTTATACCGCCACTACGGCGGAAGAAAAGCGCAGGAAGCTGGACGGACTGGAATTTTAATAAGTCAACAAAATACGATATATTGTGGAGCGTGTCAAGTCCTAATTTACAAAAAAATCAAATTTTTTTATCAAAGGGTTTTGGTGGGACCTTCCGCAAACCTGCACGAAATGAAGAAACCGGGCGCAACATAATATCGTATTATGATTAAACAAGCAATCCGGATAGCTTAATAAATCAAAAGGAGGAATCAAAATGGAAATTGTTCAGAGCATTTTAACGGGAAATGACTGTTACAAGGTACGGTTAAAAAATCAGTTAAAGGGTCTGATGCTGCACAGCGTGGGCTGCCCTCAGCCCTGTGCAAAGGTCTTCATACAACAATGGAACAGGCCGGGCGTAAAAAAGGCCGTCCACGCCTTTATCGACGGAAAGACGGGAACCGTCTACCAGACATTGCCCTGGGAGCATCGGGGCTGGCATTGCGGGACTTTCCGTGATGCTCAAAATAAATTGCATACTGCCAACAGTACGCACATCGGCGTTGAAATGTGCGAACCGGAATGTATTGATTACATCTCCGGCGCAAGCTTTCTGTGTTATGACAGGAACAAAGCGCTGGAGGTCGTGAATCGGACCTACAACTCGGCAGTGGAGCTGTTTGCGTCCCTGTGCCGGAAATACGATCTGGATCCTTTGGCGGACGGCGTGATCATCAGTCATAACGAGGGACATGCACGGGGAATTGCCAGCGGGCACAAGGACCCGGAGCATCTCTGGGAAGGGCTGCAGAGCGGCCATACCATGGACGGCTTCCGGCATGATGTCAAAAATGCCCTTGACCGAATGACTTCGGCATCGGTATAGCGGATGCGCAGCGACAGCGGATAACAGACAGTGTGAGGAGAGAGGAGGCGCCTGTATGGACGGAAAGGAACAGAGTGATTTTATACCGTTGGAAGATGTGGTATATGCGCCGTTGTACGCGCTTGCACAGTCGAACCAACAGCTTCGGATCCAGATGATCGATGCCATTGAGAATATGGGGACCGTTCGACAGAGCGGTCAGGACAAGGTCGTTCATCTGGACAATATCAGTATCGCTTATGACAGGGTGAGCCCGGCAGGTGAAGACGGATACAGCGTGGACAACCTTCAGGTGCAGGTGCCGCTTCTGTCTATCGTACCTCTGACCAATCTGAATGTGGAGAGGGCGGAAATCGATTTTTCCGCCGAGGTGAGGGCAGAGAAAGGGAGAGAGGAAAATTGCGTCATTACGGCGCGGATCTGCGCCCCCGAGCAGCGGAAAGGTGATTTTCTGCCGAGGGTGCGCTATAAACTGAACGTCCGGTCTCTGCCTGCCACCGAGGGGATCCTGCGTCTGACAGACCTGTTGAATACAGATCAGATCGTGAAAAAGATCGACGCCACGCCTTTGGCCATAGACGGCGCCTTGAGCTCCGACGAACATAAGACGGCTCGGAAGGAGATAGACCTGATGAAGGCAAAAGTCCGAAAGCTGCAGAAGCTCCATCGGAAAGTATCGGATATGCTGCAGGAGCAGGACGGCGGAATGCCGGCAGCGCAGACGTCCCTGAAGAGAGGCGGCATGCCAAAGGCAGGCGAAAGCTCCGACAGCGGCAAATATGCGGCTGCCCGGTCTGCAATTGAAGATCGGATCAGAAGCTATCAGGAGCAGATATTGAACAAAGAGCTGGAACTGGGACTGGAGAAAGATTATGAGGGATAGAGAACAACTGATTACCAGGGCGGTCTGCGTCTATACGGAGGCGCTTGCGGAAGAAATAAATTTTCGGCTGCTTTTGGCACAGGACTGGCATTACGCTGTGATGGTGGTGGAAAGCGTTTCGGCGACGAAGATTACGTATCCGAAAAGGACGGGCTGGCTCGACGTTTTCAGAAAAAAATTACGCAGCTTCAAAGAAAAATTAAATTTCAGAAAAAGAGAAAGGAAGGAATCATTATGGCAATTGCGGAACAATTTGCAGGATTACAGATGGATCAGCTGATCGGCGCTCCGCTGCGGGCTGCGGCGGATGCCAGTCAGCAGTTGGCCGGTTCTACGGCTGAATTTATAAACACTGTAGGGTTTGACGGAGCAGGTAAGGTGCGCACGGTAGCGTTCGGGTATCAGAAGCGCACACATAACGAGGACGGCACCAGCAATCTGGACGAGATGAAGGTGGACGTACCTATGCTGGCCATTGTGCCGATTCCCAATCTGCAGGTGGATGAGGTGAATATTCTCTTTGACATGGAGGTAAAGCAGAGCGAGAGGCAGGAGTCTTCCAAGGATATGAGCGCCAGCCTCACAGGCTCCGCCAAGATCGGACCGATCAAGATCAGCGTTACCGGCAGTGTCAGCGCCCATTCCTCCAATACCAGAAGCACCGATAACTCGGCCAAGTACCATGTGGACGTGCGCGCTGCGAACCATGGCGTTCCCGAGGGCCTGGCGAGAGTGCTGGATATGATGGCCGCAAATGTAGCGCCTGCTTTGGTGGGAAGTACGTTAAAGGACGGCAACGGGCAGGAGCTGACGGGTCAGGCGAAGGCACGGGCGGAGAGACTGAAGGCGCTGCGTCAGGATATCAGTCTGCTGGAGAATCGTATCAATGCGGCGAGGGACATTCTGGACAATCGGATCGGTGCATTGAGAAAGCTGGCAGCCGGTCAGCAGAATGCTCTGCAGAGCGATATGGCAAAGGAACTGGGCAAAATGGATTCCGACAGCCCGGAGGCAATGGATTACTCGCAGAACATGGACAAAGTGAATCAGAGCTGGATAACGTTTCAGAATCAGGCTGCGGATCTGATCCGCATGATCTCGGACAGCCAGGATTCCTCCAAGGGCGTGTCCGTACTGTTTGGCTTAAAAGAGATGAGCGCGGACAAAAAGGTCGTGGATTATGACAGTGACCAGAGCGGATACAAGCAGATCGCGCAGGCCCAGAGCATCGCGGTACAGGCCCGGAGGAATCTGGATAAGACGGAAGAGGAGTACTCTAAGAAACGGATGGAATACAGCGAGGTCATTTCCGGAAAGACCTCTGAACCGGAGCAGCCTGAAAAGCCTGAGAAGCCTGAGAAGCCTGAGGAGCCGAAGCACGACGACGGCAAATGAGGGTCCAAGAGAGGAGATCTGTGATGAGGGAAGACAAAAAGCCTGCTTTGACGGATATTCACTATGTAAAGCTGGTACCCATCGGGAGCGTCAATCCCAATAACCCGCTTTCGGATCAGGCGAAAGAGGCGCAGGCCCAACTGCTGAACCGCTGCCTCAATGACTATCCGAAGGGCGTTATCATAGGAAAGGATATTACGGTGGGGCGGTATCTGATCGGAGAACATGAACTGACCATGGAGAAGGTGACCTACCATGTAGGATTTCCGAGAAAGCCGTCGTTGGAAACAGACGGGTAGACGAACGGATGAGCAGCATTGGTAAAAGAGCCTGTCCCGATTACTGTGGGACAGGCTCTTGGCCGTGCTGTTTAAAGCTTTTTCTCCAAGTCCTTTAAAATGTTCTTAAGCTTGGCAATCTCAGCCTTCATTTGCTCGGGGCTTTGTTCGATGCCGAGGATAGCGGCGCACAGATCCGACTTGGAAATGACATTCTTAAAGCTTGCATAGTCGCCGGTAAAGTTGTTCATGATCACGTCCTTTGACGCAGGCGTAGGGCGGTAGGTCCTGCTCAGCACCTTGCCGCTGTGTGTTACGCCGGCGACCTCTACCAGATCGTCCTTTAAGAGTTTGCGGAGAACTGCGATAACAGTGCTCTGGGTCAGACCTCTCCGCTCGTTTACAATATCTGTGGAAGTCATGGGTTCATCGGTCTTCCACAAGATATTCAGTACATCAAGTTCTCTGGGATTTAATTGTGACATAATATACACCTCCTGATTTTATTGAAATTATAGGACAAATAAGTGGATAAGTCAACAAAATAAGAGGATAAGTCAATAAAATTTAAGTATAATTTCATTGTAACTTTGTGAATTTCCTGCTAAACTATAACAATCAGAGTGTTTTGCGGTACGCAGGAGGTATACGATGGAAAAACTGGCGATATTCGGCGGTACTCCGGTGAGAGAGTCCAAGATATTTTACGGCAGGCAGTGTATTGAACAGGATGATATAGACGCGGTGGCGGAAACGCTGCGAGGCGATCTGATCACTTGCGGCCCCAAGGTGGAGGCTTTGGAGAAAAAGCTGTGTGAGGTCACGGGCGCAAAATATGCCGTCGTGGTCGCAAACGGGACGGCGGCGCTCCACCTGGCGGCCATGACGGCAGGGTTTGGCGAGGGAGACGAAGTCATAGTCAGCTCTATCACTTTTGCGGCTTCCGCCAACTGTATCCTGTATTGCGGGGCGAAGCCTGTCTTTGCGGATATCGATCCAAGGACCTACAACATCGATCCGGAATCGGTCAGAAAGCTGATCACGCCGAAGACGAAGGGCATTGTGGCGGTAGACTTCACGGGACAGTCCGTAGAGCACGACGCGCTTCACAAGATATGTGAGGAGAACGGTCTTCTTTTGATCGAGGATGCTGCGCATGCCATCGGCACCAAATACAATGGCAGGCCGGTGGGAAGCATTGCGGATATGACCTGCTTCAGCTTCCATCCGGTAAAGACGGTCACCGGCGGTGAAGGCGGTGCGATCACCACTGACAATGAGGAATTCTATCGCAGGCTGATGAGGCTGCGCACGCACGGTATCACCCGAGTTCAGTCGGAAATGGCGCATCCCACGGACGCTCTTTGGTATAACGAGCAGGTGGAGCTGGGCTTCAACTATCGAATGACCGATTTCCAGGCGGCGCTGCTGTTGAGCCAGTTGAATAAACTTCCCAGATTTTCGGCGCGCAGAAAAGAGATTGTGGCAAAGTATGACAGTGTATTTTCTAAGATGCCGGAGATCATTGTGCAGCAGGAGATACCGCAGTCAGACACTACCAGACATCTCTATATCCTGCGCCTGAATCCTGAGCGTCTTGCCTGTGACAGAAGACAGTTCTTCGACGCACTGTATGCGGAAAACGTGTGTCCTCAGGTGCATTATCTGCCTGTGTACTGGCACTCCTATTACGAGAAGCTGGGGTATCAAAGGGGGATCTGTCCCAATGCGGAGGACTATTATAACTGGTCCATGAGCATTCCGCTCTATTATTCCATGACCGACGCGGAGGTGGAGGATACTGTCCGCGCAGTGAAAAAGGTAGTGGAATATTACAGAAAATAAGTGTTGAGGAAGGAGCTTATGGAGACAAAGGATCTTACGGGGAAAAAGAACAGAATCCTGGATGTCGTGATATTTGTGGTGCTGCTGGCGGCAGCGTCCGCTGTGACGCTGACACTTTTTTACCGGCAGGCCGTATCCGCAAGTGACGAATCGCTTTGGGGGAAAGTGTATCCGTCGGATATGAAAGCGTATATGTTGGAAATGCAGGGTCTGGACAGCGAATATGATTTTCCCTACCCCGTCTACTTTAAATTGGCGGCCCTGCTTCATCTTTTTGTCTCTCCTCCGTGGTCGGTGGCTCTCGCCGTCATGCTGTTGAATGATCTGGGCATGATTGTGGTGAAGCTTTTGCTGAACCGTCTGATCCTGCCGGAATATGAGAAGGAAAACGGGCTTTCCGGAAAAAGTCTGCTGTGGGGAGCGTTCTTAAGTCTGCTGGCAGTCTCCCTGTTTTTTATATCCATGCTCTATCCGCCTGCCGGCATCTATCTGCCGGGAATCAAATTCAGGTATACCGGAGTCTTTTCCCCCAATCCCTTTCACAATGCCACCTATATGGCGGCTAGACCGTTTGCGATATTGGCTTTTTTCTGGTATGCAAAGCTGCTTCCTGTATATGAAAAAGGAGCGGGGACCGGCGGCGCACGGCCTAGGGACTATATTCTTTTTTCCGTCTTTTTGCTTGCGGCGACCATGACAAAGCCGAGTTTTACCATTGTACTTGTGGGAACGGCAGGGCTGATCATGCTGTACCGACTGATTCGGAGCCGCTTTCACAATTTTGTGCCCACTCTGCAGCTGGGACTGTGTTTTGTTCCCACCTTTATAGATCTGCTCTATCAGTACAGCGGAGTGTTTGCGCCGAGCGGTAATGAGGAACGCGGTATCGGATTTGCCTTCGGCGAGGTCTGGAAACTGTACTGTGAGAATATTCCTCTTGGCATCTGCCTTGCTGTCGGCTTTCCGCTTCTGGTGCTCGTGCTGAACTTCAGGGAAGTGAAACGGAATACGATGTATCGGTTCTCTTGGCAGTTTTATCTGATGGGCTTTGTAATGGCCCTCTCCCTATATGAGAAAGGATTCCGTAAGCCGGACTTTAACTTTTCTTGGGGATATATATACGGCATTTTCTTCTGCCATCTGACGGCCTTGATACTTCTGCTGAAAATAACGATGAGGGGCGGCAAGACACATTGGGAGAAGGCGCTCGTAACGGCGCAGTGGCTGGCGTATCTGTGGCATGCCGCCTGCGGGGCGTACTATTTCGGCCTGCTTATGATCGGCAGGTCTTATTTCTGAACTTTGTGCGGACAATACGACCCGACACATCGGCACACAGGGAGATGCCTCTGGCGCAGTAGGGCATCAGAAGGAGACTGTACGGGAGGATATATCTGGAGTTCGCTTCCCAGAAGGTATGGAACAGAAGCCCGCCTATCACGCCGATCAGGCCCAGCGCTTCGGGAAGGCCGTTTTGATAAGAGCGGCGGAAAGAGGCAATACAGTAGAGCAGCACGCCCAGATACAGAATGTTCTGGTATATGTTGGAATACTCGATGAAAAAGCGGCTGTATTTTCCTTCATAGAGGGAAGCAAAGAAGTCGGTTCTGCCGCCGAAGGTGGCCAGGGTGGCCTGACGGGAAGCGTAAGTGCCGTCCGCCCATTGGGAGAGATGCTTGCGAAAGTAAAAATCTACGGCATAGGCGGGATCTTTTTGGAACGTCTCCAGGCGTTCTTTGATGGCCCTGCGGCTGAGCTCGGCAGTTTTGGCCGTATCCATGCCCGTGTCCCGATAGGTATTGAAATTGAATCCGTTGTACCAGCCGTTTGCTCGGGGAGCTTCCTGCATTCCCATGGCCAGATAAGATATGGCGGGGACGCCGGAACGCAAGACATTTTCTGCGCGCAGTTCATAGATTTTCTGTATCGACGGAAGGATGAAAATGCCGCCCAGAGCGCAGAGCAGGGCAAAGACCAGCAGCGTCTTCTTTCTGTCTCTGAGGCCCTGCAGGAGCGTTACGATTACAACGGCGATGATCAGGATCAGGTTGTTCTTGCGCAGCATGACGCTGAAGGTCAGGAAGAATAGAGCCGCGAGAGCGCAAAGAACGATTCTGCGCCGAGAGGAGGGCCTTTGACAGTGCAGCCGGCACAGGAAATACAGACCTGCGCTCAAGGCGGCAAAGGAAGGGATCTCCCCATAGACAAAAGAGGTATACATCAAAAAGGGTAGGTGGAAGCCGGCCGCAATAAGATAGAACAGCTCCGCCCTCCGGTCCTGCCATAACAGCTTCACGGTTCCTCTCTGCAGAAGAATGGCGGCGCAGGCCAGAAGCACATACAGGCATTTGATAAAATGGTAATCGGGAAGCCCTGTGGGCACGAGATGCAGGATGCGTATCAGGACCTCAAAGAACGCTGTCAGGCCCACCTGCTGGGGATAGTAGGAGAGATACGACTCTGTGGGCTGGATGACCGCGGTGTTGCCTGCCGCAAGCTCCTGCGCAGCTTTGTATACGGACATTGCGTCGGCGGCAGGGACCGTTTTGCCGTACAGGACGAATGCGGCTCCCGCCGCGAGGTACCAGAACAGAACGAGGATCGTCAGGACGGTGCAGGGTTCGGGAGCTTTCGTGTTCCGGGCGCCCATCTTGTCTGCAAGGTAAGAAACAAATACCATAAAGCCTGCAGACAGTGCAATCCCAAGCAGGCTTTGGAGCGGATTGTCAAAGCGCGTCAGAACCTGCTGAGAAGTCATATCCGTGCTGTAGCAGGTGAAAAGAAAGCCGCCGGCGAACAACAGAACGGCTGTCAGCAGACAGAGAACCTGTAGACATTTACAGGCAAAGTCGTATATTTTCCGAAAAAATATATGGATGGCATTCATAAGGATACTCCCGATTTGTAATTTTGAATCCAGTGAATCCAGTATAACATAAATTTTTTTACAAGAATAGTGGCTGATATTCCGTAAGCGTGATAAAATGTAGAATAAAAGAACGAAAGGAATCGGAAAGATGGATAAAACGGCGGTCTTGATTCCCTGCTATAACGAAGAGCAGACAATTGCAAAGGTGGTGCGGGATGCGAAAAACGCACTGCCGGAGGCGGTTGTTTATGTGTACGACAATAATTCCACAGACCGCACGGTGCAGCTTGCCGAGGCTGCGGGAGCGGTGGTCCGCCATGAGTACAGGCAGGGAAAAGGAAACGTGATTCGCAGAATGTTTCGGGAGATCGACGCCGAGTGTTACCTGATGATCGACGGCGACGATACGTATCCTTTGGACTGCGCCCGCGAATTGGTGGACAAGGTCATGGAGCACGGTGCCGATATGGTGGTGGGGGATCGCCTGTCTTCCACATATTTTACGGAAAATAAGCGTCCGTTCCACAATTTCGGAAACAGTCTGATGAGGACGGGAATCAACAGGCTCTTCGGATCGGACATCAAAGATATCATGACCGGATACAGAGCGTTCAGTTACGAATTTGTGAAGACCTTTCCGGTCTTTTCCAAAGGCTTTGAAATAGAGACCGAGATGAGCATTCACGCGGTAAATTACAACATGCAGGTGGAAAACGTGGTGGTGGATTACCGTGACCGTCCGGCGGGCAGTAAATCAAAGCTGAATACCTACAGCGACGGTATGCGGGTGATAAGGAAGATGCTGCAGCTCTATAAGAATTACAGACCGCTTAAGTTCTTCGGCGCACTGTGCGCCGTTCTGATATTGGCGGCGGCGCTGCTCATGCTGCCTGTGCTGAGGGAATATTTGGGTACGGGACTTGTACCCCGCTTCCCCACGCTCATCGTGTGCGGATTTATGGTGCTGGCGGGCATACTGTCACTGTTCTCGGGCATGATCCTGGAAGTCATGGCCGCCAAAGACAGGCGGGACTTTGAATACCGCCTGAACAAAGTCAACGCGGAAAAACGGCAGAAAACGGGGATCTAATACATGGGCGTCTCAGAGAAGATTTCAGGGATAAGTGCATATGCCGTTTTTGTCATAAGCGGATTTTTGTTGGTGTTCTTCTGCCTGACGGGCAGGGATCTCGCCGCCTGGGGGAATATTATGTGGACGGCGCGGTATACCGCAGGGACCTTGGCGGTAAGTGCGGGCGCCGGAGGATTTTTAGGAGCGGCGCTGTGCTTTCTGCTTCGCAGAGCGGCAGCAGGAGCGCCGTTTCCGAAAATGTCTCTGCGTCTGTTGCGGAGAGTATCCGGTTCAAGAGCGCCGGCTGTCTTCGCAGTCAGCTTTCTCAGTGTTCTGATTTGTCGGCTGCCGGGTTATCTGGCGTACTACCCCGGCATCTGCGCTTATGATATGCCGATTCAGACGGGACAGATAGCGGACGGCCGTTTTAACGATCATCATCCGATTTTTCACACGCTGCTCATCAAGTGGATGATGGAACTGGGACGCAGGCTGTTTGGCAGCGTCAATGCGGGAATCGGGCTCTATACCCTGCTTCAGACGGTGTTCCTGGCAGCGGCATTTGCCTGCGCGGTGACGTATTTGTGGCGGCGCAGGGCGCGGCTCATATGGCTGCTTTTGCTGCAGCTGTTCTGCATGATTTATCCCTTCCATCTCTACATGAGCGTCAGTGTTACGAAGGATTCGATATTCTGCGGGTTTTTTGTGCTTCAGATCACGGCCCTTTTCCGGCTGCTTGAGTGCGCGGAGGAGAAAAGACCGCATCTTGGAGCGGAGGCGGGTTTCTTTGCCGCGTCGGTGGGAATGATATTGTTCCGTACCAACGGAAAGTATGCCTTTTTGGTATTTCTCGTCTTTGCGGCCGCGGCGTTTTTGTTCGGCAGAGGCAGAAGAAGATTCTACGGGCGGCTTTTGCTCTGGTCTATCGGTGCGTTCCTTGCAGGAAATCTGGCGCTGACGGCTGTATTCCGGGTGACCGGAGCGGAACAGGGAGACAGGCGGGAGATGCTGAGTATGCCGATCCAGCAGCTGGCCAGAGTCATGGTCTATCACGGCGGCATCGGTGTCGTTCCGGAAGACGACGGGACGCTGGACGAGACGTCCAAGGCGCTGATCGACGATTTCATACTGAATGAGGGTTATCGGAAATACAGACCGGATTTCGCCGATCCCGTGAAGAGCAATACCAATACCTATGTGGTCCGCTATCGCGCGAAGGATTTCCTGACGACGTATTTCACACTGCTGAAAAAGTACCCGGGAGATTTTATCAATGCGGCGCTTGCGGTGGACGCAGGGTATCTGTATCCGGGGGACGAGACGCATGCCTTTGTCAACGCGCAGGCAGGTCAGGCCGCAGGAGGCGGGTATGTCCAGACCAGATGGGACGAGGCGACGCTGAACGACAGAGGCATCTATAAGGCGTCCAAATGGCCCGCGCTGTATCGTGTTCTCGAGAAATGGGCAGACGGCAATGCATATCTTGATTTGCCGGTATTGAAATATTTGTTTGTGCCGGGGACGTGGCTGTATCTGTATCTGCTGTTGTTCGGAGTGCTGGTGATTGGAAAAAGATTCAGGCTTTGTCTGCCGCTTACGTTGGTCCTGGGGTATTATCTGACGCTGCTTTTGGGTCCGACGGTACAGCTCAGGTATATTTATCCCGTTATGACCGCCTTGCCTTTTGTGGCGTGTCAATCATTTTTGAAGAGGGGTGGTTGCGATGATGCAGGAATACAGAGATCTGTCGGCGGGGATTTATCTTCGGCCGATGACATATGAGGATATCGATCGGATCGTGGCTTGGCGAAACAGCGACGCAGTGCGCAGAAATTTTATTTATCAGGAACCGTTCACCCGGGAAGGGCACGAGAATTGGATCAGAACAAAGGTGGAGACCGGTCAGGTGGTGCAGATGATCATATGTGATGCTGCAGGTGACAGGCCGCTGGGCTCCGTCTATATCCGGGACATTGACAGGCAGCACAAAAAGGCGGAGTATGGAATATTTATCGGTCAGGAGGACGCCAGGGGCCGGGGAATCGGAACGGCGGCGGCGAAGCTGATGCTTCAGTATTGTTTTGGAGAGGCGGGACTGCACCGTGTCTATCTCAGAGCCTTTGCAGACAATATACAGGCGGTCCGCAGCTATGAGAAGGCAGGATTTGTGCGGGAGGGGCTCCTGCGGGAGGACGTGTGCATCGACGGGCGGTACCGGGATATTGTGTGGATGGCTGCCCTGAATCCGGATACACCGTAATAAGATGCAAAGAAGGATTAAAATTATGAAAAAAATCAGTTTTGTCATTCCCTGCTATCACTCGGAGAAAACGCTTCCCGGGGTGGTGGCGGAAATTCAGGAAAAAATGAAGACCCTGTCACAGTATGAGTACGATATTTATCTTGTCAACGACTGCTCGCCTGACGGCACTCTGAATGTGATCCGCAGGCTCTGTGGGGAACATGAGAATGTGAAGGGAATTGATTTTGCCAAGAACTTCGGTCAGCACTCGGCTCTGATGGCGGGACTGCGCCATTCGGACGGAGATTATGTGGTGTGCCTGGACGACGACGGACAGACGCCTGCGGATCAGGTGGACAGGCTGCTTGGAAAGCTGGAGGAAGGGTATGACGCCGTATATGCAAAATACGATCACAAGCAGCATTCTTCATTCCGCAATTTCGGGAGCAAAGTCAACGAGCTCATGGCCAGGATCATGCTGGGAAAACCAAAGGAACTCTACGTGTCCAGCTATTTTGCGGTGAAGCGGTTCGTGGCGGAGGATATGATTCGATACGAAAATTCCTATCCCTACGTCATCGGTCTGGTGCTTCGTTCTACGGGCAATATCACTAATGTGGCTGTGGATCACAGGGAGCGCCGGGAAGGGACCTCCGGATATACGTTGAAAAAACTTCTGGGACTTTGGTTCAACGGGTTCACGGCGTTTTCCGTGAAGCCCTTGCGTATTGCTACTGCGTTGGGAGGCTGCAGCGCGGCATTGGGATTTCTCTACGGAATTTACACGGTCATAAAGCGCCTGCTGAATCCGGATGTCCCCATGGGATTCAGCTCGACCATGGCCGCCATCGTGTTTTTCGGCGGAATGATCATGGTGATGCTGGGACTGATCGGGGAGTACATTGGCCGTATATACATCAGCCTGAACAATTCCCCGCAGTATGTGATAAGGGAAAAAATCAACATATAGCTTGAGAAGGGGCTGTTTTATGGAAAAGTTCATCGGTTGGTGGAAAAAGGACGAACGATATATGGTCTTGGCAAAGTCATTGCTGTTGGCTTTTCTTCCCGTGCTGTGCTGTCTGATTTACTGTGCCTCTCAGGGGAAGAGCATCGGCCAGGTCTATCTGCCCAATTCGGAGTGGAATGACGAACTGTTTTATTATAAACAGACAGAAGGTGTGATACATTATGGGTATCCGCAGGGATATTTTGGCTTTGATGAGAGCCATGCCCTGAAGTTATCCTTTGCGGCATGGAGCCCTGTCCTGTTGTTCCCGTGGGTCTTATGGGGCCTGCTCTTCGGCTGGAATTTCCTGTCGCCCGTCCTCTGCAATATATTTCTGATGTCCCTGTGCTGTTTTTTGTTCGTATGGCTTGTAAGGCCTGCGTGGAAACAGTTGGGAATCCTTTCGCTGCTGTTTTTCTTATATACGCCCTTTGTGAGATACATGCTTTCCGGTATGCCGGAGGTCAGCTGTTTCTGTATGCTGATCCTCTTCTATGCGCTGGCAGTCAATTATCAAAGAAAGGAAAGCGGATGGAAGCTGGCGCTTTTGTTTGTAATGTCTGCGGTAATGACGCTGATGCGGCCGTATTTTTTGCTGTTTCTGCTCCTTCCGGCTTTCTTTTGGATCAGAAAGAGCCGGATCAAAGGAATTGCAGGCTCCGCTCTGGTCATTGCGGTCACGGCAGGTCTCTATGTATCTATTAAGCATTATCTGAGCGCGGCGTATTTTGCACCTCTGTTCTTTACGGATTGGATAACGGCTTTTTTTGAACAGGGGTTTTTCGGCGGCATCTTGTACACGATGAAAAAGCTGTATTCCATGGGGAGAAATTTTATCCTGTATATTGTGGAGGCGTTTCGGTCGGGGTTTGCGCCGGGAGCTTACTTTGCCGGATATATGGCAGTGCTGGCCGTGGTCGCCGTGCAAAGCCTAAAGGATTATTTTGCCCTGAGGCGGCAGCCTAAGACCGAAAAAGACTGCCGGTCGGTCATAGAAATACATTTTTTGTTCAGCCTGACAGCCATGCTGGCAGCGCTGCTGTTGATGTACAAGCTGATAGAGGGAAGCAAGCATCTGCTCACGTTCATCGCTGCGGGGATATTTCTGGTCTCCCTGATGGAGACTAAGTTTTATAAAAAAGCAGTGTTCCTGGGAGTGGTATTTGTCTATTTCTATTCTTTTAAAGCGGTATCCGCATATGACTATCAGGTGCCCTTCGTCACGCAGGAGCGTCGGGCGGACGTGGAGAAATGGGCGGACGCTTTCCGGAGCGAATTGGAGCTGGAGCAGGATTCCAATCCCGGGTATGATAACGTGGTGATATGGGCCTTTGGCGATGCGGCAAAAGACGGTGAGAGATTGGATAATAGCTGGCAGCTGTTGTACGGTCTGCCGGAAGGCTTCGGCATCAGCTGCTGTATGCCGGATTACCTGACACAGAACTTTGCATTGCTGAAGAGCCGTTATCTGTTCATTCCGTCCGGCGGTGAGATTGAGGAATTGTGTATAGAAGAAGACTTTAGGGAGCTTTGGAGAGATGAGACGTCAGTGCTGTATCGCAGGTACTGATGTGCGGATTTTGCGAAAAATGTGATTTGTGTTATAATATCTTCGGAGAATTTCTCAAAACGATGCTCCGTCAGGACAAGACTATGAAGAAAATGAAGAAAGACCCGGCAAAGCCCCGGATCTATGTGTGCCATACCTATTATCATGTATATGTGACTTTTTTGAAGGAATTGAGCCTTCCCCGCGAGGAACAGGGAAAGGCTGATCTTGTGTTGTCTATGATGTCTACAAATTTTGAGAATCTTGCGGACCGAGTGGAGAGCACGGGACTGTTCCGAAAGGTTTATATGTTTGATGAGAAGCGGGAAGATTTTTTCCCGGAGCTTGCCAAGTGGAGAAAGGGAACCGGAAATTTTCTGGGCAATCTGTATTACAGAATGCGCTTTACGAAGCGTTACGCCGAGCTGGAAGCGCCTTTTCTGCCGACAGATCTGCGGGAATACGGAGAGGTGTATGTATACTGCGATTCGGATCCCATCGGGTATTATCTGAATCAGAATCGAATCCCTTATCATGCCCTGGAAGACGGTCTGAACTGCCTGAAGAATTTTGACGCGGCAAGGTATGACAACCGCGGGCATTTCCGATTAAAAGCTTTTTTGTCCAAGCGGCTGAATCTGATTTTTGTGCAGAACGGATACGGGAAATACTGTATCGATATGGAGGTCAATGATATTGCCGCCATAGAGCGCCCGTGTCCTTATTATGTGGAATGTCCCAGACAGGCTCTGGTGGACAGGTTGGACGGGCGGGATAAAGATCTGATTCTGCGGGCTTTTGTCAGAGATAAGGAGACCTTGGAACGGCAGCTTGAGGAGAGCGGCCGCGTGGGGGATAAGATACTGATTCTGACGGATCCTCTGTGTACCTTGGAGGTGCGGGAAAAGATCTTTCGGGACATCATCAGGATGTACGAACCGGAGGGTACAATCTTCCTGAAGCCCCATCCCAGGGATGAACTGGATTATCGGAAGCTTTTTTCCGAATATCCGCAGTTCGATGCCACGGTTCCCATGGAAATGCTGGGATTCTTTCCGGGAGTGCGTTTTCGGAAGGTGGTCGGTGTGTTCACGGAAATGAAGGGGATTACCTTCGCCGACGAGGTAGTGCGCCTTGGCGCGGATTTCATGGACGCTTATGAGGATCCGCTGATACACAGGCAGAATGAGCAGATATAGGGGAAGGCGATGAAAAGGACATATCGGTGTACTGTGGCGTTTTGGAGAAGGCACAGATGAATAAAGTAATTAAGAAAGTGAATGATGCTGTCGCACGGATAGATCGACTTCCTTTGTGGGCGTTGTTTCCTATCCTTTTGGCGGCAGTAATGGTTCCAATCCTGGCGCTGGGAGAGGGCAGTGTGTTCGAATACCATGACCAGTGGGATGAATACATGATGAATACGATTCTGACTGCCAGGCATCTCGGGGATGGAATAAAGGTATTTCCGGAAATGATGGGAGGAATCGCTGCCGGCGGTCTTCTGCCTGCAGGGATTCTGTTTGTCCCTTTATATCTTATATTTTCTGCGTTTTGGGCATTTATCCTGCAGTATGCCGTTTGTTTTGCAACGGCGTTTCTGGGGATGTATTTTTGTGTGAAAGAGATAACGGGCAGCAGTATTCTTGCAGTGATTTCCTCAAGCTGTTTCTGTATGCTGCCCCTGTATCCTGTTTATGCGCTGTCGGAGATGGGGATTCCGATGGTCATATACGCATTTATAAGATTATGGAAAGGGAAACCGCCGTGGATTTCTCTAGTTCTTATTGCTTATTTTGGAATGGGCAGTCATCTTGTCTATACCGGATATGTAATTTTGGCCTTTTTTGCTGTGGGACTGCTGGCATCTCTCCTGCGTCGAAAGCAAAGCGGCAGTCTGCTGATCGCTTTTTTGCTGCTGCTTGGGGTGTATGTTGCGGAAAACCATAGCCTGTTTTCGGAATTGCTTTTGGGAAAGGGCGGTTACGTCAGTCATCGGGAAGAAATGGTGACATATGCTATGCCCTTCTGGCAGACGGTGTGGAATGTATTTACCTTAAGTGCTCAGCATGCGCCGTCTCTGCATCGCTATCTGATACTGCCGATCGTTATTTTGCTCTTTTTGGGCGCCGTGTTCTATGGAAAGCTGGATCAAAAGAGCAGGAGACGGTTCATTTTGGCAGTGGGGGGGGTTAGCAAGCCTGTTTTGTGTGGCTCTGTTCTACGGAATCTGCAGATGGCAGCCTGTAGTGGACATTAAGAACAATCTGCACGGTTTTCTGCATTATTTTCAGATGGAGCGGTTCTATTGGATCTATCCGGCGGGATGGTATCTGGAATTTGCGGTATGCTGTTCTGTATGGTGGGGAATGAGAGGAAAGGGAAAATTTTTTTCCGTGATTTTTTCTCCGGTATTCAAGCTGTGCGTGACGGCTGTGATGCTCTTTCCGACGCTGCAGCTGATCAAGGTGAACTCTTATCTCTATATGAATGTCAACCAGTATAATAACGGCTCGGGCATTACAGGTTATATATCCTGGGAAAGCTATTATGCGGAGGATCTGATGCAGCAGCTTGAAGATGCCATCGGAAAAGATATGACCACATACCGGGTGGCTCATCTGGGAATTTGTCCGGCACCTGCGCTGATGCACGGATTTTACACCGTGGACGGATACTCCAATAATTATCCGCTGGAGTACAAGCATCGATTTCGGAAAGTGATTGCAAGGGAATTGGAGAAAAACGAACAGACAAGGCTTTATTTTGATGAATGGGGCAATCGGTGTTATCTTTTTAACGGGGCCACAGGAAATGCCTGGATGCTTGGGAAAAACAGTCAAATTGTATATGAAAGACTGGAATTTAATATGGAGGCCTTAAAGGATCTGGGATGCGAGTATATTTTTTCCTGCGGCGAGATAAAAAATGCGGAAGAACTTGGCCTTTCCCTGATGGGCTGCTATGAGACGGAAACGAGCTACTGGCGGATATGGCTGTATGGTCTGGCTTCACAGGGGGCGGCTGTGGAGTGAGGAAAGAAAGATTTACTGAAAGGATAAGCTGTGGTACACTATCCATAGTAGTTTGCAGCCCCAGAGGGTGACGGGGTACTGACTGAAATTTCATGGCGAGGAGAAACTGCTGTGATAAGAATAATAAAAAAGCTTAATATACTCTTGGACGGGAGACAAAAGCGTATCATGGCGGGTCTGATGGTGCTGATGGTCATCGGCGCTTTTTTGCAGACCGCAGGCGTCGGAATGCTGGTGCAGGTGGTGAACGTGGTCATTGACCCCCATGCCGTGGAGAACAGCCGGGCGGTATCCGCGCTGTACGACCTGTTGGGAAGCGACAGCTATGAGAGCTTTTCCGTTACGGTGATGGTTCTTTTGGTCGCCGTGTTCGTGGTCAAGAATCTCTTCCTGTATTTCCAGCAGAAGCTGACGTTTGCCTTCGTATATACTAATCAGTTCCGGACTTCGGAGCGCATGATGCGCAATTATCTGCGAAGGGGCTATGAGTTCTATCTGAATGCGGACACGGCTGTGATACAGCGCAGCATCACCTCGGATGTGAACAATATGTACGCGCTGATTCTGGCGCTTTTACAGCTTCTGTCGGACGGGGTGGTATCTCTGTTCATTGTAGGGTATTGTTTTCTGACCAACGGCACTATGACTATGGTCCTGGCAGTGGTGCTGATTGCACTTATGGTCCTGGTGAAGAAGATACTGAAGCCTGTCATGTACAAGGCGGGCAAGGATAATCAGGATTACTACAGCAGTCTGTTCAAATGGATTTCTCAGACGGTTCAGGGAATCAAGGAGGTCAAGGTATACGGCAGGGAGCAGTATTTTGTGGGAGAGTATGTCAAATGCGGCCGTGGTTATGTGGATGCGGTACAGCGATACAGTCTTTACAACAATATTCCCAAGCTGCTTCTGGAGACGGCCTGCGTGGCGGCCATGGTAGGCTATATGATCTTTCAGGTGGTCACGGGTGTTTCCGCCGAAGATATGCTGAGCGTGCTTGCCACTCTGGCAGCGGCGGCTTTTGTCCTTTTGCCCTGCGTGAACCGGATCAGCAACCAGATCAATTCCATCGCGTACTTTGAACCCTTCTTTATGGGCGTCAGCGACAACCTGCAGGATGAGATTCGGGGCGACAAAGTGGATCTGTCCGCATTTACCGCGGACGAACGGAAGATGCCCATGAAGGATTGCATCGAACTGCGGGATATCACCTATGCGTATCCCAATACGGACAAGCTCATCTTTGACCATGCAGATTTGACCATACCTATCGGTTCCTCTGTGGGAATCGTGGGAACCACCGGCGCCGGGAAAAGTACGGTGGTGGACATTCTGCTGGGGCTGCTTGAGATACGCACCGGCGAGATTACGGCGGACGGCGTGAACGTGAGGGAGAATTACAGGGGCTGGCTGAAAAATATCGGATATATTCCGCAGATGATCTTCATGCTGGACGATACCATCAGGAGCAATGTGGCATTTGGCGTGCCCAAGGAAAAAATAGAGGAAGACAGGCTGTGGGAGGTGCTTCGGGAAGCCCAGCTGGATGAATTTGTGCGGAGCCTGCCGGAAGGGCTTGACACAGGTATCGGTGAGAGGGGCATTCGGCTCTCCGGCGGACAGCGGCAGAGAATCGGCATTGCCAGAGCGCTCTATCATGATCCGGAAGTGCTGGTGATGGACGAGGCCACTTCGGCGCTGGACGGCGATACGGAGGCGGCGGTGATGGATTCCATCAACAGACTGCATGGGCGCAAGACGCTTATTATCATTGCGCACAGGCTTCAGACCATTGAGAAGTGCGATCTGGTATATCGGGTGGAGGACGGGAAGGCTCGTGTGGTCAGAAAGGATAAAGATCAATGCTGGACTTGAGCGTGATAGTGCCTGTTTATAATATGGCAGGGGACGGTAAACTGGAATACTGTATCAATTCTTTGGTGCGGCAGACATTGCAGAGCATGGAGGTCATTGCCGTGGACGATGCTTCTACGGATGATTCACTTGAGGTTCTTCGGGAATTTGAAAAGAGATATCCCGGGAGGGTCAAGGTGATTGCGTCTCCGGAGAACAGAAGACAGGGGGGCGCAAGAAATTTAGGCTTACGGGAAGCCAAGGGGCGATATGTCGGTTTTATGGATGCCGACGATTGGGTCGTTGAAAACCTTTATGAAAGAATGGTGGAACTTGCAGAACGTACAGGGGCGGACGTTGTGGGAACGGATATGTGCAGGGTGTATGAGCATACCATGATTCCCACACAGCGGGAGGAGTGCAATTTTCTCAGTCAGACGGGAATATTTGACCATGAGCTCAGAAAAAAATATTTGCTGCATCCCGGACCGCTTGGCACCAAAATTTATGCGCGGAAGATTTTTTTTGATAAGGAATTTCGGTTTCCCGAGCACATGTCATATGAGGATAATGCAACTTTTGTTGAAATTGGGATGCGGATGCAACATTTTGAACATATTCCGGAGGCGAACGTTTTTTATTATCAGCATGAGGACTCGACAACACATGATGTCGACATGAAAAAGTGCCGGGATCGCATGGAAGCAATGCGCATCATGTTGAAATATGCAAGGGAAAACGGTGCGTTGGAAGAATTTCCGGAGGTGATAGAGTATCGTTTCAGCGTGCTGTTTTACCAGAACACTTTATTTTCTTACATGCAAAGCAATTTGAAGAAAGATGCAGGATTTGTAAGAGAGCTGGGAGAGGAAATGGTATCCACATTTCCTGATTTCCGCCAAAACCCTTATTACATGAAAAATACTGATGAGTATGAGAAAAAACTGATCAATCTGCATTTGAGGTCTACAATCGCGTTTATGGTTATTTTCAAGTTAAAACAAATATACAGAAAGTTAAAAGGTAAGAAAGCAGAACAATAAGGAGGAAGATGATAGAATGAAGAAGGTGATTGTTGCAATCGGTGCGCATTTGGATGACATTGAGTTGGCTGCGGGAGGAACCTTGGCAAAGGCGATCCGCGACGGACATGATGTTCACATGATTGTCATGAGCAGATCCGGCTATACCGATTATAACGGAAAAGTCATGAGAACCGATGAGACTGCTATGCAGGAGGGAAGAAATGCGGCACGGGTCTTGGGCTGTAAGGATTTGGATATTCTGGATTTCAGCAATAAGGATATTGCCTATGATTCCAGGACAGTGGAGGCAATAGAAAAACGGATTAATATTATTAAGCCGGACATTATTTTTACGCACTGGCCGTTTGACACACATCAGGCCCATGTCGCAGTCGGAAAGGCTACCATCTCTGCGGCACGACGGTATAACACCATTTATTTTTACGAACCCATTTCTCCTTCAGGAAGATCTTATGTGGGTTTTCGCCCGCAATTGTATGTGGACATTACTGATGTGATCGACACGAAGATTGCAGCGTTGGACGAGCATGTCACGGAGAAAAATAAATATGGCGATTACTGGATTCGCGGTGTGTCGGCAAGGGCGGCATTTCGCGGATATGAGATGGGGAAAATGTACGGAGAGGTATTTGAAGTGCTGAGAGAGGAACTTATGCTGTGAGGACTGATAAATTAAAGGAATTTTTTTGCATAGACGCATCAAAATATGACGAGACAAAACACTTTCAGGTGGTTCGTCCGGCCAGTCTTTCCAACCCGAAGAATAATGCCGTATTATTTGTGACGGAAGGGTTTATGGAATACTGGGAGGCAGTGCTGACCGTAGAGGAGTGCATTGTGATCTGGCCGGAAAGTCGACCTGTTCCGGAAGAACTTGCAAAAAAACATGCCGTGATTCTTTCCAAAGAACCGCGTTACGGATTTGCCCGGTTTTTTTATGAAAATCATGTGACTTACAACGCTATGCCAAAGCCATATCAGGTGAAAGCCGGAGCGATGATCTGTGACGGTGCGGAGATAGGAGAGGGAACCATTATTTTTCCGGGGGCCTATGTGGACGGCGATGTACAAATCGGGAAAAACTGCTATATCGCATCCGGCGTTCGAATCGTCGGCAGTGTGCAGATCGGCGATGATTGTATCATTCGCGAAAATACGGTAATCGGTTCTGACGGTCTGACAACGCGCAGAAATGAGGAGGGAAAGATTTTGACGATTCCTCAGTTTGGAGGCGTTGTGATAGAAAACGATGTGCAGATCGGCGCGAACAGCGTTGTCTGTAAAGGGGCTATAGATAATACTGTTATCGGAAGCGGGAGCCGAATCGACAATTGTTCTTTTATCTCGCATAACGTTAGACTCGGAAAAAATACGATTATTGTGGGAGAAGTTCTGATGATGGGGAGCTCCTCTACTGGAGAAAGGGCCTATCTCTCCGGAAACGCCGTGATTCGGGACGGTGTATCCGTTGGAAGTGATGCGTTTGTGGGTATGGGAGCCGTTGTGACAAAGAATGTGCCTGCAGGTGTTACGGTAAAAGGCAATCCGGCCAAATAATTCTGAAAGGTTAGAGCTGACATGTTTCTGAAGAACACGGAACAGAGAGGGAGCGGGCAAATGAAGACAGCAGCAATTATCACCGCGCGGGGCGGAAGTAAACGCATTCCCCGAAAAAATATAAAAGAATTCTGCGGGAAGCCCATTCTGGCATATTCCATAGAAGCGGCAATTGCCTCCGGCGTGTTCGACACGGTGATGGTGTCTACGGACGATGAGGAGATTGCCGAGATTGCACGAAAGTACGGCGCAGAGGTGCCGTTTTTCAGGAGCGAGAAAACTGCCAATGACTATGCTGTCACCAGCGATGTGCTGCTGGAGGTGTTGAGTGAGTACAGAAAGCGCGGGAAGCATTTTGAAACGGTGTGTTGTATTTATCCAACGGCGCCTTTTATCACGGCGGACCGTTTGAGATCTGCCATGGAACTTTTAGAAGAAACGAAAGCGGACAGTGTGATTCCGGTGGTACGGTTCGGTTTTCCTCCCCAGAGGGGCGTAGTGTTGGAGGACGGGTATCTGAAATTTAAATGGCCCCAATACCGCAACACTAGGTCTCAGGATTTGGAACCCTTCTATCACGATGTGGGACAGTTCTACTGTCTCAATACGGACAGCTTTGAGCGGCAGCAGGTATTGATTATGGAAAAGACAGTGCCTCTCGTGCTGTCGGAGACGGAGATCCAGGACATAGACACGGAGGAAGACTGGGAACTGGCAGAACTGAAATACCGGCTTCTGAAAGAAAACGAAAACAAGAACTGTTAGAATCGGATATGGAAAAATGAGAGGAAAAATGACTGACAACGGAAAAAGAGCATCCAGAATTCAAATCGGAGACAGGTCAGTGGGAGATGGCTGTCCCGTGTATATGATTGCGGAGATGTCTGCCAACCATGCGGGCAGTTTGGAGCGCGCCAAGGAGATTATCCACGCCGCCAAGGAGAGCGGGGCGGACTGTATTAAGATACAGACTTATACACCGGACACCTTGACGATAGACTGCAGCAATTCCTATTTTCAGGTGAAGAACGGAACCTGGGAGGGCGAGAATCTGTACCGCCTGTATGGAAAAGCATACACTCCCTGGGAATGGCAGGGAAGGCTGAAGGAGGAGGCGGATAAGGTCGGTATTGATTTTCTGTCCACGCCTTTTGACAGAACAGCCGTGGATTTTCTGGAAGATCTGGGGCTCAGGTTTTATAAGATTGCTTCCTTTGAAATGATAGATCTTCCGCTGATCGAGTATGTGGCTTCCAAAGGGAAACCCATTATCATGTCCACGGGCATGGGGACACTTGAGGAGATTCGGGAGGCGGTGGAGACCGTATATGCCTCAGGGAACCGGCAGCTGGCGCTGTTGAAGTGCTCCAGTGCATACCCTGCCAATCCGAAAGATATGCACCTTAGTACGATATGCGATATGAAGCGAAGGTTTGGAATCCCTGTAGGGCTGTCGGATCATTCGCTGGGCAGTCTGAGCTCCGTGGCTGCGGTGGCGCTGGGGGCTTCTGTCATTGAAAAACATTTTTGCCTCAGCCGAGAGATTGAAAATCCTGATGCCTCTTTTTCCATGACGCCTGAGGAGTACCGCACGCTGGTGAACGAGGTAAGAGCTGCTCAAAAGGCCGTGGATGTTCCTGTTTATGGGGCAAGCGCAGGGGAAGAAAGCAGCAAGGTTTTTCGGCGGTCTGTATTCTGTGTCAGGGATATCCCGCGAGGGGAGCCTATGACCGAAGAAAACATCCGTATTATCCGTCCGGGTTACGGTCTGAAACCAAAGTATTTCAAAGATATTTTGGGGCTGAGGACGGACAGGGAACTGAAGCGGGGCGAACCTGTCACCTTTGACGTGTTGGAAAAAGGCGCGGTGCTCTTTCTGACTAACAATGACAACACGGAGGAATTGTTCCAATGGCTCAGGGAAAGAGAACCGTTGGTATATAAGCTGACGAACAAATTGACGGCGGAGATGGCAGAACAGATGCAGCCTTCTTTTGTGGTGAGCTTTAATTACCGTCATCTGATTTCTGAGGATGTGTTGGAGATACTGAAGGGCAGAATCATTAATTTGCACACTTCGCTGCTTCCTTATAACCGTGGCTCGGCTCCTAATTTTTTCAGTTTTTTGGAAAATACGCCAAAAGGGGTGACGATTCATCAGATGGAGAAGGAATTGGACACGGGAGATATTCTGTGCCGTCGGGAAATGGTATTTGACGAGGTGCGGGAAACTTTTGAGAGCACTTACAACAAGCTTCTGGCGGAAATAATGCGGTTGTTCAGGGAAAACTGGGAAGATATCAAGACCGGACGAATTGTCCCGCAAAAACAGGTCGGTCCGGGCACCTGTCATACAATGTCCCAGCTGGAGGAGATTCGAAAAAAATATCCTTTTGTCTGGAGCGATAACATTGCGGTTTACAAAAATCGTCTGAAAGGCAGTGAAAATCTATGATTTGGATTAGGGCAGACGGCGGCAGGGAGATTGGAATGGGACATATCATGAGATGTCTTTCCGTTGCCGATGCGCTGGAGCGATTGGGGGAGCCGTCCTGTTTTCTGGTGGCAGATAATTCCGCCGTGCCGATTCTGGAAAGCAGAAAACAAGAATACAGGATATTGGGGAGCTCTTACCTGAGGCCGGAAGAGGAATTGGATACACTGATCCCTGTTCTGAAAGAGGAGAACCAGAGTGTTCTTTTGGTTGACAGTTATTATGTGACGGCGGAATATCTTCGCAGAGTAGGTGAGTATATTCCGATTTGTTATATGGATGACACAGGCATCTGCGGTATGCCTGCGGATATTCAGATTAATTACAATATTTTTGCAGAGCAATCCCTTTACCGGAGAGAGACATCTTTCCAGGAAAGGGAATATTTGCTTGGCACGGAATATGCACCTTTGCGTCGGGAATTCGAGCAGGTTTCCTACCAAATCAGAGACAGGGCAGAGCGGGTTCTGATTACTACCGGAGGAAGCGATAAGTATGATTTGGCGGGGAAAATCTTAGAATATGTTCTGCATTTTCCGGGTACAGAGGATATGGAATACTGTGTAATCAGTGGGGCTTACAACCGATATTTGACGCATTTGCGCGATTTGGAGAAGAACAATGTCAAGGTTCAAGTTTACAGTGATGTGTTAAACATGTTAGAATTGATGCAGTCCTGTGATATTGCCGTGACCGCGGGTGGAACTACAATGTATGAGCTCTGCGCGGCTGGCGTTCCTATTGTTTGTTTTTCTTTTGTAGATAATCAGCAAAAAATAGTGGAGGGTTTTCGCCGTCATGAGATTGTCTGCTATGGGGGCGATTATCTGCGACAGGGAGAAAAGCTTATAAAAGAAGTGGCCGATTGCATTGTCCTGTTGAGGAATGACGCACAGTTGCGGCGCACCTATAGTCTGCGGCAGCGTTCTCTGGTAGATGGACAGGGGGCCATGCGCATTGCCCTGCGTCTGCAGGCACTGGCGCACTCCCATGAGTGGCTCGCATAAAAGTGTAAAAGAGAAGGATATCATATGGCGGAGAAACTAAATAAGGATAAGCTCATATGTGAATTGATGGCGGTCACTTTACTGGCGTTGTTGGCGGCGTGTACGTTTCATCCGAGAACCCTCGGGGCGGAGCGGCAGCAGGTGCAGATTGTGGCCTTCGGCGACAGCCTGTTCGGTCTGTGCAGGGATGAGACCGGCGTGCCGGCACAGGTGGGGAAAGCCTTGGACAAATCGGTCTTTAACGCTGCACTCGGCGGTACCTACATCAGCAGGGCGGACAGTGAGCGCCGCATGGATTATGCCAAGGATTCCCTTTCGCTGGTGGGACTTTCCAAGGCGGTGGCGGCAGGCGATTTCGGCGTGCAGCAGACGGTCAGGATACGTGAGAGCAATACGGAATATTTTTCGGGTGTGATAGACGAATTGGAAAAGGTGGATTTCACTGGTGTGGAATTTGTATTGATTCAGCACGGGGTGAATGATTACTATTCCGGAGTCCCCATCGCCAATCCGGATGATCCCTATGACGAGTATACGTTTACCGGGGCGCTGCGAAGCTCCCTGAAAGCGCTGCACAAGGCCAATCCGGATATGAGAATCATACTCGTCACACCTACCTATTCCTGGCATATAGCCTCCGGCCTGACCTGCGAGGAATTTGATGCGGGGTACGGAGTACAGGAAGACTATATTCAAGCCGAAATGCAGATTGCGGAGGAGGCAGGCGTCGAATTGATCGACGTATATCACGATGTATATCCCCATGAACGGTGGGAGGATTGGTCTGTCTATACTTTTGACGGCCTGCATCCCAACGAGGAGGGAAGGAAGCTTCTGGCCGGCATTATACTGGATTATCTTCAGGAACAACCATATTAGATAAAAAGTATGGCTCATTTATAAAAAGTGCGGCCGCCTGAAGGCGGCAGGAAAGAGGAAATCGGGTGACACCTGCACAAGCATTTCAAAAACTGAATTCTAAGATCAAATGGCAATGGAAACTGGCCTTTTTCTCGGCGTTCGGTATCGGACTGCTGATTCACATGCCTGCGCTGCTGTCGGACATTCCGAATCATGACGGTCTGTCCAGTATGTATTTTGACCAGAATATGATTACCTCCGGTAGGTGGTTTTTGTCGGTTGCCTGCGGCTTTTCGTCCTACTATACGATTCCGTGGATGATCGGGCTCTTGGGACTTGCGTTTCTGGGACTTACGTCCGCGCTGCTCTCGGAGCTGTTCGAGGCACAAAAGGGCTGGGCTGTCGTGTTGAGCAGCGGTCTGTTGGTCTCCTTTCCGGCGATGGCTTCTGCCTTTGCCTACGTATTTACGCTGGACGGCTATATGATGGCGCTGTTTTTGGCTGCAGCTGCGGTGCTGCTGACGAAAAAGTATCGGCGGGGTTTTCTTTGGGGAGCGGTCTGTCTGGCCTTCAGTATGGGAATATATCAGGCGTATCTTTCTTTTGCCATGCTGCTGTCTCTCTTTGCGCTGCTGATGCTGTATGCGGGCAAAGCGGAGACGGCGGAGAAAGTAAAAGGGACGTTCAGGTATGCGGGAATGGGAGTGCTGGGAGTAATTCTCTATTATGTGATTCTGCAGATACTGCTGGCAGTGCAGGGGAAGGAGCTGGCCGCCTATCAGGGAATCAGCGGAATTTCTTCCGATTCGGTAAAGCGGCAGGGCTTCGGCGCGATTGCGATAGGACTCTATAAGGACTTTGCGGCCTTTACCCTGAAAGGCAATGTACTGTTCCAGAATTTGATCTCCCTTGCCGCAGTGCTGCTTCTTGTGCTGGCGGCGGTCTTTGCGGTATCTGCAATGGCCCGCAGCAGAAAGTGGTGGAAGAAACCGTGGTTTTTCGTTATAATAGTAGTGGCAGCGGCGGCATTTCCGGTGGCCACCAATATTATTCTTGTGATTTCGCCTGACGTGACGTATCACTTGCTGATGAGATATCAGTGGGTGCTGTATCTGATTGCACTGACTTATCTGTCCGCTAAGCCTGATGTCGGCGCCAAAAAGGGAGCAGTCCTGGAGTGGACGGCCTTTTGTGCGGCGCTTGTGCTGGTATTTTTCTATGGAATCGTCGACAACATCGGTTATTCCAATCTGCAGAAGAAGTATGAGAAAACATACGCCTACTGTGTGCGTCTGGTGGATCGGATCGAACAGACACAAGGATACTATCAGGGGATACCCATTGCCATGGTGGGAATTGTCGGCGATGACTCCTATCCTGTGACGGATATCACCCTGCCTGTCACCGACAACATGATCGGGTTGAACGGTGATGTCCTGGTCTATACGGGACAAAATTATCAGTCTTTTATGAAGAACTACCTCGGCGTGACGCTGAATATTCTTCCGGCGGAAGCCATGTCGGATGTGTATTATTCCGAGGAGTATATTAGTATGGACAGCTTTCCGGGGGAGAATTCCATCCGGATCATAGACGGAATCATGTATATTAAAACGGAGAACATAACCCGTTAGGAGGAAGAGATGGCTCTGTTATCCATTGTTTTGCCGGCCTACAACGAGGAACAGAATATTGCCAATACGGCGGCGGTGCTGTCGCAGATACTTTCGGAGAACGGCATAGATTATGAGCTGGTGTTCATCAGCGACGGTTCCGTGGACGGGACGTTTTCCGAAATCTTAAAAGCCGCGCAGTCAAATTCCCGTATCAAAGGCGCCGAGTTCAGCCGTAATTTCGGAAAGGAAGCGGGGATTTTTGCGGGACTGGAGCTTGCTGCAGGGGATGCGGTGGTGGTCATGGACTGCGATCTGCAGCACCCGCCTCAGGCGATTCCGCAGATGTGGAAACTGTGGCAGAACGGCGCTGAGGTAGTGGAGGGCGTCAAGAGCAGCAGGGGCAGAGAGAGTTTGGGATATAAATTATCTGCCGGTCTTTTTTACCGCGTCATGAGCAAATTGATGCGGATGGATATCAATGCGTCTTCGGACTTTAAGCTGTTGGATCGCAAAGTGGTCAATGTACTTTTGGAGCTGCCGGAGCGCAATACCTTTTTTAGGGCGCTCAGCTTTTGGGCGGGTTTTCGCACGGAGACCGTGGACTATGAGGTGCAGGAGCGGCGATACGGAAAGAGCAAGTGGTCTTTCTGGAGCCTGATGAAATATGCCGTTACCAATGTGACTTCCTTCAGCACCCTGCCCTTGCAGATGGTCACGGGGGTGGGGCTTCTGTTTATCCTGTTCAGTCTGGTGCTGGCGGTGCAGACCCTTGTAAAGTTTGCCATGGGAACGGCAGTAGAGGGCTTTACCACGGTGATACTCCTGCTTTTGATCATCGGCGGTCTGCTGATGGTGAGTCTGGGCATCATCGGGCATTATCTGGCCAGAATTTATGAGGAAGTGAAAGGCAGGCCGAAATACATTATCAGAAGAGTGACGGAAAATGTACAGGGCGAAGTGATAGGCTCCTGGAGAGCGAGAGAAAGGCGGTAGTTCTATGAGCGAGATGATAAATTTTAACGTGCCTCCCTATGCGGAAAAGGCCATGGATTATATTCGGGAGTGCGTAAAGGCGCAGAAGATCTGCGGAGACGGCGTCTACACAAAGAAGTGCAGCAAGTGGATCGAGGCGCGTACAGGCACAGCAAAGTGTCTTATGACCACATCCTGTACCCATGCCACGGAGCTGGCGGCGCTGCTGGCTCAGATAAGCCCGGGTGACGAGGTGATTATGCCGGCTTATACCTTTGTGTCCACCGCCGATGCGTTCGTGCTTCGGGGAGCAGTTCCGGTGTTCGTGGACATTCGCCCGGACACCATGAATCTGGACGAGAAACTGATCGAGGCGGCGGTCACGGAGAAGACCAAGGCAATCGTGCCCGTACATTATGCGGGCGTGGCCTGTGAGATGGATACGATCATGGAGATCGCCGAAAGATACAATCTGATCGTTATTGAGGATGCCGCTCAGGGAATCCTGGCTTCCTATAAGGGAAGAGCGCTTGGCACTATCGGCGATTTCGGCTGCTTCAGCTTTCATGAGACCAAGAATTACAGTATGGGCGAGGGCGGCGCTCTGCTGATCCGCGACGGGCAAAACGTGGAAAATGCGGAGATCATCAGGGAGAAGGGAACCAACCGCAGCAAATTTTTCAGAGGACAGATCGACAAGTATACATGGGTCAATTACGGCTCCTCCTATCTGCCCAGCGATATGAATGCGGCTTATCTGTATGCTCAGCTGGAGATTGCCGACGAGATCAATCGGGCAAGGCTTGCCCTTTGGAATCGCTACTATGACAGACTTAAGCCTCTGGCGGATGCCGGAAAGCTGGAGCTTCCTGTAATTCCCGAGGGCTGTGTGCACAATGCGCATATGTTTTACGTCAAGGTGAAGGATATCGAGGAGAGAAGCGCCTTCCTGGCATTTCTGAAGGAAAACGGCGTGATGGCCGTATTTCACTATGTTCCTCTGCACACGGCTCCGGCGGGACTTAAGTTCGGCAGATTCCACGGGGAGGATAAGTTCACCACACGCGAGAGCGAACGCCTGGCGCGCCTGCCCATGTATTACGGACTGCGGGAAGAACAGGTAGATTATATCTGTGATAAGATCAAAGAATTTTATTCCACGCCGTAAGCGCGGCAGAACGAGAGGATTTATGAAAAAAGCGGCTGAAGGGCTTTGCGGCCTGCTGAAAAGAATGCTCTTTGCAGGCTTCAGCGTGCAGATCGCGCTGGGGCTTGCTTGGCTTTGCACGAATTTTATCGAGATCCAGCAGTTCGGTCAGCCCGGAGGGTTTCTTTATCCGCTGCTTTTGAAACTGTTTGGAAAGGTGCCGCAGGTACTGTTCCTTCTGCAGTTAAGTCTGGCTGTGTTCGCCAATTATGAACTGCTTCGACCGGCGCTGCCCTCAGGGAAGTTTCTGCGCATCTGGTCCGTGCTGGCGCTCACTGCTTTTCCCATGGCATTACAGTGTCATCTGGCGCTGCTTCCCTATTCGTTTGTGAGTTCTCTGTTCTGTCTGGAACTTTGCTGCTGCAGAAGGGTGATCTCCTGCAGCGAGGGGATTGAGCTGAAGGCTTTGGCCGGCGCCGGCGGCTGTTGGTTTCTGCTCACACTGCTCCTTGCGGAATACAGCCTGCTGGGTCTGATCCCTGCGGCCGTATCTGTGTTGGTATGTCTGCCGCGTCTTTGGAAGGATCTGCGGCGGCTTTTCTACAGCGTATTGCTGCTGGCTGCCGTGGGGGGAATCGTATGCTGCGTCGGAAGTATGACGCGGCCAAAAGAGCAGTATGAGAGGACTTTCTGGTTCTCCATGGCAAGCCGTATGGCATGGCCGACGATATGGCAGGACCACGGCGGGTGGTCGGGGGAGCTTCGGGAAGTACTGCCGGATGCGGTATGCTGGGAAGTCAGTTCCTCGCCGGAAAATATGGAGCGGATCCTGCAGCCTGCGGTGGAGACGAAAGCGGGGCGGGAAAAAGCCCAAGAGTATTACCGTGAGATGGCGCAGAGAGCATGGCAGCTGAGAAAGAGCAGGATCGTAAGACAGATAGCCGGAGACATGTTGGTCTATGCGGCTCCCCAGTCTGTATTGCAGTTTCAGTTAAAAGGGGGCGGATATGACTCTTATTCCGGCAGAAATTATGAAATTATGGGGATGGAGCGGCCGGTACTGACCGGATGCTATGTGGAGTACAGCTGCTGGTGGTTTGCGGCGATGATGGGGATTGCCGCACTGTTTGCGGTTGCTTATTTTGCCGCGGGAGAAAAGACAGACCGGCGGACGAACAGGGGTTTCCCCGCGGTATATGCCGTGTCGGCGGCAGCCCTGCTCCTATATTATGTCATGCGGGGATCCGGCACAGCGGATTATAAGTGTATGTTAGCGGTGTCGGCAGTCTGGACAGTATTGCCTCTTGGCTGTATAGGGAAAGGGAAGATGTGATGACGGCGGATCGTCTCAGGCAGGAAAAATACAATAAAGTTTGGTTCTGGCTGGGGCTGTTGGCGGTAACGGCCACCCTGATACCGTGTATGCTTCTGGGCGAGGACGCTGTTTTTACTTATCACGATCAACTGGACGGGGAACTGATCGCGTATCTGCTGCAGGCCAGACATCTGTTTCGGGGGAGTACGATTCCGGAATTTATGGGCGGAATGGCCAAGACGGCTCTCGTGCCTCCTGCGCCGCTGGCAGTGGCGGTATTTCTTGGCAGCAACGGCTGCAGGGGACTCATGATTCTGCTGGCGGCCGGTAAGCTTGTCGGATATATCGGCATGTATCTGTTGTGCAAGGAGACGGTTCGGGAATCTTGGGTGGCCGCAGCGGTGGGAACCCTGTATGCGCTGATTCCTTTTCTGCCTGTCTACGGGCTTTCGCAGTTCGGCATTCCGCTTCTTTTCTGGTGCGTTCTGCAGCTTGGAAAGCGGCGGCGCATAGAGCTGTCTTTTCTGTATATCGCGCTGTATACGGGCTGCTCTTCTCTTGTGTTGGTGGGATTTGGCCTGTTGGGCATGGGGCTTGTCCTGTTGATTTGGGAAGTATGGAAGAGAAAGGCTGTCGAAAAGCGTGTGGAAACGAAACGGGACGGCACAGAGGGGAGTTCTGTCGCGCTGCCGGCGGGCGCCTGGTTTATGATGCTTTTTCTGTATGCGGCGGAAAATTTTCGCCTGCTGAAGCAGGTCGCGGGCGTTGGGGAAGTCTCCCACAAGGCGGAGTATGTGCTGGGTGGGTCCCCCTTTTTTCCTGCATTGCTCCGGAACTTTATGCTGGGGGGTCAGCACAGCTTGGACGGGCATATCTGGCTGTGCGCCGTATCGTCGTTGGCTGCTTTGATCTGCCTGCTGAGGTCGAAGGCTGTGAAAGAGCCGTTGTCAGATGCCTGTGAAGCGGTTCTGCTGCGGACCATGGGATTCTGTCTGGGCTGGAACGGATTTTTTTCTCTGGCGGCAGCGCTTTGGAGCAGCGCGGCAGGAGTAAGTCTGCGAGGCAGGCTGAGTGCGCTGGGCGCGTTTCAGTTGGACAGGCTTTTGTGGATCGCGCCCTGTCTGTGGTATCTGTTTGCGGCCTGCGGCATTGCGATGATATGGCGGCGGCTTCGGGAGCGGAAAAAGGCAGTCGGCGGTATCTGTATGGGACTGCTTGCGGCCGCGGCATTGTGCCTTACGGGAGCAAAGCTTCTGCTGGACAGTGATGTGAAGTCTAACGTGCAGAAACTTCGAAATCCAGACTATAAAATGTTCAGTTTTCGTGATTATTATGCCATCGGCGTAATGGATCAGGTGGAGGAGTTTTTATATCGGGAAACGGGACAGGAGCAGGAGGCATACAGGGTGGTCAGCCTGGGGATAGATCCCGCGGCGGCTCTGTACCACGGATTTTACTGCCTGGACGGCTATTCCAACAACTATTCGCTGGAGTACAAACACGCTTTTCGCAGGATCCTCTTGCCGGAGCTTGAAAAGAGCGATTATTTGAAGGAGTATTTTGACGGCTGGGGCAACCGCTGTTATCTGTTCAGCTCGGAATGTCCCGGCTATTATACCATAGAAAAGAACGGCTTCTTTTTTCAGAATTATCAACTGGATGCGGAAGCTTTGCGGGAAATGGGCGGCAACTATCTGTTCTCCGCTGCCTATATTATGAATGCGGAGGAACAGGGGCTGATCCTCATGAGGGAGGAGCCCTTTGAGACGGCGGACAGTTATTACCGCATTTTTGTGTATGAGGTGGATCCGGATGCCGTTCGGGCGGAAAGGTGAGGCTGTTGAATAAAATCGTCGAAGGATGCCGCCGGAAGCTTGGCGGGATCCGTTCAGGGAAGGAAAAGAAATATGAGACGGCGGCGGTGCTGATATGTCTGGCGGTGCTTTGCCTTTTTGTGTCCATGAAGCAGGGCTACCATATGGATGAGCTTCTGAGTTTTGAACTGGCCAATGCAGAGTTCAATCCTTGGATCGTTCCCACGCAGCCGGAGGGAAGGCTGGCGCGGTTCGTGCATAACGAGATCGAGGGGGAAAATCTCGCAGAGACGCTCGATAATCTGGCGGAAACGGTGCGGGATGTGCTGCAAAACAGAGGAAACAGCAAATTATTATCCTACAAAGCGCAGGTGTATGAGGAGCCTGTATGGATCACGAGGGAGCAGTTCGCGGATTACATTCAGGTAGACAGCGATGATGCCTTTAACTATCTGTCCGTCTACTTTAACGTAAAGGACGACAACCATCCGCCGCTGCACTTTATGCTGCTCCACACGGTCTCCTCCGTGTTTCGGGGGGGAGTCAGGGCATGGAAGGGGTGCCTGATCAATTTGGCCGCCGCCGCAGGGGTGATGATTCTGCTGATGAAGCTGGGGAGACGTCTGGCGGTGTGTTTCGGCATGGAGGAGCATCAGAGGGCTGTGGGAATCGTCTGCGCCCTACTGTACGGAATGTCCGCAGGGGCGGTGGCCACTGTCCTTCTCATTCGGATGTACGGCATACTGACGCTGTGGTGTGTGGCGTATTTTTATCTGGTGGCGGACAAATGGGAAAGCCGGCAGTTCCATCGGCGCAACTTTCCTTTGATTCTGGTGACGCTTCTGGGATTCTGGACCCAGTATTTTTTCTTGTTCTATTGCATGTGTCTGGCGGCGGTGACGGCGGTACTTCTTCTGAGACGGCGGCGGATGCGTGAATTGTGGTGTTTTGTCCGCTCCATGGTGATTTCGGCTGTGGCGGGTGTGCTGCTGTTTCCTTTCGCCGTCTCCGACGTCTTCTCCAGTGAGCGGGGCGTGGAGGCACTGGGCAACTTATCCGCTGGGTTCTTCGGATATGGAACCAGATTGTGGGAGTTCTTAAAAATATTGGGCAGCAGGACCTTTTCTCCTCTGTTCTGGGTGTTTCTGCTGATACCGGCAGTGTGGGCGCTGCGACTGCGGCTTGGGAAAAAGGAAAGAAAAGAGCGGCCCGCACCTGACACAACCGCCATGGTGTGGCTGCTGGTACTGCCGCCTGCGGGGTATTATCTTCTGGCGGCCAGAATGTCGCCCTATCTGGTGGACAGGTATGTGATGCCGATCTTTCCCTTTGTGTCGCTGACGGGAACCCTAGCGCTGTTTGGGCTTTTGTCCGTAATTTCCCGGCGGCTGTCCGGTAAACGGGCGAGATTCTTTGTTCCGGCGGCCTGCGCGGCGGCAGTGATATGCCAGACAGTGGGGCTGTGCATGTATGACGGAAGTTATCTCTATCGGGGATATGCGCTGCAGGAGCAGGTGGCGGAGGAGAATGCAGACTATTGCTGTATCTGTATTTACGACGGCGTGGGATATTACGAGAATCTGCCGGAATTTACGCATTATAAGAGTACGCTGCTTCTGACCTGCGAACAGCTTGCCGCAAGGCAGGATCGTGAGAGCATAGGGGAGCTGGATAAGGTGGCTGTCCTGGTCAAACCGGGGTGCCAAAAGGATCTGCAGCAGATATTGGATATTATGAACCGGCAGTACGGGTTTGCTGCGGACAGCGGCGGGCGATATGATTTCGATGCTCACAAGGATGTGCTGATCTTGATGAGAAAGGACGGATAGAGACTTGGCGGTACAGATATTGGTTTTGGCCATTATACTTTTGGCGGTTCCCGTCGTGATAGGAAGCCTGCCGGTATACGCGGGTGCGGGTGAGAAGCGCGGACCTGCCGGTCTGATCTTTCGATGGGTGGGCGGGCAACTCATTCTCTGGGCCGGCTTTCAACTTCTATGTGTTCCGTTTGTTCTGACGGGAAAACGGTTCGGTAGCGTAGTGCTGTTGTTTAACGTATATACGGCGGCCTTGCTCCTGTTGACGGCGGCGGTTGTCGTTGCGCACGGAAGGAAGGGGAAAATCGCTCGGGGTTCTCTCGAAAATACCGGCGGTGGAAGGGACAGGGCCACGGCGGTTCTCTGGCTTGGGATTCTTGCGCTCTTAGCGCTGCAGCTTTTTCTGGCATGTATCCTTGCATATGAAGAGGGAGACGATGCCTATTACATAGCGGTGGCCAACGTCACGAAGCAGTCGGATACCATGTATAGGGTGCTTCCGTATACCGGCGGAAGTACCGAGGTAGATATGCGCCATGGAATGGCGCCGTTTCCGGTCTGGGTGGCTTACCTTTCAAAGCTTTCGGGAATGCCGGCCGTGACTGTGGCGCATGTGGCGCTTCCTGTGACGCTGATTGCAATGAGCTGCGGAATATATTATCTCATCGGAAGACGCATGTTCGTCAATGACGGGAGAAAGCAGGCGCTCTTTTTGCTGACGGTTGAGGTCCTGATTTTGTTCGGAGGGTATTCCCTGTACACGCCGGAAAATTTTCTGTTGGTGAGAACGGCACAGGGGAAAGCGGTGTTGGCCAATATTGTTCTCCCTTTCTTGCTGTGGCTGTTTCTGACAATTTTAGACAAAGTGCAGGCCAGTGAAAAAATCGGCATCTGCCTCTGGCTGCTGACGGCATCGACTATGACTGCGGGCTGCCTGTGCAGTACTCAGGCGGCTTTTTTGGTCGGTATGTTGGCGGGAATCGTGGGTCTGTGTACAGCAGTCTGTTATCGAAGATGGCGGTTTCTGCTGCCGCTGCTCGGCTGCTGTATCGTGCCTGCGGGTACAATATTATTGTATTATCTGTTGTAAGGGGATAAATTTATGAATCAACTTATGAATCAGATTATCACTACATTTCAAAAATATATGGGCACGGGGCTGATCACGATATGGTTCCTTGCGGCGCTGCTCTTTCTCTTTCTTGCGGAAGGCCGTAAGAACCGCCGCATATTATTTCTGTACACTCCTGTGATTGTCCTGCTGTTTTTTTTCAATCCGCTGTTTGCAGAGTTCTTTGACAAGATGGCGGATAAAGCGACTTATTTCCGTGTCTGCTGGCTGCTGCCGATCACTGTGGTAATTGCCTATGCGACGGTGCTGGTGGTGAGCCGCCTGAAGGGGAAGAAAGCCGTGTTTGCTGCGGTACTCTGCCTGTGCCTGATAGGTGTCTCCGGTAAGCTTGTGTACAGTAACCCTCTGTATAGTCGTGCGGAAAATATATACCATGTGCCAAGCAGTGTGGTGGATATCTGCGATGCTATAGAAGTGCCCGGCAGGGAGGTGATGGCGGCATTTCCGCCGGAACTGATTCTGTATGTACGGCAGTATTCGACTCTTGTGTGTATGCCTTACGGACGGCAGGTGCTTATGGGCGGTTACGATGAGATTTACGATTTGATGAAGGCCGAAGAAATAGACCTGGAACAACTGGTGCCGTTGACCAGAGAGAGACTGTGCCACTTCATAGTGCTTAGACAGGACAGTGTTATCATAGGAGAACCGGAGGAATACGGTTGGGAATTGTTCTACAGCAAGGAAGGATATGACGTCTGGAGGGATACCGCTGTCGAACTGGTCATTCCGGAAGGATACGAGGAAAAATAAAACAGCCGATACCGGTGCGGTATCGGCTGTTTTATTGCTCCGGCAGGGCCAGGTTGTTATAGTAGGTCAGTGCGTACGTAAAACGGTCGGCCACGGCCTGACGTCCCTTTTCGTTCAGATGCAGGTTGTCGGTCAGATATTCCTCTGCATTTTCCTCTGTGAAGGTGCCGAACAGATTATCCACAAATGTGACGTTCTGGGAGAGTGCGGTCATATATTGTCCGGCGTGATAATCGGACAGGAAGCCCCCGCCGTATGACTTCTTTTCGCTGCTGATGTATTTTCCGTTGTCGTCCACTGCATAGGCGTAGGTGGGAGACATGATGATGATACGGATGTGGGGATAGGTTTTCTGAATCAGTTCGATGCCGGCAGCCATATTGCCCGCAAAACAACGGATATTTGTGAGGTTCTGCGGGTCATATGTGGAATTTCCCCTCAGGTAGTCGCTGGCGTCATACATGATCAGAATGGCGTCCACCGTATCCATGTCCACATTTTTGAGATTGTTGTAGGCTTCCTCGGCATCCGGAGGAAGGTCTTCGCCCAGAACGGCAGCGGCGTTTGAAAAGTGTTGGTCTATCTCGAAGCCCGACGCCAAAAGGCACATCCAGTAAAAGGTATAAGCATCCATGGGTGCGACACCGGCATCGAAGGTGAAGTGCTGCGCAGCCAGGCAGCTGTTGCTGACGGCGCAGTTGATCACGTTTGCGCCGGTCTGCCGTGCGATTATATTGGCCAGGCCATTCTCGGAATCCCTGTCATCGGCAAGGGGGGCGTTGCCGAACGCAAGGATCGTAAGACCGTCGCTGTAATCCAAGGGAATCGGGTGTTGATCACCGTCCATCAGAGGAGCAATCTCATCGAAGGTCTCGGCTTCGTAGATGCCCTGTCCGTCGCTGAAGATATCCTCCTGGCTGACAAAATTGCCGAAGTGCAGGAGTCTGTACGCGATAATGGCTATAAACAATACGACCGCACCCAACAGCACAAAGTGCATATTAACCCGAAGACCTTTTTTCTTTCCATCAATTTCCGGTTCCGCTGCTGTTCTGTCGGGTGTATGATTGAGAAGAAGATCCGTATCGGGATCTTTTGAACCAAGGTTTTTTTTCATGATGTCCTCACATTCCGCCGGCTTGCCTTTGCAAGAGCGGCTGTCGGCTGCTGCCATGTCTATCATTTTACTATTATGGGACGGCAAAGTCCACATTATTAAGCACAATTAAAAAATTTTAAGAAATTATGAAGAAATTCGTTTATAGAAAAGGATAAATCCTAGGATTAAGGGATTGACGAAAATGATGAATGTGGTACAATAAAATAGAATTTTAGGGGAATTTTTAGGTGGTGTTTTATGGACGCAGGACAAGAAATGTATCAGTTTGCTAAAAAGTTGTTTCCGTTGGACAGAAGCCTGACAGGGGAGGGCGTGAGGCAGAGTCTGAAACTAATACAGCAACAGATTCCTGATCTGCGGATTCAAGAGATTCCAAGCGGCACTAGGGTGTTTGATTGGACTGTTCCAAAGGAATGGGAGATTAGAGATGGTTACATTGAAGACGAACAGGGCCGCCGGATTGTAGATTATCATGTAAATAACTTGTCTGTTATGGGATATTCAACGTCTGTTGACAAGTACGTCAGTCTGGAAGAATTGCTTGAGCATATCAAAGTCGAGGAAAATCAACCGGAAGTCATTCCTTATGTTACATCGTATTATTCGCCGGCCTATGCGTTTTGTATGTCAAAACAGCAAAGGGATTCATTGCTTCAGGGAACATACCATATGTATATTGACAGCAGGCATTTTGACGGTGTAATGAATTATGGAGAGCTGTTGCTTCCGGGTTCTTCTGAAAAAGAAGTTCTTCTCTCAACTTATATCTGCCATCCGTCCATGGCAAACAATGAGGTTTCGGGTCCGGTTTTAGTTACTTGGCTGGTTAAGTGGCTTAAAAGTTTGGATAGAAGACTGTCCTACCGCATTGTGATCGTTCCGGAAACCATTGGCTCTATCGCTTATTTGAGTAGAAATTTGGAACAAATGAAAGAGCGCATGATAGCCGGATTTGTGCTGACTTGTGTGGGGGATGATAGGGCTTATTCTTATTTGGAAACCCGATATGGAAATACATTGACGGATCGTGTGCTGCAAAATGTGTTGGGTTTTTCTCATCCCGAATATATAACTTACAGTTTTCTGGAACGTGGTTCCGATGAAAGACAGTACAATGCCCCCAGTGTGGATCTTCCGGTGTGTGATTTCTGCCGTTCGAAATATGCGGAATATCCGGAATATCATACTTCAGCAGATAATATGGATTTCATTTCTCCGGCAGGGTTTCAAGGTTCTTATGATGTGATGAAGGATGTGATCATGGCGCTGGAATATAATCGGTTTTATCGGGTCACTTGTCTTTGCGAACCTCAGCTTGGTAAGCGAGGGCTATATCCTAAGGAGAGCCGGAAGGGTATTTATCATGAAGTAAAAAAGTTGACAAATCTAATTGCTTATGCGGATGGGAAAGGGGATTTAATTGACATCAGCAGCCGTATAGGCGTGCCGGTGGCGGAGTTGATCCCAAATGTGAAAAAACTGTGTGAAGCAGGACTTTTTGAAATAGTGGACACATAGATTTGCGATTTATTTAGGGTGGTTTATGTTAAAATCGGTTTTGGATTATTTGGAAAAAAGTGAATCGGAGTTTTTTGATAAAACAGCGGTGACAGATGAAAATGGAAGCGATACATATGGCGAACTGGCGGATAAAGCTAGGTGTGTAGGAACCTTTTTGTTGAAGAAAGGCCTGCAGGACAACGATGTAGTGGCCGTACTTTTGGGAAAAGAGCGGGTAGCACTGCCGGCGTTTTGGGGAGTCACCTATGCGGGTGGTATATACTCTCCTATGGATTGCCATGCACCGGTGGAACGCTTAAAACTGATCATAGGGACTTTGAAGCCGGCTTTTGTCCTGACGGATATGGCAAACAGGGAAAAAGCTGTGGAGCTTATAGATTCGGACAGGCTTCTTATATTGGACGAAGCGTGGAAGGAACCGGAGGACAAAGAAAAGTTAATGATGGTTCAGAGGCGTCGGATTGATACGGATCCTTTGTATATCATCTGTACTTCGGGGTCTACCGGGGTGCCAAAGGGAGTGGTCATCAGTCACCGTGCGGTCATTGACTTTACGGAGGAGGCAAGTCAGGAAATGGCTTTTTCCGACAGGGAAGTCTTTGCAAATCAGGCGCCCTTTTATTTTGATGCCTCAGTACCAGATCTGTATTGTACTATTCGCAATGGAGCGTCACTTCATATCATTCCTGAAGGATGGTTTTCTTTTCCTATCCGCGTTCTGGAATATATTAAGGAGTATAATATTAATGCAATTTTCTGGGTGCCGTCTGCATTGATTTTGACGGCTAATCTGCGGGCGCTTCAGGAGGTGGATGTAACCTGCCTTAAAAAGATTATGTTCTGCGGTGAGATTATGCCGGTAAAACAGTACAATATGTGGAAAAAGTATGTGCCGAATGCAAAGTATGTGAATTACTACGGCCCCTCGGAGACTACATACGCGAGCACATATTATGTTATAGACAGGGAATTCAGAGAGGATGAGACTCTGCCAATCGGACGGGCAGCTGTAAACACGGGAGTTCTGATTTTGAATGAGGAGAACAGAACTTGTGGGACAGGAGAGGTTGGCGAGCTTTGTATTCGTGGTTCAGGGGTGGCACTGGGGTATTATAATAACCCGGAAAGGACAAAGGAATCTTTTGTTCAGAATCCGCTGTCTCCTTTTTACCGTGATATCATGTATCGGACAGGAGATCTTGTCAAGCTGAATGCGCGGGGAGAGATTGAGTATGTAGGCCGTAAAGATTTTCAGATCAAGCACAAGGGGTATCGGATCGAGCTGGGGGAAATCGAGGCGGCAGCAGGAAGCTGCAGAAATATTAATAGAGTGTGCTGTGTTTATAGTAATGGTAAGATTATTCTTTATTACGAAGGTAATGCCTCAAAGGAGAATATTCAGAAATGTTTGGAGATGAAATTGCCGGAATATATGATGCCGCAAGTTTTTACTGCTTTGAAACAAATGCCTTTGAATGCCAATGGAAAAATTGATAGGGTTTATTTAGCAAACCACAGTCAGGAGATTTAATATGGATTTGCAGAAGCTGTTTCAGGAAAATTGTCAGATAGCATCATCCGAGATATTGCTTCGATCCGTTCGGGAACAGGATGCAGATGCTTTGTTTCCTATGTACAGTGATAATAGCATTTATCAATATCGTCCGGGAATGCCTCGAAATACCGTATTATCAGTACAAAAAGCACTTCGGCGTCTATGCGCAGAAAGGCAGCAAAAGAAACAGGCGGCTTTTACTGTTCTTGATAGAGATGGGGAGATAGTAGGGCTGACAGAGGTATTTCACATTGATGCAAGAGTAGAACAGGTGGAGATTGGTTATACTATAACACCGATTTTTCAAGGGCGGGGAATTGCTACAGCTGTAGTGGGTTGTATAACGGATTATCTATTGCTGAATATAGGATTGAACAGAGTGTATGCCTCTGTTCACAAGGATAATATAAATTCTAAAAAAGTGCTTTTAAAAAATGATTTTACATATGAGGGCACAGTTCGCCAAGGGGAGTTTTGGCAGGGAATCGGTTTTGTGGATGTGTGTGTGTTCTCAAAGTTAAGGGAAGATTGTGAGTTGTATAGTCCGAAGCAAGATATTTGAAAATTTTTTGGTGAAGGTATTGGAACGTAGTAGTGTGAAATGAAATATCGGAGGTTGTGATGGATATTCTGCAAAAAATATTGGATGAGTTATTTGAGGGACAGGATTACGAAAACTGTGAAAACTTTATGGAGGCAGGATTACTTGATTCCATGGACATGATGGACTTAGTGGCAGAGATAGAGGGTGCCTTTGCCATTGAGATAAGCGGAAGGGATATCCTTCCGGAAAATTTTGTGAATCTGGAAGCCATAGAGGCTTTAATTCAAAAATATATAGAGGAGAAATAGATGGCAGAGTTTGCTCCGTTTACAGATTGGCTGGCAGAACAGAACTGGATAGGAAAAGGTGATTGTGTTTATGTGGTTTCCGATATGCTGGAGCTTGCAAAGGCATACCGAGAACAGGGAATCAGACTCGATTTGAACAATTTGATTGACGGCATTCAGCAGATTGTGGGCAAGGAAGGGACGTTGTTGTTTCCGACTTTTAACTGGGATTTTTGTAAAGGAGTGGGATTTGACAGTCACAGCACCCCGGTTCGGACCGGCGCGCTTTCTAAGACGGCGTTGGCGAGAAAGGATTTTGACAGAACTGCCCATCCTCTATATTCTTTTGCAGTATGGGGGATGCATCGAGAAGAACTGCTTGCGAATACTTCTGTAGACTCTTTCGGACCGGGAACTATATTTGAGAGTCTTTATAAATGGAAAGGGAAGATATTGTCTATCGGTCTGCCGGCCCTCCAAGGCGCAAGCTATATTCATCATGTGGAGCAGATGGTGGGAGTGCCCTACCGCTATCAAAAAGAGTTCACGGCGGATTATATGAATGAGGCAGGTGTGTATGAGCGAAGGACATATCGGATGTATGTTCGGGATCTGGCGATGGATCCGCGTCATATCGATGGTTTTCGTCCGCTGGAAGAACAGATGCGGAATCAGGGAAAGCTCCGAACGGAATTTTACAGAAATACGGTGCCTTGTCATGTGATGCAGATAATGGATTTGGATGAGGCTGTGCGAAAGGATATTTTGGAAAATGATTCCCGAAATATGTATGTGTATCGGCATACGAAATCAAATTGAGGCCTGCAGTATCATTGATATGGCGGAAAAGGGGTAGAAACGTGAAAGAAAGAATTTATATATGTCACACATATTATCACGTTTATATTACGCTCCTAAAAGAGTTAAACCTGCCCCGGGAAAAACGTGGACAGGCAACATTGCTTCTCAGCAGAATGTCTATTGATTTTGAGCAATTAAAAGACAGGTTAGAAAAAATTTGTTTTTTTGAGCAGGTATTGGAATATGATGAGAAGAGAGAAGATTTTTTCCCGGAGTTGAAGAGATTTCGTCAGGATAAAGGAAATCTTTTGCTTAATTTGTTGAATAGAATTCGTTTTACCAAAAAACTTGCCAGATTGAATGAGGCTTATGTACCGGTGGATTTTAGGGACTATGGAGATATTTATGTTTTTTGTGACGCTGATCCTATAGGGTACTATCTGAACTGGAAACATATTCCCTATCATGCATTGGAGGACGGTCTGAACAGTCTGGTGCATATTGATGCAGCAAGATTTGAAAATCGCGGACATTTTGGGCTAAAGACGTTTTTGTCAAAAAGGTTGAATCTCATCTTCATTCAAAACGGCTATGGCAGGTATTGTTTGGATATGGAGGTAAATGATATTGCCGCTATTCCTTATCCCTGCCCCTATTATAAGGAAGTGCCCAGGATGAACCTGGTAGACGAATTGGAAGATGAAGAAAAGGAACTGATTCTCCGTGCTTTTGTGCGCGACAAAGAAAAATTAGAATGTCAAATCCGCGAATGCAGCCAGGTGGTTAATGACAAGATTTTGATATTGACAGAACCGTTGTGTACGTTAGATATACGAAAACGGATCTTTCAGGATTTGATAAGCAGATATGAAAAAGAAGGTACCGTATTCTTAAAGCCTCATCCTAGGGATGTGTTGGATTATCGAAGCCTTTTTCCCCAATGCCCGCAGTTTGACGCTGCGCTGCCAATGGAATTATTGAATTTTTTCCACAATCTTCATTTTAAAAAAGTAATTTCTGTACTGACGGAGATCAAGGCCATTGCTTTTGCGGATGAGGTGGTGCGTCTAGGACCGGATTTTATGGACAGATATGAAGATCCCTTGATACACCGTCAGAATGAGCAGATATAATGTTTTTTTGTCTAGGCAGTTGGTTTTTCTTATCCGCTGCAGAGGGAGTTTGTATTGGACGAAAATTTTAAGAAATTATGAAGAAATTCGTTTATGACTTGAAGTACTGTCTCTGTAATGTTATAATGTTACAAAATTGTTAAATTAGGCGCATTGTGAAATGCGAGGTATCCTTTGAGGAGGAACTGGGATGAAAAAACGATTCAACCATACCAAGAAGCCCGTTCAGGACTGGGATGGATATGAAGAGAGTGAGTACGAAGAGAACGAATACGCAGAAGACGAATACGAAGAGAGCGAGTATGACTGGGACGGAGCCGGAGACGACATGTATTCCTCTGATGCCGACGACACATATTACGAGGAAGAAGCGGACGAAGGTGCATATTATGCTGGAGACGGCGATATACAGGACGGCGTTTCCGAAGAAGCCGTCTATGAAGAAGAAATCTATGAAGAGAACGCATATTATGAGGGCGGTGAAGTCAGTGAGGACGGCACCTTTTATGAGGACGGCACCTTTTATGAGGACGGCACTTATTACGAGGACGGCGCCGAATATGACGGGAATATTTTAAGTGATGATGAATTCTATCAGATAGAGGACGAGAACGAAGCTCCCATTGTACAGCAGGCGGGCCGCAGGAAAGGGCCGGCCGTTTTGCGGAGGATAAGAGAGATTATTTCCGACATGAGCGCCATGGACCGCGTGATTGCAGCTGCCGGTCTGGGCGTGGTAGTTCTCGCCGTTGTCTTGGGCAGTGTGTTTGTCAGTTCCAGAATCGTAGCGAAACAGGTCTCTGACTTTGTGGCCGTGGGGACACAGCTCGAGGACATCGAAACCATCGGCGGAGCGGGGCTTTTGGCCGTGGCGGACGCCCAGATGGCTAAGTTCGCAGTCTATGATGCGGTCGAGGACGAGGAATACGGATATGACGAGGAAGATTACAGCTCCGAGGTCACGGTGGGATTGGAGCTTGTGTCCATTCAGAAGGACCTGAAGATCAAGTTCGTGAACAAGAAAACGGACAGGCTGATCGCCAATGTGCCGTTTGCGGTCAACGTCACGGATCCGGATAATAAGACCACGATCTGGTCAGACGACGATATGGACGGCGTTATTTATAAGGAAAATATTACGCCCGGCGACTATAAGGTCGTAATGGAGCCCTTGAACGATGAAAAGTATGCCAGATATATTATTTCTGCCACATCCGAGCCTGTGGAGGTCAGAAAGAATATTAAGTATGAGAAGGTAAATGTGGCCAACGAGGTCAAGACCGAGAAGGATATCGACGCCAGCAAGGAGGATACTGCCCAGAATGATATCGAGGTGGAGTCCTCCCTGAAGGATACCGTTGCATGGGTGGAGAGCAAAGTGATCTCCGAAGGCTACAAGGAAGTATCTAAGAGTACGATTACCGATCCGGCGACGTTAGTGTCGCTGGACAAAAGATTTATCAGGGCGACCAGCGGCGGTGATGCATCTCCCGGAGATGAATCTTCGCCCCCCACGCCGACCCCCACACCGACGCCGACGATTTCGGCTGTTACGCTTACGCCTGCTTCCGTCAGTCTGGTGGTGGGTCAGGAGACGACCGTGCAGGCGCAGGCGACGGTCACCGATCAACCGGCGGGACAGGCGCTGACCTATAGTATTTCCCCCAGCGACCCTACAAGTAAAAATGTAGTCACATACAGAATAGACAGTGCGACCGGCAAGATCACGATCAAGGGAGACGCGGCAGGAAGTGCGAACTTTACCGTGAAAGCAGCCTGCGGCAGTTTGTCCAGTGAGGCCACGCTCAAGGTGACGGTGACGGATAAGAAGTCTCTGAGCCTCGACAAGCCTACGGCTACCGTATTTGTGGGCGAGACGGTCATCATAAATGCAACAATCGCCAATGCGGCAGCACAGGATCCCACTGTGACGGCAGTTTCCGATAACGCCGGCGTGGCAAAGGTATCCTCCGTGAACAAGAAGGCGGTGACCATAAGCGGCGTCACGGCGGGACAGGCCACTGTCACGGTATCTTTTTCGGAAAACAACGAGACGGTGGAGGCAAAATGCGTCGTCACCGTAAAGGCCAATCCCAAGAACGATACGCAGACCCCTTTGAAGGACAAGAGCGGACAGCAGATCTATGTGTTGGATAACGGCACATACAGGGAAGCGCATTACGCCGACTATTATACCGCAGGCAAGTTCTATCTGATGAGCGAGGCAAAGTACACCGGCTGGCAGACTCTTAACGGCAAAGTGTATTTCTTTACGGCGGACGGCAAAAAGGTCACCGGCGAACAGGTCATTCAGGGCGCCAAGTACAATTTTGCCAGCGACGGTTCTCTGGTGACGGGGAGCGGCGCTCTGGGCATCGATGTGTCCAAGTGGAACGGCAACATTGACTGGAACGCGGTGAAGAATTCCGGTATCAATTATGTAATCATTCGCTGCGGATACAGAGGCTCCTCCCAGGGCAGTCTGGTGGTGGATCCCAAGTTCACCGCAAATATCAAGGGCGCTACGGCCGCAGGCATTAAAGTGGGCGTGTATTTCTTCACACAGGCGGTGAATGAGGTGGAGGCCGTACAGGAGGCGTCCATGGTGCTGGAACAGATCAAGAATTACAAGATATCTTACCCTGTGTTCCTGGATGTGGAGTCCAGCGGCGGACGTGCGGACGGAATTGACAAGGCCACAAGGACAGCCGTATGCAAAGCGTTCTGCCAGACTATCCAGAATGCGGGATACAATGCGGGCGTCTACGCAAACAAGTCCTGGCTGACCACCAAGCTGGATCCGAGCGCGCTGAGCGCCTACAAGATCTGGCTGGCACAGTACGCCGCAAAGCCTACCTACACGGGAAGATACGACCTGTGGCAGTATCGTTCCACAGGCAGCGTCAGCGGCATCAGCGGAAATGTGGATATGAATCTGAGCTATCTGGGCTATTAAGCCATAACGAAAAAGCGGCGGCGGGAAATTCGCGTATATGCGGATTCCCGCCGCATGTTTCGTTTCGGAGGGTCTGTTAAAGAATAATTAAGGAAAATCTACCGAGAATCGCAATAAGTGCAAGTTATAATTGGAAAAGCATCGAATCTATGCTATAATACTGACAGTCTATAAAATGAAGGAGAGGAACCATGCGGACATATTTAGTTACGGGGGGCGCAGGCTTCATCGGCTCCAATTATATTCATTATATGTTCCAAAAATACGGCGACAGTATTCGCATCATCAATGTAGATGCCCTTACCTACGCCGGAAATCTGGCAAATTTAAAAGATATAGAGAACAGAGACAATTACACGTTCATAAAGGCGGACATCTGCGACAAGGAAGCCATCGCCGAGATCTTTGCCCGCAACGACATAGATCGGGTGGTGCATTTTGCGGCGGAGAGCCATGTGGACAGGAGCATCCGCACTCCCGAGGTGTTCGTGCAGACCAACGTATTGGGAACCGCGGTGATGCTCAACTGCGCCAAGGCGGCGTGGGAGCTGCCTGACGGAAGCTTCAGAGAGGACAAGAAATTTTTACATGTGTCCACCGATGAGGTCTACGGTTCTCTGCCGGAGGACGACAATGCCTTTTTCTACGAGACCACTCCCTACGATCCCCACAGTCCGTACTCGGCCAGCAAGGCTTCCTCGGACATGCTGGTCAAGTCCTATATGGACACGTACCGTTTTCCGGCCAATATCACAAATTGCTCCAATAATTACGGGCCGTATCAGTTTCCGGAAAAGCTGATACCGCTCATTATCAATAACGCGCTGCAGGGCAGGAAACTGCCGGTGTACGGAGACGGGAAGAACGTCCGCGACTGGCTCTATGTGGAAGATCATGCCAAGGCGATCGACATGGTGCAGGAGCAGGGAAGGCTGTTCGAGACCTACAATATCGGCGGACATAACGAAAAGCAGAATATTGAGATCATTCACATCATTCTGGAGACTCTGCAGGAGATGCTGCCGGAGGGGGATCCCAGAAAGGCTTATGTGAATTCGGATCTGATCACCTACGTGGAGGACCGCAAGGGTCACGACAGGCGCTATGCCATCGCCCCCGACAAGATCAAGGCGCAGATCGGCTGGGAGCCGGAGACCACGTTCAAAGAGGGAATCCGCAGGACGATAAAGTGGTTCTTTGAAAATGAAGAGTGGATGAAGAATGTGACGAGCGGCGATTACCAGAAGTATTACGAGGAGATGTACAGCGGCCGATAGCGCGGCAAAATCCTGCCGGCGACGGCGGCTTTAGAGAAGGAGAACGAGCCTATGAAGGGAATTATTCTGGCGGGAGGATCGGGTACCAGACTGTATCCGCTGACAAAGGCAATATCGAAGCAGATCATGCCGGTGTATGACAAGCCCATGATCTACTATCCTCTTTCCATTCTGATGCTGGCGGGTATCAGAGAGATACTGGTCATATCTACCCCCAGAGACCTGCCGGTATTCGAGGAACTGTTGGGCGACGGCAGGCAGCTTGGCATGGAGTTTTCCTACGCTGTGCAGGAATATCCCCGCGGTCTGGCGGAAGCTTTTATCATCGGAGAAAAGTTCATCGGGGACGACAGGGTGGCGTTGATTCTGGGAGATAATATTTTTTACGGACAGAGCTTTTCCAAAGTGCTTCGGGAGACAGCCGCCAGAGAGAAGGGCGCGACTATCTTCGGATATTATGTGCGCGATCCCAGGGAGTACGGTGTGGTAGAGTTCGACGAGAACGGCAGGGCTCTCTCCATCGAGGAAAAGCCGGAGAAGCCTAAGAGCAATTACGCCGTGCCCGGACTGTATTTTTATGACAATGACGTGGTCCACATTGCAAAGGGGATTCAGCCCTCTGCGCGGGGAGAACTTGAGATCACTGCCGTAAATAATGAGTACCTGAACCGGGGAACACTGCATGTGGAGACCTTGGGCAGGGGATTTGCATGGCTGGATACGGGAAATCATGACGCGCTGTTGGACGCATCCGATTTTGTGGCGGCGTTCCAGAAACGGCAGGGGCTCTACATTTCCTGCATTGAGGAGATAGCGTTCAAAAGAGGTTTTATCGATGAGGAACAGCTGAGGAAGCTGGCGGAGCCCTTGATGAAGACGAATTACGGGAAATATCTGATTGAGGTGGCAAATGGACTCTAATCTGCGCAAGACGGCAATACTGGTCTCCGTATCGGCCGTGTTGCTGATATCCGTGCTGGTGATATACGCCAATGTATCTTCCGGACGAAGCGGAAGGTCCGATAATTCCGTGAATAACACCGCCGCGCCGCAGGCAGCGTCCGGTTCTGGGGAGGACGGGGAAATCATGCCGTCCCCGGGACAGATCGGAGAGAATCTGTCGGCTTTTTTGGAGGACAATACTTTCTTTGACCCGGAGGAGGATCCTGTTCTGGAAGCGGCAAAAAATGCGGCTTCCCGTCTGTCGCTGGTGGTGACATCGGTGGAGAAGGACCTGAGGATTCAGATCGTAAACGCTGCGGGAGAGCCTGTGACAGGCCAGAGCTTTTTGGTGAAGCTGAGCGATATGGGCGAATACAAGGATCTGGATCAGGACGGCGTCATTTACATCGGAAATCTTTCGGCAGGGGAATACTCTGTGGAACTGCTTCCCGTTGACGGCTATCGTGTGCCCAACAATGCCACGAGGGTACGGGTCAAGGACAAGGTGGAGTATATTGCAATCAGCGACATTTCCCTTCTGATAAAGACGGAAGACGAAATCGATGCGGACGAAGACGATACGGCCGTATCCGACGCGCAGGTAGATGCGGACGATACGGAGATACAGGGTATGCAGAGCGCCGCAGGTTCCGCAAAGCTCGGCATCGACGTATCCAAGTGGAACGGGGAGATCGACTGGAGCAGAGTGAAGAATGTGGGCGTGGAATATGCCGTTATCCGTGCGGGCTACAGAGGTTCCGTGTCGGGCAGTCTGGTAGTGGATCCGTATTTTGCGGCCAATATGAAAGGAGCTGCCGAAAACGGAATACCCGTGGGCGTGTACTTTTTTACGCAGGCAGTAAATGAGGTGGAGGCAGTGGAGGAAGCGTCGGCGGTGCTGGACCTTGTGCGGGAATACGAGCTGGATTACCCCATTTTTATCGACACGGAGGGTTCCGGCGGCCGTGCGGACAGTCTGGATGCCGAGACCAGGACCTTGGTCTGTGAGGCGTTCTGCCGCACAGTGGAAAATGCAGGCTATCGGGCCGGAGTCTATGCCAGCCGCAACTGGTACAACAACAAGCTCCACGCGGACAGATTGGAAAAATACTGTATCTGGCTGGCGGAGTATCGCAACGCACCGTTGTATCAGGGTTATTATCAGATGTGGCAGTATACGTCAAAGGGCAAGATCGACGGGATTGCCGGCAATGTGGATATGAACATGAGCTATATCGGGCAGAAATGAATGTCCGGGAGCATGGGACGGGCGAAATGCGGAAAAAGGAGAACTGAGGAAATGGGAAAGATTACGGTGGAGACCTGTGGGATAGAGGGGCTGAAGATCGTCACGCCGGCTGTCTTTAGCGATAAGCGAGGGTATTTTTATGAGTCCTACCATTATGAGGCTTATAAGGAAGCCGGCATTGCCGATGTGTTCGTGCAGGACAACCAGTCCGCTTCCGGACGGGGCGTGCTGCGGGGGCTGCATTTTCAGATCCGGCATCCTCAGGCAAAGCTGGTGCGGGTCATCAGAGGGCAGGTGTTCGACGTGGCGGTCGATCTCAGACCGAACTCCTCGACCTACGGCAAGTGGCACGGCGTAATGCTCACGGAAGAGAATAAGAAGCAGTTTTATATACCGGAGCATTTTGCGCACGGATTCTTGGTGCTCTCCGATTATGCGGAGTTCTGTTACAAATGTACCGATTTCTATCACCCGAACGACGAGGGAGGTATCATTTACAATGACCCCGCCATCGGGGTGGAGTGGCCGATTCCGCAGGGAATGGAGCTGATCCTCTCCGAAAAGGATACGAAATGGGGCGGACTTGAGACAGCCGAAAGAGGCATTGAAAGGTGATCGGAGAATGAAGATAAGCAAAAGAGGCGGGATCACCATATTTTCGCTTGCGGGGTTCTTGATGGCGGTGATCATCATCGCACACAAAGCCGGCCCCCTTGCGGATATGCAGGAAGAATTGACCAAGAAGATCATATCCTGTGCAGTGATCCTGGCGGTCTGCATTATTTTTGCAGTGCAGTATGAAAAATTTACCACGCTGCCGGTGGAGCTTTTTCAGAGCAGACATCTGATCTGGAAGCTCGCAAAGAACGATTTCAAAAAGCGGTATGCAGGCTCCTATATGGGCGCGGTGTGGGCCATGGCGCAGCCGGTAGTCACGATAGGCATGTACTATGTGGTGTTCGACGTGATCATGAAGGGCGCCGGACGCGGCGCAACGGACGTCCCCTTTGTGCTGTTTCTCACGGCAGGTCTGGTGCCGTGGTTCTTTTTCAGCGAGGCGCTGAACAACGGCACGAACGCTATGCTGGAGTACAACTATCTGGTCAAAAAGGTGGTATTCAAGATCAGTGTGCTCCCCATTATCAAGATCATAGCGGCGACTTTTATTCATGCGTTCTTTGTGTGCGTGTTGTTGATCGTTGCCGCCGTATACGGGTATTACCCGACGGTATATACCCTGCAGATATTTTACTACAGCGCGTGCCTGTTCATTTTTGTGCTGGCGCTGAGCTACAGCACCTGCGCGATCGTGGTGTTCTTCCGCGATCTTACGCAGATCATCAACATCGCGCTGCAGATAGGAATGTGGGCCACGCCCATTCTCTGGGACATCAATTCGCTGAGCCCCACTTGGGTGACAATCCTGAAATTGAACCCGCTGGTGTATATCGTCAACGGGTATCGGAGCGCCGTCTATGAGAGGGAGTGGTTTTTTGAGGACTTTTTTTCCACGATGTATTTCTGGATCGTGACCGTTGTCCTCTTTGGCGTAGGAGGAGCAATCTTCAAGAGATTGAAGGTACATTTTGCAGATATGCTGTAGAAGGAAGATTCATAGGAGAAACATTGTGAAAGAAAAGAAAGTATGGCAGAAACTAAAGAATATTATCTTGTGGAGGCCGAGCATAAAATTGGTGGCGCCCCTTGCAATTGCTGCTTTGGTGCTGCTGATCGTGCCGCTGCTGAGAATGGCTCTGTACACGGCTCCGTGGTATGATGACTACAACTACGGAGGGTTCGTGAAGAGGGCGATGAGCCAGGATGACAGTCTGGTCGGAGCGTTGAAAGGTGCGGTGGAATGTGCCAGAGTTTCGTGGTATGCGTGGCAAGGGACATTTTCCTCTATCTTTTTCATGAGCTTTGCTCCCTTTGTATGGGACATGAAGTACTATTTTCTGGGACCTTTTATGCTCATTCTGATTCTGCCCGTCTCGACCTATGTGCTGACCGGAGTATTGCTTCGGGGCGTGTTGAAGGCGGAACGCGCATGCAGTATTGCGCTTCAGGCTGCGGCAGCGGCAATAACGGTAGAGTTTATCCATTCTGACCGTGCCGGTTTCTATTGGTATAATCCGGGCGTCCATTATGTCGGTATGCATTCTTTGCTGATTTTGACCTTGGCAGGGTGGAGCGCCCTGTTATATACGGAGAAAAAGAAAAAGACGGTGTTTTTAGTGATATGGAGCATCTTGGGCGCCGTACTGGCCGGCGGTGCGAACTATGTCACTGCCTTACAGGGCTTGCTGCTGATAGCGGGGCTGACGGTTTTGGGAATCTTTCTCAGAAAAAAGAGGACGCTTCTGCTGCTGCCGTCGCTGTTGGTGTATATCGTGTCCTTTGCGATAAATGCCACGGCTCCCGGCAATGATAAAAGAGGAGCTTTGTTTCAGGGACTGAATGCGCCGGAGGCGATTCTTCGCTCTTTTAAGGAAGGAGCAGTCTTGTTCCCGAGATTTACCGGTCTGCAGATGCTGGCGGCTATGCTGATGATTCTTCCTCTGATCTGGCATATGCTGAAGAAAGTGAATTTTCGTTTTCGCCTGCCCGGAGTAGTGCTGGCCTTGTCCTATTGCTTTTATGCCACGGGATTTACGCCGAGCCTGTACGCAATGGGAACGGCAGGACTGGGACGCACTCTGAATGCGGTCAAGATCACGTTGCAGCTTTTGCTTCTGGTGAACGAGGTGTATCTTCTGGGGTGGCTCTGGCAGAAAGCGGCGCAAAAAGGAAAAGCGGGAAACGCGGAACAGAGAAAGGGAGTTCCGGCGATCTATTATTTAGCAATAGCTGTTTTCCTTCTGGCTATATTTAGGGCGGACACTTGGAAAGAAGGACATTTCTCGTCCTATTGCGCTTATTTATATGTGCATTTGGGGCAGGCAAATGAATTTCACAAAGAATACCTTGACAGAGTCGAAAGGATCGAAAACGGAGGCGATGTGGTGGAGGTTCCTCCGTATCATTTTAAACCGGCGCCGATCTGCGCGGGAGAGCTTTCCTCCGACCCCGGGCGGGAGGAGAACGCATCTATGGCTTCCTGGTATGGGAAACAGGCTATCATATGTATTGAAAACAGTGACGGGTGAGCAGAGCATGTGAGGACAGTGGTAGAGCGGTATGAAAGAAAATCAGATAAGCGTGCAGGAGATAGATATCCCTGCTATAGAAGTAAAAAATGTTGTAAAGACCTATAAACTGTATGACAAGCCGCAGGATCGCCTCAAGGAGGCTCTGGGACTGGGGCGAAAGAAGGTTTATAAGCTGCACTATGCTCTGAATGGCATCAATATGAATATCAACAGTGGTGAGACCGTGGGTATCATCGGAACCAACGGCTCCGGAAAATCCACGATACTGAAGATCATCACCGGCGTGCTGAATCCCACCTCAGGGGAAGTTCATGTAAACGGCCGGATATCGGCGCTTCTGGAGCTGGGGGCGGGATTCAATCAGGAGTACAGCGGATTGGAAAACGTATATCTGAACGGCACCATGATGGGATTTTCCGAGAAGGAGATCGATGAAAAACTTCCGGCGATCCTGGAGTTCGCGGATATTGGAGATTATGTGTACCAGCCGGTAAAGACGTATTCCAGCGGCATGTTCGTGCGGCTGGCCTTTGCGGTAGCCATTAATATCGAGCCGGAGATCCTGATCGTGGACGAGGCGCTCTCCGTGGGAGATGTGTTCTTTCAGGCAAAATGCTACCATAAATTCGAGGAATTTAAGAAGATGGGCAAGACCATCGTGTTTGTGAGCCACGACCTGAGCAGCATCAGCAAGTACTGCGACAGAGTCTTTCTGCTGAATCAAGGGAATCTTCTGGGAGAGGGAAGCCCTAAGGAGATGATCGACGCGTATAAACGCGTTCTGGTGGGACAGTATGAAGTGCCGGAACAAAAGGGGCCCCATCTTTTGGATGATGAGGAGCTTCGACGAGCTGCCGGGCGCTCCCTGGAGAGCAGGGGACGCAGCGGAGGAAAGAGGGCGGAAAAAGCCGCTGCGGGAGCACCGGAGGAGGCTTTGAATCCCGGCGCTCTGGAATACGGTACGGGGCAGGCTCAGATCGAGGAATTTTATATTACCGATGAGCGGGGCGTGAAAAGCACGGCGGTGATTAAGGGAACGGAGTTCACCGTGCACATGAGGGTGCGTTTTCTGGCCACTGTGCCGGCGCCCATTTTTGCGTTCAGCGTGAAGAACGTGCAGGGGACGGAGATCACGGGGACGAACTCCATGATCGAGAAGGCTTATCTGGAACCGGGGAAAGCCGGTCAGGTGAAGGACGTGACCTTCACCCAGCGGATGAGCCTGCAGGGCGGAGAATATCTGCTGTCTCTGGGCGTGACGGGCTATAACGGGGAGAATTTTGAAGTGTACCACCGGCTTTACGACGTTTTGAATATCACCGTAATCTCCGATAAGAACACGGTGGGATTTTACGATATGGAGTCCAAAATTCAGGTGTCGGATGTGCCGAGGAACGAGGAGACGGTAATCCCCTTTGTAAAGAAAGCATAGGGATGTGCCGCGGGAGTCCGGCAGCGTGGTTTGGAAGGGTCAGGAGAGCATCGGTTTATGACGGAAGAAATCGGAAAGATCAAATTGGATTACAGTAAATATCCGGGGGAAGACCTGTATTGCGACGGTGCGGTGGAAGACGAGCTGCTGGATATCGCAAGGGGACGTTCTCAGGTGGAGTATGCCGGCGTGATCGAGGAGAGAAAGAGCTGGCCGATTCTGTATCATCTGTCTCCTCTTCGGGAAAATATCGTGGAATGGATTCCCATGAAAGCGACGGACAAGGTTCTGGAGGTGGGCAGCGGATGCGGAGCAATCACAGGTGCGCTTTCCCGAAAGGCTGGCAGCGTCACCTGTGTGGAGCTGTCCAAAAAGCGCAGCCTGATCAACGCTTACCGGCACAGCGAGTGCGAGAATATTACCATACATGTGGGAAATTTTAAGGACGTGGAGCCGGATCTGCCGGCCGATTTCGACTATATCTGCCTCATCGGCGTGTTTGAGTACGGCAGAGGCTATATCGGCGGCGACAGACCCTATGAGGAGTTTCTGGAGATACTGAAGAAACATCTGGCGCCGGAAGGCAGGATCATTATTGCCATTGAGAATAAGTACGGACTGAAATATTTTGCGGGATGTAAGGAAGACCATCTGGGAACATATTTCGGCGGTATTGAAGATTATCCGGAGGGCGGTGTGGTGCGGACCTTTTCGCGAAAGGGGCTGGAGAGGATCTTTCGCCGGTGCGGTATTCAGGAGTATCGCTTTTACTATCCCTATCCCGATTACAAATTTATGACCGCTCTGTATTCGGACCGATATCTGCCCGGCAGAGGAGAATTATCAAATAACATACGTAATTTTGACTGTGACAGAATGCTTTTGTTCGATGAAAAGCGCGCTTATGACGGAATCGTGAGGGACGGGCTGTTCTCCGTGTTCGCTAATTCCTATGTGGCGGTGCTGGGAAAAGATTTTCCGCCGGATTATGTAAAGTATTCCAATGACAGGGCGCCGGAATACCGGATCAAAACCACGATCTCCCGAAACGATGAGGGGAAAGCGTATGTCTGCAAGTATCCTTTGACCGAGGAGGCACAGGAGCATGTGCGCGGAATGGCTCTGGCATGTGAGCTGCTGACCGAACGGTACGAGGGAAGCGGCCTGCGGATCAATCCCTGCGAGCTGATAGAGCAGGAAGGAACGGTGTATGCGCGTTTCCCTTTTGAAAACGGGACTCCGCTGTCGGAGCTTTTGGACGAGTGTCTGCAGAGGCAGGATGTGGAGGGTTTTCATAAGCTGTTCGATCAGTATGTGGAGCGCATCGGCTACAATGAGGCAGCAGGTGTCGCGGACTTTGATCCGGTCTTTTCCAATGTGCTGGTAGACGGAGAGAACTGGACGTTGATAGATTACGAGTGGACCTTTGGGCGGACGATCGAGACCAAGGAATTGGCGTTTCGCGCGGTATACTGTTATCTGTTGGAGGATGAGCAGAGAAACAGGCTGGAGCTCGACAGGATTCTGGATAAGCTGGATATCACCGCCTCGGATGCAGAGGAATATCGGCAACAAGAAGCACAGTTTCAGCAGTTCGTGACCGGAAAGCAATTATCCATGGCGCAGCTTCGGGAGCTTTTCGGCGGGGACGTGCTGTACCCTGAGAAATGGATCGGCAAATTCAAAGATATGGAGAGTTCTGCCCGCATTCAGATCTATCGGGACACAGGAAGCGGCTTTCGGGAGGAAGAGTCGGAGTTTTTGCAGGATGTGTGGCGTACCGAACGCGAAGCGGAGTTTCAGGTATCCGCCTCAGGCGATGTGAGGGCGATCCGCATAGATCCCGGCATGGATCCCTGCATCTGCAGAGTGCTGGAGCTTAAGTTTAATGACAGAGCGGTTCCCCTCGGGAAAAAGGGGGCTGTGACCGTAAACGGAAAGAGTATTTTGACAAAGGATTCCGACGGGAAAGAAAACGCCTGTTATATATTTCCCGCAGAGGATCCCAATATCTGTATCGATCTGGCGGCATGCAGCCCTCAGGGGGAGAATCTGCTCTCCGCGAGACTTGAGGTGATACGCCTGACGCCGGAGACGGCGGCACTGGCCGGATCGCAGAGAAAAGGCCTGAGAGGATTGCGATAAATTTATTTTAGCGGTGAGGAGAGGCAGTTGGGGGTAAAGAGCGCGGTGAAGGCCCTGCTGACGGGGCGGCTGGACAGAGAATACGAGAAACGGCTTCGGGAGAAAAAAACGGATTATGATTCCTGGGTGAGAGAGCGGGAGCGAGCCGCTTCCCTTGGGGAGGATCGAACGGCTTCCGGCGCGGGCAGCTCTGAGAGCCGGGCGGTGCTGATTCTGCAGAAGCGGGGAAGCCTGGCGGAGACGGCCCTCCGGAAGATAGAGGATTATTTTCGGCGGCATCCGGAATGCGAGGTGCTGTACGGCGATGAAGATGCGGCAGGACCGGACGGTATCCGCCGGAATCCGTGGTACAGGCCATGCTGGTCCCCCGATCTGTATCTGGACTGTTTTTATCCGGGAAGCGTGATCGCGGTCAGACCATCCGCCGCCCGGCGCCATTTCGCCGGTCTGCTCTTAGAGGAAGAAGGATCTCGGGTTCTTTATGAGGAGCCCTCGCAGATCCGGCCGGGATTGGACGCGCTGTTGGAGGAGGCGGGCGCTTTTGAGAAGGGCTGTGTCTCCGTGCAAAGGCTTCCGGAAATTCTCTTTCACGCGGAGGACGAGAGCGTGTGGGAGACCTATCTGGCATGTCCGGCGGGAGAGGGACTTTTCGGACATCTGGCAGAACGGGCAGGGAATTTCGGGGAGGGAAGTCTTTCCGTGATCATACCTTCCAAGGACAATCCGCAGACGCTGGAAAAATGCCTTGCGGCTCTGAAGAAGGCCCTTGGAAAGGATTCGGAGATCATAGTGGTGGACAACGGCAGCAGTCCCCGGAACCGAGAGGTCATAGAGAAGCTGCTGCAGGGGGAGACATACCTCTATAGGCCCATGGAATTTAATTTTTCTTCCATGTGCAATTTGGGAGCGGAGCAGGCTCGGGGAAATTACCTGCTTTTTTTGAACGACGATGTGGAGCTGTGCGACGACGGCTGCTTGGAGAAAATGTGTGCAAAAGCGGCGCTGCCTTATGTGGGAGCGGTGGGGATAAAGCTGCGGTATCCGGACGATCTCAGGATCCAGCATGACGGCATCACCAATCTTTTGGCGGGGCCGGTGCACAAAATGCAGTTTTTTGAGGATAACAGGAGTTATTATTTCGGAAGAAACCGATTTTCCCATAACTGCCTTGCGGTGACGGCAGCCTGCCTGATGATAGAGAGACGGAAATTCGATGAGGCGGGAGGCTTTGATTCCCGGCTCAAAGTGGCTTATAATGATGTGGAGCTGGGATTCAGACTGTGGGAGGCAGGGTATCGGAATGTGGTGCTGAACAACTGCAGAGGCCTTCACTTTGAATCTCTCAGCCGGGGAAGTGACGAGACTCCGGAGAAGCAGAGGCGGCTGGAGGAGGAACGTGAGCTTCTGTACCGTCTGCATCCGGCATTTTTGGGAACGGATCCCTGTTACCCGGAGCAGTTGAATGTGGAGGGACTGGACAGTCGAATTCTGCCGGGGTATATTACCTCCCGCAATACCGTGCAGCGTCCGGCGTGGAGGGTGTCTGCGCAGGGGCCGGAGGAATGGCGGCAGGATGAATGTCTGATGGTGCGGATAGAGACTGCAGGGCCCGGTCGGATTCAGGGGTACAGCGTAGTGCTGGGAGATGATAACGCCTGTTATGACAGGTATCTGTTCCTGGAGAAGGAGGACGGAGCGGGCGAGCGGTTCTGCATGAAGCTGGAGGGACAGTACAGAGATGATCTGGAAACGAATCTGCCGGACCAGAGGAATGTGGCATTGGGAGGATTTCGGGTGAGCCGCGAGGGCGAGAGACTTGCACCGGGAAGCTACCGCATCGGCGTTCTGGCGGTTCATCGTATCGGCGGCCTGAAACTGTTTCACTGGGCGGGACGGTGCCTGCGTGTGCGGGAGCGGGACAGTGCGGACGCTGCCGGAACATGACAGCAGTAAAGGAGTCGTCGGAACCGGACGGCAATCAAAGGCGGAGAAGAAAGGGCTGTGACGGAAGTGGCGGAGATTGACTACAGGGAAGCATATGAAAAAGAACATGTAAGATGCGCGGACTTAAGCGACAGAGTGGTACTTCTGGAGAGCCAGGCGGAAGACCTGCAGTTTCAGCTGGATCGCATTCGGCAGAACAAGCTGTGGAAGATCAGCAAGCCTGCCAGAAGTCTGTTCCACTTTCTGGCGAGACAGAAGGAACGGCTGGGACATTGCGGCGGACCGCGGGATTTTCTGCGGAAACTGGCGGCAAAGAAAAGGCAGCGGGCCCGGATGGCGAGCTACGGAACCGAAAGCTTTCCCACGCCGGAGCAGGCGGCCGTTCAGCGTGAGACAAAGTTTGAGAGAATGGTGAAGATCAGTATTTTGGTGCCTCTCTGGAACACTCCGGCCAAGTTTCTCAGGGAGATGCTGGACTCGGTGATGAACCAGACCTATCCGAACTGGGAACTGTGTCTGGCAGACGGTTCGGATGAGGAGCACAGTTACGTGGGGGAAATCTGCGAGGAGTACCGCAGACAATCCGACGGGCGCATTTTATATCGGAAGCTTGCAAAAAATGAGGGAATAGCAGGAAATACAAACAGGTGTTATGAAATGTCCACAGGAGAGTATATCGGTCTTTTTGACCATGATGACATTCTTCATCCCTGCGTGTTGTTCGAGTATGTGAAGGCGATTAATGAACAGGGGGCGGATTATCTCTACTGTGACGAGACTACCTTTAAGAGCGGCAATATCAATAAGATGCTGACGATGCATTTTAAGCCGGATTATGCTCCGGATAATCTGCGGGCCAACAATTATATCTGTCATTTCAGTGTTTTTTCCCGAGAGCTGTTGGATGGCACAGAGCTGTTCCGGCCCAATTTTGACGGCAGCCAGGATCACGATATGATCCTGCGGTTGACGGATCGGGCAAAGAAGGTAGTACACGTGCCGAAGCTCATGTATTACTGGCGGAGCCATGCGGGCAGTGTGGCGGCGGGAATCGAGGCGAAGCCTTACGCCGTCAAGGCGGCCGTGGGAGCCATTTCGGATCATCTGAGGGCTCACGGTATGGAACATTTCACCATCACCAGCACAAGGGCGTGTGAAACGATTTTCCGGATTCGTTATCAGATTATAGGCAATCCAAAGATAACTATTGTTATTCCAAATAAGGACCATGCGGAAGATCTGCGCCGCTGCGTGTCCTCCATTTTGGAAAAATCCACCTATGACAATTATGAGATCCTGATCGTGGAGAATAACAGTGAGACGGAAGAAATCAGGGAGTATTACAGCAGTCTTCTGGGCTATGACTATGCCTGTGCGGCTGCAGGAGAGGGGACAGAAACGGCCGGTATGCCTAAAAAGGAGATCAAGTCCTGCAGGCCGAAGGACGGAGGCTGTCTCAGGAGCCGAGACGGCAGGGCGGCGATCATCACTTATCGGGGGCAGTTCAACTATTCCGCGGTCAATAATCTGGGAGAAAGGTATGCTTCCGGCGACTATATTCTTCTTTTGAACAACGATACGGAGGTGATCACTTCCAATTGGCTGGAGGAGCTTCTTATGTATGCGCAGCGGGAAGATGTGGGAGCTGTGGGGGCAAAGCTCTACTATCCGGATATGACGATTCAGCACGCAGGGGTCGTGATCGGACTGGGCGCCCACCGCACTGCGGGACACACTCATTATAAGGTGCCGAAGCAGAATCTCGGATACATGGGGCGGCTGTGTTTTGCACAGGACGTCTCGGCGGTGACGGGGGCCTGCCTTTTGGTGAAGAAGCGCTTGTTTGAAGAAGTGGGGGGACTGGATGAAGAATTCGCAGTCTCTCTGAACGATGTGGATCTCTGCCTGAAGCTGCGGGAGAAGGGGCTTCTGAACGTCTGGACGCCCTTTGCCGAGCTGTATCACTACGAATCCGTCTCCAGAGGGCTGGACGATCAGGGTGAGCGCGCGGAGCGCTATGACAGGGAGTCCGAAAGATTCAGGAAGAAATGGAAGGAGGCGCTGGAAGCCGGCGATCCTTATTACAATCCGAATTTTTCTTTGGATAGAAGCGACTTCTCGCTGAGGACGGACTGACGCGGCTTTCCGGCAAGGGTTTCAGGGGAAATTACAGATAGGTATTTTTAGGAGAAATTTCGGCAAGCGTTTTCCTGTGAAATCCGGTGGAATAATTTGGGGGAATATGGTATACTGTATTAGGCTTTGAACTTTATCGGGAAATCTGCAGACGCGCAGCTGCAGCTTCCGAGCATAAATGACAAAAACAGGCTGCGCAGAAACGAGGAATGTAAAATGAGCTTTATGGAAGAATTTAATTTTTGGCTGAATGACGACTATTTCGATCAGGAGACAAAAAAGGAGCTGCTGGCGATAAAGGACGACCCAAAAGAGATCGAGGAGCGCTTTTATAAGGAGCTGGAGTTCGGTACCGGCGGGCTGCGCGGCATTATCGGTGCGGGAACCAACCGAATGAATATTTACACCGTGCGCAAGGCGACGCAGGGTCTGGCAAACTTTATCATAAAGCAGGGCACTCAATCAAAAGGGGTGGCGATTGCTTACGATTCCAGAAATATGTCGCCGGAATTTGCCGATGAAGCGGCTCTGTGTCTGGCGGCGAACGGCATCAAGGCGTATGTGTTCGATTCTCTGAGACCCACTCCGGAGCTTTCCTTTGCGCTCCGCACGCTGGGCTGCACCGCGGGCATCGTGGTGACTGCCAGCCATAATCCGCCGGAGTACAACGGCTACAAGGTATACTGGGAGGACGGCGCCCAGGTGACCGCGCCCAAGGATAAGCAGATCATAGAGGAAGTGCAGAGCATCAAGGATTATCACACCGTGAAGACCATGTCCAAGGCAGATGCTCAGGCAAAGGGACTCTATCAGGTCATCGGAAAGGATATCGATGACAAGTATATGGCGGAGCTGAAGAAGCAGATCATTCATCCCGACGTGATCGCCGAGATGGCAGACGATATCAAGATCGTGTACACTCCTCTCTGCGGAACCGGCAACCTGCCCGTGAGACGCATTTTGTCGGAGCTGGGCTTCAAGCATGTATACGTTGTCCCTGAGCAGGAGAATCCGGATCCCAATTTCACGACGCTGGATTATCCCAATCCCGAGGATCCCAAGGCGTTTACATACGCATTGCGCCTTGCGAAAGAAAAGGATGCCGATATCGTTCTGGCTACCGATCCCGACGCAGACCGTCTGGGCGTGTATGCAAAGGATACCAAGACGGGTGAATATGTATCCTTTACGGGAAACATGTCCGGTATGCTGATTGCCGAATATATCCTGAGAGAGAGGACCGCGACGGGAACCATGCCCGTCAATCCCGCGCTGGTGACGACCATCGTTACCACCAATATGGTGCGTCCTATCACTGCCGCCTACGGCGTTAAGCTGATCGAGGTGCTTACCGGATTTAAGTTCATCGGCGAACAAATCAAGCTGTTCGAGCAGACGGGCAGCAACAATTATGTGTTCGGTCTGGAGGAGAGCTACGGCTGTCTTGCAGGGACCCATGCAAGGGATAAGGATGCCGTCGTTGCGGTAATGTGTCTCTGCGAAGTGGCGGCATACTGCAAGAAACACGGCAAGACGCTGTGGGACATGATGCTGGATACCTATGAGAAATACGGTTATTATAAAGAGAGTCAGTATACCATTACGCTGAAGGGAATCGACGGTTCCAAGCAGATTGCCGAGATCATGGATAAGCTCCGCAGCAATCCGCCCAAGTCTTTCGGGGAACTGAAGGTGCTGAAATTCAGAGATTACCAGACAGACCGGACGGTGGATATGCTCACGGGAGCGCAGGGGACTACCGGTCTTCCGAAATCGAACGTGCTCTACTTTGAGCTTCCGGACGATGCATGGTGCTGCGCGCGTCCATCCGGAACCGAGCCCAAGATCAAGTTCTATATGGGCGTAAAGGGAACCGGCCTTGAAGACGCACAGGCAAAACTGAATCAACTGACAGAAGATGTGAAGGCGGCGCTGTAAGCGCTGTCTTCTTTTGGGAAGGGCAGAAGCCGACTATCGGCTGCAAAAAGGAGACGTGGTGTTTTGAGCAGGATCGACCGTGCCGGCGTGAAAAAAACTCTATACTATCTGCGCAGGAACGGATTGAAAAACACCTGTTATGCGATTGGGGAGCGGCTTTTCCACAGAGGGAATGCCCCTTATCAATGGACGCCTGCCGGAGAAGACGAGCTGGAACGTCAACGGGCGGCGTGCCGATCCTCAAAACCTGTCTGTACCTTCAGTATCGTGGTTCCCTGCTATCGGACAAGGCGGGAGCATTTGCTGGAAATGATAGAATCCGTGCGAGGTCAGACATACCCCTTCTGGGAACTGATTCTGGCGGACGCCACGGAGGACGACAGCGTGGAGCGCACTGCGGGGGCGGCCGCAAAGGAGGATCCGCGAATACGCTATGTACGGCTCAATGAGAATCGGGGGATCGCAGAGAATACGAACAGGGGAATCGAGGCTGCCACAGGCGATTATGTGGGCCTGCTGGATCATGACGATCTGCTGACGCAGGACGCCTTGTATGAGATAGCGGCAGCAATAGAGACCGCAAAAAAAGCGGAGCTTCTTCCGAGGCTGCTCTACTCCGACGAGGACAAGTGCAGCGGCGACGGCCGACAATATTATGACCCTAATTTCAAAGAAGATTTTAATTTGGATCTGCTTTTGAGCAACAATTACATCTGTCATTTTATGGTGATAGAGAGAGAATTGATTCGGAATCTTTTGCTGCGCGGAGAATATGACGGAGCGCAGGATTATGATCTGGTTCTGCGAACGGTGGAAAGGCTGATCGATCGTCGGACGGCGGAGCAGGAAGGCAGCATTGTCCATGTACCCAAGGTACTTTATCACTGGAGGTGCCATTCCTCCTCCACGGCGGAGAATCCCCAAAGCAAGCTCTATGCCTATGACGCAGGACGCAGGGCGGTGCAGGGCTTCGCCGACAGGAAAGGCTGGAAGGCAAAGGCCGTGGACACGCCTCATCTGGGCTTCTACCGATTAGAGTACTCGGGAGACCCTTTTGCGGTCAGAGAAGACGTCGGAGCGATCGGCGGGCCTTTGTATCAAAAGAAAAAGCTTTGCGGCGGAAGACTGTCGGCTGATGGGCGTGTGTTCTATGCGGGCCTGCGGCAGGGTTACAGCGGCTATCTTCACCGGGCGTCTCTGTCCCAAGATGCGGATGCCGTTGATATCCGCAATCTCCGTATCCGAGAGGAGCTGTACGAGCTGTTTGAGAAGACGGTGGGTGTTCCCTGGCGGACGGCGCCGGGGGAAGATATTTTTGATGTCTCCGCGCTGCCGGAGGGTACGGATTATATAGCCGTCAGTCTCGCACTCGGCAGGAATCTTCACAGCGCGGGCTACAGAGTGCTGTATCTGCCGGAGCGGGCCCAAACCCTGTAAATTCCTTGCGGACAAAAAGGGGAAGGCCGAGGCTTTGAAACATCAGGTCAGGGGAAGGAACATGGCAAATATAACAGTTGTTATTCCTAATTATAACGGCATAAGGTTTTTGAGGGACTGCCTTATATCCCTGTTTCAACAGGAACCGGGAACCCCCGAGTACGAGGTCCTGGTGGTGGACAACGGCTCACAGGACGGAAGTCTTGAGCTGCTGAAGGATTTTCCGCAGGTCAGGGTAATTGCGCTGCCCCGGAACACGGGATTTTGCCATGCTGTAAACGTGGGGATCCGTCGGGCGAGAACGCCCTATGTGATTCTGCTGAACAACGACACAAAAGTAATGCCCGGTTTTGTGGCAGGGCTTTACCGCGCGATGGAGAGAGAGCCGAAGGCATTTTCGGTCAGCGCCAAAATGCTCATGTGGGACAGGCCGGCGCTGTTGGACGATGCCGGGGATCTGTACTGTGCCTTGGGCTGGGCCCGCGCCCGGGGAAAAGGCCGGCCGGCCGGGCTGTATTACCGTGCGGCGGAAGTGTTTTTCGCCTGCGGCGGCGCGGCTATTTACCGAAGGGCGGTCTTTGACGAAATCGGCCTGTTCGACGAAGCGCATTTTGCCTACCTGGAGGATCTGGATATCGGTTGGAGGGCCAGAATCTACGGCTATCGGAATTATTATGAGCCCTCCGCGGAGGTGATCCATTTCGGGAGCGGCTCTACGGGCTCGCGCTATAATGAAAAAAAGACGATTCTGTCATCGGCCAATAACGTCTATGTGATCGGCAAGAACATGCCGAAATTACAGCTGTTATTAAATCTGCCTTTTCTGCTCGTCGGCTTCGCGGTAAAATTTTTGTTTTTTTGCAAAAAGGGAATGGGGCGTCTTTATCTGCATGGTCTTGGGAAAGGCTTTCGGAAGCTTTGCTCCGGGAAGGGAAGAACAAGAAGGATTCCTTTTCAAAGAGAGCATCTGAAGAATTATATTGCCATTCAGGGAGAGCTTTATCTGAATCTCCTCAAAATTCTTAAGAATAATTAAGAAACGGCTTCATAAAATCCTAAATATTTCCCCCTATAATAATGCTGTACAGTATTTTTGGGTGGCGCGCATGATAAAGGATAATCAGAAGATCTTTAACAGACTTATGGTGATACTGGATGTTGCCATTACGGCGGCATCGTTCATGCTGGCCTATTTTTTTAAATTTTATGTGCTCAACAGCGGGCCCGGCGTAGGCGTTCTTCCGATAGGCGATTACTTCCGGCTCCTGATCGTCATTGTGCCCACATATATGCTGCTGTACTATTTCTGCAGCATTTATGCGCCCAAACGCACGGTGCGGCTGCGCTTTGAGGTCTATGGGATCGTGAAGGCCAACACCTTGGGCGTCATGACCCTGATCATTGTCCTGTACCTGATCGTGAAGGAGATCAACTATTCGCGTTCGGTGATAGCGTTTTTCTATTTCTTCAATGTTTTTTTTACCTCCGGCTTCAGATTCCTTCTCAGAAAGAGCCTCAGAAATATCCGCAGGCAGGGATACAATCTGAAGCATATGCTGCTGGTGGGATATTCCAGAGCGGCGGAGGAGTACATTGACAGGATTCTGGACAACCCTCAGTGGGGATATGTGGCCTGCGGCATTCTGGACAATCACATTCCTGCAGGAACCTTGTACAGAGGGGTCAAAGTGCTGGGAACGCTCGGCAATCTGGAGATCATTCTTCCGGAGAACAAGCTGGATGAGGTGGCTATCACCCTGCCCCTGAAGGATTACGACTATCTGTCCGACATTGTGGGCGTCTGTGAGAAATCGGGCGTTCATACGAAATTCATTCCCGATTACAACGGCCTGATTCCCAGCAAGCCCTATACGGAGGATCTTCAGGGACTTCCGGTGATCAATATCCGCTATGTCCCGCTGACCAATACGGGAAACAAGATGATAAAAAGAGCCGTAGACATTGTGGGATCTTTAGTCGGGATCGTCATCACTTCTCCAATCATGCTGATAGCGGCCATTCTGGTGAAGACGACCAGCCGCGGTCCCGTGATCTTTAAGCAGGAGAGAGTGGGACTGCACAATAAATCTTTTTATATGTACAAGTTCCGAAGCATGGAACAGCAGCAGCCGGGAGAGGAGAAGCGGGCATGGACGGTGCGCGACGATCCGCGGGTGACACCGGTGGGAAGATTCCTGCGCAGGACAAGCTTGGACGAGCTGCCGCAGCTTTTCAATATCTTAAAGGGTAATATGAGCCTTGTAGGCCCGAGACCGGAGAGACCGGGCTGGGTAGAAAAATTCAAGGAAGAGATACCGCGGTATATGGTGCGTCATCAGGTTCGGCCGGGGCTGACGGGCTGGGCGCAGGTCAACGGCCTAAGGGGAGATACCTCCATTCGCAAGCGGATCGAGTACGATATTTACTATATTGAAAATTGGACCTTCGGGTTTGATATAAAAATTATTTTCATGACTTTCTTTACAGGTTTTGTCAATAAGAACGCTTACTAAAAAGAGGAGAATTACTGTTATGGCGACAAGAAGTGCAAGAAGTGCTAGGAGACAAAAGCGAAAGATGATCATTTTTGCGGTGGAAGTAATCGTTATTTTGATCATGATTGCGGTATTGTATGTGTTCCTGAGGGGAACGGAGAATAAGCCCAACATCACAAAGCTGAACGACGAACCGGAAAATCTGCTCATAACGGAAGAGGTGCAGAAGCAGGAGGAGAGCGGCGTCATGTCGGGATATCTGAACATTGCCCTGTTCGGCGTAGATGCCAAGACAGACAAGCAGCTGTTCAAGAGCAGCCGAAGCGACAGTATCATGATTGCCAGCGTGAATCTGGAGACCGGTGATATCAAGCTGGTGAGCGTGTACCGAGACACCTACTTGAATCTCGGAAACGACGAATATGACAAGTGCAACGCGGCATATTCCTACGGCGGCGCGGAGCAGGCGCTGAAGATGCTCAACACAAATCTGGACATGAATATCAAGACCTTTGTCACTGTGGGCTATAAGGGCCTGGGAGAAGTCATTGACGGACTTGGCGGTGTATGGATCGATGTGGACAGCGCGGAGCTGCAGCATATCAACAACTATCAGATCGATATTGCCAAAGTGCTGAAATGCTCCTATGAACCTGTTACCCAGACGGGATATCAGAAGCTGAACGGCCTGCAGGCCACGGCGTACTGTCGAATCCGCTATACCGCAGGAAACGACTTTAAGCGTGCGGAACGCCAGAGAGAGGTGGTTCAGGCCATCGAAGATCAGGCAAAACAGGCCGATCTGGCAACGCTCACAAAGGTATATCAGAGTGCGATCGATGATATTTACACCAATATCGATGAAGAAGACATCATGACATTGCTGGGAAATATCAATAACTACAGAATTGTAGACGAGAACGGATTTCCGCAGGAGGATATGCGGGAAGGCGACGCCAGAGTGAGAGGGCGCAGCGTGGTAATGCCGTTAGATCTGGAATCCAACGTGGTATGGCTGCACAAGTATCTGTTCGACGACGATGCGTACCAGGTCTCCGATGAGGTTCACAGCATTAACAGTAAAATCAAGGCAGATTACAATTAATAGCGAACAGGTCCAAAGGGGAGCTTTCACGCTCCCCTTTTTCCGACAGGAGGACGAAAGGTGAAGATAGATGTGATCATTCCCGTGTATAAGCCGGGGAAAGAACTGTTTCGGCTTCTGGACAGATTGAAAAAGCAGACGGTCAGCGTCGGCAGCGTTATTCTGATGAACACGGAAAAGCAATATTTCGACGAGCTGGTCCGAGGGATTGGATTTGAGGATAAATACCCTAATGTAAAAGTATTTCACGTCACAAAGGGGGAGTTCGACCACGGCGGGACAAGGCATCAGGGCGTTATGCATTCCGATGCGGAGGTCTTTGTCACCATGACACAGGACGCCATGCCTGCGGACAGATTTCTGTTGGAAAGGCTGACGGAGGACCTGACGGAAAATGTGGCGGCAGCGTATGCGAGACAACTGCCCGCGGCGGACAGCAGCAGCGCGGAGAAGATTTCCAGAAAATTTAACTATCCGGCCGTTTCCCGCATCAAGACAAAGGCCGATCTGGAGACGCTGGGAATCAAGACCTTTTTCTGTTCCAATGTGTGCGCGGCGTATAGGCGGGATATCTACGATGAATTGGGCGGTTTTATCCGTCATACTATATTTAATGAAGATATGATCTATGCGGCAGGAGCCGTGAAAGCAGGCTACGGCATTGCCTATCGGGCGGACGCCAGAGTGATACATTCCCATAACTATACGAATCTTCAGCAGTTTCGGCGCAATTTTGACATCGGTGTGTCCCAGGCGGATCATCCGGAGGTATTTGCGAAAGCTTCGTCGGAGTCCGAGGGAAAAAGACTGATCGGGGCGGCGTGGCGGTATCTGAGGAAGCGGCAAAGACTATATGAATTTCCGGGATTTCTCATTCAATGCTGTTTTAAGTATGGGGGATATCTTCTCGGCAAGCATTACAGAGTGCTGCCGGGAAGGTGGATATTGGCAGTCACGTCCAATCGAGAGTATTGGCGTCAGGGAAATAAGTCTGACGGATCAAAGCAAGAGAGCCTGTAAAAGGGCGGAACGGAGGATATTATGTGCGGTATTGTGGGCTACATCGGTAAGGAGCAGGCGGCTCCCATCATACTGGACGGTCTTTCAAAACTGGAGTACAGAGGCTATGACTCTGCCGGCATGGCAGTGTTCGACGGTAAGACGATACAGACACAGAAGGCCATAGGGCGTCTGAAGGTGCTGGAAAACCTGACCAGGGGAGGCGAGACCCTGCCCGGCAGGTCCGGAATCGGGCATACCAGGTGGGCCACCCACGGCGCGCCCAGCGATGACAATGCGCATCCTCACACCAACGGTCAGGGAACCATCGCCGTAGTGCACAACGGCATCATCGAAAACTATATTCCCCTGAAAAAGAAGCTGACCGACAAAGGCTATCAGTTCCGGTCCGAGACGGATACGGAGGTTCTGGCGCATCTTCTGGATTACTACTATAAGGGAAATCCGCTGGAGGCCGTCACAAAGGTGCTGCACCGTGTGGAAGGCTCCTATGCGCTGGGCATTTTGTTCGCCGACCACCCCGATGAGGTCTACGCCGCCAGAAAGGACAGCCCTCTGATCGTGGGGAAAAACGATGCGGGCTGCTTTATCGCGTCTGACGTGCCTGCCATCTTAAAGTATACCCGAACCGTATACTACCTGGACAATCAGGAGGTGGCGGTCCTGCGCAGCGACGATATCCGTTTCTATTCCGTTGACGAGGAGGAGCTGAGCAAGGAGTCCGTCACCGTTGACTGGGACGCCAATGCGGCGGAAAAGGCCGGATACGAGCATTTTATGCTGAAAGAGATGTATGAGCAGCCGAAGACGATCACGGATACCATTTCTCCCAGAATCCGGAACAATGATATCGTCATAGAGGAACTGAAAATGAGCGATGACGACCTTCGGCGTGTGAGCAAGATTCATATCGTTGCCTGCGGCTCTGCCTATCATGCAGGAGTGACCGGCAAGTATGTATTGGAAAATCTGGCGCAGATTCCCGTGGAAGTAGATGTGGCCAGTGAGTTCCGTTACCGCGATCCCATTCTGGAGGAGAACGCCATGGTCATTGTGATCAGCCAGTCCGGAGAGACCGCGGACACGCTGGCCGCGCTGCGGGAGTCGAAGGCCAGAGGCTTTAAGGTGCTGGGCATCGTGAATGTAGTGGGAAGCTCTATCGCCAGAGAGGCAGACGCCTGCCTGTATACATGGGCGGGTCCCGAGATCGCCGTGGCGACCACAAAGGCGTACAGCGCGCAGCTGGTGGCGATGTACCTGCTCGCCATGAAGTTCGCCAAGGTGCGCGGCACGATCGATGAGACAAAATTCCAGGACCTGCTGGCGGACTTAAGATGTCTGCCCGACCAGATCGAGCTGCTTCTGGGCCAGAAGGAGAAGATCCAGCATTTGGCGAACCGCTATCTCGGCGCAAGAGACATCTTCTTTATCGGCCGAGGGATAGATTACGCCATTTCCCTGGAGGGCTCCCTGAAGCTGAAGGAAATCTCTTACATACATTCGGAGGCCTATGCGGCAGGAGAGCTGAAGCACGGGACCATCTCCCTGATCGAGGACGGCACGCTGGTGGTCGCGTTGTCCACGCAGCCCAAGCTGTACCAGAAGACGATCAGCAATATCGTGGAGGTCAAGGCCAGAGGGGCCTTCGTCATGGCGGTGACCAACGAGGAGAACAAGGCGATCGAGAAGGCTTCGGACTATGTGATATACATACCGGAGACAAATCCCTGCTTTGCCAACTCTCTGGCGATCGTTCCGCTGCAGCTCTTTGCCTACTATGTGGCCGTAGGCAGGGGATGCGACGTGGATAAGCCCAGAAATCTGGCAAAATCCGTTACGGTGGAGTGACGGAGGTTTTCATAGTTCTTTCATAAATGGGACACAATTTTGTCACAAATGCGGGATAGACTAAAAAAAGATAAAGGCAAGAGTTCATCTTGCGGGGAAAAGAGGTCATCTGTATGAACGAAAATGAAAAAGAAATTTACCCGGAAAGGGCACCGCAAAAAAAGAAAAGCCACATTTTTGCCAAAATTGTCGTCAGCATCAGTCTGGGGCTGTGCTTTGGGCTGTTCGCGGGACTGGGCTTCTATACCGTCCGGTTCGGCGCAAGATTTCTTGAGCGGCAGAACGAAAGCCGCATAGAGGAGACCAGACAGAAAGATCCGGCTGAATCGGAGCCGGAGGACGGTACTCCGACCGGAGACAATGGGACGGCCGATGTGACCCAGATCACATATGTGCAGTCCGACGTATCCGATATGGTTCAGGAAGTGATGCCGGCGATGGTATCCATTGTGAACAATTATACCGATACCGGCATGACGTTCTGGGGCGAGAGATACAGTGAGCCCGGCGAGTCCAGCGGATCCGGCATCATTGTTTCGGAGAACGAAACGGAGCTTTTGATCGTGACGAATAACCATGTGGTAGACGGAAACGACAATCTTGAGGTCACCTTCATTGACGGGAACGAGGCGGAGGCTGTCGTCAAGGGACAGGACAGGGAGATGGATCTTGCAGTGGTTGCCGTGCCGCTTGACGAGCTGTCGGATGCCACAAGGGACGCCATTGCCGTTGCCACGCTGGGCGACAGCGACAAGTTGCAGCTGGGCGAGCCGGTGATTGCCATCGGAAATGCTCTGGGTTACGGCCAGTCCGTGTCCGGCGGCATGGTGAGCGCCCTTGCCAGAGAGCTGACCTTCGACGACGGGAGCAAGGGAACCTACATTCAGACAGATGCGGCCATCAATCCGGGAAATTCCGGAGGAGCTCTGTTGAACCTGCAGGGCGAGGTCGTGGGAATCAATTCCAGTAAGATCGGCGGTTCGCTGGTGGAGGGTATGGGGTACGCCATTCCCATCACGTCCGCAAGTCCCATTATCGCAGATCTGATGGAGCGCCAGACCAGAAGCGCCAAGGTAGATGAGGATATGAGGGGCTATCTGGGAGTATCTCTGAAGAATGTCACCCAGCAGACGGCACAGATGTACAATATGCCGGTGGGCGCTTTCGTATATGAGGTGGAGAGCGGTTCTCCCGCCGAGACTGCAGGCATTGAAAAAGGAGATGTCATCGTGGACTTTGACGGACAGAAGATCACCTCCGCCGAAGACCTTCAGAAGGCTTTAGAGTACTACGAGAACGGCGAGACCGTGGGAATCGAAGTCATGCGCATGGTCCATGGCGATTACGAGACCGTCGAGCTGGAGATCGTTTTGGGACGCAGGCCGTAACGATGCGCTGAATTCTGCAGATGTGGATCTGTTCGTGTTTTAGGTTGACTTTTCCGCAGGAATCACTATAATCAATAACAAGAGTATATTGTTGATCCAGTGATTTCATATTCGGAAGGAGAGAGACATGGAAAAAGCGAAATCAGGTGTTTCTGTAGTATTGTTAGGTGCGGCAGCGTATTTTCTGACATATTTCGGCGGTTACGCTGCGGCGATCCTGTTTGCGGGCTATGTGCTGTTGTGTGAGGAGGACGAGTGGCTGAAGAAGACATGTGTACAGGCGATCGTTCTTGCACTGGGATTTGACGTTCTGCTGAGAGTGATCGATCTTTTGCCGAATCTGTGCGCATGGATCGATTCCATGTTGAATGTAATCGGTCATACCTTCAACTACTCCATCATTTCCAAGCTCATCGCTGTCTTTACAAAGGGCATCAATATTTTGGAGGCCTGTGTGTTCCTTGTTTTAGGCGGTATGGCATTTAAAAAGATCAATGCCTTTATCCCCGGCATGAACAAGCTGGTAGGCAAATAAAAACGAGGCCCCGTCAAAGACAGTAAAAGCTGTGCAACATAAAATCTCCCATGACACTTTCATGGGAGATTTTTGCTTGTATATGCAGCCGTTTTCCAGTATAATTTTGTTGTGGAAGAAGAAATCACGGCACAGCGCGGGAGTGAGAAAGTATGTCTGACAAGCATGATGATTGGAAAGAAACGGAGATAGAGGAAAAGGATACCGACCTGACGGAAGGACATCCGGACGCCTCCAACACGCAGAAGGCGGGCAAGAGCGACAATGCGGAGTATGAAGATGTGTGCTTTATCTGCCGCAGACCGGAGAGCAAGGCGGGAAAGATGTTCAAGCTGCCCAACAATATCTGCGTCTGCAACGACTGTATGCACAAGACCATGGAGACGGTGAGCCAGTTCGACTATCAGGGAATGCTGAACAATCCCAATCTGCAGAACGAACTGGATCAGCTTACCAGACAGGGGGGCTTTCCCAATATCAGTTTTGTGAATCTGGCCGATCTGCAGGGCGACGGCGGAATCCCCAACAAGCAGAAGCTGAAAAAGAAGAAGAAAAAGGAGGGGCAGGAGCCGGCGCTCAATATTCGCAACATTCCTGCGCCCCATAAGATCAAGGCCAGTCTGGACGAGTACGTGGTGGGACAGGAGCACGCCAAAAAGGTCATTTCCGTGGCGGTATACAACCACTATAAGCGCGTGGCTACCGGCTCCATGGACAATATCGAGATCGAGAAGTCCAATATGCTGATGATCGGTCCCACCGGCTGCGGCAAGACCTATCTGGTAAAGACGCTCGCAAGACTTTTGGACGTTCCCCTGGCGATAGCCGACGCCACCTCGCTGACGGAGGCGGGCTACATCGGAGACGACATCGAATCCGTGGTATCCAAGCTTCTGGCCGCTGCGGACAACGATGTGGAGAAGGCGGAGCAGGGCATCATTTTCATCGATGAGATCGACAAGATCGCCAAGAAGAAAAATACCAGCACCCGGGACGTGAGCGGCGAGAGCGTTCAGCAGGGTATGCTGAAGCTCTTGGAGGGTGCGGAGGTGGAGGTGCCTGTGGGCGCCAACAGCAAGAATGCCATGGTGCCGCTTGCCACGGTAAACACCCGCAATATTCTCTTTATCTGTGGCGGCGCCTTTCCGGACCTGGAGGAGATCATCAAGGAGCGTCTGAGCAAATCCGCGTCTATCGGCTTTAACTCGGAGCTTCGGGACAAGTATGACAAGGATAAAAATATCCTCTCCAAAGTGACGGTGGAGGATATCCGGAAATTCGGAATGATTCCCGAGTTCATCGGTCGTCTTCCCGTGATATTTACGCTGGAGGGACTGAATCAGGAAATGATGGTCAAGATACTGAAGGAGCCTAGGAACGCTATCCTGAAGCAGTATCAGAAGCTGCTGGAGCTGGACGAGGTGAAGCTGGAGTTCTCCGACGATGCGCTGGAGGCCATCGCCGAGAAGGCCATGGAGCGGGATACCGGCGCGAGAGCGCTGCGCTCCATCATCGAGGAATTTATGCTGGATATCATGTATGAGATTCCCAAGGATGACAATATCGGCAGGGTGACCATCACCGGAGATTACATCAGGGGCACGGGAGGTCCTATTATTGACATTCGCAGCAGTCAGCACCTGGGGCAGATGGAGGAGCTGAAGGAAATTCCCGCAGACGATGCGGGCAAGGACGATTGACGGATAGGATAAGTTTGCAGGACCGTTCACGGCTTTGCCGTGGGCGGTCTTTTATAGTGTAAAAAAACAGTTGACATTTCCGGGAAGTATGTTATCATTAACATATGAACAATCGTTCATATGAAACAAGCCGCTGTTTTCTATTGGAAAAAATTGTAAATGGAAAACGAAGGCCTTAAATTGAAAAGCAAGCTGTAAATAGAAGGAGGACGAGACAATGAAGAAGACTTACAGGATTGAAGTGGACTGCGCCAACTGCGCGCTGAAGATGGAGGAGGCCGCCAAAAAGGTGGACGGCGTACAGGAAGCTGCAGTCAGCTTTATGGCCCAGAAGATGAAGGTGGAATTTGCGGAAGGCGCCGACGCTGAAAGCGTTATGCAGGCGGTGCGGAAGGCCTGCAAGAAGGTGGAGAGTGACTGCGAGATCTATTTGGATTAAATGTTTTTCAGCTGTATGGTCTGCAGTAGTGCGGGGGAGAGACGGTTATGACAAAGAAACAGAAAAAAGTCCTATATCGGATCATTATCGCGGCGCTTCTTATGGCGGCGCTGCACTTTGTGCCGGCGGAAGGGTATCTGCGGTTCGCGCTGTATTTGATTCCTTACCTTGTCATCGGCTATGACATTTTGCGGAAAGCGGCTCTGGGGATCGCTCACGGGGAAGTGTTCGACGAGAACTTTCTGATGGCGGTGGCTACGGTGGGAGCCATGCTGCTGGGCGTCTACAACGAGGCCCACGGGCAGGAGGGCGAGTTCTCCGAGGGTGTGGCGGTAATGCTTTTCTATCAGATCGGTGAACTCTTTCAATCCGTGGCGGTGGGAAAGAGCCGCAGGAACATTACCGCGCTCATGGATATCCGGCCGGATTACGCCAACGTGGAGCAGGAGGACGGCAGTCTGGAGCAGACGGATCCGGACGAGGTGGAGATCGGAACGGTCATTGTGGTGCGTCCCGGGGAGAAGATTCCCATCGACGGCATCGTGACGGAGGGAACGTCCACGCTGAATACCGGCGCACTGACCGGGGAGAGCGTACCGCGGGAAGCCGGAGAGGGAGACGCGGTCATCAGCGGCTGCGTGAACCTTACAGGCCTTTTGAAGATCCGGACAACGAAGGAATTCGGGGAGTCCACCGTATCGAAGATATTGGAGCTGGTGGAGAACTCCGGTATGAAGAAAGCTCGGACCGAGAATTTCATCACCAGATTCGCCCATTACTATACGCCGGCGGTATGCTACAGCGCGCTGGCGCTGGCCGTTATCCCGTCGGTGGCCGGTCTGCTCCTGAATCATCAGGCCAATTGGAGCGTCTGGGTGATTCGCGCGCTGACCTTCCTTGTGATCAGCTGTCCCTGCGCGCTGGTGATCTCGATACCCCTCAGCTTTTTCGGGGGCATCGGCGGCGCGTCTGCAAGCGGCATTCTGGTGAAGGGCTCCAACTATTTGGAGGCTTTGGCGAGGACCGGATATGTGGTCTTTGACAAGACAGGAACGCTGACAAAGGGCGTGTTTCAGGTGACGGGGATCTATCCTTCGGAAGGGTCCGAACAGCGGCTTTTAGAGTATGCGGCCTGCGCCGAGAGCTATTCCACCCATCCCATCAGCAAGAGCCTGAAGGAAGCCTACGGGCAGGAGATCGGCGCGGAGAGAGTGACAAATGTGGAGGAAATCGGCGGCCACGGCGTCATTGCTACGGTGGACGGCGTTTCGGTGGCAGCCGGCAACGACAAGCTGATGCGGAAACTGGGGATTGCCTATGCGGAGGATACGGAGACCGGCACCGTGGTCCATGTGGCCGTTGACGGCAGATACGCGGGATATATCCTGATAAACGATGTGGTGAAGGAGCAGGCGGCACAGGCGGTCCGTGCGCTGAAAGACTCCGGCGTAAAAAAGACGGTGATGCTTACCGGAGACAGCCGGCAGGTGGCGGAGCATGTGGCCAAGGTCCTTGGCATCGATGACGTGAAGAGTGAACTCTTGCCCGCAGACAAGGTGGAGGCGGTGGAAAAGCTCCTGGCGGAAAAATCTCCGAGGGAAAATCTGGTCTTTGTGGGGGACGGGATCAACGACGCCCCTGTGCTGTCCCGGGCCGATATCGGAGTGGCAATGGGAGCGCTGGGGTCTGATGCGGCCATTGAGGCGGCCGATATTGTCCTGATGGACGACGATCCTATGAAGCTGGTGCTGGCGATGCGGATATCCCGCAAATGCCTCCGCATCGTTTACGAGAATATCGTGTTCGCGCTGGCGGTAAAGGCGGCATGTCTGATCCTGGGAGCGTTGGGAATCGCCAACATGTGGCTTGCCATCTTTGCGGACGTAGGGGTCATGGTGCTTGCGGTGCTGAACGCTGTGCGGTGTCTGAAAGTGAAACGACTGCGGCCTGCGTAAAAGTGGATTGGCGAGAAAAATAAGAGGTCTACCGCGTGTGTGCGGCGGACCTCTTTTCTTCGCAATCTCTGCAGCCGATTCGTAGTCGTGATCTATGCGCTTAATTTCTTTTCCTGTTCCGCCTGAATCTCAGGTATCGCAGAGAGCATGGGTTTTTCGTTCTTGCCCTTCAACACGCGGTCGACATAGTTCTTGGTGATCCGGAATACCTGAGGCGACAGCACCAGCACGCCGATCAGGTTGGGAATCATCATCATGCCGTTGAAGGTATCGGCAAGCTCCCATGCCAGATTGTCGCCCATCACGGCGCCGCCGAAAATGGCCAGCACGAAGATCACGCGGTAGACTATGGTGAACTTCTCGCCGAACAGGAACTCACAGGCCTTGGTGCCGTAGTGGCTCCAGCCCAGAGTGGTGGAAAAGGCAAAGAGCATGACGGCGATGGCCACGAAGGCCGCGCCGATCTGTCCGAAGTGCATGGAGAACACGGTGGAAACGATATTGGCCTTTGTCAGTTCGATGCCGTTGTAGGTGGTCTGCGCAATGCCGGTCTCCAGATCGATCAGTCCGGAAGACAGCACGGAAAAGGCAGTCAGGGTGCAGACGATGATCGTGTCCGCAAACACCTCGAAAATTCCCCACATACCCTGACGCACAGGCTCGCTGACGTTGGAGTTGGAGTGTACCATAACGGAGGAGCCAAGGCCGGCCTCATTGGAGAACACGCCCCTCTTCATACCCTGCTCGATGGCAAGCTTGATGCCGTAACCGACCACACCGCCGCCTGCGGCCTTCAGCGCGAAAGCGCCGCGGAAGATGGCGCCAAACACCGCGCCCACATGGGAGATGTTCGTGATCAGAATGACGATGCTGCCCACGATGTAGAGTACGACCATGAAAGGAACGATCTTCTCGGTGACGGAGGCGATGCGCTTAAGTCCTCCCACGATCACCAGACCGCCCAGAATCAGTATCACGATACCGGTCACCCAGGTAGGAACGCCGAACACGGAGTACATGTTGCCGGAGATGGAATTTACCTGAGTCATATTGCCGATGCCGAAAGAGGCAAGGAAACAGAAAATCGAAAACAAAATGGCCAGAACTTTACCGATCGTCTTGCAATGCTTCTTGCTGCCAAGGCCGTCTCTCAGATAATACATGGCGCCGCCGGACCACTCGCCGGCGGAATTTTTTCTGCGGTAGTAGATACCCAGCACATTCTCCGAAAAGTTGGTCATCATACCGAAGAATGCAATCAGCCACATCCAGAATACGGCGCCGGGACCGCCCACCATGATAGCGCCCGCAACACCGACGATATTGCCGGTGCCCACGGTAGCCGCCAGAGCGGTGCACAGGGATTGAAACTGGGAGATGGATTTGTCCTTGGTGTGGCCCGTCACATGCTTATCACTGAACATGGCTCCCACGGTCATCTTGATCCAGTGGCCGATATGGCTGATCTGGAAGAACTTTGTCAGACAAGTCATCAGCACGCCCACAAAGGAAAGCAGGATCAGAGCCGGCCAGCCCCAGACGATGCCGTTGACGAAGTCGTTGACTTTTGTGACGATTTCTAACATTATTTTTCCTCCCCTTGACAGAATGCTCCGGTAATCTTCTAAAAAAATACAGATAAGGACAAAAACCTCATCTGCGAAGTCACCAAAGATATTCACTGTACAGATAAATAAAAATCATATATACTATAACACAGGAATACGGACTTGTCAAATCACATCGCAGGAAAATGCACCGGCCAAAAATGCGCCGGATTTGTCGGAAACAAAAACAAAGTCTTTCATACTATATTATAATATATGTGAGTTTCAAAATAAATTGCGGATAGGGGAAGAAAATGAAAGAAGCGTTTGTATTGTTGATCCCTTTTTTGGGAACTGCTCTGGGAGCTGCCATGGTGTTCTTTATGAGAAGACAGATGAGGGCCGGACTGCAGAAGCTGCTGCTGGGATTTGCGGCAGGTGTGATGATTGCGGCGTCCGTCTGGTCGTTATTGATTCCGGCCATTGAAATGGCGAAGGAACAGGGCGGCAACGTATGGCTTCCGGCGGCAGCGGGATTTCTCCTGGGAATGGGATTTTTGCTTCTGCTGGATACGCTGGTGCCACATATGCATCTGGACAGCAGCGAGCCGGAGGGCGTAAAAAGGGAACTGAAGAAGTCCACCATGCTCATGCTTGCGGTCACGCTTCACAATCTTCCCGAGGGAATGGCCGTAGGCGTTACGCTTGCGGGAGCCATGTTAGACAACACCGGTATCACTATGGCGGGAGCCATGGTGCTGGCGGTGGGAATTGCCATACAGAATTTTCCGGAGGGGGCCATTATTTCCATGCCGCTCAGAAATGCTGGGAGCTCCCGCCCCAAAGCCTTTCTGTACGGCGTGTTGTCCGGAGCGGTGGAGCCTCTGGGAGCGCTGCTTACGCTGGCGCTGGCCGAACAGGTGACCACGGTGCTGCCTTACCTGCTGGCTCTTGCGGCCGGAGCCATGCTCTACGTGGTAGTGGAGGAACTCATTCCGGAATCCCAGTCCGGGGAGCACTCCAACATAGCCACCATAGGAGTGGCCGCGGGATTCGTACTGATGATGATTCTGGATGTGGCGCTGGGCTGACGGGAAGGTCGATCGGTCATTCTATTGAACGATTATTATGCTGGCACAGGAGAGGTCGTTGTACAGATCGTAGAGCTTTCCGGTCTTTAAGCCGACCACCTTGGGGCGCAGGCAATTCTCCGGCGTATTTTCCACCACTCTGGCCTTCTCGCCGTTGGACAGCTGTACGACGCTGTCCACGGAATAGAGGATCACGCTGTTTAAAAAGCTCTTAATGGCCTCAAAGTCCAGCTCTTCGGTCATGGTCATGATCATCTCTATGGCGTCGCTCTTAGCGAAGGCGCTCTTGTAAGGTCGTTCGGTCACCAGCGCGTCGTAGATGTCCGCAACGGAGATGATTCTGGCGTAAGGGTGTATCTTGTCCCCCGCAGTTCCCAGGGGATAGCCCTTGCCGTTGATTTTCTCGTGATGCTGCAGGACGCCCCGCATGATCGCGTCGGAGAACTCGTTCCTGTTCTTCAATATCTCAAAGCCGAACAGGGTGTGCTGCTTCATCAGGGCAAATTCCTGATCGTCCAGCCGGCCTGCCTTGTTCAGTACCTCGTTGGGAATCTTGGACTTGCCCACATCGTGCAGCAGACCGGCAATTCCCAGCTCGTGGATATCTCTGTCGCTCAGACCGTGTTTCTTGCCGATGATCATAGCCATGGTGGCTACGTCCACACTGTGCTTAAATGTGTACTCGTCGCTGACCTTCAGCATACTGATATCCACCGCAACGGCATCATTGTCCGTGATGGTCTTCATGAGCTCGCCGGCTACATTGTTGGTGGCTTCGGTAAAATTCGGGGAGTCCGTATTGTTGTAGAGGAACTGTATTCCCTCGCTCACCCGTTTCCGGACGCTCTCGGTCAACTGCACCTTGGCGCGGTCCTCCACTCTGTTTTTCTCGATCAGCTCTCTGGTATACTGAGGAAGCTGTGCAAGGTCGTTGGATGCGTCCGTCTCGTCGGAATCGGGCGAACCCTCCTGAATATAGATGCCGCCCACACCCTTTCCCTGAAGGTACTCAATGTGAAAGTCATCTAAATAAGCCCCCTTTTCAATCAGGGAGCGCCCAGTGGCATCTACAATGGCCTGGTCTATCTTCATTCCCTCTTTTAACAAGCGTGTACTGATGAATTTTCTCTTTACAGCCATGACGACCTCTTCAATTATATATAATCCAGCATATAAAATTGCATTATACCTTTTTGAGTATATCACATAACATTTGCGGACGGCAATGAATACTTTGTACTATTCTGATAAGCCTGCGCCGACACGGCTTTGTGGACTTTGCCGATTTTTCCCGTATTGCCAAAACTGTCTTTTTGGTATTTCCCTGGCGTATACTTGACGATATCTGTCGTTACAATTATAATGAATATACATGTGCAAGGCAAAGCAGAGGCAGTGTCTAAGGAAAGAGGAGCGATCGGTCGGAGGCTATGTTTACTCACAAACACAAAGAAAAACAAATTAAAAAGCCTATGACGTGGGCCGGCATCGCGGGAAGGAGCGCACTGATCTTTCTGACGATAGAGATGGCTGCCGCCGTTGTGATTTTGGGCGTCGTCGGAATCAGAAGTATAGGTGAACGGCGCCTGCGGAGCGGAGTCGATTCCGGCGGACCGACACTGGATACGGAAATAGTGGAGGAGTCGCGCCCTCAGGAGTGGGAAGAGGGGTGGATTCGCTATGATGGGAAAATCTATGAATACAATGAGGACATTCTGACTTTTCTGGTGCTTGGCATCGACAAGATGGAAAAGGTCTCGAAGAATCCCGATAAAGTCAGCGGAGGGCAGTCAGATGCTATCTTTCTGTTGGTGATGGATACATCTTCCAAGAAGCTCAGTCTGGTGGGAGTGAACCGCGATACCATGGTGGACGTCCGCATGGTGGGAATCGGCGAGAACGGAGAAGATATTGTTGCGCCTGCGCAGCTGGCCGTGCAGCACGGCTTTGGGGACGGCATGGAAGGAAGCTGCGAGCTGACCCGCGAAGCGGTATCGGAGCTTTTTTACAATCTTCCCATACACGGCTATGTGTCATTTAATATGGGCGGTATAGCAGAACTAAATGATGCGGTCGGCGGAGTGGACGTTGTCGTGTTGGAGGATCTCACGAAGAAGAACAAGAAGTGGGAGAAGGGGGCGCAGGTACGGCTGGAGGGAATGGACGCTTTCTGGTATGTAAAATACCGTGACATCACCATATACGAGAGCGCAAGAGGCCGGCTGGCACGCCAGAAGCAGTATCTGGGGGCTTTCGGCAAAAAGGCGATTGCCGCCACAAAAAAAGACCTTACCTTACCCGTGACGCTGTACGGGAAACTGAAGGACTACACCGTCACGGATATCTCCATAGACGAAATGTCGTACCTGGCAGGCGAACTGGTGAATTATTCGTTTGATGTCGATGCGATCTATACTCTGGAGGGAACGACCAAAGAAGGAGAGGAGTTCGAAGAATTCTATCCGGACAAGGACGCCCTGAAGGACCTGATGATCCGCCTGTTCTATCGGGAGGTCCAAAGTCAGGAAGACGGGCAGAGCGCACCCTCCGACACTGCCGGCGGCAGTTGAAACACACAAAGCCTTCTCTCTTGCATAAGATACTGTATGTAAGAGAAAGGGCTTATTCTATTGTGGATTGTAAAGACATGATTCTCTCCAACGACTATTACGATGTGATCACGGATTTTCCCATCAGAATGCTGGAGGAGAGCAATACCGATTTATGTTACGCCAATATTGAAAATCTCTACAATGTGGTGTACTTCAGCAGGCTGGACGTACTCAGCGCCGAAAGCTACTTTTTTGAATACCGCAGCGTGCCGAAGCTGTACGGACTGATGCAGGCGGAACCCGTAGCGGCCGGTTTTGATCCCAACAGTCTGATCGTCAGCGGTATCACGCAGGTGCAGCGGCCCCCGCTGTCCCTCACCGGCAGAGGAGTGGTGGTGTGTGTCATCGATACGGGGATAGACTACACCAATCCCATTTTCCGCAACGAGGACGGCAGCAGCCGCATTTTGGCCATCTGGGATCAGACCGTGCAGACGGGTACGCCCCCTGCGGGCTTTCAGTACGGATCCGAGTACAGCAGGGCGGACATCGACAGGGCGCTTTTGTCGGAGGACCCTTACGGCGTAGTGCCGAGCCGGGACGAGAACGGTCACGGCACAGCCCTGGCGGGAGTGGCCGCAGGCAGCAATATCCGCAGCGGTCTTGTCTATCAGGGCGCGGCGCCGGATGCGGACATCGTCGTGGTAAAGCTGAAGGAGTGCAAGCAGTATTTCAGAGATTTCTATCTGATACCGGAAGACGTACCGGCCTATCAGGAGAACGACATCATGCTGGCGGTGCAGTATGCGGATTCCTTTGCAGATGTGTTCCGGCGTCCGGTGGTAATCTGTCTGGGGCTGGGCACCAACAGCGGGGACCATGCGGGCAGCTCCGCCCTGTCCCGATATCTTGACATTGTGGCGGTAAAGCGCAGCCGTGCGGTGGTGGCGGGCGGAGGGAACGAGGGAAACGCAAGACATCACTATCAGGGAAATTTTAACAGCGATGCTGCCGGCACAGGCAGCGTACCGGTGGAGGTCAGAGTAGATGCGGGCGTAAGGGGATTTCTGTTGGAGCTTTGGGGGAATGTGCCGGACGTGTTCACCGTCTCGGTGCAGTCGCCGGGGGGAGAGACCATTCCGCCGCTTCGTCTGGGCATTACCGACAGTATCACCTACGGCTTTGTCTATGAGGAGACGCAGATCACCGTGGCAGGAGCGCTGGTGGAGCGCGCCTCCGGGGAGGAGCTGATCCAGCTGCGGGTGCAGGATCCCACGCCGGGGATCTGGACGTTTCGGGTGGAGGCGTCAGGGACAGTGTACAACGGAGAATTCCACCTGTGGCTCCCCATCACACAGTTTTTGAGCGCTCCGGTATACTTTTTGGAATCCTCGCCTTATATTACCCTGACGGAGCCTGCCATGGCGCAGAGCATCATCAGTGTGTCCGCCTACGATTCGTCCAACAACAGCTTTTATATCGACTCCGGAAGAGGATTCGCGCGAAACGGCGCTATCCGACCGGATTTTGCCGCTCCGGGCGTAGATATCTTTACCTTTCGCGGAAAAGAGTCGGGGACGTCTCTGGCGGCAGCCATCACCGCAGGGGCGGTGGCGCAGTTCATGCAGTGGGCCGTGGTGGAGGGAAACGACACTTTGGTGGAGAGCCGACAGATCAAAAATTATTTTATCCGGGGCGCCTCCCGCAGCAGTACCATCACCTATCCCTCCAGGGAGTGGGGATTCGGACGGCTGAATATGGTGGGGACGTTTGACGCATTGATCGGTGTGTGAGGGCGTCTGATTACGGAAGGGGACTTTGGCATGAAAAGACACGAGAGGAAGAGCATCGCCTTCTTTTTTCTGCTGTTCGGGCTGTATGTTGCCGTGACATTCTTTTTGTTCCATGAGCAATGTATGCTTTACGAAAACAGATATGCGTCTGACAATGTGGCATATATCAGCGAGATTCAGGGCATGAGCAGCACCGGTGAGATATCCTACCCTGTAATGTTCTGGATTGCGGAATTCTTCTGCTTTTTTATGACGCCCAACAATGCGCTGGCGGTGACGGTCACCTGTCTGAACGCTCTGACCTTCTGCATTTTAAAATACTGGCTGAGCCGACTGCTGCAAAGCGAGGAAAAGAAATGTCCTGACGGCTGGATCAGTCTGCTCACGTTTTCCCTGCTGGTGGTGTCCATGCTCTTTCCGTTCCATCGGATCGTGCAGTATGGTTCCCTTGAGGGGAGCCTGCGGTATATAGGCACCTTTTCGCCAAATCCGTTCCACAACGCCACCTATCTGGCGGCAAGGCCCTTCGCTGTGGTCACATTCTTTCTTACAGTCGGGATTCTGCAGGACTATGAACAAAAGGACACCTGGCTGCGGAAGGATACGGCTCTTTTCTCTGTGATGCTGTTGCTGACGACGCTGACGAAACCGAGCTTTACCCTGGTGCTGGCGGGTACGTGCGGGGTGATCATGCTGTGGAGGCTGATCCGCAGCAGAGGGAAGGGCATGAAGGCGTTCTGGCAGTTCGGGATAGCGTTCCTTCCCACCTTTGCGGTATTGCTCTATCAGTATTTCGGTATGTTCACCGGGGAAGTATACGGACAGGAAAACGGGATCGCATGGTCTTTTCTGACCGCATGGAAGGAAAAGACAGATAATGTGCCGGTGTCCATTCTGCTTGCCGCCGCCTTCCCGTTGAGCGTGCTTTTGTTCCAGCGGCGGGAGGCGCTGAAGCTCCCTTTCTTCAGGTTCGCCTGGCAGTTCTTCGCAACGGCGCTGTTCACCATGCTGTTCCTGATTGAAAAAGGATATCGGGCAGGGCATATGAACTTTGCATGGGGCTATATGTACGCCCTGTTCTTTCTGTTCGTCACCGGTGCTGCGGTTCTTGTGCGGGAGACCCTTCGCCGCAGTCAGCCGGTATGGCAGCTTTTGATACAGTGGCTCCTGTTCGGAGAGCATCTTGCGTGCGGCGCGGATTATCTGATGAACCTTCTTAAGGGAGGATACTATTATTAGCCCCAAGCCATACTTCAGTAGGATAAAACGGCGGCAGGCAACATATACTGGTACCAAAAGCTGCGAAAGCGTAGTATGACATGAAGACCATCATTGTAAAAGACATTCTGAAAAAATTCAGCCGGAACGGAAGCATTGACAAAAGGCAGATAGTTCCGGCTCTTTTCTTTCTCGGCGCTATGTTCCTGCTGGGCAGGGCGGCGGTAAGGACTTATGCACAGATCAGCCAGGCTGACGGTCACGCCGTCTCGGAAACGCTTCGGGAAACGGAGAACTGGGGACTGGGATTCGGAAAAGAAGGTCAGAAGCCCCGGGGCAATGTGACGGCAGAGGCGCTGGAGGAATACAACGCCTACTTTGTGGCGAAGGGAGAGGATAAGGTCATTTATCTCACCTTTGACTGCGGATTCGAGAACGGCAATACACAGCCCATTCTGGACGCTTTGAAAAAGCACGACGCCCCGGCCACCTTTTTTGTGGTAGGCCACTATCTGGAATCCGCGCCCGATCTGGTAAAGCGCATGGTGGAGGAAGGCCATACGGTGGGCAACCATACATACCATCATCCCGACATGTCGCAGATATCCGACCCCTCTTCCTTCCGAAAGGAAATGGACGATGTGGCCGTCAGGTTCAAGGATATCACGGGGCAGGATCTTGCCATGTACTACAGGCCGCCTCAGGGCAAGTACAGCGCCGCCAATCTGCAGATGGCAAAGGACATGGGCTACACCACCTTTTTCTGGAGCCTGGCTTATGTGGACTGGAATCAGGACAGCCAGCCCAGCCATGAGGAGGCGTTCCAAAAGCTTACCGGACGGATCCATCCCGGAGCTATTGTGCTGCTGCATAATACCTCCAGGACCAACGGGGAGATATTAGATGAACTGCTGACAAAATGGGAGGAGATGGGCTACAGCTTTCGGCCGCTGTCGGATTTTGTAAAGACCGGCCCACTTCGCCAGTAGGATCGACAAAATTGTTTTGACTTAGCCTGCGCCCTATTCTATAATAGAAATCAGCAATGCGGTAATTGCAAGATAAAGTCACCTGTACGGCGGAACGAGAGGGAAATATGGAGAAAGAACTGGTAATCGTTATCGACTTTGGAGGACAGTACAATCAACTGGTGGCACGGCGTGTCAGAGAGTGCAGCGTGTACTGTGAGATATACTCTTACAGGACGGATCTGGAGAAGATTAGGGCCATGAAGCCCAAGGGGATTATTCTTACCGGCGGTCCCAGCAGCTGTTACGAGGAAGGAGCGGCCACCTGTTCGCCGGAGCTTTTTGCCATGGGCATTCCCGTTCTGGGACTGTGCTACGGCGCACAGCTCATGAGCCACGTACTGGGAGGCAGAGTGGAAAGGGCGGACGTTCGGGAGTACGGAAAGACCGAGGTGGACGTGGACAATTCGTCCGCGCTGTTTTCCGGCGTGACGCCGCATACCGTCTGCTGGATGAGCCACTTTGACTATATTGCGGAAATGGCGCCCGGATTCCGGGCGGTGGCGCGGACCGCAAACTGCCCCGTGGCGGCGGCGGAGTGTCCGGAGAAAGGCCTCTATGCGATCCAGTTCCATCCCGAGGTGCTCCATACGGTGGAAGGCTCCAAAATGCTGTACAATTTTGTGAGGGGCATCTGCGGCTGCCGCGGAGACTGGCGCATGGATTCCTTTGTGGAGGAGAACGTGGCGGCGCTGCGAAAAAAGGTGGGGAGCGGCAGAGTGCTCTGCGCCTTGTCCGGCGGAGTGGATTCTTCCGTGGCGGCGGTGCTTCTGTCCAAGGCGGTGGGCGAGCAGCTCACCTGCGTGTTCGTGGACCACGGACTGCTGCGCAAGAACGAGGGCGATGAGGTGGAGGCCGTATTTGGGCCGAAGGGAAATTATAAATTGAATTTTATCCGGGTGAACGCCCAGCAGCGTTTCTATGACAGGCTTGCCGGAGTGTCCGAGCCGGAGCGGAAACGCAAGATTATCGGGGAGGAGTTCATTCGTGTCTTCGAGGAGGAGGCCAAAAAGATCGGAGCGGTGGACTTCCTGGTGCAGGGCACTATCTACCCGGACGTGGTGGAGAGCGGTCTGGGCGGCGAGTCGGCGGTGATCAAGTCCCACCACAATGTGGGCGGTCTTCCCGATTACGTGGACTTTAAGGAGATCATAGAACCTCTGCGGAATCTGTTCAAGGACGAGGTGCGCAAGGTCGGTCTGGAGCTTGGCATTCCGGAGCATCTGGTGTTTCGGCAGCCTTTCCCGGGGCCGGGGCTGGGTATCCGCATCATCGGCGAGGTGACGGCAGAAAAGGTGAAGATCGTGCAGGACGCGGACGCTATCTACCGGGAGGAGATCGCGAAGGCGGGACTGGATCGGGAGATCAATCAGTATTTCGCAGCGCTGACCAATATGCGCTCCGTGGGCGTCATGGGCGATGAGAGAACCTACGATTACGCCGTGGCGCTGCGCGCCGTGAATACGGTGGACTTCATGACCGCCGAGGCGGCGGAGATTCCCTGGGACGTGCTGAAGCGCGTCACCAGCCGGATCATCAATGAGGTGGCGCATGTGAACAGAGTGGTGTACGACGTGACCAGCAAGCCGCCGGGAACGATAGAGTTTGAATGATGAAACGGACTTAAAAAAGCTAGTATTTATGCGGATTGCAAGCAAATTTGTTTAAGCCTTGGCAACGATTTGGCAACATTTCAAGTATCATTCGCTGAATAATTACATCAATGACATAGAAAAACCTTGCTGATTTTCAGAACAAGAAAACTGAATATCGGCAAGGTCTTTTTATGCTTATTTCTGTTTTTTCTTTTTAGCTGTTTTCTTTTCTTCTTTCTCGA